>JAFPWN010000016.1 GCA_017412765.1 Oscillospiraceae bacterium | reverse complement strand
CTAATCAAAATCTTCAATTCGCGCTTGCCCTTTTCGCGTCATACTTCGTTATCCGGCTTGATAATACACAAAGTATTATCTGCACCGGACGCCTTGTATGACGCAAAAAATTCTGCGCGCTCGGTTAAAGCTTTTAATCAGAGATTAGTATTACGCCTGCGCCTTCATCGTGAGATACGCGTTGATGAATCCGTCGAGGTCGCCGTCCATTACTGCGGTGATGTTGCCGTTTTCAAAACTCGTTCTGGTGTCCTTGACGAGCTGGTAGGGCATGAAAACGTAGCTTCGGATGGCGGAGCCGAAGTCGATCTTCATCTGAACTCCCTTGATATCGCTGATCTTTTCAAGGTGTTCGCGCTCCTTGATCTCAGCAAGGCGCGCCTTGAGCATCGTCATGCAGCTGTCGCGGTTCTGGAACTGGCTGCGCTCTGTCTGGCAGGATACCACTATGCCGGTGGGCTTGTGGATAAGACGGACTGCGGAGGAGGTCTTGTTGACCTTCTGTCCGCCTGCGCCGGAGGAACGGTAGACCTGCATCTCGATATCCTCATCGCGGATCTCGATCTCGCTGTCGTCCGTGATCTCGGGCATTACCTCGACTGCCGCGAACGACGTCTGGCGGCGGGAGTTCGCGTCGAACGGAGAAACGCGTACAAGGCGATGGACGCCGTTCTCGCCCTTGAGGTATCCGTAGGCGTTCTCGCCCTCGATCTTGATCGTCGCGCTCTTTATGCCGGCCTCGTCGCCGTCCTGCCAGTCGAGGAGGCTGTACTTGAAGCCTCGGCGCTCTGCCCAGCGGGTGTACATACGGTAGAGCATACTCGCCCAGTCCTGCGCCTCGGTGCCGCCGGCGCCCGGATGGATCGAGAGGATCGCGTTGTTCGCGTCGTACTCGCCGGAGAGCATCGTTGAGAGGTTCGCCTCCTCGAGCTCGACGGAAAAGGCGTCAAAATCCGCGGTAAGCTCCTCGAGGATGCTGTCGTCGTCCTCCTCAATGCCCATCTCGCAGAGTGTGATAAGATCGTCGTACTTGCCCTCGATCTTTTTGAAGCGGGCTATCTTGTTCTGAAGCTGCTTTATGCGCTGCTGCACCTTCTGAGAGCGCTGGATATCGTTCCAGAAGCCGTCCTGCTCGGTCTCCGCGTTCAGAGCCGCAAGCTCGGTCTCCGCGTCGTCAAGCTTCATCGCCGCACGAAGCGTCTTGAGCTGCGGCTCAAGGGCGCCGAGCTTCTGCTTATAATCCTCAAATTCGACTATCATTCGTTACTACTCCTTTATCGTTCGCTCGGGCCGTCGTACGGCTCCGTGAATATGAGATCGTCAATATCGGGTATCTCAGGCTCCACAGTATCACTCCCTTTACACAGAATACATCATTCTATGCTGAGAGTCAGTGAAATAATCTCCGGATTATTGAAAAGTCTGTACTTCGCGCCGCCTATGCCGCGTGAAACGACCATATCCGTATCCCGCTCGCTGTAAACGCCGCTCGTGTGCTCCGGAAACCAGTTATGCCCCGGGCCGTAAAGCCCGTCGGTGAACGGAAGGCGCACGGCGCCGCCGTGGGCATGACCGCAGAGCACGCAGTCCACGCCGAGGTCAGACCACGCTGTGAGCCGGTCGTTTCTGTGGTAGAGCATCAGAATAAATCTTCCGCCCTCTCTTTCCCTTATCCTCCCGACCGTTTCTTCGATCGAAGGCTGATCCGACGGGCCGTTCGGATCGTCGCACCCCGCGATGACTATGCCGCGAAATACGACGTAATCGTTTCGCAGCACCGTTCCGCCAGCCTCGCCGACAGCTCTGAACAGTCCGCGCGGATCGCTCGACGCCCATTCGTGGTTGCCCGGAACGTAGTACACCGGCGCGATCCGCGCAAGCTCGCCGACCGCCATCAGAATGTACCCACGCTCAGTATCGAAGTTATCCTTCGTTCCGTCCACGATGTCGCCGGTGATCGCGATCAGATCCGGCTTCGCCTCTCTCACCTGCCGCAGAAGTGAATCTGACCACTCGCCGTGCAGATCGGTGAGGTGAACTATTCGCAGTCCGTCCGCCTCGAAGGGGAGGTTCCAGCTCGTTATCGCAAAAGACTCGGTGACCAGGCGATAGTTCGAGTCGAGCCACAGCGCGCCGAAAACGACCATCAAAATAAGGGTAAAAGCTGCAAATCTTTTCATAGTTATATGATGATACCACACTTTTTTCAAGTCTGCAAGTTTCTCTTTACTTTATGCGGAAATTTAGTTATAATGAATGATACAAGCACTAAATATAAATTTCTTTATGGAGGTATTAGATATGAAAAAGTGGGTATGTTCCGTCTGCGGCTACGTTGCCGAGGGTCCCGAGGCTCCCGAGCGCTGCCCCATCTGCAAGGCACCGGCTTCAAAGTTCATTGAGCAGGTCGAAACGAGCGAGGTAAAGTTCGCCTGCGAGCACACTTACGGTGTTTACGACAAGACCGTCAAGAACAATCCCGACGTTCCCGACGCCGACAAGCAGTACATTCTCGACTCCCTCAAGAGCATGTTCCAGGGCGAGACCGCTGAGGTCGGTCTCTATCTCTGCATGGCCCGCATCGCCATCCGCGAGGGCTATCCCGAGATCGGCGCTTACTGGGAGAAGGCAGCCTGGGAGGAGGCTGAGCACGCCGCCATGTTCGCGGAGCTTCTCGGCACCGAGATAGAGCCGAACATGACCGATTCCACCAAGGCTAACCTCGCATGGCGCGCTGTCGCTGAGCATGGCGCGACTCAGGGCCGTCAGGATCTCGCCGCCTGCGCGAAGAAGAACAACCTCGACGCCATTCACGACGCAGTTCATGAGATCGGCCGCGACGAGGCGCGCCACGGCAGAGCCTTCAAGGGCCTCCTTGACAGATACTTCGGCAAATAATCAGATCATTCCCAACCCGGGAGCGGATCATTCCGCTCCCTTTTTTATTTACATTATCTTAACTTGTAAACGCCGCTGTTTTGTGGTATAGTTATCGTGTATTATTATGAATGGCGGTGAATACCATAAAAATCAGGGTGCTCGATATAGATTTTGACAACGTAACGATGGACGAGGCTCTCGACATAGGGGAAAAGCTTCTGGACGAGCCCGGCTTCAAGTACGCAGTAACGCCGAATCCGGAGATATGCTACCTCGCGCGCAAGGACGAGGGCGTCCGCAAAGCCGTGCAGGGCGCGTCGCTCACGATACCGGACGGGATTGGCGTGATCTACGGCGCAAAAATTCTCGGCACTCCCCTCAAGGGAAAGGTGCCGGGCGCTGACTTTGCCGAAAAGCTGATGGCGCGCATGGCAAAGAGCGGCAAAACCGCGTATTTTCTCGGAGCAAAGCCCGGCGTTGCCGAAAAAGCGGCAGAAAAGCTCGCTGAGAAATATTCCGGGCTGACTATCGTCGGCTGTCACGACGGTTATTTCAAGGACGACAGCGAGGTCATAGCCGACATAAACGCAAAAAATCCCGATCTGCTCCTCGTCTGCCTCGGCGCGCCGAAGCAGGAAAACTGGATGGCGGACAATGCCGATAAGCTCTCCGCCCGCCTTGCAATAGGTCTCGGCGGCAGCCTTGACGTCTACGCCGGAACGGTCGAGCGCGCGCCGGAGGTATGGCAGAAGCTGAATCTCGAGTGGCTTTACCGCATCGGGCCCGACCCGAAGCGCTGGGGTCGCGCCATGCGCCTACCCGCGTTTATCTTTCAGGTGATTGGAGAGAAGCTAAGTGGGAAAGCTCATAGTAATTGAGGGCACCGACGGGTCGGGCAAGGCAACGCAGACGGCGCTCCTTGCAGAAGAGCTTGAGAAGTCCGGGTTTGAGGTCAAGCGCCTTGAATTTCCGCGCTATGAGTCGGAATCCTCTGCTCTTGTGAGAATGTACCTGCGCGGCGACTTCGGCTCAAAGCCGGAGGACGTCAACGCCTACGCCGCAGGAAGCTTCTTCGCGGTAGACCGGTACGCAAGCTTCAAGGACGATTGGGGCGGCTTCTACGGGCGCGGCGGGCTTGTCGTAACCGACCGCTACACCACCTCGAACGCGGTGCATCAGGCGCCGAAGCTGCCGGACGGTGAGCGAGGAGAGTACCTCAAATGGCTTTTCGGCTATGAATACGGACTTTTGGGACTTCCGAAACCGGATCTTGTAATATATCTCGACCTGCCCACCGCCGTCACAGAGGCGCTGATGGCGTCGCGCCGCGAGAAAGACGGTTCGCGCGGCGATATTCACGAAAACGACGAGAGCTACCTCGCGCACTGCCGCGAGTGTGCGCTCGGGATCGCAAAAAGCGAGGGCTGGCGCGTAATTAACTGCGCCGAGGGCGGCGCTATCCGCTCCATAGAGAGTATTCACTCCGAAATAATGGGTATAATCAAGGAGGTACTGTAATATGGTCTATATAATTCTTGCCGAAGGCTTTGAGGAGATCGAGGCTCTCGCCCCCGCCGATATTCTTCGCCGCGGCGGAGTTGAGGTCAGCCTCGCCTCCGTTAAGGGCAAGGTCGTTTCCGGCAGCCACGGCATAAGAGTCGAGGCGGACTGTTCGATCAGCGAAACAGACGCCGAAAAGTGCGATTTTATCGTTATCCCCGGCGGTCTGAGGGGCGTCACGAATCTTCTCGCCTCCGACGAGGTCAACGAGCTTCTGAAAAAGGCTTACGCCGCGGGAAAGCCCGTCGGCGCGATCTGCGCGGGTCCGAGAGTTCTCGCAAGGGCGGGAATACTTGATTCCAAGCGCGCCACCTGCTACCCCGGAGTTGAGGGACAGATAACCGAGGTCTGCAATGCCGCTATGACGCAGGAGGCGCCGGTTATCGTTGACGGCCGCGTTATTACCTCGCGCGCCGCAGGCACCGCCTGCGACTTCGGGCTTGCGATCCTCGCATATCTGCGCGGCGCTGACGCCGCCCAAAAGGTCAGAAGCGCGATTTGGTACAACGCCTGATTGGAGGAACAATGGACAACAAGGAAAACAACGACGAGCTCGATCTCACACCGCAGACAAGCTTCAGGATAGAGTTTCTCTCAAAGGACGGCGACGTCATCTCCTCGGAGGAGGAAACCGATCTCAAGCCCTTTGTGAACGTCAGCTCGGCAGACGAGCCCGCGCCCGCCGCGCCGAAGCCGAGGGCTGTGAATCCATACGCTCCTCCGAAGCCCGCAAAGGCGCCGGAGGCGAAAAAGCCCGAGACCCCGGCTCCGCAGAGGACGGCGGACGACAGCTTCGAGTGGCCTGAGGTCACGCCGATAAAGCCCGAGCCGGAGAAATTCACTCCGCGCCCCTCTGTTTACGCTCAGCGCGCCGCCGAGGGCAAAAAGCTCACTCAGACCTCCGACTCGGGAACAAGAGAGCGCGTCGTCATCCCCGGAACGGACATCGAGCTTGCTCCGAATGAAAAGCTCCGCGAGCGCCCGCGCAGCGCGAACAAGCCCGCTGCCGCGCCGCTTGACGACGAGGTGCCGCCGGTCGATCCGAAGTCCGAGAAGGGTTTTGAGGTCGATTTCGACTACGATGAGGAATATGACGGCGTGGATGAGAAGATCCTGAAGCGCGGAAGCGGCAGGCGCACCGGACTTGTCTCCGGTATTCTGTACTTCATTTTCGTACTGTGCGCCTCGATCGTGCTCGCCTCCTTCGGCTGGCTCTGGGCGCAGGACGTGCTCGGTCTGGGCGGCGACGGCAGCGAGGTCGCGGTGACCGTTCCCGCCTCCGTTATCTCAACAGTCGAGCGCACGGAAAAGGACGACGACGGCAACGAGATCAAAAAGACCGTCACCGTCGCCGACGTGGACGCCGTTGCGAATTTGCTGTATGACGAGGGACTTATAAAATACAAGTGGCTCTTCAAGCTCTTCTGCTCCTTCTCAAACGGCGCAGAGAAGATCCGCGCCGGCTCGTACATTCTCAAAACCGATTACGATTACCGCGCGCTCATCTACGGAATGAACCTCAAAAACGGCAAGCGCGTCGAGGTCAACGTTACGATCCCGGAGGGCTACACCGTCCGGCAGATAGTCCAGCTGCTCGACGAAAAGGGCGTCTGCGCCGCGGCGGATATGTGGAACAGCCTCAGAAACGACGAGTTTAACTACGATTTCGTTTCCGCTGAGATCCCGAGAGCGGACAACGCTCTCGAGGGCTATCTCTTCCCCGACACCTACACCTTCTATATGGGCGACACTGCCTCGAGAGTCATAGGCAAGCTTCTCTCGAACTTCACTAAGAAGTGGACTGAGGAATATACGCAGAGGGCAAGCGAGCTCGGCTTCACTCAGCGCGAGATCATAACCATCGCATCTCTCATTGAGAAGGAAGCCGGAGTTGACGCAGAGCGCGCGACTATCGCCTCCGTCATCTACAACCGCCTGCGCGACGGCAAAAACGGCACGAATTACTACCTTCAGATCGACGCTTCGCTCTACTATGCGGCGGCTGAGGCGGGAGTTGAGATGAGCATCGACATCGACTCGCCCTACAACACCTACCGCAATCAGGGTCTTACTCCCGGTCCGATCGCAAACCCGGGTATTGCGAGCATCAAGGCGGCGCTTAATCCCGAGAGCACGAAATACTACTATTACGCGCTCGGCAAGGATCACGTCCACCACTTCTTCGCAACGCTTGACGAGCATACCGCGTTTGTACACTCGGACAACTACGGCGGATAAACGAACAATCAAAAAAGCGACCCCATCCTTTTTTGGACGGGGTCATTTTTTATTCAACTATGCCCATTATGAGCTTACTGAAATCTCCGGCGACCCTGTCAGCGGTCTCCTTGACCTCCTCGTGCGTGAGCGTGTGGGCGTCGATGCCCGCCGCCATATTCGTCACGCAGTTGACGGCGCAGACTCTCAATCCCATGTGGTGCGCGGCGATAGCCTCGACCGCGGTGCTCATGCCTACGGTGTCGGCGCCGAGAGCGCGGTACATTCTTATCTCAGCCGGAGTCTCGAACTGCGGCCCGGTACACTGCACGAACACTCCCTCGTGGACGGGAATATGCTCGCTTTCACCGATTTTGAGCGCCTTTTCGCGCATTTCTCTGTCGTAAAGCGCCGTCATATCGGTAAAGCGCAGACCGAGCTCGTCGATATTCTGCCCCACGAGCGGACTCGGAACGAAGCTCGAAATATGGTCGCGCAGGACTACGAACTGACCCGGTCTGAACTCGGGATTCATCGAGCCGACAGCGTTAGTGAGAACGAGCCTTTTCGCGCCGAGAAGCCCGACAAGCCGCGTCGGAAGCACGACGTCGTGAATATCGTAGCCCTCGTAGTAGTGCACTCTGCCCTGCATGGCGACGACCGGCGCGGCGCCGAGGTAACCGAAGATAAACTTACCGGCGTGTCCGGAAACGGTCGAAACCGGAAAATCCGGCAGCTCCGAGTAGCCGACTTCGCACTCCACGCGCATATTCCTTACAAAATCACCGAGCCCGCTTCCGAGCGTGACCGCGCACTCAGGTTTGAACGAGGTGCGTTTTTTTATCGCTTCAACGTAATCCTTCAGGCGTATGTAATAAGCGTTTGCATCGAACATCTGAATACCCCCTTTTACACGATTGTATCACACCCGAAATAATATGTAAAGCGGGAGATTATCCCCCGCTCCAGACTGTAGACAAAGAAGAACAGCGTTGGATAAAGGTGGCGGAGTTCTGTGAAGGGGCCGGCCAAGAGGCCCCTTCACGTCGCACACAGGCCCGCAGGCGTCATATTTTGCACTCTGAGAGTGCAAAATATGTTCGATGCGGAGACTTTGTCGACGCATTGAAGCGGGAGATTATCCCCCGCTCAGGAGTTCATACTAATCCTTGATATAAAACTGACTTGTAATTCTGAGCAGAAATTGTGCCAGACAAGGCAGACCCCGCAGAGCATAATGGATATATATGCTCAAGGGGGCTAACG
>JAFPWN010000015.1 GCA_017412765.1 Oscillospiraceae bacterium | reverse complement strand
GGGCCTCTCGGCCGGCCCCTTCACAAAACCCCGCCTCCTTTTCCAACGCTTGTTCCTTTTTGTCTACAGTCTTAGGCTCCGGGTCATTCAAGACCCGGAGCCTTTGCTTATTCGGTTTCTTCTTCATTCTGTTTCTTCTTCGCCCTCGGCTTCGATTTCCTTTATAACGCACTCGTTTCCGCGCAGAAGCCACGTTTCTCCCGAGCCGCAGTAGGGGCAGGTGCGGCCATACTGCACCGTCGGGTACTCCTTTTTGCAGCCGTCGCACCACGTTACCGCGGGGAGAGTCTCGAGCCGAAGCTCGCTCTCCGCGAGTATCGGATGGCGCACCTTGAAGTAATTCCACGCGTCTGTGAAGAGGTCGGTCATAATTCCGCTGACCTCTCCTACCTGAAGCGTAACAGAGGCGATCTTAGTGAGCTTTTCCTCCGCCGCAGTCTCGTCAAGCGTCTTGGCGAGGTGCAGCACTATTCCCATCTCATGCATTTACTGTACTGACCTCCGATAAATATCTTTAATTCGCCGCAGTATATTTTCGCCATGCTTCGTTGCCGCCCTTGACCATATATTTCCATTATGCTCTGCGGTCGGCGCCTCGCCTGACGAAAAATCTGCCTGCGGCTCGGTTAAACCTTTTTATTGGAGCTTAGTACTTATTCGTACTTCGAGGTGTTGTTTTTCTTGAACGCCGTGCGTGCGATACGCTTTACGGCGTAGCCTGCGACAACGGGGAGCTTATCCTCGCAGCGGATCATATTGGAAGCGTCGGGAAGATCGCGGCTGAGGTGGATCGCGTCGAACTCGCAGCGGGTGGTGCAGAGTCCGCAGCCGATGCAGCGGTTTATATCGACTACCGTAGCGCCGCAGCCGAGGCAGCGGGCAGCCTCGACCTTGACCTGCTCCTCGGTGAGCGGCAGACGGAGATCCTTGAAGGTCTCGACTGCCTTGCCGGGCTTGTGTCCGGGGATCTGACGCTTTGCGTTGTCGAAGGACTCGACGACGATGTTGGACTTATCGAGCTCGATAAACTCGCGCTTGTCGCGCGCGATGGTCTGGCTCTGACCGGGATGCACGGAGCGGTGCATACTCTCGGCGCCCTTTTTGCCCTCGGCAATAGCGTCGATAGCGAAGCGCGCGCCGCCGGCGATATCGCCGCCGACGAAGATGTCGCGCTCGCCGGTCTCGAAGGTGAGAGGATCGTACTTAACGGTGCCGTTGGGCTTGAGCTCGACCTTGGTATCCTTGAGAAGCTCGCCCCAGACGGCGCTCTGACCGATCGCCATGAGGACGTTCTCGCAGCTGATGGTGATGGTTTCGTTCTCGTCGTACTTCGGAGCGAAGCGGCGGCTCTCGTCGAATACGGAAACGCACTTTTTGAATACGATGCTCCTGACGTTGCCGCCCTCGGTGATTATCTCCTTCGGGCCCCAGCCGTTCATAACGGCGATGTCCTCCTCCTCTGCCTCAGCGACCTCGTCCTGCGCGGCGGGCATCTCGCTGCGGCTCTCGAGGCAGAGCATCGTGACCTTGCCGGAGGCGGCTCTGCGCGCGCTTCTCGCAACGTCTACCGCGACGTTGCCGCCGCCGACTACGACCACGTCGCCGCTGAGCTTCATGGACTCGTCCCTGTTAACTTTGTTGAGGAACTCAACGCCGCTCATTACGCCCTCGGCGTCCTCGCCGGGAACGCCCGCCTTGCGGCCGCCCTGGAGACCGATTGCTATGTAGAAGGCCTTGTAGCCCTCGGCGCGGAGGGACTGGATAGTTACGTCCTTGCCAACCTCGACGCCGCACTTGATTTCAACGCCCATCTCACGGAGAACGTCGATCTCCGCGTCGATAACGTCCTTTTCGAGGCGGAAGCCGGGAACTCCGAGCGTCAGCATACCGCCGGGGCGGTGCGCCTTCTCGAAAACGGTAACGTCGTAGCCTCTTGTGCGGAGATAGTAGGCGCAGCTGAGACCGGCGGGGCCGGCGCCGATGACTGCCATCTTGTAATCGGGTCCCCACATTCCGCCGTCGTCCTTCTCGCAGATGGGAACGTAGCGCTTGTCGGCGTGGAGCTCCTGCGCGGCGATGAACTTCTTTATCTCGTCGATAGCGATCGGCTGGTCGATCGTTCCGCGCGTGCAGGCATCCTCGCAGCGGCGGTTGCAGATAGCGCCGCAGACGGCGGGGAAGGGGTTATCCTGCTTAATGAGCTTGAGAGCCTCCATATATCTGCCCTCTGCCGCCATCTTGACGTAACCCTGAACGGCGAGGTGAGCCGGGCACGCGGTCTTGCAGGGCGCCGTGCCGGTATCGTAGCAGTTTATCTTCGCATCCTCGCGGTAATTTACGTTCCAGTTGTCGGCAGTCCACTTTTCGTTGTCGGGGAGGAGAGTCCTGGGATACTTGATCTCGCCCTGCTTCGTGCAGAGCTTCTGGCCGAGCTTCGCCGCGCCGACGGGGCAGACCTCTACGCACTTTCCGCAGGCTACGCACTTCGCTTTCTCAACGTGAGCGCGGTAAGCGGAGCGGGACATATTCGGCGTATTGTAGAGCTGGCTCGTTCTGAGGGCGTTGCACACGCCGGGAGCGCAGTTGCAGATAGCGACGATCTTATTCTCGCCGTCGATGTTCGTGACCTGATGCACAAAGCCGTGGCGCTCGGCGCGCTCGAGGACCTCGAGCACCTCGTCGTAAGTGAGGTAGCGGCCCATGCCGCGGTTAACGCAGTACTCTGCCATATCGCCGACGCCGATGCAGAACTCGCCGTTTATCTCGCCGGAGCCCTCGCCGCGCATCTGCTGCTGCTTGCGGCAGGTGCACTGACCGACGGAGTATTTATCGTATTTATTGAGCCAGTGGGAGATATGCTCGACCGAGGCGGACTGGCTCTCCGCCTGGATTGCCTTCTCAACGGGAATGACGTGCATTCCGACTCCGGCGCCGCCGAGCGGTATCATCGGGGTCACGTTCTCGAGCGGCATCTGAGTCATAAGGTTGAAGAAGGTGGCGAGCTTCGGGTGCTGAGCCGTCAGCTCGTCGTTCATCATCATAAACTCGGCGGAGCCGGGAACGAAGATCGGCACGTTGTACTGGAGATGCTTGTCCGCGTTTTCGCGCGTCGTTTCAATCACGCCGACCCAGACGAGGTGATCGACCATCTTTTTGCACTCGTCGAGGGGCATATCGTTCATTTTGGCGATCTCCTCGATATCGTAGGGCACGCGGGTCTTTTTGAAGCTCAGAAGGAGCTTTGCCTCCTCCTTCGTCAGCACCTCGTCGAGCGCCCAGTACTCGGGATCGTCGGTTTTCATGGAGTTAGTGTACTTAACGAGATAGCGGTCGGTGATCATCGTGCCGAGCTTGAGGATAAGCTCCTCTTTCTCCTTGTCGGGTGCGACGTAATTCGGATCCTGAACGAAATCTCGCTCGTTCACCATGCGGTTTTTCTGCTGTTTCATTTAATTCCTCCTCCAATCGGCAAGTCTTTCTCTAAGCCAGTTTTCAAGTTCTTCCATTCCTTCGCCGGTCTTTGCGCTTACGGGGAAAATCTTTATCGCGGGGTTCAGCTTTTCAGCTCTCTCGGAGCATTTTTCCACTGAGAAGTCGAAATAGGGCAGTGCGTCGAGCTTGCTGATAACGAGAGCGGCGCTCTCTTTGAACATAAGGGGATATTTGAGCGGCTTGTCGTCGCCCTCCGGAACGGAGAGTATCATCATATTCAGCCCCGCGCCCGTATCGTACTCGGCGGGACATATAAGATTTCCCACGTTCTCAAGGAAAATGAGGTCGCCCTCGTCGCCCTCGAGGGCGTCGAGCGCCGCCTCTGTCATTCCGGCGTCCATGTGGCACATTCCGCCGGTGTGCGCCTGAATGCTTTTCGCGCCGAGCGCGGCAATGCGCTCCGCGTCCACGTCCGAGTCGATATCCGCCTCCATAACTCCGATCCGCTCATCGCGCATATCGGTGATCAGCCTGCTGAGGAGCGTGGTTTTCCCGGCTCCGGGGCTCGACATGAGATTTATAAGCAGCGTCCCCGAGCGCTTCATGCGCGCTCTCACTCTCGCGGCGTCGCGGTCGTTCGACTCAGTCACTGTCGCGTTGAGGGTTATTACCTTCACTCTCCGCGCCTCCTTTTCTCGATGAGCGAGCGGAGGAAAGATGCAAGCTCCGCGCAGCCCTCGCCGGTCTTTGCGCTTATCGGTATTATCTCAGCCTTCGGGTTTAGAGCGAGCACGCGCGCTTTGAAGGCCGCGAGGTCAAAATCGAAGATCGGCGCCGTGTCGAGCTTGTTTACTGCGACGAGGTCGGCGATCGTGAACATAAGCGGGTATTTCAAGGGCTTGTCGTCGCCCTCCGGAACGGAGAGCACCGTCATTCTGAGGTCTGCGCCGATCTCAAATTCGGCGGGGCAGACGAGGTTTCCGATGTTCTCGAGAAAAACCGCGTCGAGCCCGTCTATGCCCATTCTGTCAAGCCCGCGGCGCGTCATATCCGCGTCCATGTGGCACAGCCCGCCGGTGTGGAGCTGAATTACCCTCGCGCCGAGCGCGGCGACTGTTTTTGCGTCCACGTCCGAGTCCACGTCAGCCTCCATAACGCCGATCCTGAATTCGCCGAGCGCCGGGATCACGCGGGAGAGAACGCTCGTCTTGCCGGCTCCGGGCGAGCCCATAAGATTTATAAGCAGCGTTCCGCGCTCACGCATCAGCGCCCGCGTTTCGCGCGCGGCGCTCTCGTTATCCGCAAGGACGCGCTCCTTCGTTTCAAAAACCTCTATTTTCATAGCTCCTCCGACATTTTTATTCATGTTAATTTTAACACAAACTATATTGATTAGGCAACTCTAACTACAATAATCGCTATTTAATATGTATATAATTAAAGCGCACTAATAATTTCAAATTGAATTTTGCCGGGATTTTTAAAAAAAAGCCGGTTTGAAGCAACTAATATGCCGCGATGAAACGCCATACCGGCGAAAATGTACAAAAAAGTACGTTTTTTTAGAATATTTTTCCGATTTTTATGAAAATTATGATTGACAACTTTACTTTTTGTCTTTATACTAACAAAGTACCAAAGGTAGATAACATTCGCTCTACGGGTTTTTCAGTCCGCGCGATTCTATTACATTTGGTAAAAAACCCTGTGGAGGTAAAAAATGAATAACGGTACTGTAAAATGGTTCAACCAGGAGAAGGGCTACGGCTTCATCTCCAACGACGATGGCTCCGGTGACGTTTTTGTTCACTTCTCCGCCATCAACATGGACGGGTACAAGACCCTTGCAGAGGGTCAGAAGGTCACCTATGAGACCGAGCCCGATCCCCGTGACAGCGCCAAGCAGCGTGCTGTCAACGTTACTCCGGTCAAGGCCGAGTAATCTTTGCTCCACAATTAGTCCGACCCAAGCCGAGGATTTTTCCTCGGCTTGTTTTTTGCCCTAATTTATGAACAAATATTAAATTTGAAAAATCTGCCCTTGACATTCTCTGACTTTCGTGGTACATTATGTTAGCACTCAGGGAGAAAGAGTGCTAAACAAACTGAGAAGAGAGATACTATGGAACTCACGGCGCGGCAGAAAACGATACTCGTCACGGTGATCGAGGAATATATCGAGTCCGCCGAGCCGGTCGGCTCGAAGCTGGTGCTTGAGAAGAGCGGGCTTAAATGCTCCTCGGCGACGGTGCGCAGCGAGCTTGTGGAGCTTGAGCGCCTCGGGTATCTTGCCCAGCCGCACACCTCGGCGGGCAGAGTTCCGACATCGCTCGGATACCGCAAGTACGTCAACGAGCTGATGGAGGCGAAGAACCTCAGCTCCGACGAGGTGGACATAGCGTCCGACCTCACGCCGGAGAATGCCGGAAGGATAGCCGCGGAGCTTACGCATCTGCCGGCGGTTTCATTTACGGGCGCGAGGTTCGTCACGGCAAAGCGCTTCGACCTCATTTACCTTGACCAGTCGAGCTTCATAATCGTGATACTTCTCTCGGATAATACAGTTAAAAACAAGCTTATAAAGCTGCCGTTCAGCTTTGACGAGAGCCTGATAAAGCGGCTCGGAGCGGTGTTCAACGCAAGCTTCACCGGTATCGCGGAGAGCGCGATAACTCCGCTGCTCATCGAATCATCGGAGCGCGGCGCGGGCGATGCGCTGGGGCTTACGAGCGTGATCGCGGGCTTCCTCTCCGAAACGCTGAGAGGCGCGTTCAATTCTCAGGGCGTCGTTTCAGGCGGCGAGAGCCTGCTGAAAATACCGGAATTTCAGGATTCCGACAAGGCGCACAGAGTAATGAGCTACCTGTCCGGCGACGGTGTAAATATGCTCGGCTCCATTGACGATACGAGCGACGTGAGAGTCGTGATCGGCGCCGAGAACGCGGCCGAGGAGCTCCGCGACACGAGCGTTATCCTCGCCTCCTACGACGCGGGCGACGGAATGCGCGGCGTTATCGGCGTCGTCGGGCCGACGAGGATGGATTACAGCCTCATCGCCGCAAAGCTCCGTTTTATTGCGGATGGTC
Organism: Oscillospiraceae bacterium; assembly: GCA_017412765.1. Taxonomy (GTDB): domain Bacteria; phylum Bacillota; class Clostridia; order Oscillospirales; family Oscillospiraceae; genus RUG626. The sequence continues at coordinate 59,100 of JAFPWN010000015.1, read as the reverse complement.
TCAGCAAGGTGCTTTCCGGCGGCTCTCTTCCGCCGGCAGGCTTCGGAAAACTAATGCTTCGTGAAGGAGATAAAGATGTCAAAGGATAAGAAAAAGCAGGAACCGGTCAATGAAACTCCGGCGGAGAACACCGCTGAGGAGAAGGCGCCGGAGGTCGAGATTGTCGAGGAAAAGGCGCCGTCGGCTGATGAAAAATATGCCGCGGAGCATGATAAATATCTCCGCCTCGCTGCCGAGTACGATAACTACCGCAAGCGCAGCCAGCGCGAGCGCGAGGCGATCTACCGCGACGTCAAGGCGGACACGATAGTGAAGCTTCTGCCGGTCTACGATAACCTTGAGCGCGCGCTCAAGACGGAAACAGAGGACGCCGCATACAAAAAGGGCGTAGAGCTGACGATGACACAGCTTGAGAGCATTTTCGAGTCTCTCGGCGTCAAGGCGATCCCCGCCGTCGGCGAGAAGTTCGACGCGAATCTTCACAACGCAGTGATGCACGTTGAGGATGAATCTCTCGGGGAGAGCGTTATAGCGGAGGAGTTCCAGAAGGGCTTTACCCTCGGAGATAAGGTCATCAGATTTTCAGTTGTCAAAGTCGCCAACTAAGGCGCTTTAGTATAGTAAACTAATCACATTCATATACAGGAGGAAAAAATCATGTCAAAGATCATCGGAATCGATCTCGGTACTACCAATAGCTGCGTCGCCGTTATGGAAGGCGGCGAGCCTCAGGTCATAGCAAACGTAGAGGGCGCGCGCACCACCCCGTCCGTCGTCGCCTTTTCCAAGGACGGCGAGAGAATGGTCGGTCAGGTAGCAAAGCGCCAGGCGATCACCAACCCCGACCGCACCATCTCATCCATCAAGCGCGAGATGGGCACAAACTACAAGGTAAACATCGACGGCAAGAGCTACACTCCGCAGGAGATCAGCGCCATGGTGCTTCAGAAGCTGAAGGCTGACGCCGAGGCTTATCTCGGCCAGAAGGTCACCGAGGCAGTCATCACAGTTCCCGCGTACTTCACCGACGCTCAGCGCCAGGCGACAAAGGACGCAGGCAGGATCGCGGGACTCGACGTAAAGCGCATCATCAACGAGCCGACCGCGGCTGCCCTTGCATACGGACTTGACAAGGAGCAGGATCAGAAGATCATGGTCTACGACCTCGGCGGCGGCACGTTCGACGTATCCATCCTCGAGATCGGCGACGGCGTTATCGAGGTTCTCGCAACCGCCGGCAACAACCGCCTCGGCGGCGACGACTTCGACGAGGCGATCATGAAGTACCTCGTTGAGGAGTTTAAGAAGAGTAACGGCGTTGACCTCTCCACCGACCGCGTTGCGATGCAGCGTCTGCGCGAGGCTGCTGAGAAGGCAAAGTGCGATCTTAGCGGCGTAACGAGCGCGAACATCAACCTTCCTTATATCACCGCCGACGCCACCGGCCCGAAGCACATGGACATCACCCTCACGAGAGCGAAGTTCAATGAGCTGACCGCACATCTCGTCGAGGCTACCGCAGGCCCTGTCCGTCAGGCTATGAGCGACGCCGGACTTTCCGGCAGCGATATCACAAAGGTCCTTATGGTCGGCGGCTCCAGCCGCATCCCCGCGGTTCAGGATATGGTCAAGAAGCTCACCGGCAAAGAGGGCTTCAAGGGCATCAACCCCGATGAGTGCGTGGCTATCGGCGCCGCGATCCAGGGCGGCGTTCTCGGCGGCGACGTTGAGGGCATTCTGCTTCTCGACGTTACTCCGCTCTCCCTCGGAATCGAGACTCTCGGCGGCGTATTCACCAAGATCATCGACCGCAACACCACCATTCCTACGAACAAGAAGCAGATCTTCTCCACCGCAGCCGACAATCAGACGAGCGTTGAGGTAAACGTCCTTCAGGGCGAGCGCGAGATGGCTCAGTACAATAAGTCCCTCGGCCGCTTCCACCTTGACGGTATCGCTCCGGCGCGCCGCGGCGTTCCTCAGATCGAGGTTAGCTTCGATATCGATGCAAACGGCATCGTAAACGTCTCCGCAAAGGATCTCGGCACCGGCAAGGAGCAGCACATCACCATCACCTCCAGCACCAATATGTCCAAGGACGATATCGAGAAGGCAGTCCGCGAGGCTGAGCAGTTCGCGGCTGAGGATCAGAAGCGCCGCGAGGAGGTCGATACCCGCAACCACGGCGACCAGATGGTCTACGAGACTGAGAAGCTCCTCTCTGAGAGCGGCGATAAGTTCGACCCCGCCGACAAGGCTGAGGTCGAGGGCGCCCTCCAGAGCCTCAAGAACGCGCTCTCCGGCACCGATACCGCCGCGATAAAGACCGCGACCGAGACTCTCACTCAGGCTTTCTACAAGGCATCCGAAAAGCTGTACAAGAACGCGAATCCGCAGGGCGCCCAGGGCTTCAATCCGAACGCTCAGCAGGGCGGCAATCAGCAGGGCGGCAGCGACAATAACGGCGGCTACTATGACGCCGATTACGAGGTCGTTGACGACGACAAGAATAAATAATCATCTCAAAAAAACAACAGGGAGGGGAAAACATCCCCTCCCGCTTGGAGTAATTTATGGCTGATAAACGCGATTACTATGAAGTCCTCGGCGTTGCAAAGGGCGCCTCGGACGATGATATAAAAAAAGCATTCCGCAAAAAGGCGAAGGAGAATCACCCCGACCTGCACCCCGGCGACAAGGAGGCGGAAAAGCGCTTCAAGGAGATCAACGAGGCGTATGAGATACTCTCCGACCCCGAGAAGAAGAGCCGCTACGATCAGTACGGCTTTGCCGGCGTTGACCCGAGCTACGGCGCGGGTCAGGGCGGCTACGGCGGGTATTCCGACTTCGGAGACGTCGATCTCGGCGATATATTCTCGAGCTTTTTCGGCGGCGGCTTCGGCGGCAGCACGAGGGCGCAGAATCAGAACGCGCCCCGCCGCGGCGACTCCGTAAGAGCGAGCGTAACCATCACCTTTGAGGAGGCGGCGTTCGGCGTTGAGAAGAAGATAACCGTCGTGCGCACCGAAACCTGCCCCGACTGCGGAGGCAGCGGCTGCGAAAAGGGCACGACTCCCGAGATCTGCCCGGACTGCCGCGGCACCGGCGCCGTAAGGCAGCAGCAGCGCACGCCCTTCGGCGTAATGAGCACCACAACGTCCTGCCCGCGCTGCGGCGGCAAGGGAAAAATCATACATCAGCCCTGCAAAAAGTGCCGCGGCGTCGGCGCTGTCCGCAAGAACAAGACCGTTTCCGTGAACATACCCGCCGGAATCGACGACGGACAGACCATCTCCCTGCGCGGAGAGGGCAGCGCCGGCGTGAACGGAGGTTCGAGCGGCGACCTGCTCATAACGATCTCCATCAAGCCGCACGAGTTCTTCAAGCGCGAGGGAACTAACGTCTATCTCGACTTCCCGATAAGCGTAACTCAGGCGATCCTCGGCGACGAGGTCGAGGTCCCGACGCTCGACGGCAGGGTGAAGTACACGATCCCCGAGGGCACGCAGTCCGGCACGGTGTTCAGGCTCAAGGGCAAGGGCATTCCGTACCTGCGGAGCGGCTCACGCGGCGACCAGTTCGTGACCGTGAACGTGTCGATCCCGAAGAATCTCACAAAGGATCAGCGGGAGCTGGTCGAAAAGCTCGCGGAGAGCATGGAGGGAAAGACCCCGAAGAAAAAAGGCTTCTGGAAGCTGTAAAAAAAGTGCTGTGAGCTTTCCTCACAGCACTTTTTTTATGGAAGCGGAATTTCCTGCATAATAAGCCTGCCGTAGCAGGTTATCTCGGAGCCCCTGGAAAACGAGCGGTCGAGCGAGCGCATCTGACGGTTGACGGCGAAGAGATAGACCGTTCCGAAGCTGTCCTCGCAGTATTGGCGTATCAACATATCGCCGCCGGCGCTGAAAACACCCACCTCGCCGTCGCGCAGAAGAGCGGTTTTTTCAAAGTACGCCGTTTCGCCGGGCTTTATGTAGGGCAGAAGCTCCTCGCCCTCGATAATGAGTCCGAAGTATTCCATTATTCCTCCGTCAGGTCGGCGTACTCGAAGCCGATGCAGCGCCTCGCGTCCTCCGGGTTTACGCCTACCTGCCAGCCGATTTTTCCGGCGCTGAAATAGATGCGGTCAAATAGCTGGGCAGTTTCGTCAAAAAACGTCGGAAACGGCTTTTTCATGCCGATGGGACTGCATCCGCCGTGAACGTAGCCGGTGAGGGGCAGAAGCTCCTTCTGGCGGATCATCGAGATCGCCTTTTCGCCGGAGGCGCGCGCCGCTTTTTTGAGATCGAGCTCAGCGCTTGCGGGGATGACGAAAACGTAGTGCGCGCCGCTCTTCGACTCGGTGACGAGCGTTTTGAAAACGCTGTCGGGGTCCTCGCCGAGCGCTTTTGCGACGTCAACGCCGGAAACCGCGCCGGATTCGACGTAAGTGCGGGACTCGTACTCTATGCCGGCGGCGTCGAGAAGACGCATGACGTTCGTTTTTTCCGGCTTTATGCCCATGGATCCTGCTCCGCCGGTTTTCTGATCTGACCAAGGAGCATCTGCTCCCACAAAAACCACTCGCCGGTGGAGGGCTTCAAGCGCAGAGTAACCTGGCGCGGGGTGTCCGCTCCGCCGCTTTTTATGTCGAGGCGGCAGTAGCTCTCATCGGAAAACTGCGCCGCGGAGTCGGTAAATTCGAGGGTGAGAGGCTTCGAGGGCGTGTAGTTGTTCCCGGGTGCCGCGCCGAGGAAGAAGGAGCGCGGAACGTAGTCGACCTTGTCCATAAATCTGTCGCGGATAAACTGCTTGTCGAAGTTTGAGAGCGGGCGCGGGCCGCGGAGATAGTCGAGCATTGCAAAGCACTCGTCGCGGTTTTCGGGATAGAGGCAGAGCGCCGCTATCGTGAGGGCGGCAGTGCCCTCGGGCGTTTTGAGGGAAGCCTCGGGAAGAGCCTTCATCTCGGCAAGAGAGCGCGGAAGAGCTGAGAAAACAACTGTTCGCGTCATTTTACTGACCTCCTTAGAATTTATAGACTACCGGTTCGGAAGTGAACGAGGAGAGCGTTGCGACGGCGTTTTTGAGGTAGAGCACTACCATTTTCCCGTCGTCGGGGGAGTACATTGAGGAGAGAGAGGGGTTAGCTTCGAGCATGGCGACTCTCGCGGCTCTGTCGTCATCCTCGATAAGCTCGGCTTCAATGCGAAGCCACTGTCCGCCGAGGCAGGCGCAGATCTCGCTCTTGGGGTTGCGCATGAGCTGAGCGTAAATGTCCTTTTTGTTGCTCGTTATGAGATAAAGCCTGCCGTTATACTCGTTGAATGCGCCGAAGGGACGCACGCGCGGCTGGTCGCCGTCAACGGTGGCGAGGTAGAAAATGCCCGCTTTTTGTAAAAACTCGCAAACTTCTTTCATAAATATGACCTCCTTGGGGTATTGTTTGATTCAAATATAGCATAATCGCGCCGTTATTACAAGAAAAAAGACCGCCTCCACGCAGGAAGCGGTCTTGTTTTTACTGTATTTCCTCGAGCTTCGGCATCGCGGGGATCGCGCCGTGGCGGCTCGTTGTGATCGCTGCGGCCTTGTTGGCGAAGTCCGCTATGCGCTTTAGCTCCGCCTCGTCGAGATTTTTCAGTCCGCACTTTGCGATCTGCGAGAGCGCCGCGCCGAAGAACGTGTCGCCCGCGCCGTTCGTGTCCGCGACCTTGACGGGCGGTGTCGGAGAGGTGCCGGTGACGTCCCCGAAGCGGTAGAATGCGCCGTCCGGACCGAGAGTTACGAATATGAGCGAAATTCCCATTTCACTGAGGATCTTTGTGCCCTCAACGGGATCGTCCGTGCCGGTGAGAAGCGGAAGCTCGTTGTCAGATACTTTCAGAATATCCGCGATCGCAAGCGGCTCCTTCATCCATCTGATGGCGGTTTTTTCGTCCGGCCAGAGGTTTGCGCGGTAGTTCGGGTCATAGCTGATTATCGCGCCGCTTTTTTTAGCAAGCTCCGCCGCCTTGAGCGTTGTCGAGCGCGATGGCTCGGCGGTGAGCGATACTGAGCCGAAGTGGAGTATTTTCGTGTCCTTCAGAAGCGCCTCGTCAACGTCCTCGATGCAGAGGTTTACGTCCGCGCTCGGGTCGCGGTAGAAGGTGAAGGAGCGCTCGCCCTTTTCGTCGATGCTGACGACGGCAAGCGTCGTGTGCTCGCGCTCGTCTGCGCTCATGCCCTCGACAGAAACACCGTTGTCGATGAGAACTTTTCTGAGATAATCACCGAAGCTGTCCTTGCCGACTCTGCCGATAAACGCGGTCTTTGCTCCGAGGCGCGAAGCGGCGACGGCGAGGTTTGCGGGCGCGCCGCCGGGGTTTGCGTTGAACTTCGGAATTCCGGCTTCCGTAACGCCGTTCTGAGTGAGGTCAATGAGAATTTCGCCTATTGCAGTTATGTCAGTCATCGTTTTCCGCTCCTTTAATAATCACTCCGAAAAATGCAGTCCGGAGATAAAATTCTCAAGTATCGTGTCTGTCACGGCGCCGCCGTCCGTCAGCACCTCGATGCTTATCGCGCCGCCGGGCGCGTTTCCGAATGCCGCAGATCCGCCGGTGTAGGTGCTGTCAGCCGACTTCGCGGTGAGGGAAAGCGTTTCAAAGCCCGTGATCTCAGCGCCGTCAACGGCGTCATAATGCTCCTTTTCGATGGCGATCCAGTCGGAGATCGCCTCGTCGGGCTTGTCGGTTCGCATATACAGAAGAATTATCTGAACAGGATAGACGGATAGCTCCCTGCCGTCCTCGTTCGTGACCTTTCTGCCGTCGCCCTCTGCCCAGGCGTAATACAGAATACCGGAGCGGCTCATAAGATCGTGCTGCTCGACAAGCTCAAAACCGTCGATCGGCTGGACGCCGATATCGTCGCCGACTCGCACCCAATCCTCCGGCCACTCCGGGTGCTTTACCGGCGCGGAACAGCCCGCAAGCAGAAAAATTACAGCTAAAGCAGCCGCGATAAGTCGCTTTTTCATCCGTTCACCCCTCTCGGAAGCTTTATTAAATTATAACAGCGGATTGTGCATTTGTAAAGTAGATTTACAAATGCACAAGAAAAAAGACGTTACGCTCCCAGCAGACTCTGATCGAAGGCATAGAGCGCCTCGTTGATCTCGAAAATGTTGTAGTTTTCGTTTTTAATGAAGTATTCGATGATAAGGTCAAACTTGCTCGAATGGCTGAGGGCAAAGCCGGCCTTGCGCAGCAGCTCCTCCGTTTCACGCAGATCGAGCTCGAGCGCGACGGCAAAGGCGATGGCTGTTGTTTTTCTCGGACGGTATTGGCTGTCGGAGCGGATTTTTGAGAAGAGCTTGCGGTCAACGTTCGCCTTTTTGTAGCACTCTGCGTCGGTCATGCCCTTTTCGTCGATTTTTCGCAGGAGCATTTCGGTAAAGCTCTCGTCGAGCTCGAGATTTATAGGAAACGCCTCGCGGCGAGCCTTGGAATAGCATACAGCCGGTGCGCTGAAGCGGGCATTAGCACCGACAAAAGGGTCTGGGTCGATATAATTAGCGTCGATATACCGCCTTAGGTCGGCATAATCCATGATTGTCACCTCCGTTTTAGAAGATTATACAAAAGAATCACCGCGCATTCAAGCGGGAAAACGGCGATACAGGACGAGAAGTTAAAAAAGTTGACTTAGTGTTGGGGTAACCGGCGCTGCCGGATAGAGGAATTGACCGGTGTGCGCACTTGTCAAAGCAATATGCCGCCGGCATATATCGATAATGAATTAGAATCTCTCAGAATAAAAAATACAGATACCCGAATGGGTATCTGTATTTTCTGAAAAAGACCACCATAATGATACGTAAACCCAACTAAAAGCGCCAAAATGATACACGGTTTTCAGCCCGATAAACCGGGATTTGTATAGCCGTGTTGACTAATGGTCATTTTATTACCACGGCTTCGGCTCTGGACGATTGTCAACTGCGATTGTTGGGGGTCCCCCCCAACTTATAGTTATAATCTCACTTTTGAAATCTACCGAATTATTATATCTTTCTCTGGTGCATTCCAAAAAGACATCAGCAAAGGCTAATATATCGAGTAAATCAGGTTGTAAGTCCTGCATACCAATATCTATAAACCTTAACACGTCCCGTGTTTTTATATATCCAGGGGATGTCATACTAATGTAGCTCGTGTTCACATCTATTGTAAATAAGCCCTTGGTAAATGAATTGTTATTTCCTAGATTAAGTAGACCGTCCATTATTCTATACATTATTTCTTTGTTGGACTCGTACTTTTTTCTTATGTTATAGATTTTTGAAGAATAATCCTTTGAAACATGAATGTGAACATTCATCATTCTTTGATGTGGTGTTTCTATAGGCGTTATTGTCTCCAGCTCAGTGTTAAGCGAAACGCCATCTGGAAGTTGCGCTTCGAAGATGGGGATTTGTTCAAGCCTTTGTACTATCTGCTCATGCTGTTTAGGTTTTCGTGCGAAAATACCTTTTGCTTTTTTATCGCACCATATATTCGAATAATGTATCTTGCCAGAAAGGTTAATTTCTTCTCCTCTGAAAGAATAAATCGAGCATATATAATTTTCTAAAAAAGCGTTAAATGAATTGAGTTCCCCTCTAAATCCATCATAGTAATCACCCTTTGATGGCACATAAAGATTAAACTTAGCCATTTTAACTCCTCAAATCCCAGTTTGTCGATTCCCTTTTCTCTGATTAGTATAGCATAAAAATGTGAATTTTTCAATCCTTTAGCACGCAAAAAAGCCCCGCAAACCGCTGTGTACCAACGATTTACGAGGCTTTGCCTTATCTTACGTATTCTTTTGTTATGCTGGCTCCGCATTTGAACTCGATCTCCATGCTGTCTTTCCGTACTATGATCTGCTCGACCACCTATCTCACCCCCTGAAACACGTAAAAAAGCAAAAAGAACACCAAAATATCAGGTAGACATTTTGGTGTTCTTTTCTGGCGGAGAAGGAGAGATTCGAACTCTCGAACGGCTTTTGACCGTTACACGATTTCCAATCGTGCGCGCTCGACCAACTACGCGACTTCTCCATTCGTTGGTTGAACTGATTTCTATTCAGAAAGCTTAATTATTATAATAAAAGATACTTGAGTTGTCAAGACTTTTTTAGTATACTGGAGAAAAAACTTCGGAGGGTATATATACAGATGAATATTGAAGAACGCGCTTCGCTGGCGGCTGAGTGGAAGCGCGCCGGCAGATATAACTGCTGTCAGGCGGTGGTCATGGCGCTTATTGAAGAGACGGGTCTTACTGAGGAGCAGGCGAAGGCTGCCGCCTCCGGCTTCTGCGTCGGCATGGGAACTATGGAAAACACCTGCGGCGCGCTCATCGGTGCGGGCATGGCCGCGGGTCTGAAGGTCGGAGGGCAGGGAACCGTGCGTTACACCCGCGCGCTGACGGAGAGCTTTCGCGCCAGGTGCGGAGCGCTGCTCTGCAGGGAGCTGAAGGGCGCCGGCAGCGGAAAAATCATCTGCCCCTGCGACGAGTGCGTGCGCAACGCCGTGCTTGCTTACGGTGAGGTAATGAAATAATACTAAACCTTAATAGAAACCTGACAGTCCTTCTGGCAGAAATTGCGCCATACTGCGTTAGCCCCCTTGAGCATATATATCCATTATGCTCTGCTTTTCTGCCTTGTCTGGCACAATTTCTGCTCAGAATTACAAGTCAGTTTTATATCAAGGATTAGTATAAAACAGGGGCGCGGATTATCCGCGCCCATAAGATTATATATTTTAAATATTCGTTTTGCCTTTTATCAGAATATCCGCGATGCGCTTCGAGGCGAAGCCGTCGCCATAGGGATTTTCGGCGTTGCTCATAGCGTCGTAAAGTGCCTCGTCGGTGAGAAGGGCTTTGAAGGAGCGGTAGATGTTCTCCTCGTCGGTGCCGACTATTCTCAGCGTGCCGGCGGCCACGCCCTCCGGGCGCTCCGTGACCTCGCGCAGAACGAGCACCGGCTTGCCGAGCGACGGCGCCTCCTCCTGGATACCGCCAGAGTCGGTGAGTATCATATAGCTTCGCGCGAGGAAGTTGTGAAACGCCATAACGTCGATAGGCTCGGTTATGCGGATGCGGTCGCACCCGGAGAGAGTATCCTCTGCGGCCTTGCGGACGAGCGGGTTGAGGTGTACGGGATAGAGCACCTTGACGTCGGGAAATTCCTCGACTACGCGCCTGATGCCGCGGAAAATCGAATAGAGCGGCTCGCCCCAGTTCTCGCGGCGGTGAGCAGTAAGGATAACGAGCCTCGAGCCCTCCGCCCAGTCGAGATCGGGATGGCTGAAATCACCGACTACGGTGGTGCCGAGCGCGTCGATCGCGGTGTTGCCGGTGACCCAGATCGTGTCGGGATCCTTGCCCTCTTTTATAAGATTCGCGCGGGCGTTGACGGTTGGGGCAAAGTTGTACTTTGCGAGTATGCCGACTGCCTCGCGGTTGAACTCCTCGGGGTAGGGCGCGGAAATATCGTAAGTACGCAGACCCGCCTCAACGTGACCGACGGGTACGTTCATGTAAAAGCAGGTGAGAGCGGCGGCAAAGGTCGTCGTCGTGTCGCCGTGGACGAGAACGACGTCGGGCTTCTCCTTCTCAAGTACGGGACGCAGACCGTCCATAACGCGCTCGGTGACCTCAAAGAGCGTCTGCCCTTGGTGCATAACGGCGAGGTCGTAATCGGGTATGACTTCAAAGGCGTCAAGCACCTGCTGAAGCATCTCGCGGTGCTGACCGGTCACGCAGACGACGGTTTCAACCTGACTGCGGCTCTTAAGCTCCTTGACAAGCGGGCACATCTTTATCGCCTCGGGACGCGTGCCGAAGACAAGCATTATCTTTTTCATATATGTATCCTTTCTGACGAAAGTCCCAAATTCTCACAAATACAGTATAGCATTTTTCGGTAAAAAATACAACTGATAATTTCGCGCAACTTCGCGTTGCTTGCTTTTGCTCTGAGCACAATTTATAATGTGAAAAAAGGGGGCTTGCGTATGAATACGAAGGACGTGATCTACGGGCTGAGAACTAAATCGGGACTGTCGCAGGCTGAGCTTGCGGAAAAGGTCTTTGTATCGCGGCAGGCGGTGTCGCGCTGGGAGACCGGAGAGACGGTTCCGAACACGGAAACGCTGAAGCTGCTCTCAAGGCTGTTCGACGTTTCCATCAACACGCTTCTCGGCTCGCCTCGGCAGCTTATCTGCCAATGCTGCGGTATGCCGCTTGAAGATTCGATACTCGGCAAGGACAGCGACGGAGCGCTGAACGAGGACTACTGCCAGTGGTGCTACGCTGACGGAACGTACGTTTACAGCGATATGGACGAGCTTATCGACGTCTGCGCTGCCAACATGACCGCAAACGGCTTTTCAGACGGCGAGGCGCGGGCGATCCTCAGAGAAAACCTCCCGAAGCTCGACTACTGGAAGCGATACGAGGAGCTTTCGGACAATGGTGAGTTTGAGAAGTTCAAGCGCAAGCTTATCGACGAGATAAACGAGCTGGGAATACCCGGCCTGCCGCGAGTTGAAAGGCTCAACGCTCTTGCCGGAAGCTACGTTAACCTCGAATACCGGCTTCCGGGCGGTCAGAGAGTGAAATTCCTCAATGACCGCGCGACCTACCTCGGAAATCAGCTTGAATCGGAGCTTGGCGGGGAAAGATGCTTCGGAGTGCTTGCAAATATGGATTTTATCCTTGTCTGCACCTATGAAAAAAACGGCGAGAATCCGGAGCTTGTTCTGTACAAAAAGAGATGATCACTGCGCCTCGAGCTTTATCACGATGACGGTCATATCGTCGTCAAACTCCGTTTTCCGCTTAGCCGAGGCGAGGATCCTGTCGGCAAGCTGCTGCGGAGTGCCGGAGTGGGCGCGGACGCTCTCGATAAGCCAATCCTCGCCGGAACCCTGCGTAACGCCGTCCGTTATCATGACGATCTCATCGCCGGAGGTAATTGAAAAGCTCGCGCTGTTTGACTTTTCTCCCGCGCTTATGCCGGTGGGGAAGAGGCTGGAGCCGAGCTTTTTTACTATCTCGCCGCGCTTCAGATAGGAAGCCGGAGCGCCGCGTTTTGTGAGAGTCGCGGAGCCGGAAAAGGTGTCGAGCGAAAGATAATCTACGGTCGAGGTCTCGACCCCGGCCTCCGAGCGCAGAAACATCGCGTGCTCAAGAAGCCTCAGACTCAGCTCCGGCGCTATTCCGGCGCAGGTAAAGCGCTTCATGCTGCCGACGACCGCGCTGCTGAGCTTCGCCGCAGCCTCGCCGGTGCCCATTCCGTCGGAAATAATGAGGCAGAACGCGCCGGAGTCCGTTTCAAAGCCCGAAAAGCTGTCGCCGGATACGCGCGAGCCTCGCTTTGCCTGCACAGCCGCGCCCATGCTGACCCTCAGCGGTTCGGCGGAGATGAGGACGAGCCGCGTCGGGTCGTAACTTTCCGCCTCGCGCAGGCGGCAATCCACGCTTCTGCTTATCGCCTCGAGCCAGTCCTCCTGCCTGCGGAGCTTAGCTATGCTCTCGCTCTTGATCTCGATGCGCAGCCTGCCGCGATCGAGCCGGAAAACAGCCGCCGCCCCGTCTACGCTCATAGCTGACAGAGCACGGACGACCCTGCGCTCGAGCGCCGGTTCGACCCTGATGCCGCCGGACAGCTCCCGACCGAGAGTGCGCATGACCTCTGCAACGTCGCCGTAGCGCCCCGCCGCAGATACGCGGTTTTCCTCAAGTCCTGCGCGGAAGCGGCGCCGCAGGCGCAGGGCGCGCTCCTCGGAGTTTATCTCGCTTGCGAGCCAGGCGATCCTGCCGCAGCGCTCGGTGAGCCTGTCCGGAAAATCTCCGGGCACGATCCGACCCTCGCCGGTGAGCTTCGGCGTGAGGTGATTCAGTATGTCGTAGGTGTCGGCGTAGTCGAGCTGCCAGCACCGCAGCTCGCTCTTGCACCCGCGGCAGACCGTCTCTGTCGCGCGGTCGTAGACTCCGGCGGGATCGTCGGCGCAGTCGCCTCCGCTGACCGCGCCTGCCGTGTCCGCGAGGATCGAAAATGCCTCGGCGGATAGTCCTATGCGGCGCGAGGTGTAGTCCCTGGCGCGCGAAAAGCCGTAATTCGAGGCTCTGAGCGGGAAGACCGCTCCGATTTTTGAGAGTACGTGATCGGGAACGAGCATGAAGATCACGCTCGCCGCAAAAGCGTCAAAGAGCGGCTGAGCTGAGTGGGTCGCGCCGAAGCTCCAGACTACTCCGATAGCGTCGGCGCAGACGAAGCTCAGAAGAAAGATGAGCCGCCCGGATTTTCGGAAGATGCCGCCGAGCGAGGCGGCAAGCGCGTAGGTCATCGTAAAAACTCCCGTTGTGCCGGCCTGAAGATCCATCGCCGCGCCGAGAACAGTCGCCGCGATGCAGCCCATCCCGACGCCGGACTTGAACACCGCGAGCAGAACGGCGACGAGCGCGAGCGTGCGGCCGACGGAGAGAACCCCGAACAGCATCGGCTCCGCTATTCCGGCAAGCGCCGTCGCCGCGAGATAGCCGAGGCAGGCGAGGTGACTTACGCGGCTCTCTCCGGCTTCGGAGTAGCTTGAGAGCGCCGTGCGGTAAAAGAGAACGCTGCCCGCGCCGACAAAGCACTCTGTGAGATAGAGCGCCATCGCCTTAACGCCGAAGCCTCCGTCAAAGACGTAAACAAAGCCGACGAGCGCAAAGGACACGAAGGTGACGGCGAGAGGAAACCATTTCGACTCCGCCGCCTCGGTGGATCTGAGCGCGATAAACGCGACCCGCACAAGCGCGAGGATCGCAAGATACTTCACCATCATCGGCACGTCGCCGCCGAGAGCGTAGCCGACAGCCGCGCCGAAAAGACTCACGGCGCCGCTCGCTCCGACGTCTGCCGAGGCGGCAAAAGCCGCGCCGAATGGTGAAAATGAGCCGAAAAGCCTCAGCGACGCCGTGGCCGCGGAGAGCGCAAAGCGCAGAGCTAGCTCGGCGGCTCGCGCCTTTTCGATGGGTCTGATGCGCCCTATGGCGCCGGTAAGTACCTTTTGCAGCAATATGATCGCCCTTTCAGTTGAGTGATGTGGTAATCATAATCTGCTGCATTAGAAAATTATGTCAAATTATCGCCGGAAAGAATAAGAATTTTAAAAAATCTCTACCAATTATGCACGATATTTGGTATAATAACGGATATAATCAGACTGTAGACAAAAAGAAAAAGCGTTGGATATAGGAGGCGGGGTTCTGTGAAGGGGCCGGCCAAGAGGCCCCTTCACGTCGCATCACCCGCCCGCAGGCGTCATATTTTGCGCTCCGAGAGTGCAAAATATGTTCGATGCGGAGACTTTGTCGACGCATTGATATAATAGGGGAGTGTGAGAAAAATGGAACACGTCCGGCACATAAAGGCGCATTCCCGCGCTTTGATATTCAGAGATCTTATGAACGTGCTTTTAAGCTCGGTCATACTTTTCGGCGTTCTGCTCCTGCTTGAGGAGCTTTATATGCGCCTCACCGGTCTGCATCAGATGGCCCGCGATATGGAAACGGCGGTGCTGAACAACGATTTCGAGGCATTTCAGAAGGTGACGATCCCGGATATGCCGGTCGCCTCGCGCATAATCGGCGCCGTTGTATATCTGCTCACTATCGTAGTCGAGCTCGGCTACGAGGGTTACGCGCTCAGACGCGCGAGAGGGGAGACTCCGAAAGCGTGGGATATCCTTCCGAAAGCCCGATTTTTCCTCAGGATCTACGCTATCTGGCTGCTGAAGGCTGTGATCGTCGGCGTCGGATTATCGCTTTTCATCGTTCCCGGCGTGTACCTCTTCTACGGATACCGCCAGGCGGTTTACATAATGTTTGACAACCCCGAGCTCAGCGCAATCGAGTGTATGCGCCGCTCGAGGCTGATGATGAAGGGCAGAAGAGTTCAGCTTTTCCTGCACGATATCGCGTTTATCCTGTGGGATCTCATCTGCGTGATCTTCTCGCCGGCGGCTGTGTGGGTAACGCCGTATAAGGCGATCGCTCACGCGCTCTTCTACACCGAGATAAGCGGCACAGAGCCGGTCATCGAGGTAGAGGACAGCAATATTGAATGAAACAATCCCCTTGAGATAAGCTCTCAAGGGGATATTTTTATCCGTAATTTTCGTTTCTTACGCCCGTGAGGTCTTTAACTACCTCGGCGGCGATAATCAGCCCGACAACGCTCGGAACGAAGGAAACCGACCCCGGCGTAACGCGCTTGGCTTCGCCGCTCTCGCGCTCCGGCTGAGGAATATCCATCGGTATCTCCTCGGAAAAAACGCATTTCACGCCGGAAATGCCGCGCTTTTTCAGCTCCTTGCGCATGATCCGAGCAAGCGGGCAGACGCGCGTTTTTTCGATGTCCGCAACGCGGAAGGTGGTCGGATCGAGCTTGTTTCCGGCGCCCATAGAGCTTATGACCGGCACGCCTGCCTCCTTCGCGCAGCGTATCAGCTCGAGCTTGCCGGTCACGGTATCGATCGCGTCCACGACGTAGTCGTAGGCGGAAAAATCGAACTCACCGACAGTCTCGGGGAGGAAGAAGCAGCGGTGCTTCGTAACGGCGCATTCGGGGTTTATGGATTTTATCCGCTCCTCGGCGGCGTCTACCTTGTACTGACCGATAGTGTCGCGGGTCGCTATTATCTGGCGGTTGAGATTCGACGGCGCGACCGTATCGTTATCAACTATGTCCAATGCGCCGATTCCGGCGCGGCACAGCGCCTCGACCGCGTAGCCTCCGACTCCGCCGACGCCGAAAACGGCAACGCGGCTTGCGCGGAGCTTTTTTACAGCCTCCTCGCCGAGCATCAGCGCGGTACGCGAAAAGAACTCGTCCATCACTGCGCCCCCATAATGTCGAGCGAATCGAGCGCCTCCTGACCGCGGAGAGTCAAGGACGCCGAGCCGCGCACGGCAGATTCGGGATAAGCGGAGTAGTCGCCGCCATTGACGGGTGCGGACAGCTCGATATTGACAAGCCCCTTGAGCTGAAGCCACATGATCTCATCGGAATAATCCTCGCCCGCGAGAATAAGATATGGCGTATCGAGGTTTATGCGCCGAACGAGCGGCAGAAACGGCTCTGTGCGAAACGCGTCCAGAAGTATCATCTCGCGCTCTGTAAGCGATATTTCCCGCTTCGGGCAGCTCATGCGCCCACCTCCTTAATTATGCCGCCGCCGACGACGATATCGCCGTCGTAAAAAACGGCGCTCTGACCGACTGTCATGGCTCTCTGCGGCTCAGAGAATTCGAGGCGCAGCCCGTCGCCGTCCGGGTAGACGGTCGCGGGAGCCTCGCGCTGGGAATAGCGCGTCTTTGCGCTTACGCTCATCCCCTCGGGCGGTATCTCGGATACGGAGATGAGATTGCAGTCCGTCAATTTGCACACGCGGTGAAAGAGGAGGCTTTCGTCTGTTGAAACGGTCACTGTGTTGCGCGCGGCGTCCTTTTCTATGACGTAACAGCGCTCGCCCATGGCTAGATCAAGCCCCCTGCGCTGACCGACGGTGTAGTGGACGGAGCCGAGATGCGAGCCCAAAACCCTGCCGTCCGGCGAAACATAGTCGCCCTGCGGGTATTTTTCGCCCCGTCTGCGCTCCATGAACGCGGCGTAATCGCCGTCCGGCACGAAGCAGATGTCCTGACTGTCGCGCTTGCGGGCGTTGATGTAGCCCTCGCGCTCAGCGATAGAGCGAACCTCGTCCTTCGTCATATTGCCGAGGGGAAAGAGAACGCGCTGAAGGTCGGACTGCGTCAGATTGTACAGCACGTAGCTCTGGTCTTTTTTGCTGTCGAGAGCCTTTCTGAGTATCCACCGGCCGCGCGCCCCGTCGAACTCCACCCTTGCGTAGTGACCCGTTGCGATATAGTATAACCCGCGGCTGTCGGCATAATCGCGCAGGGCTGAAAATTTCATGAACTTGTTGCACTCGATGCAGGGGTTGGGCGTTCCGCCGGCTTCATAGACCGATATAAAGGGCTTTATGACCCTCTCGTCAAACTCCCGCCGCAGATCGACCACCTCATAGGGTATGTCAATGAGTATCGAAACGTCGTCGGCGTCGTGAATATCCTTCTCAGAGCAGCAGGTGCGCCCCTTGGGATCGGAGAACTCAGGGTCGAAGAGCTTCATTGTCACGCCCGCAGTCTCATAGCCTGCGGAGCGGATGAGATATGCCGCGACCGAGGAATCCACCCCGCCGCTCATGGCGACAAGACAGCTTTTTTCTTGCATTAGATCACTTCTTCAGCGTTTTTGGGTAGTTTATCATTATTTCGGACTTTTGTAAAGTGCATTACACCTTTCCGAGAGCCTGGGCGAGGTCTGCGATCAGATCGTCGGCGTGCTCGGTGCCGATGGAGAGGCGCACTGTCGCGGGGGTGATGTTCTGCTCTGCGAGCTCCTCGGGCGAGAGCTGCGAGTGGGTCGTCGTGGCAGGGTGGATCACAAGGCTCTTGACGTCGGCGACGTTGGCGAGCAGAGAGAATATCTCAAGCGAGTCGATGAAGCGGAATGCCTCCTCTTCACCGCCCTTTATATCAAAGGTGAATATCGAGCCGCCGCCATTCGGGAAATATCGCTCATAGAGCGCGTGATCGGGATGACCGGGCAGCGCCGGATGGCTGATTTTTGCGACCTTCGGGTGGTGCTCAAGGAAATACAGCACCTTTTTCGTGTTCTCAGCGTGGCGCTCTACGCGAAGAGAGAGGGTTTCGATGCCCTGAAGGAGCAGAAACGCGTTGAACGGGCTGATCGCCGCGCCGGTGTCGCGCAGCAGGATAGCGCGGATATAGGTCGCAAGCGCCGCCTTGCCCGCCGCGGCTGTGAAAGAAACGCCGTGGTAGCTCGGGTTCGGCGCGGCGAGCGCGGGATACTTATCCGCTGTCCACTCAAACGTGCCGCCGTCAACGATTATGCCGCCGAGCGTCGTGCCGTGACCGCCGAGGAATTTCGTTGCGGAGTGAACTACAACGTCCGCGCCGTGCTCGATCGGGCGGAAGAGATAAGGGGTTGCAAAGGTGTTGTCAACCGCGACCGGTACGCCGTGCGCGTGGGCGACCGCGGAGATGGCGTCGATATCCGGAATATCGGAGCTTGGGTTTCCGAGCGTTTCAAGGTAGACGAGCCTCGTTTCGGGCTTTATCGCTGCCTCGAGCGCGGAAATATCGTGCGCGTCAACGAACGTGGTGCTGATGCCGAGAGCGGGCAGGGTGTGGGCGAGAAGATTGTAGGTTCCGCCGTAGATCGTTTTCTGCGCGACGACGTGACCGCCGCCCTGCGCGAGAGCCTCGATAACGTAGCTGACAGCCGCCGCGCCGGAGGCGACGGCGAGCGCCGCGACGCCGCCCTCGAGCGCAGCCATGCGCTCCTCGAGAACGCCCTGAGTGGGATTTGTGAGCCTGCCGTAGATGTTTCCGGCGTCGCGCAGACCGAATCTGTCGGCGGCGTGCTGCGAGTTGTTGAAGACGTAGCTCGCGGTCTGGTATATCGGCACGCTCCTCGCGCCGGTAGCCGGATCGGGCTTTTCCTGACCTGCGTGGAGCTGTAAGGTCTCGAATCTGTAATTTGCCATAGTGTGTTCCTCCTATAAACATACTAAAAAAGTAGGTTAGTAGGATTATAGGACGGCGAGCAGAAAAAGTCAATATCGAAAAACGATAAATTCTATTGACTACTCTATCGAATTATGGTAAACTTACCACATCTATGTAATTTATTCCGTCGAGACGGGAACAAATCCTTCCGTCAGCTCGTCTGAAATGTGTAAACATAGGCTCTTTCTTTTTTCAGGAGGTACATAATGAAGAATTTTACCCGCACACTGGCGCTCATGTTGGCGCTTGTAATGGTCATCGGCGCCCTCTCCGGCTGCACTCCGAAGACTGACGGCGACCCGGCAAAGCCGGACAACACTAACCCTTCCGGCCCGAAGGCGGAGGATAACCCCGCTATATCCGACCCCGAGGGCTACACCTACGTAGCGTCGTACTCCAAGCTCGATTCAAATGAAGACGGCATGTATTACGACGTGCGCTACGCCGCTGGCAAGCTCTGGTACACAACGAGCGAGTATGTCAACGACCCCGTTTACGATGAAAACGGAAATATGATCGGTGATAACGGATACCAGGTCACATACCTCTGGAATATGGACACCGACGGCAGCAACATTACGAAGCTCGAGGGCTTCGAGGCATACAAACCTGATGAAGAGGGCTGGGACAACGCTTCGAGCTATATTCAGTCCATCAGCGACGCCGGCGACGGTAATATCTGGGCGGTAGAGAGCTACTATGCGAGCCGCAATACCGCTCCAGAGGGCGTTGAGCCTTACTCCGAGCAGTGGTACAACTATCAGGAGTACAAAAACGGCGCGGTTATCGCAAAGCTCGGTCCCGACGGCTCCGCGCTTGCCACCATTGATTCGAGCGTCATCGCGCCCGACGCGGATTACTTCTATGTAAACGGTCTCCTCCCCACAAAGGACGGCAAGCTTATCGCCTTCAGCGATATGACGGCTTACGTTCTGAGCGCCGAGGGCGAGGTGCTCGGCAAAATCTCCTCTGATTCCTACTTCGGCACCGTCGTGGCTCTGCGCGACGGCACCATCGTCACCCGAAACTATGAGTATAACGAGCTTGATGGCACCGGCAAGGAGGTCTGGAAGGCTCTCGACGTCGATAATTTCAAGCTTGGCGACGATTACGACATCCCGTCCAAGGGCGACATCTATAACTACGTCACCGGCACCGGGGACTACGATCTCTACGGCATGAGCTCCACCGGCATTTACGGCGTCAAGCTCTCCGACGGCACCTGCGAGGAGATCGTGAACTTCATAAACAGCGATATCGATATGAGCGATATCGGCAACATCACCCCGCTTGACGACGGCACCTTCTTTGCCATTTCCTCCACCTGGAACGATCAGGGCATGGAAATGAGCGTTGTCAATATCCACCCGGTCAAAAACAGCGAGATCCCGGTCAGAACCGTGCTCACCTTCGCCTGCATGTACCTGAACTACAACGTCCGCAGGCAGATCCTTAATTTCAACCGCAGCAATGACAAATACCGCATCAAGGTCATTGATTACAGCCAGTACAACACCGAGAACGACTGGGAAGCCGGTCTTACGAAGCTCACGACAGAGCTTCTTGCCGGAAATATCCCCGATATGTTCGATATTAATCAGCTCCCCGTAACCCGCCTTGCGGCAAAGGGCTACCTCGAGGAGCTTACCCCCTGGATCGAGCAGGATACCGGCATCGGCGGCATGGCGGGACTTGTCGCGCCGATAATGAACGCCGTCAAGGACGCTGACGGAAAGCTCTGGTACACCGTCCCGACCGCGTATCTCTCGACCGTCATGGCGCCGACGAGCCTCGTGGGCGACCTCGTTCGCACGAATCCCGACGGCAGCGTTTACTGGACGATCTCCGATCTTATGGAGGCTTACAAGCGTATGCCGCAGGGCGCGGACATCTTCTCAAAATACACAAATGCCTCCGATATGCTCAGTGAGCTAACGGGCTATATGATGGACGATCTCATCAACTGGTCCACCGGCGAGTGCAAATTCGACTCTCCCGACTTCGTCGCCGCGCTTGAGTTCTGCAACCTCTTCCGCAAGACCCCGTATGACTGGGAGAAGGAGTACGACCCGAACGTTGACGACTCCGAGCTCACCCGCTTCCGCGAGGGCAGACAGATGCTCTGGTCGACTCAGGTTAACGGCTTTACCGATTGGCGCCAGTATGACAGACTCTTTGGCGGCGCGACCTTCGTCGGCTACCCCGTTTCGAGCGGCAGCGGCAGCGCGTGGAATATCTCGAATAACGGCACGATCGCAATGAGCAGCCGCTGCTCCGATAAGGAGGGCGCGTGGAGCTTCATGCGCTACTTCTTCACCGAGGAGTTCCAGTCTAATAACTACGGAATTCCGACCAACAAGGCCGTGTTCGACAAGATGCTCAATGACGCCTGCACGCCCCAGTACGAGGATAACTACGACGAGAACGGCAACGTCATCGGCAAGGTCGAGATACCGAAGGACTGGTACTGGTACGGCGAGGGCGGCGGCGGAATCGTCTATGAGGATGACGTCGCGGTTGCCGCGACAAAGCAGGCAGGCACCATCACCGGCCCGAGCGAGCAGTATCCCGCGGAGCAGTGCTTCTTTGCCATGACCGAGGAGGAGAGAGCGAAGATCGAGAGCGTCATAAATTCCACCACCCGCCTCAACTCCGCAGATATGAGCATCGTCACCATCATTCTCGAGGAGGCGGCTCCGTACTTCGACGGCAAGCAGAGCTCTCAGCAGACCGCCGACACCATTCAGAGAAGAATCAATCTCTACGTCAACGAGCAGAGATAACGTCGGCGTAAGCTTCATCTCATGCGCTCTACCGCTGAGGGGCGCGGCAGAGCTTATTCATTACGCTGCGCCTCCTTTTCCACACAAAAGCATCGCTTTTGTGTGGATGGCAGGGGCTGACAGGGGCGGGTCTCCGTACCCGCCCGCTTACTGTGTAATACTAAAAGAAAGCAGGTGAGCGTTATCGTTTCCCTGAAAGAAAAAAAGGCGAGGAAGGCCCGCCTGAAGGAAATACGCGGCCCCGTGACAAATAAGGAGCGGGCTGAGGGAGTGCTTCTCAGACTGAAGGACGTTCTCTCCTCGCTCTCGTTTTCCGGACTGAGCTTTATCGGCGTACTCGTTTTCTTTATAGTGCCGTTCGGCGTTGTAGTCTACTACTCGCTAATACGCTCGAGCCTGAATCCGGAATTTGTCGGGCTTGACAACTATCTCAATCTCATAAAAAACTCGACCTTCCAGACGGCGGCGAGGAATACGGCGATATTCTCCGCAACGGCTGTTCCGCTCGCGGTCGTGCTGAGCCTCGTGCTGGCGCTCCTGCTCGATACGCGAATTCCGCTGAAGAGCCAGTTCAGGACCTTCTTTCTCAGCCCGATGATGGTGCCGGTGGCGAGCATCATCCTTATCTGGCAGGTGCTTTTCAATCAGAACGGCGTAGTCAACGACGTGACCGCGCTTTTCGGCGCCGAGGCGATAGACTGGTTCAAATCCGACCACGCGCCGCTCGTCGTAATACTGCTGTTTCTGTGGAAAAACCTCGGCTACAACATGATACTCTTCATGTCAGCTCTTGCGAATATTCCGACGGAGCTATTGGAGGTCGCGGACGTTGAGGGCGCGAGCCCGCTGTATAAGTTCTTTGCGATAAAGCTGCGCTATCTCAGCCCGACGGTGCTGTTCGTTGCGATACTCTCGCTGATAAACTCCTTCAAGGTATTCCGCGAGGTGTATCTTCTGACGGGCAATTACCCGTTCGATTCGCTCTACACCCTCCAGCACTTTATGAACAATATGTTCAAATCCCTTGACTACCAGAAGCTCTCCGCTGCGGCTGTCATGATGGCGCTCGTAATGATCGTGATCATTGCCGTTCTCTTCATCGTAGAGGATTGGTTCGGAAAGGACGTGGAGGGATGAAGAAAAAGCGCTATTTCGGCAGGGCGATAACATTTATTGCCTGCCTCGTCTTTGCCTTCGCGTTTCTTATGCCGACCGTTCTGACGATCACGAACAGCTTTATGACCGAGACCGAGATCGACGCAAACTACGGCGCCGTTTTCGGAACGGCAAACACCGGCAAGACCTACGTTTCCGAGAAGGTGAACCTAAAGTTCATTCCGGACAAGGTGAGCTTTTCACAGTATATTACCGTGCTCTTCAAGAGCCCGGACTATCTTCTGAAATTCTGGAACAGCGTTATCCTCGTCGTGCCGATAGTCTTTCTGCAGCTCGGCATCGCTTCGCTCGCCGCCTACGGCTTTACGCGCTGGCGCGGCAAGGTAAGAGCGGCGATATTCTTCTTTTACGTCATTCTTATGCTCATGCCGTATCAGGTAACGCTTGTGCCGAACTACCTCGTTTCCGACTGGCTCGGCATTATCAACACGCGCGCGGCTATCATACTGCCCGGCGCGGTGGCGCCGTTCTCCGTCTTTCTGCTGACGAAGTTCATGCGCCGAGTGCCTTATTCGCTCATAGAGGCCGCGAAGATCGACGGCGCGAGCGAGTGGCACGTTTTTACGAAGATCTGCCTGCCTCAGTGCAGGGCGGCGCTCTTTTCGATCGCAATTCTCGTTTTCATCGACTATTGGAACATGGTCGAGCAGCCGCTTATACTGCTGGCTGACGAAACTCAGCAGCCTCTGAGCGTATTCTTAAGCAAGATAAACGCCGGCGAGGTGGGACTTGCCTTCGCCGTTGCTACGATATATATGGTGCCGACGCTGCTGCTGTTCCTCGGCGGCGAGGAGTATCTCGTCGAGGGGATCGCGCATCAGGGCTCAGTAAAGGGGTAATACCATGGAAGAAAAGAAGAATAAAAGAGGTTGGGTCAAGACGGCGGCGATCGTTTTTCTGTCCGTTCTGCTTGTGCTGACCTTCTTCTCAAATACGATCATGAACGCGACGCTTCCCGAGGTCGCTATCCGCACCGTCACGAGCGGGTCTATAAACGTCCAGATCCGCGGCACCGGCACCGTCAAGGCGACCGAGACGTACAACGTGACCGTGGATGAGAGCCGAAAGGTCAGAAGCGTCAACGTAAAGCTCGGAGACGAGGTCTCCGTGGGCGACCTCATCATGGTGCTGAGCGACGAGTCGAGCGAGGAGCTTGTGAACGCGGAGGCTCAGCTTAAGGAGGCTCGGCGCGCGTATTACGAGCTTGTGAACTTCGACACCTCCGTCAGATCCGCGACAAGAGCGCTGAACGACGCGAAAGAGGAGCTTCAGAAGGCGAAGGATATGCTCGCAAGCAAGGACGCCTACGATGAAAACCTCGCTGCCGCAAAGGCTGCGCTCGACGAGGCTAAGGCGGCTTACGACGCCGCGCAGCAAAACGTGAAGGCGGCTGAGGCCGAGCTGAAGGCGCTCGGAAAGCAGCAGAAGCAGTATATTTCCTCCGGCGATGTGAGCGAGGAGTCGCTCGAGTCGCTCAGAGACCTCATGTCCGGCTCCTCCGACGACGTAAGGCGCGCCTCTGTCGAGCTTGAGATCGCAACGGGCAAGTACAAGACAGCGTATGACGCGGTAGTCGCGGAGGCTGAAAGGGTCATCAAGCGCACCGCGGGCTATACGGAGCTTGAAACCACCGCGGAGCAGCAGAAATACATTGCCGACCGCATCGACGTCTATACCGCGGAGGAGAGGACGAAGATCGAAAACGGCACCTCCGAGCTCGTTCTGACGTGGGGCGTTTCGGAGTATAACAGCGAGACCGGAGAATGGTTCGTTCCGGTGGACTACGAGAGGCAGGAAACCCTGAAGGAGGGCTACGACGGCTATAAAAAGGCGCTCGACGCCTACACCGCCGCCGTCAGAACCTACGGACTTGCGCAGGGAGCGGAAATTCCCGACTTTATAGCCAAGTGCGAGGCGGCGCTAAAGACGCTGGAGCTTGCAAACGAGGACAGCGGGACAAAGTATGAGGCTCTCAGCGAGGCGCAGGCCGCCTATGACAAGCTCAAAAACACGAGCTACGAGAATCTCGACGAGGAGATAAAGCGGCTCGAGCGCGCCGTTACCGATGCTCAGACGAGCTATAACAGAGCCTCCTACGACTATTCAAGCGAGCTGAACGATAAAAAGGCGCTCGTTGAAAAGCTCGAGGCGGAGGTCGAAAAATACTCCGGCGTGCAGACCGGAACGGAGATCCACAGCGAGATAAACGGCGTAATAAAGCAGATAAACGTCTCCGCCGGCGGCAAGACCGTGCCTGAGAGCACGCTCGTCGCCATCGAGGTTCCCGACCGCGGCTATACCGCCGAAATGAGCGTGACGATCGACCAGGCGCAGCGCGTTATGATAGGCGACCAGGCGGAGGTTCAGAGCGGCTGGTGGTGGGGCGGAAGAGATATCAACGCCCGCCTCGTTGCTGTCCGCACCGACCCGCAGACCGCGAGAACGAACAGGATCCTCGTTTTCGACATCACCGGCTCCGACGTAAACTCCGGCGATACGCTGAATCTCACGATCGGCGAGCGCAGCAGAAGCTTTGACACGATCGTTCCCAAGAGCGCGATGAGAAGCGACTCGAACGGCGACTTCGTACTCATGGTAGTCGCGCGCCAGAGCCCGATGGGCAACCGCTACACCGCGCAGAGGATCGACGTAACGAAGCTCGCTGAGGATGACGTGAACGTAGCCGTTTCCGGCGACCTCAGCTACAACGACGCCGTTATAACCACAACTACCGCGCCCATTTCGAGCGGTATGCAGGTAAGAATGGCAGGCAATTAAAGGAACTTTTCTATGAAAACATTTCTGTTAAAAAACAGAAAAATCGTGATCCCGGTGCTGATAGCGCTGCTCTGCGTTATCCTTTTCGCTGCGACAGTGCTGAGATACCTCTCGCTTGCGTCGATGCTCCGCAGTCAGCAGGCGGCGGAGGCGTTCAAGGGCGAGAGCGAGAGCCTTACGGCTCAGGTCAGCGCGTTCTTTCCGATGGGCGGGGGGATAAGCTTCGAGAGCGTATATTCCTTCCGCAATACGCTTGACGGCAAATACGTCGAGGCGAGCATCGAGAAGCCGGAGGTCGGCAGTCTGTATAAGGACGGCTACTCCGCGAAGGGCTCGATCTCGGTGACCGGCAATAAGGCGACCGCGAGCTGCACTGTTTACGGCGTGGGCGGAGATTACTTCTATTTCCATCCGCTCTGGCTGCGCGACGGCAGTTATATATCGGAGTCCGATCTCGCTCACGACTGCGTTATCCTCGATGAGGAGCTTGCGTGGAGACTTTTCGGCGGCTTCGACCTCGAGGGAATGGACGTAAGAATCGACGACAGACCGTTCCGCATCGTCGGCGTCGTGCGCCGCGAGGACGATTTTGCGACGAAGAGCGCGTATTCCGACGGAGCTGTCATGTATATGCACTACGATACGCTCAACGAGATGCAGGAGTCGAAGATTACGACTTATGAGCTCGTCGGCGCAGACCCGATAGACGGATTTCTGAAAAACATCGTCGCGGAGGGCTTTTCCGATGCCTCGGTCGTAGAGAACAGCGCAAGGTTTTCGCCGCTCAGGGAGTTTGACGTTCTCTCGCGCTACTTCACGCGCACCATGGTGACAGAGCCGGTGGTCTATCCCTATTGGGAGAATGCCGCTCGCAACGTCGAATCGCGGCTCGCGCTGCTGCTCATACCGGCAGCTGTGCTTCCGATCTATCCGATAGTGCTCGCAATTTACTGGGCGGTGCGCGGAATAAAGGCGGGAATAAACGCGCTTAAGACCGGGATACCGGACGCGCTCGATAAGATAAGCGAGCGCCGATATGAACGCAAATTGAGAAAGAAGGCAAAAAATGGCTGAGGTCACACTGAAGCACGTCTGGAAGATCTATAAGGACAGCGGCGTAGAGGCCGTAAAGGACTTCAACCTTGAAATAAAGGATAAGGAATTCGTCGTTTTCGTCGGTCCCTCCGGCTGCGGGAAATCTACAACTCTCCGCATGGTCGCGGGGCTTGAGGAGATCTCCGGCGGCGAGATATTCATCGGCGGTAAAAAGGTAAACAACGTGCAGCCGAAGGACAGGGATATCTCGATGGTGTTCCAGAACTACGCGCTGTATCCGCACATGTCTGTTTTCGATAATATCGGCTTTCCGCTTCGTATGCGCCACTTCCCGCGCGCAGAGATAAAGCGCAGGGTAGAGGAGGCGGCGGATATACTCGAGATACGCGACCTTCTGAAGCGCAAGCCGAAGGCTCTCTCCGGCGGTCAGCGCCAGCGCGTCGCCATCGGCAGAGCCATCGTGCGGGAGCCGCAGGTTTTCCTTATGGACGAGCCGCTCTCCAACCTCGACGCCAAGCTGCGCAATCAGATGCGCACCGAGCTTATTAAGCTCCGAGAGCGCATCAACACGACCTTCATCTACGTTACCCACGATCAGACCGAGGCTATGACCCTCGGAGACCGCATAGTCATCATGCACGACGGAGTCATCATGCAGGTCGGCAGTCCGAGCGAGGTATTCAACAGACCGGAAAATACCTTCGTCGCAGGCTTCATCGGAATGCCGCAGATGAACTTCCTCGACGCGGAGCTGAAAATGGGCGCGGAGAGCGCCTCTGTTGCCGTCGGCGGCGCGGAGATCGCGCTGAATGCCGACCACTTTGAGCGCCTCAAGGCTCACGGCGCCAAGAGCGGAAAGGTAACTTTCGGAATCCGCCCCGAGCATCTTGAAATGAAGCCCGGCGGGTTATCCGCGGCGGCGGACGTCAGCGAGCTCACGGGCAGTACGCTGAACGTACACGCGAAGATCGGCGGAGCGGACGTTGTCGCGGTCGTTCAGATAGACGAGGATGACGTCGAGCCTCCGAAGCCCGGAACGCCGATCTCGCTCGTTCCCGAGCAGAAGCGGATCCACATTTTCGATCCGGAAACGGGCAGAAGCCTGCTTTACGGTTAATAAATTATCGGTCAGCCTCGGCTGACCGATTTTTATTGCATTTTTCCCTTTTGCAGAGTAGAATAAAATAAATTACAAAAAAGGAAGAAATAATGGATAGATCCCAGGTTTCAACAGCGATCGACGACCTCCCGTACGCAAACCCGACAGACGACGAGATAAACGGCCCCGTGCGCAGTCGGAAGCCGCCGGAGAGCGTTTCGGAGGGGCGCCTTTACCGCGATATAGTCATGATAGCGTGGCCGAGCCTCATCGAGCTTATACTCACACAGCTCACGAGCATGGCGGATCAGGCGATGGTCGGCGCTCTGCCCGGCGACGCGGGCGTTATGGCGATAGCCTCGGTAGGACTTGCGACGCAGCCGAAGTTCCTGCTTATGACGATGGTGCAGGCAATGTGCGTCGGCTCAACGGCGCTCATCGCGCGCTTTCGCGGTCAGCAGGACAGAAAACGGGCAAACGAGGTTTTCAGGCAGGCGCTCGTGCTGAATATACTGATCTCGGCGCTTTTTATGATAGTGGGGCTTGCGTTTGCCGAGTGGCTCATAACCTTTATGGGCGGCTCGGGCGACATCACCGAGGCGACCCTGCGCGACGGGATACGCTATTTCAATATACAGATGTACGGCTTCGTGCCGCTATGCCTCGGCTTTACGGTTACGGCGGCGCTGCGCGGCATCGGAGACACGAAGATACCGCTTGTCTACAACACCATAGCAAACGTAGTAAACCTCATTATGAACTATATCATGATCTACGGCCGCCTCGGCTGCCCCGAAATGGGCGTTGAGGGCGCGGCGTGGGCTACGATAATCGGTCAGACGGTCGCCGCTCTCATCGCCGCGGCGGTGGTGCTGAGAAAGACGAGCTACATACGTTTTGACTTCCGGGAGAGGTTCAGATTTGATAAAACGCTCATCGGCAACGTAGCGATGATAGGCGTTCCGAGCATGGTAGAGCAGCTTTTCATGCGCGCGGGACTCATTATCTACACCCGCACCGTCGCCGGACTCGGCGACCTCGTCTACTCAACGCATCTCATACTCATGAGCATACAGTCGATGACCTTTATGATGGGTCAGGCGTTCGCGAACGCCGCTACAACTCTGATGGGGCAATCGCTCGGCAAGCGGCGCTACGACATGGCGGCGATATATATGAGCCGCACGCAGCGCCTCGGAATAGTCACGAGCCTTGCCATGAGCGCCGCGCTGGTACTCTGGAATGATGAGATAATCTCGATCTTCAACAAGACCCCCGCGGTCATCGCCACCGGCGCGCCGGTGCTCATAATGCTCGCCGCGACCCAACCCTTCCAGTCGGCGCAGTTCATAACTGCCGGAGGTCTGCGCGGCGCCGGCGATACTCGCTATACCGCGCTCGTGTACGCGATAACGGTGCTCGGGATACGCTCCGGCCTCGGACTTCTCTTTATGCGCGCGTTCAGGTGGGGGATCTGGGGCGCGTGGATCGCGCTCGTGTCCGATCAGCTTATGCGAACGGTGCTGATGAGCCTGCGCTACCACTCAGGCAGATGGAAGAGAATGGCGGCTGAGAGATTCAGAAAGGTGGATAACAAAGCATGATAAGCGAGCTTTATTACAGATGCTCACAGTGCCGCAGATGCGCGCTGTGGGAAACGCGCACGAATCTCGTGTTCGGCGACGGCAACCCAAATGCGAGCGTTATGTTCGTCGGTGAAGGACCCGGCGAGAACGAGGATCTGACAGGAAAGCCCTTCGTAGGGCGCGGAGGTCAGCTCCTTACGGATATGCTCGCCTACGTTGACCTCGTGCGCGAGAAGAATTTTTATATTGCGAATATCGTAAAGTGCCGCCCGCCGAAAAACCGCGACCCGATGCCGGAGGAGCAGAAGGCGTGCATGGGCTGGCTGCGCGAGCAGATGGAGATTATAAAGCCGAAGATCGTAGTATGCCTCGGCAGGATAAGCGCGATGGCGCTCATAAAGCCGGATTTCAGGATAAGTCAGGAGCACGGGCTTGTGTTTGACAAGGACGGAGTAAAATATATGGCGCTCTTTCACCCGGCGGCGCTTCTGCGCGACCCGCGCAGGCGGCCCGAGACGTTCATAGATCTCAAAAACCTCCAAAAGCTCATAACGGAGGTCGCGCCGGAGACGTATCGGTAATTATTTTTAAAAAAATCTGTTTTTTAAAACTCCTGTAATATTTTGCTGTTTATTTCGTAAAACTTCGAGGATAATATAATAACCGTGAACAACAATTTCACCTTTTTCATTTTATCCTCTTTTTTTCATTGAAGAAACCCCGACAAGGGGTTTCTTCATTTTTTATTCCCTTTTGCGGAAACTTGTGATATACTGAAAATACCATAATAGGGGAATAGGTGCCATGGACAGAGAAGAATTCAAGGAAAGATTTATAAAAGCCCGCAGAGCCGCCATCGCGGCGGACTTTTCGCGGCTTAACGATATGCAGCGCGAGGCTGTGCTTACGACGGAAGGGCCGCTTCTGCTGCTCGCCGGCGCCGGCAGCGGCAAGACCACGGTGCTCATCAACAGGATAGTGAACCTCATACGCTACGGGAGAGGTTCTGACTGCGACTACGTGCCCGACTGGGCGGAGGAAGCTGACCTTGAGGCTGTTGAGAGCGGGAGAGCCGGGGCTGACCTTCTCGGCGTTGAGCCCTGCGAGCCGTGGAGAATACTTGCGATAACCTTCACAAACAAGGCGGCTGACGAGCTTAAGGCGCGACTGCTCACAGCCCTCGGCGAGGAGAGCCAGGATATCTGGGCGATGACCTTCCATTCATGCTGCGTGCGCATACTGCGCCGGCACATAGATCTCCTGGGCTACGACAAGAGCTTCACAATTTACGATTCATCGGATTCTCAGGCGGTCATGAAGCGCGTGACAAAAGAGCTGGAGCTGGATGAGAAGATGTTCCCGCCGAAGCTCATACTCTCCGTCATCAGCCGCGCCAAGGACGAGATGCTCTCAGCCGAGGACTTCGCCGCGGCCGCGGAAAAGAGCTTCGACTCAAAGCAGCGCCACTATGCCCGCTGCTATGTTGAGTATGAAAAGCGCCTCAAGGCGGCAAATGCCGTCGATTTCGACGATCTCATATTCCTCACCGTGCGCCTGCTCAGCGAGAACCGCGAGGTGCGCGAGTACTATCAGCGCTTTTTCCGCTATGTGCTCGTAGACGAGTATCAGGATACGTCGATTTTGCAGTATAAGCTCGTTTCACTCCTTGCAGGAGGGTACAATAACCTCTGCGTAGTCGGCGACGATGATCAGTCAATCTACAAATTCCGCGGCGCCACGATCGAAAACATACTCTCGTTTGAGAAATCCTACCCCGGCGCACGCACGATAAAGCTCGAGCAGAACTACCGCTCGACCGCGCACATACTCGGCGCGGCGAACGCCGTTATCCGCAACAACCTCGGGCGCAAGGGCAAGGAGCTGTGGACGAACGCCGGCGACGGCGATAAGCCGAAGCTCTACGTTGCCGTAAACGAGGACGACGAGGCGCAGTTTGTGGCAAACCGCATACTTGAGGCTGTGAGCGGCGGCATGAACTTCCGCGACTGCGCCGTTCTGTACCGCATGAACGCGCAGTCGAACCGCCTTGAATACGCGTTCAAGAGGCAGGGCATACCCTACAGGGTCGTGGGCGGTATGCGATTCTTCGACAGAGCCGAGATCAAGGACATAACAAGCTACCTTGCCGCGATACATAACCCTGAAGACGACCTCAGACTTCTGAGAATAATCAATAATCCGCCGCGCGGGATCGGCGCCGCGACCATCGAGACGGTGCGCTCCATCGCCTCGGTGGAGGCAAAGAGCATTTCTGCGGTCATCGCAAACGCCGACCGCTATCCGGAGCTGAAGGCTCCGGCGAAAAAGCTCCTCAAATTCTCCGCGCTGCTCGACGAGCTGCGCGAGAGCGCCGGAAGCATGCCGCTCGACGATTTTTACGACGAGCTTCTCAATAAATCGGGCTATCTCGAATCGCTCGGCACGAACGACGAGGCGCTCGCGCGGATCGACAACCTCAAGGAGCTGAAATCAAATATCATCGCCTATATGGAGGGAGCTGAAACGCCGACACTCGCGGGCTTCCTCGATGAGATCGCGCTCTACACGGACCTCGACGGCGTTGAGAGCGGGGATAACAACGTGATCATGATGACGATGCACGCGGCGAAGGGACTTGAATTTCCTTACGTTTTCATCGTAGGCATGGAGGACGGCATTTTCCCGTCCCTGCGCTCGATCGGCGACAGCGAGGAGATGGAGGAGGAGCGGCGGCTTTGCTACGTCGCGCTCACCCGCGCAAAGGAAAAGCTGTTTCTGATCGCCGCGAAGCAGCGAATGATCTTTGGCAAAACGAGCGCGAATATGATATCGCGCTTCGTGGACGAGATACCGGAGGAGCACATCGAAAAGCCGGAGAACACGCGTTCGCGCCGCTATTCCGCGTGGGATGAGGCGGAGGAGGAGCCGTCATACTCCTGGCATCGCCGCGAGCGATACACCCCCGACGAGGGTGCGTATTCCTGGCAGAGGCGCGGCGGACGCGCCGACGACAGCTCAGGCTACGGCGGCTGGAGCGCAAGAAAAACGGAGGTCAGGCAGTATAAAAAGCCGGTTGAAGCGCCGAAAAAGACAGTCGAGGCGCCGAAGGCGCCGGCGCTTATGGCGATAGACGTCGGCGACAGAGTAAAGCACAAGGCATTCGGCGAGGGCACGGTTCTCGCGGTAACGCCGATGCCCGGCGATGCGCTGATCAGCGTTCAGTTCGGGGACAAGGAAAGGAAGCTTATGCTGAAAACGGCAGGCTCCTTTATGACTAAGATTTGAGGATAAGGATATGAGATACACCGTTGCCCTTTTTGATATGGACGGCACCATCAATAAAACCGACCCCGGCGTTATAAACGGCTTCCGCCACGCGCTCAGACACTTTGGCATGGAGTTTTCGGATACTGACACGCGGCAGTTCATGGGGCCGAGCATTGAATATTCCTTTGAGCGTTTCTGCGGCCTTGAACCGGAGAAAATACCGGAAGCCGTAAAGCGCTACCGCGAGTACTACTCCTCGACCGGCATACGCGAGTGCGAGCTGTACCCCGGTCTGCGCGAGCTTTTTATAAGGCTGAAAGCTGCGGGAGTTAAGCTTCTCACCGCCTCGTCAAAGCCTGAGAAGTTCGTGAGGATAATCCTCGATAACTTCGACATCGCGCAGTATTTCGACTACGCCGCCGGCGGCAGACCGGAGCTTGGGCTGAGCGATAAGATAGACGTAATCGAGCACGCGCTCCATGAGGCAGGCGTGACCGACAGGTCGAAGTGCCTCATGATAGGCGACAGAAAGTACGATATCGAGGGCGGCAAAATGGCGAAGATCGACACCTGCGGCATACTCTGGGGCTACGGCGACAGACCGGAGCTTGAGAGAGCCGGAGCCGACCGGATCGCCGCGACTCCGGAGGAAGTGGGTGACATAATATGCTCTTAAAAATGTGCGCGCCGACGCTTTTCGGACTCGAGGGAATGACAGCGAACGAGCTGAAGCACCTCGGCTTTAAGAACGTCGCCGCCGAAAACGGCAGGGTGAGATTCGAGGGCGACGAGCTTGGTCTTGCGAAAGCAAATATATGCTCCCGCTTTTCCGAGAGGATACTCATCGAGCTTGCACACTTCAAGGCTATTACGTTTGACGAGCTTTTTGAGGGCACAAAAGCGGCAAAATGGGAGACTTTTATCCCGAAAACGGGGCGTTTTCCGGTAAAAGGATTCTCTCTGAATTCCGCGCTCCACTCAGTTCCGGACTGCCAGCGCATCATTAAAAAGGCGATAAGCGCCCGCCTCGGCATGAAGTACTCTCTTAACTGGCTCCCCGAGAGCGGAGAGGAGTACCAGGTGCAGTTTTCCATTATGAAGGACGAGGTCTACCTCTACCTCGATACCTCGGGAGTCGGTTTACATAAACGCGGATACAGACCGGCGCAGGTGCAGGCGCCTCTGCGCGAAACGCTCGCCGCAGCCCTCGTGGATATGGCGGGCTACCGCGGCAGAGAGGACTTCTGCGATCCGTTCTGCGGCTCCGGCACGATAGCGATCGAGGCGGCGCTCAGCGCTAAGCGGCGCGCGCCGGGCATAAACCGGGCTTTTTCAGCGGAGAACTGGCACGCTGTTGATCACCGCGTCTGGAATGAGGCGCGCGAGGAGGCCAAGGCGCGGGAGTTTAACAGGGAGTACCGCATTTTCGCCTCTGACATAGACCCGGAGGCGATAGAGATAAGCCGCAAGAACGCCGCAAGAGCGGGAGTTGCGGATATCATCGACTTTTCCGTTGCCGACGCGGCGTGGTTTCAGCGCAGAACGGAGAGCGGCATAATCGTCACAAATCCGCCATACGGCGAGCGTATGCTCGACAAAGGCGAGGCGCACAAGCTTGTGCACGGCTTCGGACTTGCGATGAAAAAGCTCGAGGGCTGGTCGGTCACGATAATCACGAGCGACGAGGAGCTTGAGCATCACTACGGCAGACGCGCCGACAAGGTCAGAAAGCTGTATAACGGTATGATAAAATGCGGAGCGTATTATTTTAAGGGGTGAAAAGGATGAAGCATCTCTTTATACTCAATCCCAAGGCGGGCTCAGACGAGTCGAAATCCGGTGTGAAGGCGCTCATTGAGGAGAAGATGATCCTTCGCGGCGCTGAATATGAGATCTACTACACCACCGCGCCGATGGACGCCGCCGAAAAGGTCAGACGCGAGGCACAGAAGGGCGAGGAACTGAGGGTCTACGCCTGCGGCGGCGACGGAACTGTTTCCGAGTGCGCCCACGGCGCGGCGGGCTTTTCCAACTGCGCCGTCACGCATTTTCCCTGCGGCACCGGCAACGACTTTATAAAGAGCTTCGACGGCGATACGGAGCTGTTCCGCTCGCTCGACGAGCTTATCGACGGCGCTGTGTTCCCGATAGACCTCATCGACGTAAACGGGCGCAAGTGCCTCGACATCGCCTCGGTCGGCGTGGACGCGCGCATCGGCACGGACGTACACAAGTATTCCGGGCATCCCTTGTGGGGCAAAATACAGGGCGGATACATACCGAGCCTCGTAGCGAATATCTTTAAGGGCATAAACTCCGATTTCACCTTTGAGACTGAGGAGGGCGAGATGAGCGGCAAATTCGCGCTCGCCTGCTGCTGCAACGGCAAATACTACGGCGGCGGCTTCAATCCGACGCGCACGGCGGTCGTGGACGACGGCGTGCTTGATATACTTATCATCAAAAAGGTGAATCTTATACAGCTCGCGGCGCTTCTCGGCGACTACTCGACCGGGCTTTACTACAAGCACCCGGACTTCATAAAGCACATCGGCGGCACGCGCCTGCGAGTCACCGCGCCGCAGGAGTTTGTCGTCAATATCGACGGAGAGGCGATGTACACAAGGGACGTTACGATGAAGCTCATACCGAAGGGCGTGAATTTCATCTTCCCGAAGTCATCGAATTTTGTCAGGGAAAGAGCATAAAAAGACGCAGCAGAATGCTCGTCGAGTGTCATTGCGAGGCTCCGCAAGGAGCCGTGGCAATCCGTTTCCCACTGCATTAAGGGTATTACGGATTCCCACGCCGGTGTGAGCACCGGCTCGGAATGACACTTTTTTGCATTCTGCTGCGTTTTTTTCACATATACAGCTTGTTCACGTCGGCGCCGCGCAGACTTTTATCGACTCTGTCGGCAAGCGGAGCGTACTCCGGACATGCTCGAAAGAGGTCTATTACGCGGTCGAAGAGGTCGGAAAACCTCGCGCCGTCCTCGCTTATCGCCTCGCGGCGCTTGATCATCGCGCACAGCGTCCATAGGCAGACGTCCTCGGTTTTTCTGATCTCGTCCTTCTGCGCTTCGCCATCGAGAATCGCCGCCGCGACTTCGGTTTTAAGAAAGTACAGCTCCGGCAGGCGCGAGAGATAATGCTCCGCCATCCTCCGCTCGCCCGAAGCGCGGCACGAGAGAGCCAGAAGCCGCAGCACGTCGAGCCGTATCTCATCGTCGGCGCTGCTCTCCAAAAGCCGCTCGCCAAGCTCTAATTTTTCGCTGAGCCGCTCGTTCGGTATCACCATCAGCAGGCAGTTTAACAGCACCTCGTTATTCGGGTACTTTTTTAGCGCCTCGCGGTAAAATGCCTCCGCTTTTTCGGGCTCGCTCCTCAGCGGCACGGACTGAGTGACTATCGCGTCCACCTCGGCGTTGATGCGCCTGCGGTCGAAGTCGAGAAGATCGTCCACCGTCGTTTCATAGAACGCCGCGAGTGCCGGAAGCATATCAATATCAGGACTTGACGCGCCGGTCTCCCACTTCGACACTGCCTGCGGCGAGACGTTCATAAACTCCGCCAGCGCCTCCTGCGTGAGCTTTTTCGATTTTCTGAGTGCTCTGAGCTTTTCTCCGATGTTCATTTACATCGCCTCCCTTTGACTGCATTATAGATGGGAGGCGATGAAAAATCCATACTAAAACAGTAGTAGATTTATAAACTGCCGGTTGGATTATTCCGTGACGCGCACGAGAATAGAGTCGGAAAGGTCGCCCGACCTTAATACCAGAAACGCTATGCCTTTTGCGATGCCCGTTATCTTGCCCTCATTGACTTTGAGAATACTGTCGTCGGAGCTTGACCAATTAAATTTGCCGTCAGCTGAAATAAGCTCTGATTCTGCGGTGAGAATGAGCGTTTCGTTCTTGCGGACTGTTATCTCACGAATGTTCTCGGCCTGGTTATAAACGCCTGCCTGCATGCCGTTATAAGCGATGAAGAAGGTATCGTTTCCGGACGTGGATTTCTCCGAACTGCCGAGTATTATTTTGCTTTCATACCTGCTCCCGTCCTTGCTGATCACGGTGAACAGATTATCGCCGGGATCGTATGTCACGCGCACGCCGTCGGTCGGGAAATCCTCCTCATATTTCTCGGAAGCCGTCAGCCGGATAGTGTTTTTGCTGATTGCGGCAGTTACGTACATTTCAGCCGCCTCGTCGCCCAACTGCATAAACTCGTTATAGAGAGCGCCGCCGAACGCGCCGGCGGGACGGTTTTCCAGGTCCTCGAAAATAAGCGGGGCAAGCAGAGTGTTCACTGCGCGGTTGTTTCCGGTCTTCACAGAATGAATGGATTTAAGCACACCGGAAGGGTCGGAAAGCGCTCTCCGGTACAGCTCAAAAGCCGAACCTTCGGCATACGCGCCGTCGGCTTTGAGATAATACTCGCACAGCTCGTCAGTCTGCATTTCGGTAAAATCAGGCAAGCCATCAACGTCCGCCGCCGGCGAAGACGAAACGAGGTCGATTCCGCGCGTTCTTGCCGCCTCGTAAAGATCCTGCCACTGCCCATCGATCAGCACGTCGCTGTTATTCCTCACCTCATACCAATCGTCGCCGCCAAAGCAGCAGTAGGTGATGATGTCGCCGTTCTGTCTGACGTAGCAGTATTTGTTGAGGGTGAAGAAGATATATATCTTGCTTCCCTCGGGCGCTTCACCGGGTGCGTAGTACGTGGTTTCCGGAGCGAGTGTTCCGCCTTTATCGGTGACCGTGAACAGGTCGGGATCAAATTCGGTGAATATCGGCTCGAGGTAAGAGTTGATATCGCCGCCGCGATAGGGCTTGCCGCTGAGAGCGTCCGCGGCAGCCTTGACCGCGTCGTAATCGACGGTCATACGCTTCCACAGCTCGTTGCGCGCCTTGACGTCGTAAGAATCGTAGCAGTTGAGGAACATCACGATGACCTGCTCGTCGGTTAGCTCGCTGATGCGCTTGTAATCCTCGGAGGGCGTGGTCAGACCGTAGTTTTCCGGCGCGTACCACTCGTTGTTCTCGGTGCTGAGGTCTGCATTCGCGCGCTCTTTAAGCTCGTCGCGGTAATCCTTTGCTATTGTGCGGTTACTGTCAAGGTCGATCGGAGCGGAGAGAATATCCGCAAGCTCGTCGCGGGTGTCAAAAAACTCGATATACGCCGTTCTGCCGCTGCCCGTGACCTTCGCCGCCTTTGCGTCGCCGTAGATATATACTTTGGAATAGGGAGAGTACTCCGAGAGCATATAGACGATGAGGTATTCCATGCCGTCATCGCTCTTCTCGGAGCCGAGGACCTCGTATTCGACTACGGCGTTCGTGCCCTTGTGAGCGAACAGCATAACGTGATCTTTGAGCGCGGCGACGGCGGCTGCCTCGGACTCGTCCGTGGTCTCGGCAAGCTCTACAACGACCGGCTTTTCCACAACTTCGATCTCATCCTCCTGCTTTTCGCCCGGAATAATCGCGGAGCAGGCGCATAGAACAGCCGCAAGTACAACCATAGCGCAAACCGCCACGATCGTCACTCTTTTATAGTCGCGGATGGCGATTATACGGGCTTTCAGCGCCTTTTTGTTCTCAACGAGCGTAGCCGCCGGAACGCGCACCGGCAGACGAGCGGCGGACGCCATATAGATCAGCGTTTCGCCGTAGCGCATTCTGCCGTCCTCGTCGAGAGAGCGGCAGACCGCCTCATCGCAGCTCATCTCGCAGCTTCTGTCGAGGTCGCGCGAGATGAAGTACACTACGGGATTGAACCAGTGCAGACTTCTCACAGCCAGCATGAGCCACTTTATAACGAGGTCGCGGCGCTGCCAATGCACCGTTTCGTGCGCCAGTATGAGGTCAAGCTCCTCGCGCTCGTAGTGCCGCTTCGGAAGAACTATCATCGGGCGCAGAACGCCCACCTGCATCGGAGTTTCAGCGGTTTTTGAGAGATACACCTTGAGCCGTCCGCTCGCCTGTACATACTCAAGACCGCTCTTCAGCCTCCGGAGAAAAACGATATACGCTATTGCGTGGAAGAGGAAGATACCCGCGGAGAGAGCGGCATATGCCGGAATAATCAGACTGTGCCAGTCAAAGCTTCGCACTGTCGGAGCTGCCTCGACCTCGACCGGCGCTCTTGAGATTATTATCGGCGCTTCGTAAGGCTCCGCGCGCTCGACTGTCATATACGGCGCCGGCTCAGGCGCGCTTTTCGGTATCACGCCCACCTCGAAGCCTACGGGCAGAAGAAGCCTCAGCAGAACCGGAAGCCAGATGTAGTAAAGAAAAGATTTTGAGAGCCTTTTGGCGCCGAGTGCCTTTATGAGAAAGACGATCCCGGCGAGAACTGCGCCCTCGAGCGATACGTAAAGCAGCTTATCCATTTTTGCCACCTCGCAGAGCTTCGAGAAGCTCGGCTACCTCGTCCTCGGTCAGCTGACCGTCGGAAACAAGGGTTGCGACGAGCTTTTTTGCGCTTCCGTCGAATATTCTGTTCACATAGCTCCTTGCGGAGAACTCGTTGTACTCGCGCTCGGTCACGACGGCGGCGTATTTACCGCGCCCGACCTGCTCGATAGCGCCCTTGAGGCGCAGATTTCGGACTACGGTCTTGACAGTCGGCTCCTTCCAGTCGAGCTTTTCGGTCAGAACTGCGATTATCTCGCTGAGCCCCATCGGCTCACCCGCCGCCCACAGCAGCTTCATCACCTCAAGCTCGGAATCGACGATCTTTTCGGCGTTACTCATTATTTTACCTCCTTTCAGAAAGATTATTGCAATAATCTAATTAGAAGATTATCACAGTAATCTTTATCTGTCAAGAGAATTTTGAAAAAACTGTTGACAAGCGTGGTTTATCGTGATAAACTCGGTTTACAAGGATAAACCAACGGAGGCAAAACGTGATGCAGATCAAACCGGCGGGAGCTTTTATTGCAGCTTTTACGACGCAGCCAAGGCTGAGGGCTAAACGGC
The DNA here is from genome assembly GCA_017412765.1 of Oscillospiraceae bacterium. GTDB lineage: Bacteria > Bacillota > Clostridia > Oscillospirales > Oscillospiraceae > RUG626. The sequence goes on along the minus strand of JAFPWN010000015.1, from coordinate 19,699 downwards.
ATGAAAGCTGTTTTCAATATGGCAGCTGAACAGAGCGCAGTATGAGCGTTATCTGTCGGAGGGCGACTGTGGACAGCTTTGAGGAAGTGCAGACTCCGCCGGATGGACATTACAGCTTTTAGTATAAAATTATTATTAAGGAGGAGCTTACTATGGCGGATTTTGAGATCGGAGCGGTGCAGGAGCGATTTGCAGACCTCGTGTGGGCAAATGAGCCGGTGCCGTCCGGCGAGCTTGTGAAGATCTGTGAAAAAGAGCTTAACTGGAAAAAGCCGACTACATACACGGTGCTTCGCAAGATGTGCGAAAAGGGGCTCTTCAAAAACGAAAACGGCGTCGTTACGAGCCTCGTTTCAAAGGAGGAGTTCTATTCGCGCAAGTCTGAGCAGATTGTCTCCGAGAGCTACGACGGCTCGCTTCCGGCTTTTATCGCTGCGTTTATCAGCCGCAGGGAGCTGACAAGAGCTGAGGCCGACGAGATTCAGAGCATGATAGACGCATTCAGAGACGGTGAGACAAAATGAGCGAATTCTTTTTAGGCGTTGTAAATCTCTCGATAACCGCAAGCTGGCTCATTTTAGCGGTGATCGTCGCAAGACCGCTTATGAAGCGCGCTCCGAAATGGATAGTATGCGCGCTGTGGGCGCTTGTGGCGATAAGGCTCTGCCTGCCCATATCCATCGAGAGCAAGGCAAGCTTAGTGCCGAGCGCGGAAACGGTGCCGCAGAACGTGGAGATGATGCCCGCTCCGCGTATAGACTCCGGCATACCGATAGTAAACGAGGCGGTAAATCCCGCGATCGCAGAATCTTCACTTGCGCCGGCTCCGGAGGCGAGCATGAACCCGTTACAGCTCTGGGTTCCGGTCGCGTCGGCAGTATGGCTTACAGGAATTGCGGCGATGCTTGCCTATGCGATAGTAAGTTATTTGAGAGTGCGAAAAACCGTTGCTGCGTCCGTACCCGCGGGCGAGGGCGCAAGAGTCTGCGACGATATTAAAAGCCCGTTCATTCTCGGCATATTCAAACCGATCATCTATCTTCCGTCGAAGCTGCCTATGAACACGGTCGAGCAGGTATTAGCGCACGAGCGGGCGCATTTAGCTCGTCATGACCATTGGTGGAAGCCCCTCGGCTACGCGATACTCTCTTTTTACTGGTTCAATCCTCTCTGCTGGGTCGCGTATATTCTCCTCTGCCGGGATATAGAGCTTGCCTGCGATGAAAAGGTCATACGCGATATGGACAGAGAGTCCGTCGCGGCGTACTCTCAGGCGCTCTTAGATTGCTCGCTGAACCGCAGAGTGATCGCGGCGTGTCCGCTCGCCTTCGGCGAGGTGGGGGTCAAGGAGCGCGTTAAGGCGGCGCTGAGCTACAAAAAGCCGGCATTCTGGATAATAATTGCCGCCATTGTGGTAAGCATAGTCATCGCCGTTTGCTTCATGACTAACCCCTCTAAAAAGCTCGAGGGCAAGCTCGGCGTTTCGATGGATATGGCGGTGGCGGAGCATAACGATGACAAAGAGCGCGGGGAGTTCTTCACCTATTCGTCTAAGGTTTTCAGAATCGACAGACAAAGAGGCAAAACCACGGTCTACGCCTGGGTACTGAGCGAGGGCTTCGGCTATGAGGACGGCGAGGTGATCACGCTCTACGGCTCGAGCGCGCCGGTCGCGGTCACGTTCGATACCTCGGACAACAGCGACAGCAGCACTTATCCGGTGCTTGAATACTGGGAGCCGCGCGACGGGAGCTACTACGCTGAGGACATAAGGGCGAAGTTCCCGGCGTCGATACAAGCCGAGGCGATGAATCAGGACAGCTTCGTAGGCGATATGAAGCTTGAAAACTTCAACGCGGCGTATGATTACTTCGTCGGAAATCCTAAGGACGGCAACGGCGTGTTCAAGCTCACAAAATGGACTGTCGAGAGCGCGAGGGCGTTCAATCAGTTCGAGCGCGAGGGCGATTTTGCGCTGAGCAAGACGCAGATAAACGTGCTCATCGAGCGCGCCAACGGCATTAAGCGCCTCACTAAAAGCGATGAGTACGCGGGCTTCACTCCGGCATATCAGATATGCGTGAAGCTCAGCGGCACCAACAAATATTCGCGCTACGAATATATTTACTTCAACGGCTACTCCGCCGAGCGGGATATGGTCGAGGTCATATTCAACAACGAGCGCTATAAGGTCGAGGACAATGATTTTGCCGCTTACCTGCGGAGCGTGACCTCGGGCGGGGCGGCGCTTGCCTATGGCACCTATAAATATAACGACTCCGCGCTCACGATAAACTCTGACGGCACGGCGCAGTTAATTTTCTCACCGATTTCAAGCTATATCTTTATCGGTAACTACTCCGTAGACGGCGACAGACTCGACGTCGGCGGGTATATCTTCACCATAACGGACGAGGGGCTTCGCTTTAACGCTGACGAGAGCCCGGAATACGTCTGGGGCGGCTTCTTCCGCGACGGGAGCGTTTTCAGACTTGACGCAGAGCCGGAATGGTTCCTCGAATGGGCGTATAAGGCGATCCTCGACGGCACGAAGAGCTTTATTGCCGCCAGAACCGGCGAGGAGATGAAGATAGACGGTATTACCCGCGCCGTTTCCGACGACGAGCTGTATTATTACGCTCCGTCGAGCTACGCCCTCGTTGACCTCGACCGCGACGGCGACGATGAGTGCGTTCTGTATCTTTCGAGCCAGCGCAGAGGCTCCACTTCGCGCTCATATGCGGTGCTTTACGAATACGGCGGCGAATACTACTGCGCGGTGTTTGGGGGATATGACAGAGTTAACGCGATCAAGTCCGACGGCACGATAACGCTCACCGACGGCTCGGCAAACCGCGCGATCTTCAATGAAACCGGCTGCGCGCTCAAATCCAAGGCGTGGCAGGAGGGCGGCAAATACTACCTCGAGGACAACGGCGAGGTGAGCCAAAGAGTTTATGAAAACTACATGGGCATTCAGCGGGCGAAGGATGACGCGAAGTGGTACAGCCTTGTTGAGAAGAACTATTCCACCCGTATCGTCAGGGGAGGGTACGTTGACAGCGCGGGAAAGTGGATAGCGTTCAATTCCGAGAAGCTTGCAATCAGCTCCGTCAGGCACCTGCCGATAAGGAGATTCGACACGAAGGCGCAGCTCGATAACAACGCGGAGAAGTACGGCTTTACTGACAGCGTCAGTGAGGCGCTCTCAAAGTACAACGAGGCGTTTTTTGCCGAAAACAGCCTTATAACGGTGTGCTTCGACGCGGGCAGCACCGACTTCCGCTACGATGTGGAGTCTGTAACGATCGAGGGCGGCAGCTTTACTCTGAGCGTTTATCAGACAAATTCGCTGGAGAGCTACAATTCCGCGATGCAGAGCTGGTTCGTTATCTGCGAGGTGCCGGATGCTGACCTCGCGCTTGTCAAGGACTACGACGCCGTTATGACCTATCGCGCGCCCGCGACGTTGGAGCTTCCCGAAAAGTACCGCGACTCGGTAATGACGATAGGCTCGGATTTCTACTACAAGCCCACCTGGGAGTGGGGTGTGACTACCTCCGGAGCTGACTCTGGGCTTACGGGGTGGCTTGCCTCGTTCGACGTCTATTCTGAGGAGGAGTACCGCGCGAGCGTGGCGGGCGATATGTCCGGCGTTACGCTTTTCGGCTGGAGCGGCAACGCCTGGTACGCTCTCCGCCAGCCGACGGACTTGACCTTCGAGAAGGGCGACTTAGCCGAGTTCGAAGAGATTCAGGAGTGGTTCTGGAGGGAGGGCATTTCAGAGTTCCTTAAAGAACACCCCGGTATAACTCCGGTGAAGCAGACTAATACCCTCGTCGATATTTACCTTGCGCGGGCGGCGTACGGTCATTTTGGCGAGCCGGAGGTTGAGTACGGAGGAAAGAGCATCGGCAAGGCGGGGGATATACCGGACTTTTACAGCGCTCTCGACATTATAAAGCGCTATTATTACGTCGTCGGCAGCGCGGCGGCGCCGGATTCCGAACCGGTCACGGTGAAAGTGAGCGGTGCGAGACTTGACTTCTGGCAGGGTACGAACATTGTACGATTAACGGACGGCTACAATGTGCAGACCGTCGAGCTTGCGGCGTGGAACGGCAGCAGTACGCCGGCGGGCGACTATGCTCATGGCCTTTTGGAAAACAGCGTGATGGCACCGCTTTTCGGACTTGTACAAGACCCCGCCGGCGCGATGATACAGTTTAACGGCGACAGAACGAACTACTTTGCTGACAGCGTCACGAATGCAATGGGCTTTGCGGGAGGCCTTTCTGCCTTCACTTATGAGCCATATTCGGGTACGCCGAAGACAGATACGCAGGACGTGCGTATAACGGCTAAGGACGGCACTGTGCTGCTATTCTTTAAGAACGATGAAACGCTTGTCAAGATAGACAATATGCTGTTAAGGGCAGACGAAGAGTGGAGAACACCGTATTACATTGCCCGGCAATGGCTTGACCACTGCGAACTAGCAGTGCTTCCGATTGTGGACTATGCTCCGGATTTTCTGAAAGACCCCATAGATGCGGCGAAGGTCATAGTCGAAAACGTGTTTGAGCCGCGCCCATATCTGTCTGAAAACAGCGTTTTCAAGTTCAAGGAGAATGTGAGAGTCAAAATCAGCGGCGTTTCTGAGAGCGGAGAAGGAAATTGGGCTTTCTTTGCAACCGTATTCTTTACTCCGGACGGCGATAGAGCGTATAACTCAAGCGAAACCTGGGCAGGCAACACTATAACGTATGAGGAACATATTGCTCACGGTGGAGAAGCGCTGGAGGAGGAGCCGCCTGAGGGCACGCTCGTGATGCACCGCGTCGGTTACGTCAAGAAAACCGATACCGGCTGGCGCGGCGAGATTAACGGCACCGGATAACAAAAAACGCACCCGATTCGGCAATGTCATTAAGATAAAGACATTGGCAAGGGCAAAACGGCATGAAAGAATGAGCACATCGGAAACGGTGTGCTCATTCATTTGAAAATTATACTAACCCCTAATCAAAATCTTCAATTCGCGCTTGCCCTTTTCGCGTCATACTTCGTTATCCGGCTTGATAATACACAAAGTATTGTCTGCACCGGACGCCTTGTATGACGCAAAAAATTCTGCGCGCTCGGTTAAAGCTTTTAATCAGGGGTTAGTATTAAATCGTTTTTGCAAGCTGTGCTGTGCCGAAATCTACTATCATCCGGCTATTCGGATCGGTGCCGCTGAGCCGCAAATTCGGATTGGAAATTCACCGTCAGATATGTTTTTGCCCCTGAAGTCAGATTGCCGTTGAAAACCGATTCCTTGCCGTTTGTGAAGCTATGCATAAAGCACATTTTGCCCTCGTCTGTCATAAGGCTCACGTCGAGGTAACGGCAGCCGTTATCCGGCGGCCGGATCACTCAGCCCTCAGAGCCGGAAACAGGCGCGGAGAGGTCGACCTCTTCAATCAGGATCATAAGCAGAGTGAGTGCGAGGCAGGTAATCGCGACAAGCGTCATTCCGTGAGTCTTCGCATTTTTTATTTTCTGCGTCTCCTGAGAAACAGTGTTGCGCGGGTGATCATATAAACGCTGAGCGAGATGAGGATAAGCGAGGAAACGAGCCCCGTCGCGCCGACCATCGTATCCCGGAACGCGGGGTCGGTAGAGAACGATTCGAGCATCGCCTCCTCAAGCGAGAGCATGGAAACGAGCGCCGCGGCGAGGGAGATATTTTTTGCCGAGGAGTAGAGCGGGGAGTGCTGGCGCGGTGAGCGCACGACGGCAACTGTGGCTGAGATTATCTTCCAGAAGGAGTAAGCCGCCATTATGATCAATCGAATGAGGGAGTAGTTGTAGCTCACCTCGCGCCTCAAATACGCGGCGACCATGACGGAGAGGAGAAGGTTCATAAAAAGCAGTACCGCGCCGACGAAGCGGTAAATGCGGTATTCGCCCTCGGGAAATGAGCCGAATTCCGTACCGCGCGCCGTGCGCAGAACGACGAAGCGCATAAGCGCCAGCGCCATGTAATAGAGCGCGAGAACTATATCCCATACGGTGTTGCCCCAGATGCCGAGAGTCAGCTTCACAAGGGCGTAGATCAGGTTCAGCGTGAAGCTGACATAGAGCATGATTTTGGTGCGGTAGCGCATATCGCGCATAAAATGCTCCGCATTCGCGTGAAAATCCATAGTATCACCGGCTGAATTGTACCATATAAATTCTTTTTCCACAATAGTAAAAAAGTTCTTGACAATTAAGTGGCAGATGGGTATAATAACTCTTGCCTCATTACGGCGGCGTAGCTCAGTTGGCTAGAGCACGCGGTTCATACCCGCGGTGTCACCGGTTCGAATCCAGTCGCCGCTACCATCAAAAAGGGGTGCTTTCGCACCCCTTTTTGATATATGTATGTGCGAGGCACTCTTTTACTCAAAATCAAGACGAAGCCCAGCAAAGCGGGTTCGTCTTGAAGAGGAGTTTGGAGGGAGCGGATACGGAGTTTTGGCGCGTCCTTCAGCGCCGAAACGGAGTGAAGCGAGCTTCAAACGACGAGGCCCGGTGGTCAAGCGGTTAAGACACCGCCCTTTCACGGCGGTAACACGGGTTCAAATCCCGTCCGGGTCACCAATAAACGGAGGCTTAGCTCAGCTGGTTAGAGCGCACGCCTCACACGCGTGAGGTCGACAGTTCGAGCCTGTCAGTCTCCACCAACAAAAAAGCACCCCGTCGGGGGTGCTTTTTTGCTGCGAAAAAGTGCGAGGCTCGAACGTTGTCGACCTCAAATTGAGCAAAGCGGAAAAGGGAAGCAGACGCACAAGCGTCGGCTTCGACAGTTCGAGCCTGTCAGTCTCCACCAACAAAAAAGCACCCCGTCGGGGGTGCTTTTTTGTTGCGAAAAAGTGCGAGGCTCGAACGTTGTCGACCTCAAATTGAGCAAAGCGGAAAAGAGAAGCAGACGCACAAGCGTCGGCTTCGACAGTTCGAGCCTGTCAGTCTCCACCAAAGCATAGAAATCCGAACTTTGTTCCGATCGGAGCAGCGTTCGGATTTCTTGCTTATCTGGAAGATTTAGAGAATATTTAGTTTCAGCCCGAAGGTTGCAGAGATGCAATCTTCGGGCTTTTTTCGCACATTCGTCATTTCTATCTTTTTCTGCTATGATGAGCCTACAACCTAAAATGAGGGCATCAAAATGGCAGAAATCACATACCACCACGGGGGAGACTATCTCATTCCTGACCTTACAGCGCCGAAAGAGCCGAACATCGGAGTTTGGGGCAGACGAAGAAAAGAGTTCCTGCGGAAGAACAGAAATCCAATTTACACCGGAATGTTTCTCGGCGGCACTCTAAACGCTCACCTAGAGGAAACTGACAGAGCGGCAAACGAGCTGTTCGACAGGCTGATAAAGGAATACGCCGCAGCCGACGGAATTACCGAAGACCTCAAGGCACAAAATCAAATGGAATGGGTACTTAAAACCTAAGAATTCCTGAAAATCTTTATTTATCTTTTTCATCCGCTTTGAAACGGCGGAGTGATTGCTGTATCCGAGTTTTTTAGCGATTTCTTTTTGCTTGTATCCCTACTCAGATAAATAATATATCTCCCTGTCGATTCCGTCAAGTATCTTAGCGTATTCATCACGCAGGAAATTATACTTTATTTCCATACCGGGATTACTTCCAAAGAAATTTCTGGCACCTTCAATGTCGGTTGCTTCATTTTCGGATAACTCACTGAAAAAGAGCGGCGCTCCGAGTTTAGTATCGGAGTGAGTCCATTTTTTATGGAAGTTGATTTTGTCGGCTGACAGTTTGGCTGAAAAGTCTTCGTGCTGCGGAATTTGTGTCGAAAAACCGAAAAGTTCCGGCACATGCTGACCTTGCATAATGATGTTTGTGCCGACTTCACCGGCAATCTCCGCGACCTTTTCCACTACGTACATTATTTCGTCATCTGCCAAATCGTTAACATCCTTGCCGAGCTGACCGGCGTATCCGATAAGACCCTTTTCAATCGGTTCTTTATACATTACGAACATAGCGTCAATCGCTCACTTTAGTACTCTTTAAAATGCCCCATTAGAAATATTTTTTTGCTTTTCTTATGGGTGTTTCTGCACATTCTTAAACTATTACAAATACCGTTCCAGCAGTCTTTTGGTCGTGAGTTTATCCTGTTTGTAGCGGGCTGTTATGCGGTCGGCATAAGCGACAAAGGCTTCGTACATAGCCGGATGGGAAATCAAAAACGTGACCTGCGGGGTGTTCAGCCTACTTACCGTTACGAGGTCGTCGAAAAGTACGATCTGCGTATTGGCAAAGGGCGCGTCCGGCAAAGCGCAGAAACGGTATTTTGGGCTTTCATCCGACAGCGCGATGATGTTCCGTATATGTTCAGCATATTCCTTCGGTGTATATGCGACATTTAGACTGGGAATATCCGTTAAGACTTTATTTCCAAACAGGCTTTCTTCATCCGCCACGGGAATGCACTCGTGGACGAATGATCCGCTCAGCGTATCGTCGAGTAATCTCTTTCGACTTTCCCAAACGGAAAACGCCCTGTTCTTCACGGTTTCGTCAGCGCCGCAGCGTTCAAGGATCGAAACGAGCATCTCTTTTGGCATCGTGGCAAATGACAGCGCTGTTCCGAGCACAGTCATTCCGGAATAGCCCGTGTGAATAACCCCTTCGCTTTCAAGATTGCCGTATATTCTCACAAGCTGCTTTGCGTCGGCGAGCAGACTGTGAAAAGCAGCTTGGTGCATTTCCAATAGTTTAGTATCAGTATCGTAACGATATTCGCCGTTTTGATCTTCTGTTCCGATCACATTGCTGCCCTTGATGCAGGCGACGCCCGGGCATAAAAAGACCGTATTGGAAAACCGGGAGTTCTTCTGTTTTTTGCAGTAATAAGAACGGATCATTCCAGACATATAGAGCGGCAGCCAGCTGATGATCGCCTCGATCATTTCGGAAACGTCGCGGTCAACGTTATGAATGATGTGGATCTTGACGCCTTTTTGCACACAGCAAAGCATCAGCACCGCCCATTTCAGACGAAACTCAGGGTCGGTCAGCCAGTTCATATTCTGGTCGGAATATAAATACAGTTCTTTGTCTCCGCCCGAAATCACGCCCCCGAGAAACCGTATCACCGCGTTTTGTAAGCCGGTCGAGCCGAAATATACAGTGTCTTCACATTTGAATGTTGCCGCTGCTTCCTCAAAAGAAGGCAGCGGCGTTTTTGTGTTTATAGAAAAGGTATCGATGCTTTCAAGCAGCTTTTCGATTACCGAACTGCTGTCGGTCTTTTCGGTATCGTACAGCCAGTCGTGAAACAGCGAAAACGCCTCTTCTTCGTCCGTCAGCGCGTCGTGGTCAGCTTTCAAAAGAGCCGCAAGTTGTTTTATTTTATTCTGTTCTCCCAGTCTGCGCAATAAAGCGGTGCATATGGCGTCCATAGTGCGCGGGTTGGATTTCGGGGATCGCAGTCCGTTTCGGAATCGACTTATGTAAGAAGTATCGATATTGACCAGATTTCCAAGGCGAATGTTGGAGATCTCCGCAAGTTCCATAACGGCGTTCAGCTTTTCTCCAAACACACGGTATGGCACTTTATCCTTCGGTGCTTTGGATTTCTTATCCGTAACCTCTTCTCCGTCGTAGAGCCAAGCCATGATCTGTGACTTTATCCCATCTGCGGAGTTTTGATCTTAGCAGGAAATCAGCTCGCAGATCCCGGCGGTTTTGCCCTTTTCATCGGCAGAGGCGTATATGCCGTCTACGATACGCTAAGCGCCCGCTCCGCCTTTTTTAGGGACTCTCGCACCGCTTGTCATACGGCTGATATAGGATTTATCGCATCCGGTAAAGCGCGCAAAATCCCCCGAAGTTACATCGAGCAAAGTGAGTATTCTATTTAGTCTTTCGCTGAACATAGGCTTGTCTCCTGCTATGATTTCATAATCGTTTTAGCATAAAGCAGGCCGGAAATCAATCAGTTGACCAAGAAAATTGTCAATGACAACTTGCTGTCAACTCTTGAGGCGATCCTTATTATAGTAGTATAATGTACTCTGTAATAAAGTAAAATTCGCAAGGAGGTATCTTTATGTTTTGTTCAAACTGCGGCGCGCAAATAGAAAACAACGCCAAATTCTGTCCTAACTGTGGAGCGGCACAAAACGCCGCACCCGCACCGGCACAGCAGATTGCAACACAATATACCGCGCCTGTATATGGGGCGCCTGCCTGGGCCGGAAACGGCGCAGTGAGGCAGGGCATTCCCGCGCCGGGCTTTTCCGACAGGGTAAACCATCCCGAAATTCTTGCGGCGGTCAAGAAAAACCGCAAGGCGGCGGGTATCTTTTCGCTGTTTTTCGTACCGTTGCCGCTGATCGGCTTTGTCATTTACAGTATCGTGAGTGATAAAATGGAGACTACGGACGCACTGAAATACGGTGCCGTCATCTCTGGGATATTTTTATTATTCGCAATTTACGGTTTTGTAAAAGAACGCGCCAAGAACACTTATGAGGCGACCGTGATCGACAAAAAAACGGGTCTTACCTACCGCCACAAGAATAACGACGATCAGGAAATGGTGACGGAGTACGTAACCGTTGTGCGCACAAGCGACGGCAAGAAAAAAAGAATCGTCGAGCAGGAAGGAACTCAGATCTGGGCGTGGGACTATCTGCAAGTGGGCGACCGATTCAAATATCATCCGCAGTTTCATTTCCCGTATGAATTATACGATAAATCCCGCGCTCCGTATATCGCTTGCGTAAGCTGCGGTACAAAAAATTCCATAGAATCCGACCGATGCCAAAAATGCGGTCTGCCGCTGTTAAAGTGAGGGTGAGGCGTATGAAAGAAAGCGAAACGTTAAACGCCCGTGTTATTCTCTGCGAGGATGGAAAATACCGCTGGGTCTATGAGATCAACCTGTTCAAAGACCTCAGATTCTTTGTTCTGGTCTGGAAGATCTTTTTCTTCCTGTTTCTCGGCGTGTCCGCCGTCGAGCTGATCTCCGACGCGGCCAATTGGGGCGCGGACAAGGCGGCGGAGAACCTGCCGTTTCTGGGATATTTCTTTTTGGGGATGACCGCCGTTGTAGGTTTGGGGTATCTTTTATACGCCGCAATAATGGGCGGAAAATATATTGTCGAGTTTGAAATGGACGAAAAAGGCATAACCCACAGACAGATCGCGGCACAGGCCAAAAAAGCGGAAAAGCTCGCTCGTGCCACGATGATTGCGGGTGCGGCGTCGGGCAGGATCGGAACGGTCGGCGCCGGAATGAACGCCCAACGCACGGAGATGTATTCCGATTTTTCAAAAGTCCGAAAAATTAAAGCGTATCCCCGCCGCCACGTGATCAAGGTAAAGGAAACGCTGGAGCATAACCAGATCTACGCGTCGGACGAGGATTTTGCGTTCGTGCAGCAGTATATCCTTTCGCACTGTCCCAACGCCAAACAGTAAAGGAACGACGAGATTTGGCTAAGTTTTGTCAGAATTGTGGATCCCCGCTCGGAGAGGGAGTCAGATTCTGCTCCTCCTGCGGTTCGCCCGTCCCGCAGGCGGCGCAGCCGCAGCAGCCGAAGAGCTCTCCCAATCCGCAGCCGCAGGCGAATCCGCAGCCGCACTCATACACTCCGCGGCCGCAGGTGCGGATCCCGGAGCAGTTCGCGCAGCGGAACGCGGCGAGAGCGCAGCAGCAGGCGTACGTCTATCAGCAGTCCGCCGCACCGGCCGCCAAAAAGAAGGGCAAGGGCGGGCTTGCCGCCGTGTCGCTTCTGCTCGTGGCGGCGATCGTTGTCGGGATCTTCGGATTCCGGAACGGCGGCTGGTTCCGCGGCGGCAAGGAGCCGAAGCCCGAGTTCGGAAAGGTGCAGGCCTCGGAGAAGGGGAGCGTCAGCGCGGAGTCGCCGGCGATCACACTTTGCGGCGTGACGGTCGACGTGGATACACTGATGCTGGAGTCCGGCAAGCGCGACGTGTCCGTCTCGGTCTACGAAAGCGGAACGGAGGCGGACGGAACGCGCTACGAGGCGTACGAGCTGGAGATGGGCAAGCACGAAGATTTTTACGTTCCCGTAGCGGTCACCTTTCCCTGCCGCGTCCAGTCCGGCACGGACGTTATCGTCGAGCACTACAAAGACGGGAATTGGATGCCGCTGCTCACGTTCGTAAACGAAGAAGCCGGCACGGCGACGGCGTATTTCGGTAGTTTTTCTCCGGCGCGGGTCACGTACAGGCCGGTCGGATCGAACCCCTCGCTCTACAAGGTCGTCGCGGATGAGGATAACCCCTATCTGCTCACGCTTGCGGTGGTGTCAAACTACTGGAACATCCTGCAGCGCACCAATCCGGCCGAGTTTTCGGACGAGGTGACCGCCTTTATCGACGATCCGGAGAACTACGCGGTCAAAATGCCGACGCTCGACCCCAATATGGACGCGAAGGCCGCGTATCAGGCGTTCACAGAAACGAATACCATGTGGACGTTCTGCGACGCCATGATCAATCTCGGCATCGACTCGCTGCCTCCCGCCTCGCAGAGCCGCGCGGTCAGTTTTATGATCGACCACTCCGGCGAGCTCGGCAACGCCATGAACGCGATCCCCTTCCTCGCCATGGCGGTGCAGGTTGGCATGGATCTGAACAGCACGGACAAGGACCGGACGCAAACGGCGGGCTATAATCTTTACAAAAATATGCTCGGCAGCGGCGGCACGATCTATTCTCTGACGACCGGCTACAGCCACGTCGGCTTCACGATCGCCTTCGTCGGCGTTGCGCTTATGGGCATGGAAATCGACTATTTCGTCGACGCGGCGAAAATCGAGCAGGCCGAAAACGTCAGCGCGGTCTTCAACGCCTATTATACCAAGGTCGAGCCGTTTGACAGTGATCACTGGTACCGGGTGTTCGAGGAGGCCTACTGGCACAGCAACGGAGACGCGGATGCCGCCATGCGCGAGATCAAAAAAGCGGTGGACGAGTACTGCGAGAAGTTCTGGCAGGAGGTCTACGACGAGACGAACGCGGACATCCTGTTCGCGGCTTCCTCCGCCGGATACAAAAACGTTTTCTTCAACGCAACGTCGGATCAGAAGGCGGCGCTCACCGAACAGCAGAAGGCGAAGGTGTGGCGCCTAATCGAGACCGAAGCGATGACGAAGATCCAGAGATTCCTGATCGAGCGCCTCCAGGAAAAGACTCTTGCCGAGCTGACAAAGGCGACAGAGACCTACAACAAGACGCTCAGTTTTACGATACAGGAGTCCGTCGATCAGCAGAGCACCGAGAACACGAAATACCAGGGCTGCACGGTCTGCTTCGGCAGCGAGGGCAAACCGATTCCCGATCTTTACTGGAACGTCCCGGAAGGCAGTGATTTCGACGACGGCTGGGACGTCGACTACGAATGTACCGTGCTCGGCTTTCTGAAAATGGGGATGCCGAACCAGGTGCTGGTTTACAAGAACGAATCGGATTACAAGAGCGGCGCGGCGCCGATCGCCGTGAAGGACTTTACCGCCAAAACGGACGGCGACCGCCAGACGACGGTGGAGCTCGGCAATACCTCTACCGGCGCGGACTGGCTGAACGGCGCGTGGAGCTATCCCAGGTACGAGGGAGAGGGCGGCGCGTTTTCGGGATTCAGCACCCAGTCCAATAGGATCACAATCATCGACGGGGAGACCCTCCTTTACGAGTCCTATTATTACGCCGATCCCGCTCATCCCGACTGGCGGTCCGGGGTGGATTACGCCTTTGAACGCAAATACACCGTCGATCCGAAGACCGGCGCGATCCTGATCGAAAAAACCGAAACGGGGATCATCTACGGCAACCTGTACGGAAAAGCGGGGGACACACCGGATCTCGACCCCATGCGGATCGAGAGAGTGCCGGAAAAGGATTCCCTGACCGGGTATCCCGCCGCCCGGTTCATCCTCAATCCGGGCACGAAGGACGAAATAGCCCAGAACCTGCGCTTCAACCGCGAAGCGGGGAACTGAAAGGCCGTTTAGGCAAACAAAAAACGCGCAGCCCCGCCGGGATCTTATAAAGGTGAACGAACGCCTCGAACATAATCAGGTTTATGCGGCAAAAGAGGACTTTGAGTTTGTCAAGAACTACATTGCTTCCCGTTGTGTCAACATAAAACAATAGTTGATAAAGGAAAATGATTATGAAAAAAGCAAAACGGTTTGCATCACTTCTGATCGCTGCCGTTATGACCTTGTCCCTCCTTGCCGGGTGCGGGGATAAAAACCGCAAAACGGAGAAGGCACAGGTGAATTACCCTGTTCCGACAGACGCAGAGGCTGTTGTTGACGCCGCTTCCGGCTTGGCTGTAAACTACTATCTCGCCGGCAGAGCCTATCTTGATGCGTTCATTAACTACGATGTTTCAGGTTTAACAGAAGATAATTATGCCCAATACGCCGCACTTGTTGACAACGCAGTGAGGGCGTTTGAGAATGCAGATAAAATGAATGCCGTTCTGAACGAAGCACTTGACGTTTATGAACAGGAGGAAAACGGAGAAGGGCCGAAAGTTCAGAAGCTTAGTGCCGCAGCATCTCTCGGTATAACGGCGTATGCCGCAGAAATGGGTTCAAAGGAATGGGCGCAGTCCATCATGGACGAGTATGCGAAGGCGAAGCCGGGCTATGCGATCAGGCACCTCGCTTCACAGCTCGGCACGGATGCAAAGCACGCCTACGCACAGATGGAGATGGCGCAGGATATTTTGATGGGCGCCGAATACACGCAGATTGCCGATAAGGCAAATACCGCTGTTAAAACCGCAACCGTTCTCAAAACAGCGGGCACAGCGGCGGGCTTGGTGATCGCCGTTGCAACCGCACCCGCAAGCGGCGCATTGGCGACGGCGGTCAGCACTGGCGGTATTACAATGAGCGGTGTCAACACAGTCCTTGAAATCGGCTCAACCGCTTCTATCCTCTATACAAACGGCGAGGATAACGAGTTCAGTATGGCTTGCGACAAGACGGAAGCACAGCTCGCGCCGATCGGCCAGATCTTTGCCATCGCGGGCGTGGGCGCAAACATCAAGGATCTGGCAGGCGCGGGCAAAGATATATGGAAAAACGGTTATAACTCGCTTGACGCAAAAACGAAAGAGGAACTTGCTATGAATTCCTTCGGCGTAATCTCGTACGGCGCAGGAGCAATCAATGACTATGTGAACGGCGGCTCGATTATGAGCGGAACCTTCACAAAGGGTGACGACGGCGTCAAGTTCACGCTGATGAACACGCTCACGGGTACCGAACCCGATCAGCAGAAGAATGTCACGGACGTCTTAAAGAACGCAGGCGTTTCCGAAGAGAGGATCAACTCGGCGCTGGCAGCATCCGGCGAAACAGACCCGGCGCCGGTAAAAATGAGCACGGATACGATGACCCCCGAGGTCAGCCAAATGATTATCGACAATACAAAGCCGATCATGCAGGATGATTTTGACCTTGACGCTTATCTGAAGCTCCTGCAGAATGTTCTTTATGAAATTGCCGAGATGGGATACGAAGAGGAAAATTCAGGAAACAGTAAAAATGAGCCTGATACAAGCGCTTCCGAAAACAGCAATACGGGAAAAATAATTCATCAAACAGTAACACCGAGCAGCAAGGCGGTACAGGTGCGACAGGCGTGACGATTGATGATATTATGGGATTATGGTCTTATTCAAGTGAAGGCATAACGGAAAATTATACGTTCAGCCAGGCAAATGATACCGTCACCGTTGTTATGACTGCTTCAAAAGCAGACGGAACAACATCCAATCCGGTCACATTTTCCTGTGAATACACTTTTGACGGGAATGTATTGGTTATTTCAAACAGCAAGTGGCATAACGATATGAAACTACGCCTGATAAGTAAAGATAGTTTAGAGATTACTTCAAAGGGCACTTTTGTGTTAACACGGAATAAATAAAAAAACTTTTTAATAAAGAAAAACAACACGCGGCGAAGCATTTGTCATCGACCTGACGGCGGGCGCTGTGACGACCTATACCGCCTCTTATGCGGATCACCCGAGATACGGCTCTCAGCCCAGCACCTATGACCTTACGCTCACCTTCACCGCAAACGGTTCCCGCGATCTGTTCCGGGTAGACTCCACCCACACCGAGCACAAGCACTGGGGCGAGAGCGTAACGGAAACCGATGAGGATTGCATCATCTATTATGAGTTTTTAAGCGCCTTGCGGGACTATGAGCTGCGCGGCATAAGCATTGACAACCACACGCCGATTACCGTGATTTTTAATGTCGACCGCGTACTTCTTCCGTAGTATGCAGTCTGCTGACGTATCACTGAAAAGGGAGGAAAGCTTTATGAAAAAGATCATTTCAATCATGCTTGCGGTACTTATGTCGCTTGCGCTATGTGCCTGCGGGTCAAAGAAAGATGACAACAAGAAAAACAACATGCAAACCGACAACACATCCCTGTACGAATACGCCCAGAAGCTGGAGGAAAACGGCGACAACGAAGCTGCGGCGGCGCAAACTATGTTCGAGGAGCTCAGCGATTACGCCAAGCGTCTGGAAGAAGCCGGCAACTACGAGGCGGCGCAGCAGGTTTATGCGCAGCTTCAGAAAGCCGTGGCGGGCGCCGCCGTGGCGGATATCGAAGCGGGGATCGCCGACACCACCTACGGCAAATATTTTGCGGGTATGCAGAATCTCAACAAATGGGAAGACCTAATCGAAAGCGTGGGTGATGCGCAATGATGAAAAAGAAAACGATTGCGCTGCTTCTTGCGCTTGTAATGTTCGTTTCGTCCGTGCCGATGGTTACGGTCGCTTCCGCCGAGGGCGGAGATTGGTCGTTCGGTGACGAAGATCTCTTCTCCGGCAACGCGCAGGTGTTTGAGGGCGCGGACGGCTCCAAAACCGAGATTTTTGAAAACGGCAGTATGCGCACCACCTACCCCGACGGAAGAAAAGAGGGTCTGGATAAGGACGGCAACCACTTTGAGGAGTCCAAGGACGGAACGATCAAGTTCCAAACCCTCGACGGCGGCTACGGCACCAAACGACCCGACGGCAGCGGCGAGGGGTACTATCCGGACGGCACCAGCGAGATCTATCATGCCGACGGCTCTCACACCGAATACAACGCCGAGACGGGGCTGACCATGACCTTTGACAAGGACGGCAAATGGACGGGCGTTTCCTTAGACGAAAACAACAAGATCGAGTTTTATGACGAAAACGGCGATTCTAAGACAGGCACCCAGACCGTTACCGACAAGACGGGCAGAACGATCACCTATACCCTCGAAAATGAGCCCTACAAAGACGGCGACGGCGAGTACATGAAGGAGTTTTCCCTTAACGTCACCGACAAAAACGGTCAGCGCCTCGGCGGCGTGAACTGGACGCGGGACGGGGACGGGAATGAGGCCCTTGATATAAAGGACGCGGACGGACTGTCCATGACGCGCGTTGAAACCGACGACAGCTCTGATTTCCACGTTGTGAGCAAGGACGGCGAATACCGAGAGACCGAGACGACTGACGCGTTTGGCAATAAAACCGTCACCGCCTCGATCATTGACAACGAGAAGGGCCACAACAGCCAGACGATCGTCTTTGACAAAAACGGCGCGGTGGTCAAAAACGGCATTGATACGAAGTGGACGGAGGACGGCAAAACCACCACCGCCACAAATGACGACAATCATATCTACGTGACCGTCGAGAATAAGGACGGCACAACGAGCGAACATACCGTCACCTACGGCGAGGACGGCAAGAAATCGGTAAAGAGCGTCCACACGTATAAGGACGGCTCGAAACTCGAGAGCGAAGTGACCGGCACCGACGGCGTCGTGACCGGACGCACCGATAAATACATCGACAAAAAGGGCAACGAGAAGTCCACGGACGGCAAGAAGTTCAAAAACGCCGACGGAAGCACGATTGAGTTCGACAAGGACGGCGTCCATCAGATCGATGAGGACGGCGGCAAAATGGATTTCACCGCCGACGGCGTTTCCTTTGAAAAAGAGGACGGCTCTGAGTCCTGGGTCACCACGTATGACGGAGAGATTCAAAAGATTCACAGCCAAACCGCAGGACTGGATATGTTTATCGATGCCGAGACAGGCGAGCGCGTCTTCACAAACGAGCAGGCGGGCGCAGTCCTGCGCTACAAGGAGAACGAAGACGGAGAGCCGTCGGGCAGCATCGTAACGAAAGACGGGCTTCGGATCGTTGTCAAAGACGGCGCATTGTCGGAATACTACGATCCCAACGGCGGATTGGTCGTTTGCAACCCCGAAGACGACAGCTGGAATCTGACCCGTCCGGACGGCACGATCGTGAAATCGGACGGCAACGGCAACGTCTGGAAGGACGGCGTGCAGGTACAAAAGGACGGCGAATGGGTCGAGGGCTACGACCCTGCCAAAGACACCGGCAAAGCGGACGATAAGTCCGACGACTCCAAGCCGGAGGAACCTGCCGCCGACACCGGCTATACCGGCGGCTACTACGGTACGTATGACTACACGGCGTACTGGGACGGCGGCAAACAGAAGCAGGGTGAGCGCAGCTATTACGTGTTTGAGTACAACGGCTGCTATTATCTGGTGCAGGCGAAGAATCCCGATGATGTTAAGAACCGAATCAAAGAGGACGGCGTAGAGGGCTTTTTCAAATCGTACTATGACGATCGTCTCACCGTCGAGAACGCCACTTTCGATCCCGCAACGAGAACCGCCACTTATCTGGAAAAGAGTTATATGAACGACGTTCAGTACATCTCCACGGTCTACACGATCGTCTTTGACGGCAAGGGCGGCGTCACCGTCTCGTGGGAGTCTCAAAACGTGTATAAAGAACAGTCGGAGCCGCAGGAATCCGGGACTTTTAAGGGAAAGAAAAAATAAGTGAAAGGTAATTGGACGATAATACTGTTTCTGTTCAAGTTAATAATTCGAAAACACCGGAAGAAGAGATTGTTCGGTTCGCAAAATTCCTGCTTCCAAAAATACAAGCTGACTTTGAAAAGGATTCTCCTCGCACATTTGATAATTCCGATGATAACAATTAGAATCAAATTCAAGGTGGTGAGGCAGCGAAAGCAGTTATTTATGCACGTTATTCATCGGATAGTCAGCGCGAAGGGTATACGATACTATCAAGCTACATTGATCGCGCACTCTCAGCGCGTACCGCAGATAGACCGGAGTTTCAGCGAATGATTCGTGACAGTGAAAAGGGACTGTTCGACACCGTGCTCGTATGGGAACTGGATCGTTTCTCGCGTGACCGTTATGACAGTGCTCACTATAAGCACATTCTGAAAAAGAACGGCATAAAGGTCGTTTCAGCAAAAGAAAACATTTCAGATGGTCCGGAAGGGATAATTCTGGAATATTTAGTTTCAGCCCGAAGGTTGCAGAGATGCAATCTTCGGGCTTTTTTCGCACATTCGTCATTTCTATCTTTTTCTGCTATGATGGTAATCGCTAAATAACCCGTACCAAGGCAAAAAAGCGGCGGTGGTCACTAGACTGAACCGCCGCCGTGTGGATTATTTAGCTTTTTTACAGTAGTCCGGAAGCATTTCTGACCACGGGAGTAAGTCATCAACGAACGCCATATCTGTATCATCCTGATGCTTGC
>JAFPWN010000074.1 GCA_017412765.1 Oscillospiraceae bacterium | reverse complement strand
AGTCCTTCTGGCAGAAATTGCGCCATACTGCGTTAGCCCCCTTGACCATATATATCCATTATGCTCTGCTTTTCTGCCTTGTCTGGCACAATTTCTGCTCAGAATTACAAGTCAGTTTTATATCAAGGATTAGTATAAAAACAGGCTGCTGCGTTCATTACGCAGCAGCCTATATATTTACGTATTTACGAATTGTAGACCTGCATATCGAGGAGGTTTTCGCTTTTTGCGACGATCGTCGTGCAGGCAACGTCGCCCGTTGTGTTCGACATCGTGCCGATCATGTCTATTATCGGGTAGATTCCCATGAGAAGCCCCATCGCCTCGATGGGAACGTGCAGGTTTTCAAGCACGACGGCGATGCACACAAAGGCGGCGCCGGGAACTCCCGGACAGCCGAGTGAGAGAAGAATTATCGTGATGGCGAGAGAGGCGAGCGCGCTCACCGGTACCGCGACGCCGTATGCCCGCGCGAGGAAAAGCCCCGAAAGCGTAAGCAGAATGCAGGTGCCGTCCATATTTACGGTCGCGCCGAGCGGTATCGAGAAGCTGCACACCTTCGGCGAAACGCCGAGCCTGTCGGTACAGACGCGCATATTCGTCGGCATGGCGGCGGAGGATGAGGAGAGCGTTAAGCTCGTGAGCATTCCCTCGCGGTTCTTTTTGAAGAAGGTGAGCGGGTTGAGCCTGCCGAAAACGAGAATGAGCAAGCCGTAGATCGCGAGCATACTGACGATCGTTACAAGATACGTTCCGAAGAGGCCGAGAACGCCGAAAAGCGAGCCGCCGCCGAGATCGTTTACCATTATCGCCGTGGAGGCGAACACCGCGAGCGGGATAACGCGGGAGATTATGGTCGTTATCGTGAGAAACAGCGAGTTGCACGCCTCGAAGAAATCCTGAAGGAGCGGAGCGTATTTTCCGACCATCCCGATGGCGACGCCGCAGATAATGCCGAGGAAGATGATCTGCAGGGTGTCGGATTCAAGAAACGGGCGGAGAAAATTCGAGGGAACGACGTTAACAAGCGTCGAAAGAAGCGAGGTGTCGGTGCTCATATCGACGTCGACCGCCTCGGTTATGCCCTGCGAAAGGGCGAAGCCGAAGTCGCCCGGGTGCAGAAGAGCGAAGGTGCCGAGTGAGAGCGCGACTGCGATTACGGTCGTCAGAAGGTAGATGCCCATCACCTTCGCGGCGATCCTGCCGAGCTCCGCAAGGTCCTTGAACTGCGCTATGCAGGAGACTATCGAGAAGAACACCACCGGCGCGATGACTATCTTGAGAGCGTTCATGAACATCGTCTTGACCGGGTTCAGAAGATACGTCGAAACGCCGAGTGAGAACGATGCCGGAAGCAGAAATTTCATCGCGAGCCCGAAGAGTATTCCGCAGATAAGGGCGCCGATAGTCCACGCGGCCATCGACTTCTGCGCCTGCCCGACAAGGATGCGGGCGTGGTTCACGCCGCGCCTGTGCGTGACCTTGAGGCGGTCGGACTGCGCCTTGAGGAGAATGGAGCGGATCGCCTGCTGAGCCTCGGAGTCGCCCGCGTGCGCGAGGTCGCCGCCGTAGCTCTCGAGAAGGTCGAGTTCTCTGCCGCGCACGGATATGCTTATGCTGACGTCACCGAGAAGCTTTTTGACCTGAAGCCGGAGAGAGGCGCCCTCGTCGGCGCTCTCAATAAACTGGGCGATCAGCTCCTCCGCCGCCAGAACCGCGCGCAGAATGAGCTTGCGGTCTGTGCCGAGCTCGCCGAGCGCGCCCTCTATAAACGCGAGACAGTCGCCGAGGGCAGCTGCGGAGGCGGCGGGAATTTCGGTTTTTTTATTGAAAAAGGTTTTATTTGCCATTTGATACTATGCCTTTCTGATTTATTCAGCATAGTTAGTGTAGAGCATTTTGATAAAATAATCAAGCTTTTTTGTCATCGCGGCGCTTTTTTCTGACGGCTCTTACAATAAGGTAAACGATAAGCGCGGCTATGGCGGCAAGGACGATAACTATAATTACTATCGCGGCTCGCAGCATCTTGCCGAGATCCATTACCTCGCCCACAACGGGAAGGGCGGTATCGTAAACGCTTGTATTCTCTTCGCCGCCGAAGGAGGCGCGCCAGACCGTTACGCCGCCCTCTTCGCTCAGTTTTTCAAGGGAGGTTATCTGAGAGGCGTCTATATTGCACGCAGGGCGGGCATAGGTCGTCATTTCGTACATGCTTTTTGCGTTTACCGGGTAGTCCATAACGGCGCCGAACGAGAACACAAAGCCCACGTCGAGCGGGAAGGTCGGTATATGCGGCGAGCGCAGCCACCACCCGCCCGGCTCGCCCTTAAAGAGCGCGACGCGGGAGCGGTTATCCGCAAAGACATAGCCCGTCGCCTCCTCGACGGACAGAAGGAACACTCTGTCGCCGTCGAGCACGTTCTCGGCGGGATCAAAATCGACGGTGCCGTTTGCCGCGCCGGGAAGGGGTATGGTAAAGCCGGGTATCACTATCGCCTCGTCTGATTTATATGTGGGCAGGAGCGCCGCGCGCTCGGCATCGGAGAGATATTTTTCGGGAAACTGCGCGCACCAACGCTCTATATCGCTTCCGCGGTAGTCCGTTACTCCCGGGTGCGCGGCGGCGTACTCCTCGCCTCTGTCGGAAAACGAAACGGAAACATCGCCTATCTCGCGGAAAATGAGAGGCTCGCCGTTTTCATCTCCGACAAGGCTGAGCGAAACGAGAAACATTCCCGCCTCGCCGGTGCTTGTGCGCTCGGGGTCGAGGACTATCCACCTGCCGTCAAAGCCGCTCGCCTCATCGGGAGAGCCGAAGCAGAGTATATCCCCCGCCTTCACCGCGCCCTCCGCCTTTACCGAGAGCGCGGCTGAAAGGAGCAATATCAGAGTAAGCGCAAATGCTGTCAAGTTTTTGAATCTCATTTTTATGACCATTCCTTTCACAAATGTTAAAGGCACAAAATGGCCATAAAAGGAATGGTCATAAAGCGCCATGTTTTTCGGTTGCCGCTTGCGGCGAGAAAAACGGCTTGGATTTCAATAAGGTTGAAACTTGTTTCAACCTT
>JAFPWN010000073.1 GCA_017412765.1 Oscillospiraceae bacterium | reverse complement strand
CATGCTTTTCCGCCACAGGAGCGATTATATCACGAATTTCACCGATTGTATATACCTCAGGCACCATTGGCAAGGACTCTTTTCCCCGAATTTTTCCCGTGTGGGTCTGCGTGTGGGTCAGCGAAAAATTGGCATGACTTTTTTAAGCCGAATATAGCAAAAATTCCGGAAATCTTGCGATTTCCGGAATTTTCTGGAGCTGCTACCCAGATTCGAACTGGGGACCTCATCCTTACCAAGGATGCGCTCTACCTACTGAGCTATAGCAGCATATGGCGACCGAGAAGGGGCTCGAACCCTCGACCTCCAGCGTGACAGGCTGGCGTTCTAACCAGCTGAACTACTCGGCCACATCGCCGGAAGTATTTCTCTTCCTCAACGGCGCTCGATTATTCTATATCAAAAACCCGCATTTGTCAACAGCTTTTTTCGGATTTCTGAAAATAATTTGACAAAGAGTATGACGTGCAGTATTATTTTAGTAAAAAAGCACTGGAGGCGGCATTTTGGCGCCAAAAATTGTTTCTCTTGTCACAGGCGGTTCGAGCGGTATCGGAAAGGCAGCCGCGCTTGCGCTCTCAAAAGCCGGATGCACGGTATTTGAAGTGAGCCGCTCCGGCTCTGATTTTGACAATATCCGCCACGTCAACGGCGACGTGACCGATCCGGAGGCGATGAAGCGCGCCGTAAAAGCCGTCATCGACGCCGAGGGCAGGCTCGATATTCTCGTCTGCTGCGCCGGCTTCGGTATCTCCGGCGCGGCGGAGTTCACTGAGTACAGCGCAGCCGTGAGACAGCTTGACGTGAACTACATGGGCGTTGTGAACGCCGTGACCGCGGCGCTGCCCTTTATGCGCGCGCAGGGTTCGGGTCGGATCGTCGCGGTTTCGAGCGTAGCGGGCGAGATCGCCATCCCCTTTCAGGCGCACTACTCTGCGTCCAAGGCTGCGATCATCGCCTACGTAAACGCGCTGCGCGGCGAGGTGCGTCCGTTCGGCATTACGCTCACCTCGGTTCTGCCGGGCGACACGCGCACGGGCTTCACCTCAGCACGCGAGAAGAGCGCCGCAGGCGACGGGGTCTACTCCGGCAGAATAACCCGCTCGGTCTCGCGCATGGAGCGCGACGAGCAGAACGGCGTCAGCCCGGAAAAGGTCGGCACTGTTATCGCAAAAGCCGCGCTCAAGCGCCGCGTTCCGCCGGAGATCGGAGTCGGCGCGGACTACAAGCTCTTCCTGCTCCTGAATCGCATACTCCCGCGCTCGCTCGTGAGCCGGCTTATCTATAAAATCTACGGCTAACCTCTATTTTGAAGGAGGCAATTATGGTACAACTTGTTCGTTCGCTCGGCATAAGCGGCATCGACGGCTTCGCGGTCTCCGTCGAGGCGTCGATATCTATGGGACTGCCCGCCTTCGAGGTCGTAGGACTGCCCGACGCCGCCGTCAAGGAGGCGCGCGAGCGTGTGCGCTCCGCCATAAAAAACTGCGGTCTTCGCTTTCCCGCGAGCCGCGTGACGCTCAATCTTGCGCCAGCCGACCGCAAAAAGATAGGCAGTATGTACGATCTGCCGATGTTCCTCGCGGTCGCCGCGGTCACCGAGGCGATAAAGCCGCTCGGCGAGGACTGCGCGTTTCTCGGCGAGCTCTCGCTCTCCGGTGAGGTGCGCCCGGTGCCTGGCGTGCTAAGCATGGCGCTGCGCGCAGGCGAGCTCGGGATAAGCAAGCTTTTCGTTCCGAGAGCAAACGCCGCCGAGGCGGCTTTTGCCGGTAAGTGCGAGGTATATCCCGTCAGCCACGTTAAGGAGCTTCTCGACCACCTGACCGGCATCGCGGCTATCGAGCCGGAGGCTATGCCTTCTATCAGCGGCGCGCCGGATTACGGCGTTGACTTCTCCGAGGTCAAGGGTCAGGAAAACGTCAAGCGCGCGCTGACCGTCGCCGCTGCCGGCAATCACAACATTCTGATGATCGGCCCTCCCGGTGCCGGAAAGAGTATGCTCTCCAAGCGCCTGCCGACGATCCTTCCCGATATGAGCCGTGAGGAAGTGCTCGAAACGACGGCGATCTACTCCGTCGCAGGCAGGACGATGGATCGGGGTATCACCGGCGAGAGACCGTTTCGCAGTCCGCACCACACTCTCTCCTACTCCGCGATGGCAGGCGGCGCTCAGCTCCAGCCGGGCGAGATAAGCCTCGCGCACAACGGCGTTCTCTTCCTCGACGAGCTGCCGGAATTTCACCGCGACGTTATCGAGGCGCTGCGTCAGCCGCTTGAGGACGGAGTTGTGACGATCTCCCGAGCCGCGGGTACGACGAAGTACCCGAGCCGCTTTATGCTCGTGTGCGCGATGAATCCCTGCAAATGCGGGTGGTACGGTCATCCGTCCGGGCGCTGCACCTGCTCGCCCGACAGCGTTCTGAAGTACCGCGCTAAGGTATCCGGGCCGCTGCTCGACCGCATAGACATACATATCGAGGTGCCGGCGCTCGAATTTGAGGAGCTGCGCGACAAGACCCCATCCGCAAGCTCGAAGGAGATAAAGGAGCGCGTTGACAAAGCGCGCGAAGTTCAGCGAAAGCGCTACTCCGGCAGCGGGATAGCCTCCAATTCGCAGATAAGCAGCGCCGTTCTGAGAGAGTACTGCGAGCTTGACGGTAAGTGCGAGGCTCTTCTCAAATCCGCCTTCGACCGCCTCGGTCTTACAGCGCGCAGCTACGACCGCATACTGCGCGTCGCGCGGACTATAGCCGATCTCGACGGAGCGGAGAACATCGCACAGAAGCACATCGCCGAGGCGATACAGTACCGAAGCTACGAATTTGAGAAAAAATGAGGGAGGGCAAAGCCCTCCCTTTAATCTATCGTTTTTCGCTCGCCGCGCATATAGGCGATCATTTTTTCGTAGGTGTCAGCATACTCCACGGGGTCAACCGGCGTGGGCTGGAAGTTATTTGCGCTCGTTGTGCCTGAGTGGAGCCAGCAGGGTATTATCTCATCTTCAAACTCGAAGCCGTCGTCGGTGCGCGTGATCTTCACGCGGTAGATGGCGGTCTTTTTGTTAACCGGGAAGCTGTTCCCGCCGAAGCAGAAATCCCCGAGCGAGTAGACGATCAGCCCGTTCTTATAGTGCTCTACCGGCTGAAGTCTGTGAGGGTGGCTGTTTACAATTATGTCAACCCCGCGGTTTATGAGGCTGTGATACACGCTCTTGCGCCACGAGTCAACCTCGTAAACTCCCTCGGTGCCGCCGTGGGAATATATTACCTGAATATCTGAGTTCTCGTTCATCTCGTCGAGCGACTTGTAGATATCCTTTTCCTGTCCGGTGTACCAGATGCCGCAGGCGAGGAACGAGATCCTTATCCCGTCCTTCTCGACGTAGACCGGCTTGTTCGCGTCGAGCGCCCTGACTCCCTCGGCTTCGAGCGCGTCGATAGTATCGCTCTTGCCGGCAGGACCGTAATCGCGGGTATGGTTATTGATGACAGAGGCTATTTCAACGCTTCCGGCAGTAAATATCTTTGCGTTGTCCGCCTTGCCCTTGAAATAGAAAGCGCCGTCCGAGCCCTTGTCGTAGTATTCGAGCGGTCTGTCGGTCAGAACGCCCTCGCAGTTGACTATCGTGAAATCGTCGGTCGAAAATATATCGTAGACGTTTTTGAGGAAGTAGTCCGGCTCCTCGTTATCGGCGTACCAGTTGAAGTTTCCCTTGCTCTTCGCGCCCTTCTGCGCGCCGAGAGTGCAGTCGCCAGCAAAGGAAAGAATGACCGAATCCTCCATTCTGTCGCGGATGACCTCAGGCGCATCGGGATTCGCGCCGAGCAGCATCGCCACCGCGAGCAGCACGCCCGCAAGCTTCATAATTATGACCATTCCTTTCACAAATGTTAAAGGCACAAAATGGCCATAAAAGGAATGGTCATAAAGCGCCATGTTTTTCGGTTGCCGCTTGCGGCGAGAAAAACGGCTTGGATTTCAATAAGGTTGAAACTTGTTTCAACCTT
>JAFPWN010000072.1 GCA_017412765.1 Oscillospiraceae bacterium | reverse complement strand
TCGAATATGCTCTTTCCTTCGAGGCTCGTCTCAGCCGCTCTCACAGAGAAGGGTATCTCCGTATCAAAAACGCGGAGCATATTACCGGTCTGACGAAGCGCTGAGATAATGGACTTCGCGTTATTTGTTCTTGAGTCCACCATCGTAAGAAGTACACCGTCAATGCGAAGATTCGGGTTTATCTGCCGCCGGACTTTTGCTATTGAACCCATAAGAAGCGATAAGCCCTTTGTCGATAGATAGCTCGCCTGTGTTGGGATTATAACCCCATCTG
Source organism: Oscillospiraceae bacterium (assembly GCA_017412765.1). Classification (GTDB taxonomy): domain Bacteria; phylum Bacillota; class Clostridia; order Oscillospirales; family Oscillospiraceae; genus RUG626. The sequence continues at coordinate 46,099 of JAFPWN010000072.1, read as the reverse complement.
CGGCTGCAAGGGCGTTGATGGTCATCAGGCCCAGCGACGGCATACAGTCTATGAGTATATGATCGTACTTAGCTTTAAGCGGCTCAAGCGCTTCTTTCAGTACAAACTCACGGCTCATTATGTTCGTAAGACCGACCTCAAAGCCGGACAGTTCGATATTTGCCGGTAGAAGATCGACGCCTTCTTTGTGATGAATGATGCCTAACCCCTCGGGAGGCGGCTTCTCCTCTATAACACTCTGCAAGAGCTCAGTCAGCGTCGCATCCAGTTCATCCGGCGTTTTGACACCGAGGCTGACCGTTAGGCTCGCCTGGGGATCAGCGTCCACAAGCAGAACTCTTTTCCCTGCTCTGGCAAGTCCCACGCCAAGGCTGACTGTGGTAGTGGTTTTCCCGACTCCACCTTTTTGGTTTGCTATTGCGATTATTCTGCAATCAGTCAAATTGTTTTCCTCCTCTCAAAGTAATGTAGATATGCAAAAAGGCACTCTCAGATTTCTCTAAGAGTGCCTTTAAACACCGTTATTAAGTTATCCTGCGAGCTTCACAAGCATTTCATCAACAGCATCGGTATATTTTCCCTCTTCGATCAGCTTATTCCGAAGCATAAAAAGGCTTTCGATTATAGTTCGGATTTCCTTTGAAGTAACTTCCAGGTAAAACTTCTTTTTGTTCCAAAACATTATATCGCCTCCTCGAAGAGATTATCTCACCAATTAGTGTTAATCTCAAATGTGTGAAGCTCTTATCTAAGAGCCCGAAAGATTCTTCTCGGGCTTTTAGATAAATATGATATGCTATTTGTCCTCTCACGTCCCGCATATCTAGGGACTCATAAGGTGCTCGGTTGCGATCCGATAACATAGGATTCTCACCTCCGCCGGGAACACCGCCGGCCGCCATCGCTTCGATGACGGAAGTATCATTATTCCCCCACATCTGTCATTGCCACCACCGGTTGCTGTCCGGCTTTCGATGTCTAAGCTTTATCGCTCGCTTCCTCATGGAAGGTCTTGGCGCGCCTACATCAACAGCTTGAGGTTTCCCTCGATGCGGGTTTTTCCCATATGAGTGATATTGGTTTTTCAAGGTTCGACCAAGAGTCTCTTTTGAAGCCCTCCACTTTCGAGGCAACGAGAAGGGCCAAAAACGGACATTTTTTTAAAACTTTTTTGTTTTTGTAGGATTGCACAATTTTCACCTCCCAGTTTTTGTGCGATGTTACAGTGTTTTTAAAGTAAAAAAGCCCCTGTGTGACTTTTACATCACACAGGGGCATAATTAATTGAATTGTCATCTTCGCTTTTTGCCTGAGATGGCAATCAGCAAAGTGCAGCAATCAAATTATTGACGCGGATCGCGGATAGCGGCCTGAGCGGCGGCGAGACGCGCGATGGGAACGCGGAAGGGGCTGCAGGAAACGTAGTCGAGGCCGATCTTGTGGCAGAACTCGACAGAGGCGGGATCGCCGCCGTGCTCGCCGCAGATTCCGACATGGAGCTTCGGATTTACGGGTCTGCCGAGGGAGATCGCCATCTTCATGAGCTTGCCTACGCCGACCTGGTCGAGCTTGGCAAACGGATCGTTCTCGAGGATCTTGGCGTCATAGTAAGCGCCGAGGAACTTACCGGAGTCGTCGCGGCTGAAGCCGTAGGTCATCTGGGTAAGGTCGTTCGTGCCGAAGCAGAAGAAGTCTGCGTTCGCGGCAATTTCGTCGGCGGTGAGAGCGGCGCGCGGGATCTCGATCATGGTGCCGACCTCGTACTTGAGGTCGATTCCGGCGGCCTTGATCTCCTCGTCTGCGGTCTCGACGACGATCTTCTTGACGAACTGGAGCTCCTTGACCTCACCGACGAGCGGGATCATGATCTCGGGCTTGACAGTCCAGTCGGAGTGCTTCTTCTGGACGTTGATAGCGGCGCGGATGACGGCGCGGGTCTGCATCTTTGCGATCTCCGGGAAGGTGACGGCAAGACGGCAGCCGCGGTGACCCATCATCGGGTTGAACTCGTGGAGGCCCTGAATGATAGCCTTGATAGCCTCAACGCTCTTGCCCTGAGTCTTGGCAAGCAGCTCGATCTCCTCCTCGGTGGTCGGAACGAACTCATGGAGCGGAGGATCGAGGAAACGGATGCAGACGGGGTTGCCCTCGAGAGCCTCATAGAGCTTCTCGAAGTCGCCCTGCTGATACGGGAGGATCTTGGCGAGAGCCGCCTCGCGCTCCTCAACGGTGTCGGAGCAGATCATCTCGCGGAACGCGGCGATCCTGTCAGCCTCGAAGAACATATGCTCGGTGCGGCAGAGTCCGATGCCCTCGGCGCCGAGCTCGCGCGCCTTCTTCGCGTCGCGCGGGGTGTCGGCGTTGGTGCGGACCTTGAGTACGCGGTACTTGTCGGCAAGAGCCATGATCCTGCCGAACTCGCCGGCGATCTCAGCGTCAACGGTCTTGATAAGTCCGTCGTAGATGTTGCCGGTGGAGCCGTCGATGGAGATCTCGTCGCCCTCGTGGAAGGTCTTGCCGGCGAGGGTGAACTGCTTATTCTCCTCATCCATGATGATGTCGCCGCAGCCGGATACACAGCAGGTGCCCATTCCGCGGGCAACGACGGCAGCGTGGCTGGTCATACCGCCGCGTACGGTGAGTATGCCCTGGGATACCTTCATGCCGGTGATGTCCTCGGGGCTGGTCTCAAGGCGGACGAGAACGACCTTCTCGCCTCTCGCTGCCCAGGTCTCCGCGTCCTCAGCGGAGAATACGATCTTGCCTGCGGCGGCGCCGGGGGAAGCGCCGAGGCCCTTGCCCATGGGAACGGCTGCCTTGAGCGCGGCGGCGTCGAACTGCGGGTGGAGAAGCGTATCGAGGTTTCTCGGGTCGATCATAAGAACGGCCTTCTTCTCATCGATCATACCCTCGTCGATGAGGTCGCAGGCGATCTTGAGAGCCGCTTTTGCGGTGCGCTTGCCGGAGCGGCACTGGAGCATATAGAGCTTGCCGTTTTCAACGGTGAACTCCATATCCTGCATATCGCGGTAATGCTCCTCGAGGGTGGCGCAGACTTCGATGAACTGCTTGTATGCCTCGGGGAACTTGTTGGCCATCTCGGTGATGGGCATCGGGGTGCGGACGCCTGCGACGACGTCCTCGCCCTGAGCGTTTGTAAGGAACTCGCCCATGAGCTTCTTCTCGCCGGTGGCGGGGTCGCGGGTAAAGGCAACGCCGGTGCCGGAATTCTCGTTGAGGTTGCCGAATACCATCGGCATTACGTTGACGGCTGTGCCCCAGGAATAGGGGATGTCGTTATCGCGGCGATAGACGTTCGCGCGGGGGTTGTCCCAGGAACGGAATACGGCGCGGATAGCTTCGTAAAGCTGGACCTTCGGGTCGGAGGGGAATTCCTCGCCGATCTTATCCTTGTACTCAGCCTTGAACTGCTTTGCAAGCTCCTTGAGGTCGGCGGCGGTGAGCTCTACGTCGAACTTAACGCCCTTCTCCTCCTTCATTTTGTCGATGAGCTGCTCAAAGTACTTCTTGCCGACCTCCATAACAACGTCGGAGAACATCTGGATGAAGCGGCGATAGGAGTCGTAGACAAAGCGCTCGAACTTGGGATCGGGGTTGCCGGCGATCATAGCGGCAACGACGTCGTAGTTAAGTCCGAGGTTGAGGATGGTATCCATCATGCCGGGCATGGAAGCGCGGGCGCCGGAACGGACGGAAACGAGCAGAGGATTCTTGAGATCGCCGAACTTCTTGCCGTTCAGCTCCTCCATCTTCGCAACGTACTCCATGATCTGGGACATGATCTCGTCGTTGATCTTGCGGCCGTCGTCATAGTACTGCGTGCAGGCCTCGGTGGTGATGGTGAAGCCCTGAGGTACGGGAAGCCCGATGTTGGTCATCTCTGCGAGGTTTGCTCCCTTTCCGCCGAGAAGCTCACGCATGGTCGCGTTGCCCTCGGAGAAGAGGTAAACGTATTTCTTGCTCATAAGCGCAGTTTTCCTCCTTGGTTAATTATTTGATTAGCAGAATTATTATACCAATGTTTAAGTCTCTTTGCAATAAAATATGCAAAATAATTTTTACTTTCCGACGCAAAATCTTGAGAAGATATCGTGTACGACGTCGTCCGTGACCCTCCTGCCGGTCAGCTTCGCAAGCGAGGCGGCGGCGTCCTCAAGCTCTGTAAGAACCGCGTCAGGCGTCAGCCCGCCGCGCAGCCCCTCCATCGCCGCGGCGAGCGCGCCGCGCGCCGCGTTCACAGCCTCAAACTGCCTCGCGCTCGTGATCGTAACGGCGCTTTTATCCCGCGCGGCAAACTCCGCCCCGATAAATTCCGAGAGCGCCCCGAGTCCCTCGCCGGTTTTTGCCGAAACCTCGAAAACCGGAACTTTTTCCGGCGCTTTCAGCTCTAATACGCGCTTTTTGTCGCATTTATTGACGAGGGCGACGGCTCTTTTCGCATCAGCAAGGGCGCTCAAAACGCTCTCGTCGTCGGGTGAAAACGCCTCGCTTCCGTCGAAAACGCCGATAACAAGCTCCGCCTCCTTCGCCGCGCGGACAGAGCGCCGGACGCCCTCGCGCTCGATCTCGTCCTCCGTATCTCTGAGTCCGGCGGTATCGACAAGCCTCAGCGCGACGCCGCCGAGCGCGCAGACCTCCTCGATAGTATCGCGCGTCGTGCCCGCGACCGGCGTAACGATCGCGCGGTCAAAGCCGACAAGAGCGTTCAGAAGCGAGCTTTTGCCGACGTTCGGGCGCCCGATAAGCGCGCACGGCACGCCCGCCTTGAGGTATCTGCCTCCGTTCTCAAAGCTGTCCGCAAGCGAGGCGAGCGTTTTTTCCGCCTTTTCAAGCGTTTCGCGCTTTTCTTCGAGCACAAACTCCGGCGTTTCATCGTCCGGAAAGTCGATCGTCACCTCGAAATCAGATATTATGTTAACTATTTGAGTGTAAATCTCGTCGATTTTTTCAAAAACGGCGCCGCCGAGCTGTTTTGCAGCCTCTTTCGCGGCGGAAATGCTCTCCGCGTCGATGAGATCGACGACAGCCTCAGCGCTCGTCAGATCCATCTTTCCGTTGAGGAACGCGCGCTTTGTGAACTCGCCCGCCTCCGCCTGCCTTGCGCCGAGCTTGAAGAGCGTGCGGAGCGCCTCGCCGAGCACAACCGGCGAGCCGTGGCACTGGAATTCCGCGGTATCCTCGCCCGTATATGACGCCGGCGCGCGGGAAACGGTGCAGAGGCAGCGGTCGATAACGTCGCCGTCAGAGTTGAGAAATTCACCGAAATACAGCTTTTTCGGCTCTAAAGCGCGCGCTTTGGTTTTGAAAACCCGCTCAGCAAGCTCTATTGCCCGCTCTCCGGAAACTCTGACTATTCCGATGGCGCTTCGCTCATAGCCCGTTGCGATGGCGGCGATTGTGTCCATAGTATACCTCCGAAAAATCAAGGGCGGGCACATTGACCCGCCCCAGTTTAATATACAAACTGATCCTCGTTAAAATAATGGATGAGCGCGAAGCGAAGCTTCTGAACGCTTTCGTCTTCGCCCGAAACGGCGATAACGCCGTCCCTGACCTCGGCAGAAACGCCCTCAAGTCCCATTTTCGGGATAAGGCGCTCGTTCACCTCGCCGCATAGCTCGTCAACGTGCTCCGCGTAATACTCGCGGCTCTCCGAGGGCGTATAGCCCTCGACGGCGACGCCCTTTACGGTGAAGAGCATGGCGGTGACGACAATAAACAGCACGAGGATGACCGCCGCGCCGGCGGGTCTTATCCACTTTATGAATTCTTCTCCTGCGCTCATTTCGTCACCATCGAATAGTTGAAGTGGTTCTCCGTATAATACTGTCCGTAGAGGAATCTCTTTACGTCCTCGCGTTTTAGCGCCTCAGAAGATAAAATGAGCTCACCGTCGCACCGCCAGAAGCCATAGTCGTTTATAACGTCAGTCGTGCGGCGCGTATCGCGCTGGAGCTGCATATAGGCGCTGCCCTTAATGCCGATCTCTTCAAAAACTCTGTCCAAAAGGAACGACGCCGAAAGGTCGCCGCCCTCGCCGGAAAAGCTGCCGCTTGACAGAGCCTTTGCCGCGTCGTTTGCCCAGACTATATAGGGCGTTGCGAAGTAGTTGAAGAATCCTTCCTCCGTCCAATAGTCGAGGTTTATGCCAAGCTCGTTCAAAACAGAGCTTCCGTCGCCCATCCACGGACTGTGGTCGCCGTAAAAAACTACTACGACCGGAGCCGATTCGCCGTCAAAGTAATGGCAGAAGTCGTACATCCGCTGCGCCGTATCCGCGATGCCGGAGAGATAGTTGTTGAGAATGCAGTAGCTCTCCTTGCTCATGTCTCCGCGCTCAAGATACGAGGTTTCGCTCGTTGTATAGTCGGCATAGGCGCCGTGGTTCTGATAGCTTACGCTGAAGCTGAAATAGGGCTTTGATATATCCCGCGCCTCCCACATTTCCGTGACCTTTTCAAAGAACACTTTATCTGATCTGTCCGGAGCCGGAAGCGAATCCATGAAATAATAGTTCTCGAAGCCCATATTGCGATTTACGTTGGAGCGGTTATAGTACCACGCGTCGTTCTGGTGAAAGCCCTCGGTCGCGTAGCCCTGACTGCGCAGATACCACACGGCGGAATTCACGTTTTTGCGCCAGCCGCTCTCGCTCGTGAAGCCCGTTAAAAAGCAGCGCTCGGAAATATGTGTGCCTCCGCCGTAGGAATTAGCCACGAACCTGCCCGTAAGGCTCTCGCTCTGCAGCTTATGCAGCGGCTCGTACACAAAATCGCGCGCCGGTATATCAAGCTCGGAAAAATCCTTGAAGGCTTCAAGCTGTACGGCGATGATATTTACCTTTTTCTCCTCGGGTATATCCTCATCGGCATAATCTGCAAGGATCTCCATCGCGGCCGCTGTCGTGTACCCGTCCGGCTTATCCGGCAGAACTCCCTTTACAGTGTTGAGGAACGGATACGCGAAGCCTTTTGAAACGTATCGCTCCAGCTCAGACCAGTAATCGTATTCCACGCTGTGATTCGTCGCCGCTTCGTAAACGCCGTCTGAGATATAGACGGTAAAGACGAGGGTGATAAGTATTGCGAGCGTCAGGATGGCGCCGATAAGCCTGACCCACCGGTTTCTCAGCTTTCCTCTTGCGAAGAAAGCGGCGGCGAGAGTGCCGGCAGCGAGCGCGGAAACGATAAAGATCACCCTTCCCGTAAGCTCCAGCTTATATCTCGACAGTATGCCGGCAGCCTCGCCGGCAAGATTTAGGTCAGAGGCGGTGAACGCCTCGGTGCGCAGGCGGATCTTGTAGTAATTTATCAGGCTCATTACAGTGACGATCCCGCCGCCCGTGAGGAAGCCTGCCCAGAGTCTCCCGAACGCGAAGTAGAAAAGCGCGACGAGAAGCACCGGCGGCACGAGGTTAAGAATAAGAATCAGCGGCTCGTTAAGATAGCTCAGGAACATCTCCCAGCCCGGGTGGTCAAGATATGCCGAGCAGACGAACAGGCTCGTTATTCCTATGCCTATGCCGAGAAGCAGGCAGAGAACGCCGCAGAGTATATAGTGTGGCACGGCGTATTTTTTCCAATAGCCGTTGCCGTTGGAGGCGCCGCGTCCTCCGTTATAGTATATCGTATCCCACAGAAAGCGCATCTCAGAAGTTTACGCGCTCGGCAATGTAGCTCTTAAGCTCGGTAATGGGGATCCTGACCTGCTGCATGCTGTCGCGCTCGCGGACGGTCACGCAGCCGTCGTTTTCGGTGTCGAAGTCGTAGGTGACGCAGAACGGAGTGCCGATCTCGTCCTCGCGGCGGTAACGCTTGCCGATGGAACCCGCGTCGTCAAAGTCTACCATGAAGTCCTTGGCAAGCGAGTTGCGAAGCTCGAGCGCCTTGTCGGAGAGCTTCTTGGAGAGCGGCAGAACGGCGCACTTGAACGGCGCGAGGAACGGGTGAAGTCTGAGAACGGTGCGGACGTCCTCCTTGCCGTTCGCGTCGACCATGTGCTCCTCGTCATAAGCCTCGCAGAGGAACGCGAGAGCGACGCGGTCGCAGCCGAGGGACGGCTCGATGACGTAAGGAATATAGTGCTCGTTCGCCTCCTGATCGTAGTAGGTGAGATCCTTGCCCGAAGCCTCCTGATGGCGGCCGAGGTCATAATCGGTGCGGTCTGCGATGCCCCAGAGCTCGCCCCAGTCGGTGAACGGGAAAGCGTACTCAATATCGGTCGTCGCCTTGGAGTAGAAGGCAAGCTCGGCCTTCTCGTGATCGCGGTAGCGGAGGTTCTCCTCCTTGATGCCGAGGGTCTTGAGCCAGTTTATGCAGAAGTCTTTCCAGTAAGCGAACCACTCAAGGTCGGTGCCGGGCTTGCAGAAGAACTCGCACTCCATCTGCTCAAACTCTCTTGTGCGGAACGTGAAGTTGCCCGGGGTGATCTCGTTGCGGAACGCCTTGCCGACCTGGCAGACGCCGAACGGGAGCTTGCGGCGGGTCGTGCGCTGAACGTTTGCGAAGTTGAGGAAGATGCCCTGCGCGGTCTCCGGGCGGAGATATACGGTGGAGCTGGAGTCCTCGGTCACGCCGATGGCGGTCTTGAACATGAGATTGAACTTGCGGATCGGGGTGAAATCGTGCTTACCGCAGACGGGGCAGACGATCTTGTCGTTCTCAGCGATGAACTTGTCCATCTCGTCGAAGCTCATAGCGTCCACGTTGACGTCGGGGAACTCATCGCCGATGAGCTTGTCGGCGCGGTGGCGCGCCTTGCATGCCTTGCAGTCGAGAAGCGGGTCGGAGAACGAGGCGACGTGACCGGTGGTGATCCACGTCTGGGGGTTCATGATGATGGCGGCGTCGAGGCCGACGTTGTACTGAGATTCCTGCACGAACTTCTTGAGCCACGCCTTTTTGACGTTGTTCTTGAACTCAACGCCGAGGGGACCGTAGTCCCAGGAGTTGGCAAGACCGCCGTAGATCTCGCTGCCGGGGTAGATATAGCCTCTGGATTTGCAGAGGTTAACGATCATATCAAGTGTTTTTTCGGAATTTTTCATATTTTTCACCTTTCCCGCGACCGGCTGCCGCGTAAGAATTTTTAACCGAATTATTATATACGATACGCGATTTTTTTGCAAGAGTTTTATACTGCTCATAAAAAACGGGCGGGTACTGTGACCCGCCCGCTTGTTTATTTATCCAGATGCACGTTCAGATGGTCGTAGGTCATGGTCACGCCCTCCTCCTTGAAGGCATAGAATACGCGCTCTGTCAGCGCGTATTTTGCCGCGAGGAAGTTCTTGTTCTCGCACCACGCGAAGAGCATATAGCCGATGGAGGAGTTGCCATAGCCCGTGACGTAGGCGACGGGCTCTCTGTCCTCAAGGACGAGGTCTGTCGTCCTCGCCGCCATTTTCAGCGTCTCGATGACCTTTTTTGGCTCATCGTCATAGCTTGCGGTGACCTCGATCTCGAGCCTTCTTACGGGCATATCGGAGTAGTTCACGACCTTTGCCGCGGTCACGTTGCTGTTCGGCAGGTAGACCGCCGCGCCGCCCGGAGTTTCGAGAACGGTGTGGAAAAGCGTTATTCTCCGAACGGTTCCGGCGATGCTGTCAGTTTCGACGTAATCTCCGACCTCTACCGGCTTCGTTATGAGTATCGTCATACCGGCAAAGACGTTTGTGAGCGTATTCTGAAGCGAGAGCGAGAGCGCAACGCCGACGACGGACACCGCCGCGACGAGGCTCGTGACCGGGATTCCGATATGCTCCGCCGCGACGAGAACGATAAACGTCCACAGAACTATGTTTACGGCGCTATTTATAAAGCTCTTGACAGACGGCGCGATGCGCGGCGTTTTATCGAGAATATGCACTACGATGCGCTTTACTATCTGCTTTATTATGTAGCCGACAATGATTATGACGAGCAGGCTGAGAATTGTTCCGAAAGTAAAGTTTCCCGCAATTTTTTTGTCAAAAAGCTCGGAAAAGTCAATATTATTGTTCAGAAGATTATCCATTTTTTGAAATCTCGCTTATATCGTATGGTGTCGCCTGATAGACGAAGTAATTGAGCCAGTTTGAGTAGAGAAGATTCGCGTGACTGCGCCATGTGACGACAGGCTCGCGCTCCGGATCGTCGCCCGGGAAGTAGTTGACCGGTATCTCGATCGGAAGCCCCTGAGATTTATCGCGCAGGTACTCCTTTTTCAGCGTGTCGGCGTCGTACTCCGAATGGCCGGTGATAAAGACCTGCCTGCCGCCCTCGGTAAAGAGCGCGTAGATGCCCGCCTCGTCCGATGAGGCGAGTATCCTCAGCTCCGGGTGCTTTATAACGTCTTCGCGCCGAATAGTCGTATGGCGGGAGTGCGGAGCGTAGAAAACGTCGTCAAAGCCGCGCAGAAGGATAGGATTTTTATATTCCACCCTGTGCGGGAAAACGCCGAAGATCTTTTTCTCAGTCGGATATTTCGGTATGCCGTAGTGGTAGTACAGCCCCGCCTGCGCGCCCCAGCAGATATGGAAAGTAGACTGAACGTGGGTTTTCGTCCACTCCATTATCTCCGTCAGCTCGTCCCAGTACTCTACCTCTTCAAACGGCAGATGCTCAACCGGCGCGCCGGTGATTATAAACCCGTCGAAGGTCTCGTCGCGCACGTCGTCGAAGGTCTTGTAAAAGGCGAGCATATGCTCCTCGGAGGTGTGCGTCGCCTTGTGTGTTTTAGTCTGGAGGAGCGTCAGCTCGACCTGGAGCGGTGTGTTGCCGAGAAGCCGCGTCAGCTGCGTTTCGGTCACGATCTTCGTCGGCATAAGGTTGAGTATCGCGATCCTGAGGGCGCGGATATCCTGACTTTTCGCGCGCTCCTCGGTCATAACGAATATATTTTCGTGCCGCAGGGTCTGCGCCGCCGGCAGTCCCTCCGGTATCTTGATAGGCATGGAAAATCACCTCGGATAATCAGATTTCGCGGTACATTCCTCCGGCGTCGTCCTTGCGGACTGTCTCCTGAACGGAGAGCACCTCGACCTCGGTCCTGTGCTGGCCGAAGGAGAGCACCAGTCTGTCTCCGACCTTGACGTCGGTGGAGGGCTTGGCGACCTTGCCGTTTACCGTTATATGACCGCCGTCAGCAGCCTCGGCGGCAACGGTGCGCCGCTTTATGAGCCGCGATACCTTGAGATACTTGTCAAGCCGCATAAAATTCACCTCTGAAAAGATATTGTATCACAATCGCGCACCTTAGGCAAGGAAAATGTAATCGGGGAGGTCTCCCCTCCCCGAAATATATCACTTATAGCTGTGCAGGCCCGGCAAAAACGTGTTGACGCCGATGTAGGTGAACATCACGCAGATGAAGCCGACAACGGCGAAGATCGCCGCGCTCCTGCCCTGCCAGCCGCGGCGGATGCGCAGGTGCAGATAGACAGCGTAGGTTATCCACGTCACGAGCGACCACGTTTCCTTCGGATCCCAGCTCCAGTAGCTGCCCCAGGCGCGCTCAGCCCAGATAGCGCCGGTTACGATGGTGAACGTAAGAAACAGTATTCCGAGCGCCGCGGAGCGGTAGCTTATCATATCGAGCTTTTCCTTGTTCGGGATGTGGCTGTCGAGAAAGCCCTGCGCGCGCATTTTATCGCGCAGGAGGAAGATTATCGAGAGCACGAAGGAAACTCCGAACGCGCCGTAGGCGATGATCGCGGTCGAAACGTGAAAGCCGAGCCAGCCCGATTGCAGCGCCGGCATAAGCTCCTTAACGTCCTTGGACTGCATCGCGGCATAGCCGATGATGAGAAAGATCACCGGCGCGGCGAAGGCGCCGAGTATGCGGAACCTGAATCGGAAGATGAAAATGAGGCTGACAAGGCAGAGACCCCACGCAAAGCTCGTCGCAAACTCGTACTGATTCGTGAGCGGAAGTCTGCCCGCGCCTATCCCGCGGCACACAAGCGCCGCCGTGTGCAGAACGAAGCCCGCGCACTGGATCGCCACGGCGACGATCGAGATCTTATCGTTCTTTACGGCAACGAACACGAAATAGACTATCATCGCGGCAAAATAGCAGAGCATCGCGGCGGTGAAGAGGAAGTTTTCAGCTTGCAGCATCGGTTTTATCTCCTTTTATCGCTTTTAGGAACTCTTCGGTAAACAGAACTCCGCCCTTGCGGCACTCGCCGTACAGCGTCCAGCTCTCGCCGTTCTTCACAGCCCATACGCGCTTTGGCTGAAGGTAGAACGCGAGGAAAAGCCCGAGCGTCACGACAAGTCCGCCGAGGAGCGCGAGCGGCGTGAACGGGTCGCGCTTAATTGCGATCAGCGTATAGCTCTGCGGCTCTGTGAACCGCACCTCGTACTCGTCGATGGTCAGCGGCTCGTCGCCGTAGAGTATGTTCATGCCCAGGATCTCGCCCATATAGTAGACCTGATAGAGATACGCCGGATTATTGAGCTTGCCCGAGGCGGTGGCGGGTCTGCCGCCGGACATGGTGGCATCCGGGTAGAACGAGGAAAAATAGATCACAAGCTCCGGCTTGTCCGCGACGGGGATATACTCGCCCGCGCACAGCACCTCGCTCTGAAGCGGCGCGCCGTCCTTAGTGATATTCACTCTCGCCGCCCAGCCGGTGGAGTTCTGATAGAATCTCATTCCGAAGAGGTCTGCGGGGTTGTTTACGCTTATCGCCGCGCTTTCGCTCTCACCGCTGCGTGGGTCGCTCACGGTTATTTCCGCGATATACTGCTCAACGGTGTCGTCCTCTCTGAGAAGCACCTGAAAATCGTCGATCGTAAGCTCATAGCCGGTGTCGCCGATCTCTCGCGTCTGCCCCGCCACTCCGTAGGCGGCGAACTCCTGCTTATAGCTCTGACCGAGTCCGAAGCCGATGATGAGAAGCAGTATTCCGAGGTGGCACACCCACGCGCCCCAGAGTCCGGCGCGGTTTTTCGAGGATATGAGCCGCCCGTCGCTGAGAGCTCTCGGCGCCGGCATTCCGAGGCGCTTCATAGCGCCCTCCGGGTCATCCGTCTCGCCGGAAACGGTGCTGAAATCGGGTATTTCCGCGGCGCTTTTCGTGCGCTCTATGAGCTCCGGCAGCCTTATGAGGTTGCAGAACGTGAGATTGAAGCAGAGAAAGCCGTTTATGACTACGAACCACCAGCTGTGGAACGCGTCGTCGAGGTCGAGCGCGATGATCAGCGCCCCGACCTGTTCTCCGTATTCAGAAGCGTAGTATTCGTAGCTTTTCCCCTGCTGTATGAAGCTCCCCAGACTGCACGCCGCCGCGAGCACGACGAGCAGAATGATGGCAAACTTCATCGAGGAAAGAAATTTCCATACTTTTTTCATAGGTTTTCCCTCAAAAAAGTACGGCAGCCTGAACTACCGTACTTTTTCACTTTTTAATTATCCGAGAAGCTCCATGCCTTCCCTGACAAGCTCCTCGGCTCTGTCGAGGCAGCTGAAGGCGAGGTCTGAGTTGTGCGCGCCCTCGCTGTTCTCAACGTAGCAGAAGTCGAAGTACCACTGTGCTTCGCGGTGGATGGCGCGGAGCGCGTCAAGCTCCTCCTCGGTCTTTGTGCCGGAGGCGACAGCGTCGGCAAGAGCGGTCTTGAAATCGGAAAGCTCGTTTCCGACCTCCTTCTCGCGGCTCGTTACGCGGTCCTGAAGCCTGCGCACCATGCTGACCACATCGGTACCCTCGTGGCAGGTGGCGCAGTTTGAGAGCAGAGTCTCGTTCTCGAGCGGACTTACAAGCTCATGACTGTGGTAGACCGTTCCGTCGTCCTCCATGACGAGAGCCATGTGGCAGTCGGCGCAGTTGAGGAGCTTGCCGTGCTTGCCGGAGAGGAACGTCTCCATCTCGGGATGCTGCGCCTTGAGAAGTCTTGTTCCGGTGGAGGGCTGAGTCCAGTCGGCAAAGCCTACCGTGCCGTCCGGCAGCACCATCGTGTTGTAGTAGTTGTATATCGCCTCCGGAGTCATCTCAGAAACGGAGTGATACGGCATCATCGTCTCGGAGTAGGTCGGGGTAAAGTAATACTCGATGTGGCACTGGCCGCAGGAGAGCGTCGCGGGGTCGATCTTCGCGGCATTTGAGCCGAGCGCCTCGTTCACGTAGCTGTGTGTGATCGTGATCTGACCGGCATTTCCCGCGTCGTTGCCGTGGCAGGTGTAGCAGGAGACGTTCTCCTCCATCATCGCCTCGACCTCTTCAAAGGGCATCGAGTAGACCTCGACGCCGAGATCGTTCACGAGCTTTGCAAAGTTCGGTGTCTTGCAGGTGAGGCAGTTTGCCTTCGCGTGGGGACGGAGGGTCTTATGCACGTCCTCGAGAGTGTACTCGTGACCTCTCGCCGAGCCGTAATCCTTCGCAAAGCCGTAGCCCTCGTAAATATTGACGAGGTACGGATCCTCCTCAAGATAGCTTGTGACGTAGCTGTTTTTGCTGTTCGCGCCCATCGAGGCGACTATGTAGGGATAAGTCTCAGCCCAGTCTGAGGCGTTTACGGTGCCGTCCTTGCTCGTTGCCTCCGGCGCGGCGACGTTTTTATACGTGACGTCCTCGCGCGTGAGCGGGCCGAGAGAGCCGCGATTGAGGATATGGTACATCATATCCCCGCCGCCGAGCACGCCTCCGACGAAAACCACGGCGACGATGACCGCGACCGCGGCGCACACGCCCTTTATTACTTTGGTTTTATTTTCCATTACTGTACCTCTGTCTTGGCTCCCGCTCCGGTAATGACCTTAACGGGGCACTTCTCAGCACATTTTCCGCACTGTACGCAGTTTTCGTAGACGACGTGGGCGAGGTTGTTCTCGACCACGATCGCGTCATGCTCGCACTGCTTTACGCACATCATACACCCGATGCAGCCCGCTGTACAGACTTTTTTTACCATCGGGCCCTTATCCTTATTCGAGCACTGAACTCTGACCTTTTTCGAGATAGGCACAAGCTCGATAAGTCCCTTCGGGCACGCTTTGGCGCACAGTCCGCAGCCGATGCAGAGTCTTCTGTCAACAGTCGCCACGCCGTCGACGACGTGGATGGCGTTGTGCGGGCAGGCTCTCACGCAGGAGCCGAGCCCGAGGCAGCCGTAATCGCAGTCAGTTACGTTTATTCCGGCGAGGACGGCGCTGCGGCAGTCCTGAACGCCGATGTAATTGCCCTGATTTTTCGTTACCTCGCAATTACCCTTGCATTTTACGAAGGCGACGCGCTTTTCGCCCGCCTCGGCGGTGGTGCCCATTATCTCGCCGACCTTGTCGGCAACGCTCTGACCGCCGACGGGGCAGCCGTTTACGGGCGCCTCGCCCTTTGCTATTGCGGCAGCCATGGCGTCGCAGCCGGCGTAGCCGCAGGCGCCGCAGTTGTTGCCCGGAAGGCACTCGCGGACGGCGGCCTCGCGCTCATCCACCTCAACGTAGAACTTCTTGCCGGTGAATACAAGTCCCGCGCCGACGATAACGCCGATGACCGTAATAACGAGGGTCGTTATAATAATAACCTGCATTTACCGCACCTCCTCAGAAATTGAGCTGAGCAAAGCCCATAAAGGCTATGCTCATAAGAGCGGCGGAGATGAGGACGATAGGCGCGCCTCTGAGCGGCGCCGGGATATCCTCCTCGCGGATGCGGCTGCGGATGGACGCGAGCAGAACGATGGCGATTGTGTAGCCGAGGGCGGTACCGAAGCCGGAGAGCACGCACTCGATGAAATTGTAGCCGTTCTGCACGTTCGTGAGCGCAACGCCGAGAACGGCGCAGTTCGTGGTGATGAGCGGCAGATAGATGCCGAGTGATTTGTAGATAGCGGGGCTGGTCTTTTTGAGGAACATCTCGACTATCTGAACGAGGGCGGCGATGACGAGGATGAAAACGATGGTCTTCATATAGTCAAGGCCGTTCGGCGCGAGAACGTAGTCATAGAGCAGGCTCGCGACAGCGGAGGCGATGGTGATTACGAAGATAACCGCACCGCCGAGGGACGCAGACGCCTTCATCTGCTTCGATACGCCGAGGAACGAGCAGATACCGAGGAACTGGTTGAGAACTACGTTATTTATGAGCGCGCCGCTGATGATGATAAGAATAAGGCTTGTCATTTATTCTCCACCTCCCCGGGGTTTTCGCACTTCATGGCGCAGTTCGCGCAGCAGCCGTCGCAGCTCTCGACAAGCTCCTTCTGCCTCGTCTTGATGCCGATGGCGTTCATAACGCAGATGATGATCGCAAATACGAGGAACGCCCCGGGAGGCTGTACGAAGATCGCTATCGGATCGACCGATTCCGGAAGAACTCTCATACCGAAGAAGCTCCCCGCGCCGAGAAACTCGCGCAGGATACCCGCGACGCCGAGCGCGCAGGTGAAGCCGACGCCCATTCCGATGCCGTCCATGATCGAGAGGAGCGGGCCGTTTTTCGAGGCGTAAGCCTCCGCTCTGCCGAGGATTATGCAGTTAACGACAATGAGCGGAATATAGATGCCAAGCTCATCGTAAAGCGCGGGCAGATAAGCCTCCATAAGAAGCTCAGTCACCGTAACGAGCGAGGCGACGACGACGATGTACGCCGGAAGTCTGACCTCTGCCGGTATGAGCTTGCGGAGAAGCGATATAACGAAGTTTGAGAACGTCAGAACGACGAGTGTGGAAAGTCCCATTCCGATGCCGTTCATCGCGCTCGTGGTAACGGCGAGCGCGGGGCACATTCCGAGCATAAGTATAAGCGTCGGGTTTTCCTTTATAATGCCGTTGTATATACGCTCAAGGTATTTGTTTTTCAGCATATCACTCGCCTCCCTTCATGTAATTTGCCCAGAAGTCAAGTCCGGCGTTCACCGCGTTGACGACCGCTTTTGAGGTCGTTGTCGCGCCGGAAACGGAGTCTATCTCCTCCGGCTTCGTGCCGCCGCCGTCCTTGAGGACCTTGAAGGCGGTGACGAGGCGGCCGTTAAACTGATCTCTGAACTCCGGCTCATCGCAGCGCATGCCCATGCCCGGGGTCTCGTGCAGCTCCGTGAACGAAATGCCGGTCACCGTGCCGTCCGGCTGGATGCCGACGGAGATGGTCACGTTGCCGTCATAGCCCTCGGCGCTCGTCGCGCTGACGACGTATCCGACGATATTGCCGCCGGCGTCCTTGCCGACGACTGCGGCGTTGATGTACGCCCTGCCGAACGAGGTGCCGTAAACTCCGCCGTTAAGCTCAGAGAGCTTATTGTGAACGGTCACGGTAGTCTCAAAGCTCTCGGCTCCGGGGCATACGGCGCGGTAGGATTCGGCTGCCGCCGCCTCCTTCTGCGCGTCGATCGTATCCTTCGTAAGGCTGAAAACTCCGCTGAGCGCGACGCCGGCGACGAGGGTAATGACAGTCAGCGCGACAACGGGCTTCGGGATCTTCTTCCAGAAGGGCACTTTCGGCTCGCCGTTCTGGAGCGCTATGGCGCTCCTGCGATACGCGAAGGGCTTGGGAATGACGTAGGTGTCAATAAGCGGAACGAAAAGGTTTCCGATGATGATAGAATAGCTGAAGGAGTCCGCCGCGGTGCCGAAGATTCGGAACAGCGCGCCCAGAACTCCGATTATCAGTCCGTAGGTGAGCTGACCGAGCTTGGAAACGGGGCTTGTTGCGTAGTCGGTAGCCATGAAGAACGCGCCCATTACAACGCCGCCGCCGCAGAGGTGGGCGAGGAGGTAATGCGGGTCGAAGCCCTGTCCGCCGAAAAGCCCGAGCGTGACGGTGAAGCCGCCGAGAACGGCAAAGCAGATCTCACCGTGGATGATATCCATCGCCCAGAGCACGAGTCCGCCGATGAGCAGCGCAACGATCGAGGAGCCGATAACGCCGCCGCCCGTGCCGAGGAACATCTTGGTAACGTTTACGGCGCGGCCCGACATAAGCTCGGCTATCGGCGTAGCGCTCGAAACTCCGTCAAGCCCGAACATCGTCATTGCCTTGCCGAAGGAGATGAGCGCGAAGCAGCGTCCGGCAAGCGCGGGGTTCAGGAAGTTCTTTCCGAGGCCGCCGAAGCACATCTTAACGACGAGGATAGCGAAGATCGAGCCGACCGCGGGGATATAGAGCGGTACCGCCGGGCTGAGAGAGAGCGCGAGCAGAAGTCCCGTGACCGCCGCCGAGCCGTTTTTCCAGGAATCCGGCCCGTGAGTGAGCTTGGTGAAGATAAATTCCGTGCCGACCGCGCACGCGACGGCTACGATGATGACTAAAAGCGCGTTAATTCCGTTTACGATGACGCCGACTACGGCAGCGGGCAGCAGCGCGAGGATGACAGCCGTCATTATGTAGCCGGTCGTCCATCTGTCGCGGACGTGAGGGCTTGCGGAAATATTCAGTACACCGTTCATTTGGCACCTCCCGCCTTTGCGCGCTTGAGCGCAAGGATCTCAGCCTTCGTCTCCTTGAATATCTGCGTGAGCGGGCGCTTTGCCGGGCAGACGTAGGTGCAGGAGCCGCAGGCTATGCAGTCAAGGCCGTAGAGCTTCTTCTCAAATCTCTCCCAGTCGCCGACGTGGATCGCCTCAGCCATGAGCTGCGGCAGAAGTCCCTGCGGGCAGACGGTGGTGCAGCGCCCGCATCTGAGGCAGCCGGTCATGTGCTTATGGCTGTCCTCAACGGCGTCGCGCCCCAAAAGCGTGATCGCGTTCGTGGTCTTTACGACCGGAACCTCGAGATTTGCGATGGAAACGCCCATCATCGGGCCGCCGGAGAGCGCTTTTTTGACGGTAACGCCCTCTTTTATGCCTCCGCACGCCTCGATAAGCTCCGTCATCAGCGTTCCGTCGTGTACGATGAAGTTCTCAGGCTCGCTTATCGCGTCGCCGGTAACTGTCAGAACGTGGGTAAAGAGCGGCTCGCCGTAGAGAACGGCTCTGCCGATCGCGTATAGAGTTCCGACGTTGTCAACGATGCAGCCGACGTCGGCGGGGAGCTTTGCGACCGGAAAATCGATCCCGGCGATAACGCTTATGAGGCTGCGCTCGCCGCCCTGAGGATACTTCGTGTGAAGCGGCAGCACGCGGATGCCCTTTTTGCCCTCGGCAGCCTTCTGCATCGCGGCGATCGCCTCGGGCTTGTTGTCCTCAATGGCGATAACGCCCTCGGCATTTTTGAAGAGCCTGAGCGTGACCTCAAGACCCTCGACGATGCCGTCCGCCATAGAGCGCATCATCTGATCGTTGCAGGTTATGTAAGGCTCGCACTCGGCGCCGTTAGCTATGACGAATTTTATTGCGTCGGGGTTTTTCGGCATGAGCTTGACGTAGGTCGGAAATCCCGCGCCTCCGAGACCGACGACTCCCGCCTCCTTGACGGCGGCGACTATCTCCTCATTCGTCATTTTTGCCGCGTCGCGCCTTTTGATCCAGTCAGCGGCAGGAGTAAACAGCCCGTCGTTTTCGATAACTACGCACTCCTGCATCGCGCCGGAGATTGTGCGGCGCTTTTCGATCGCCTTTACCTTGCCGGAGCAGGACGATATCACGGCAGCCGAAATGAAGCCGTCCGGTTCTCCGATCTTCTGCCCCATAAGTACCTCATCGCCCTTTTTGACGACGGGCTTTGCGGGCTTGCCTATGTGCTGAGCAAGCGGAAACACCATTTCGCCCGCGGGTCTCATCTCGCGCAGAGCCTTGTTCCTGCTCAGCTCCTTATTGCCCTTGGGGTGTACTCCGCCGCGGAAAGTCATGTTCACCCTAAACCGACTCCTCTCATAAAACATACATTTCTTGCCAACTTGTACAATATGCACAAAGATGCACTATGTCACTCTATATATATTAACAGACGCCGTTGGAAATGTAAACATAATTTCGACAAAAATCCCAGGATTTTTTGAGCAGATTGTTCAAAAAATAACAATTGCCAGAAGCAGCAGGAAGTATTATACTTATATATATTTAAATAGATGGAGAATTATCAATGAACGAACCGCTTTTCAAATTCATCGCCGCCTCCCCCACCGCCTTTCACGCCGTAGCAGAGTGCTCAAAGGCTCTGCGCGCCGCGGGCTTTACAGAGCTCAGTGAGGGCGAGGCGTGGGATCTTACGCCGGGCGAGGGCTACTTTGTGACCCGCAACGGCTCCAGCATCGTCGCCTTCCGCGCTGTCGGGGGCGCAAAGGGCTTTATGATAACCGCCGCGCACTGCGACAGCCCATCATTCCGCATCCGCGAGAACTCCGAGGCCGTGGACAAGCACTTTGTCCGCCTCTCCGTCGAGGGCTACGGCGGAATGCTCTATTCAACGTGGCTCGACAGACCTCTCTCCGTCGCGGGCAGAGTTCTCGTCCGCACTGAGAGCGGCATAAAGAGCCTGCTTCTCGACTTTGAGGAGCCGATCTGCGTTATCCCCAACGTCGCAATCCACATGAACAAAAACGCGAACAAGGATATGTCCTTCAACCCCGCGATCGACCTTCAGCCGCTCTACGCCGAGGCGGCGGACTCGAGAACGACCTTCCGTCAGCGCGTTGCCGAAAAGCTCGGGGTCAGCGAGGGCAACATACTGTCCACCGGTCTTTACCTCTACAATCCCGCCGCGGGCTTTGAGTGGGGTGATTTCATCTCCGCGCCGAGACTTGACGATCTGCACTGCGTTTATACCTCGCTCCGCGCCTTTATCGACGCCGCAAGCTTTAAGAGCGTGCCGGTTTTCGCCGTTTTCGACAACGAGGAGGTCGGCAGCCACACAAAGCAGGGCGCGGCGTCCACCTTCCTGCGCGACGTGCTCTCGAGAGTCGGGGACACGCTCGGCATGGATCTGAGAACGGCTCTGCCCGCCTCGCTCATGCTCTCCTGCGACAACGCCCACGCGCTGCATCCGAACCACCCCGAGTACGCCGACAAGGCGAACGCGCCCGTTATGAACGGCGGCGTAGTAATAAAGTACACCGCCTCGCAGCGCTACGCGACCGACGCCGTTTCCGCCGCGATGTTCACGCTCATCTGTGAAAAAGCCGGCGTAAAGACCCAGAACTACGCCAACCGTCCCGATATCCCCGGCGGCAGCACCCTCGGCAACATCTCAAACTCCCAGGTCAGCCTCAACACGATAGACATCGGTCTTGCTCAGCTTGCGATGCACTCATCCTACGAGACCGCCGGCGCGCGCGACACGCAGGCGATGATCGACTGCTGCAGAACCTTCTTCGAGAGCGCCATCGCCGTAAAGGGTGACGGAGAGTACGATATTTTATAAAAAGCTTCGGGCGTGCCTTCTCGGCACGCCCGATTATTTTTCGACCTTTTATTTTTTTATCTCCCGTTTCTCTCCCCATATTGACAAATATTTCCATATATGGTAGTATTTGGATATATAGATCAAAACATATTGGGAGGAAGCTCAAATGAAAGCAACCGGAATAGTCAGGAAAGTCGACGAGCTCGGGCGCATTGTTCTGCCCATCGAGCTGCGGCGCAGCCTTGATATAGACGTCAAGGATCCTATCGAGATCTACACTGACGGCGACAGGATCATCCTCAAGAAGTACACTCAATCCTGCTCCTTCTGCGGAAAAACGAAGGACGTTGTGTCCTTCCGCGACAGATTGGTGTGCAGAAAGTGCATCGAGGAGCTTTCTTCGCTCTGATTTGGAACAAAATGCCCCTTGATTTGGTCATATGGAAAAAGGAGGCGTTACTATCTATGAAAAAAACTATTGCGCTTATTATTTCGCTCGCGATCGTCTTATCCCTTGCCGCCTGCACAGTGCAGGAGGGGCGCGATGAGGGCGCGGACGAGCCGGAAAAAACCGTTGACCCCGCTCCCGAGCCGGAAAAGCCCGATACGCCCGCGGAGAAAACGGGTTATGCGAGCCTTACCGAAAACCGCCCCGCCGCAATAATAGACTGGGTGCAGGAGGGCGTGGACTACTCTTCTGTGGCAAGGCTCGGAGCCGGGCTTCTGAAAAATGCCGAGGGCGACAACGCGGTAATCAGTCCGCTTTCCGCCTACATAGCGCTCGCCATGTGCGCCGAGGGCGCGGACGGAGCGACGAAAACCGAGTTTGAGAATCTCATCGGCTCCGATACCCGCCGCGTTGCGAACATACTCTTAGACCGTCTCAGCACCGATGAAAACGAGTTCTCGAGCGCAAATTCCGCGTGGGTCGGCTGGAACTCTCAGCTTCGCGAGCAATACCTCAACGACCTTGTGATGTATTACGGCGCCGAGGCGTATCTGACGGATTTTGACATAAGCATTATGAACGAGTGGGTAAACGAAAAGACGAACGGTCTTATCCCGAGCGTTTTTTCCGATGAGCTCGACCCGATGACGCGCCTTGTGCTGATAAATACGCTCTATATGAAGGCAAAGTGGGCCTCTCCCTTCGACGCCGGAGTTACCTACACCGACCTTTTCCACGCCGAGGGCGGCGACAGGGAAGCGGAGTTCATGCACAAGACCGCGCATTTCGAGTATCTCTCAGGCGATAATTACGAGGGCGTCGTGCTGCCGTACAAGGGTTGGGGTATGAAGTTTATCGCGCTGAAGCCCACGAGCGGCACGGTCAGCGACCTTGTAAACTCGCTTGAGGGCGTGAATCCTGAGGGTGAGAGCAGAAAAATATTCCTCTCCATGCCGAAATTCGACGTTGACTATACCATCGAGCTTACAGAGCCATTGCAGGCTCTCGGACTGTCGGGCGCATTCACCGACGAGGCGGATTTCTCGCTCATGAGCGAGGAGCCGCTCAAGGTCAGCAGCATTCTCCAGAAGGTCAAGGTCACCGTTGACGAGGACGGCACCGAGGCCGCCGCCGCAACGGTCGTCGAGATGGTCGCAACGAGCGCGGCGCCGGGTTTTGTCGAGGAGCCGTATGAGCTCAGGCTCGACGAGCCGTTTGTTTATATGATAGTCGAGTCCGAGTCGAACGCTCCGCTCTTTATGGGCGTTATGAACGACCCGTCGTAAGCGCCGCACTGTGTAGGGGCGGGTCTCCGCGCCCGCCCGAAAACCTGCAAAAAGGATCGATTTTATGTCAGTCTGCAATCTCTGTCCGCGCGCGTGCGGCGTTGACCGCGGCGAAAAAAGCGGCTTCTGCGGCGTTTCGGATACTATCCGCGTCGCCCGCGCAGCCCCGCACTACTGGGAGGAGCCGCCCATAAGCGGCGACAAGGGCAGCGGCGCCGTTTTCTTCTCCGGCTGCTCGCTGCGCTGCGTGTTCTGCCAGAACTACGATATTTCCGTCGGCGGCTTCGGCAAGGAGGTCACGCCGCAGGAGCTTCGCGCGATCTTCGACCGCCTTGTTTCCGAGGGCTGTCACAACATAAATCTCGTCACCGCGACCCACTACACAGACAAGGTGCTCGAGGCGCTTGCCGAGCCGCTGCCCGTTCCGGTCGTATGGAATACCGGCGGCTACGAGAGCGTTGAGACGCTCAGAAAGCTATCAGGCAAGGTGCAGATCTACCTGCCGGATATGAAATACGCTCTCCCCGAGCCCGCGAGGAAATACTCCTTCGCGCCGGACTATTTTGAGGTCGCTTCAAAGGCGATAGCCGAGATGTACTCCCAGGTCGGTGACTGCGAGTATGACGAGGACGGCATTTTGCGCTGCGGAATGATAGTGCGCCATCTCGTTCTCCCGGGAAATCTTGAAAACTCTTACCGCGTGATGGACTGGTTCAGTGAGAATTACGGCGACAAGGGCGTCTGCTTCTCGCTGATGAGCCAGTTTACGCCGATGGGCAGGTCCAGGGACTTTCCGGAGCTGTCGCGCCGTCTCACCGAGGAGGAATACGCTCTCGCGGTCGAGTATATGGAGTCCCTCGGCATCGAAAACGGCTTCTATCAGGAGCTGTCGAGCGCAAAGGAAGAGTACACGCCGGATTTTGATCTGACGGGCGTGTGAAAACCACGCACAAAAAATGCGGGGATCCTACGGATCCCCGCATTTACTATGCAATTTATTACTCAGCGAGCGAATTTGCCCACTTGACGTACTCCGCGACCTGAGCGCGGGTAGCCTCGAGATTCTCGCCGTGGGCGAGTATGTAGACCTTGACCTTCGGCTCGGTGCCGCTCGGACGGACGAGGATAACGGTGCCGTCCGCAAGGATGAAGGAGAGCACGTTGGACTCGGAAAGCTCCATCTTCGTGACCTCGCCGGTCTTGACGTCCTTCTCCTCACCGGGCAGATAGTCGCGGGTCTTGACGACCTCGACCCCGGCGATAGCCTTCGGAGCGTTCTCGCGGAGATTGACCATAAGCTGCGCCATCTTCTTCTGTCCGTCAAGTCCGGGCATTACGAGGTTGCAGGTCTTCTCGGCGTATGCGCCGTACTTCTCATAGAGGCTTTCGAGCGCGTCGATGAGCTTGATGCCCTTGAGGGAGTAGTAGGAAGCCATCTCAGCCATGAGGACAGCAGCGGTGACGGCGTCCTTATCGCGGACGTAGTCGCCGAACATGTAGCCGTAGGACTCCTCAAACGCGAATATGACCTTGCCCTCGCCGCTGCCCTCGAGCGCGTTCTTCTTCTCGGCGATGAACTTGAAGCCGGTGAAGGTGTCGAAGTGGGCGATGCCGTTCTTCTCGGCGACGGCGTTGAACATGGAGGTCGTAACGATAGTCTTGAGTCCGACGGGATTTGCCGGCATCTTTCCGGTGCGCTTGAGAGCGCCGATGAGGTAGTCGAAGAGGAGAACGCCGGTCTGGTTGCCGGTGAGGGGGATGAACTTTCCGTCGTGGTCGCGGATCATAAGACCGACGCGGTCGGCGTCCGGATCGGAGCCGAGGATGAAGTCTGCGCCGACTTCGTTTGCGAGGTCAACGGAGAGATAGAAGCCCTCGGGGTTCTCGGGGTTCGGGGAGACGACGGTGGAGAAGTTGCCGTCCTTGATCATCTGTCTCGGCTCGCAGTGCAGGTGCTTAATGCCGAGGCGGCGAAGTGCCTCGGGGATGAGAACGCGGCCGGTGCCGTGGAACGGGGTGTAGACCATGTGGAAGCTGTCGGCGGCGGCCTTTACGGTGTCATAATCGTTGACCATCGCCATGACCTCGTCGAGGAACGCCTCGTCGGTCTCTCTGCCGATCCACTCAACGATGCGCTTGTCAAGAGCCTCGTTGAAGTCCATGGTCTTGGGACCCTCAAAGATATCGAGCTCCTCCATCTTCGCGGCGACCTCGGAAGCGTGCTTCGGGGGAAGCTGAGCGCCGTCAGACCAGTAGACCTTGTAGCCGTTGTACTCCTTGGGGTTGTGGGAGGCGGTGACGTTGATGCCCGCCTGGCAGCCGTAGTGACGAACGGCGTAGCTGAGCTCGGGGGTGGGACGCATATCGTCGAACAGATAGACGTGGATTCCGTTCGCCGCCATTACGCAGGCAGCCTCGCGGGCAAAGATATCGCCGTTGTTGCGGCAGTCGTAGCAGATAGCGACGCCCTTCTTCGCAGCCTCGGGTCCCTCGGCGAGAACGACCTCTGCGAAAGCCTGGGTAGCGTGGCGGATAACGTGAACGTTCATCTTGTAGGTACCCGCACCCATGGTGCCGCGAAGTCCGGCGGTGCCGAAGGCGAGGTAGGACTGGAAGCGGGACTCGATCTCTTTCGGATCGTTCTTGATGGCTTCGAGCTCAGCTCTCTCCTCTGCGGTAATGTGCGGGGATGCGAGCCACTGCTCATATGTTTTCATGAAATCCATTTTTTTGCGTCCTCCTATGTTAATATTTTTATTTATTCATTTTCCAAAGCCTCAGCGTTGTCGGCGTTGAGGATATTTTTGGCGTCTTCAAGCATGGTCTCCGGCACGAAGATATCGACTCCGCCGCCGGCGTGACCGAGTATGATGTTTCCGACCACTCCGTCGTTCGGATACTCGCAGACGGTCGGGATATTGAAGGACTCCATCAGCGAGCGCACGAGCTGGCTTTCAAGCTCGTTTCCCGCCGTATGCGTGAGAAGCGCGGGCGCGACGAACTCGCCCTGCTCGTTTTTCGGCCAGACGCCTCGCAGAGCGCTCTTATTCATGCCCCAGTCCGATAGTGCCATTGGAACACCTCCATAATATTATTTGTGGTACTTTCCGCCGGAAGAAATATTCATCGCGCGGTAGATCTGCTCAAGCAGCATGACCCGCGCGAGGTGGTGCGGCAGCGTCATGCGCGACATGCTCATTCTGAGCTTCGCCGCTCTTTTAACTCGCGGGCTCAATCCGTCCGACCCGCCGATTATAAAGGCGATTTTGCTCGCCTCGGCGGAGATCTTCTCAATTTTTGCGGAAAACTGCTCGCTCGTCATCTCCTCGCCCTCAACGCACATCGCGCAGATGTACGCGCCCTTCGGCACAGCGGCGAGAATGGCGTCCGCCTCGTACTCCATATTGTTCTCTTTTTTCGACTCCGGAAGCTCTGCTACCGCGATTTTGCAGTAGGCTCCGAGCCGCTTTACGTACTCGCCGCAGGCGTCGAGATAGAATTTCTCCTTGAGCTTTCCGACGGCGATAATCGTTATATCCAGCATATCAGCCGGCGTTCGGGATCGCTGTATCGGCGTCCGGGATCTCGATGCACTCGATATCCGCGCCGACGGAGCGAAGCTTCTTTATAAGCTCCTCATACCCGCGCTCGACGTACTCAACGCCCTCTATCTCCGTGACTCCTTCCGCGCATAGTCCGGCGATGACCATTGCCGCGCCGGCTCTGAGGTCGCACGCCTTGACGTGCGCGCCGGTGAGCTTCTGGACCCCCTCTACGTAGGCGGTGCGGCCGTCTACGCGGATATTCGCGCCCATCTTAAGAAGCTCGTCTACGTATTTATATCTACTGTCCCACACTCCCTCTACGACGCGGCTCACGCCCCTTGCGATCGCAAGAACGGTAGTTAGCTGCGGCTGCATATCGGTCGGGAAGCCGGGATACGGCTGCGTCTTTATGTTAGTGCGGAGCAGCGGGCCGTGTCTGCGGACGAGGACCTCGTCCTCTCCCTCCTCGACCTCCACTCCCATCTCCTCGAGCTTGCCGGAAATGCAGTTCAGGTGCTTCGGAATGACATTTCGGATTATAAGCTCGCCGCCCGTTCCGGCGACTGCCGCCATATAGGTGCCAGCCTCGATCTGGTCGGGGATTATCGAATAAAAGCCGCCGGTAAGGCGCTCTACGCCGCTGATCTTTATGACGTTCGTTCCCGCTCCGCGCACGTCCGCGCCCATGGAGTTCAAAAAGTTCGCAACGTCAACTATGTGCGGCTCGCGCGCGGCGTTTTCAATGACCGTTCTGCCCTTTGCGAGAACTGCCGCGAGCATGAGATTTATCGTCGCGCCGACAGATACGACGTCGAGATAGATATTCGCGCCGTGAAGCCTGTTTCCCTCCGCCTTTGCGTAAACGAGGCCGTTTTTGACCTCTACGGTCGCGCCCATCGCCTCAAAGCCCTTGACGTGCTGATCGATGGGGCGAACTCCGCCGAAGTTGCAGCCGCCGGGCATGGCGACCACGGCCTCACCGAATTTGCCGAGCAGCGCGCCGATGAGGTAATAGCTCGCGCGCAGCTTCTGCATCATCTCGAAGTCGGCTACGGGCGTGCGGATGCCGGAGCAGTCGATGTCCATAGTGTGGGGGTTCACCATCTTTACGGATGCGCCGAGAGTATTCAGGATTCCGAGCTGGATATTCGTATCGGAGATCTGCGGGATATTCTCTATTCGGCATACTCCGTCCACAAGGATGGCGGCGGGTATCATGCCGACGGCGGCGTTTTTGGCTCCGGAAATTTCGATTATTCCGCTCAGCTCTCTGCCGCCGCGAACGATATACTTAAACAAGGCTTTGGCCTCCACTCAATTTTTGATAGTATAGATATTCCCAAAAGGGAGAGAAATACGCACAAAACAAATGCGCATAATGACAGTTATACATGATAAATAATTATACCATCATTTCCCTCGGGTGTAAAGAGCAAATTCCGTCGAAAACCGCATCTGCAATTTATATTAAAAATATTTGACTATTGGACATTTTTCTATTATAATAGGCAAGTTAATATTTTTATCTTGGAGTGATATTACTTGGCTGAAAACTGCACCTCAAACTGCTCCACCTGCGGTCAGGACTGCTCCTCCCGCAGAGAGCCTCAGAGCTTCTTAAAGCCCCAGAACGCGGGTTCAGACGTCAAAAAGGTCATCGCGGTCGTTTCCGGCAAGGGCGGCGTCGGCAAAAGCCTCGTCACCGCGCTCAGCGCCGTGAATATGGCAAAGAGAGGCGCCTCCGTCGCCGTTCTCGACGCGGATATTACCGGTCCCTCCGTCCCCGCAGAGTTCGGTATCCGCGACAGAGCTGTCTCGGACGGAAAGAGCATCTTCCCCGCCGTCACGAAATCCGGCATACAGATCATGAGCATGAATATGCTCCTCGACTCCGCCTCCGACCCCGTAGTGTGGCGCGGTCCGGTCATCGCCGGAGTAGTCGGTCAGTTCTGGACTGACGTCGCCTGGGGCGATGTTGACTATATGTTCGTCGATATGCCTCCCGGAACGGGCGACGTTCCGCTCACCATCTTCCAGAGCCTTCCGGTGGACGGTATCATCGTGGTCACGAGCCCGCAGGAGATGGTCGGCACCATCGTTGAGAAGGCGGTCAAGATGGCGGCGATGATGGACAAGCCCATAATCGCCATAGTTGAGAACATGGCGTGGTTCAAATGTCCGAACTGCGGTGAAAAGCACCGCATCTTCGGCTCCGGCGACGTTAAGGCGCTCGCTGAGAAGTACGGCGTTGACTGCACAGCAGAGCTGCCGATAGATCCCGCTTTTGCCGCGCTTGTAGACAAGGGCGAGGTTGAGAGCATTGAGTGCGGCGCGCTCGACGAGGTACTGAATAAGATAGAAAAGCTATAAAAAAGTTCATATAAGCAGGGGTGAAGGGAATGAAAATCGGATTTTCCAGTGAGAAATATCGCAAAATGCAGGCTGAGCACATAAAGGAGCGCATTGAAAAGTTCGGCGGCAAGCTCTATCTCGAGTTTGGCGGCAAACTCTTTGACGATTACCACGCCTCCCGCGTTCTGCCCGGCTTTGAGCCGGACAACAAAGTCAAGATGCTCCTCGAGCTGAAGGACAAGGCGGAGATAGTCATCGCCATCTGCGCGAGCGATATTGAGAAGAACAAGGTGCGCGGAGATTACGGCATAACCTACGATCTCGACGTGCTGCGGCTCATCGACGCCTTCCGCGGCTACGGGCTTTACGTCGGCAGCGTTGTCATAACGCAGTTTGCCGGTCAGTCGAGCGCGGAGAGCTTCCAGCAGCGTCTTGAGGCGCTTGGCATCCGCGTTTACCGCCACTACCCCATTGCCGGCTACCCCGCCGACGTTGAAAAGATAGTCTCCGACGAGGGCTACGGCAAAAACGATTTCATCGAGACCTCCCGTCCCCTTGTCGTCGTGACCGCTCCCGGCCCCGGAAGTGGCAAGATGGCGACCTGCCTCAGTCAGATTTACAACGAGCGCAAGCGCGGCGTCAGCGCCGGCTACGCGAAGTTCGAGACCTTCCCGATCTGGAATCTCCCCTTAAAGCACCCCGTAAACGTCGCCTACGAGGCGGCGACAGCCGACCTCAACGACGTCAATATGATCGATCCCTTCCACCTCGAGGCCTACGGCGTCATGACCGTAAACTACAACCGCGACGTCGAGGTATTCCCCGTTCTGCACACGCTCTTCGAGCGCGTCTACGACGGCGAGTGCCCATACAAGTCCCCCACCGATATGGGCGTCAACATGGCAGGCAACTGCATCGTTGACGACGAGGTCTGCTGCGAGGCCTCGAAAAATGAGATAATCCGCCGGTATTTCGCCGCCCTCTGCAACCGCACGAAGGGCCTTTCCGACGGTATGGACGTTGAAAAGATAAAGCTCCTCATGAACTCCGTCGGCGTATCCGAAAACGATAGGATATGCCGAAAGGAGGCGCTCGCGCGCTTTGAGGAGACCGGCGAGCCGGGCTTTGCCCTTCAGCTGCCCGACGGCTCCATCGTCACCGGAAAGACTACGAAGCTCCTCGGCGCCGCCTCAGCCGCGCTTCTGAACGCGCTCAAAAAGCTCGGCGGCATAAACGACCGCATCCGCCTTCTCAGCCCCGCTATCATCGAGCCGGTGCAGGATCTGAAGGTCAACCACCTCGGCGGTCACAATCCGCGCCTGCACACAGACGAAGTTCTCGTCGCGCTCAGCATTTCCGCGGCGACGAACCCCGTAGCCGAGATCGCAATGCAGCAGCTTGAAAAGCTCAAGGGCTGTGAGGCGCACTCCACCGTCATTCTCAGTCAGGTAGACGAGAATCTCATGAAAAAGCTCGGCATCAATCTCACCTGCGAGCCGGTGTACCAGTCTAAAAAGCTCTACCACAAATAATCTCAAACTGCGCCCGGAGGCAATAATGGCGACGATCTATGACTTAATAAAATCGCATATCTCCTCCGGCAGGCTCTTCCACGCGTATATAATCACGGGATCCGACGAGGAGGGGCGCCTTGAGGGCGCCAAGGTTCTCGCACAGGGCTGCGTCTGCGAGGGCGAGGGGCGCCCCTGCGGCGTTTGCCGCGCGTGCCGCAAGGCGATGAAGGGTCTGCACCCCGATATTTCCGTCACCGGCAAGGTCGGTGACGATAAGGAGATCAAGATCGACGCTATGCGCGCCGTCCGTTCGCAGGCGATGGTAATGCCGAACGAGGCGGAAAAGAGCGTTTTCATCATCCGCGAGGCGGATTATATGAACGCAGCCGCGCAGAACGCGATGCTCAAGGTCTTTGAGGAGCCGCCGAGCCACGCGGTGTTCATCCTCACCGCCGAAAATCCGGAAAAGCTCCTCGGAACAGTCCGCAGCCGCTGCGAGCTCATCACCCTCCCGCCCCGCGACCTCGTTATAGAGAGCGCGCTTGCGGACAAGTTCTGGCGCGCCGCCTCAAGGCGCGACCGGGTACTGCTCGCCGCCGCCGCGACAGAGCTTGAAAAAGAAAAGGATCGCGCCGCCCTCGCCGATTTCATCGCGGCACTCAAGCGCGGCGCCGTCGATAAGATCCGCTCAGGCGAGATAAACGAGGCGCTTTTCGAGTCCGTTACGGGCGCCTGCAATGATGCGGAAAAGTATATGATATTCAACATGAGCGCCGTTCACCTTGCGGGTCTTTTCCTGAACGCATTTCTGGCGCACGTTTGATATAAATCTAGGAGAATACAATGGCAGAAGTAGTCAGCGTAAGATTCAAAAATAAAGGAAAGGTGTATTTCTTCGACCCGAACGGCATATCAGTCCGTCAGGGCGAGAACGTGATCGTCGACACCGCGAAGGGTCTTGAGTATGCGGAGTGCGCCGCCGGCAACCACGAGGTGCCGGACGAGGCCGTGCACGCTCCCCTGCGCCCCGTCGTGCGCGTCGCGACCGTGGAGGACGACCGCCGCGCCGAGGAAAACCGCGCCGCCGAGAAGGACGCGTATCGCATCGGCCGCGAAAAGATCCGCGCCCACAAGCTCGATATGAAGCTCGTCGACGTCGAATACAACTTCGAGGGCAGCAAGATCCTCTTCTTCTTCACCTCGGACGGCAGAGTAGACTTCCGCGACCTTGTCAAGGATCTCGCCGGAGTGTTCCACACCCGCATCGAGCTTCGTCAGATCGGCGTACGCGACGAAGCGCGTATGCTCGGCGGTCTCGGCATCTGCGGAAGGCAGTACTGCTGCGCGCAGTTTCTTGACGACTTCCAGCCCGTCAGCATAAAAATGGCGAAAACACAGGGCTTTTCACTCAATCCGACTAAGATCTCAGGCGCCTGCGGCAGGCTGATGTGCTGCCTCAAATATGAGGAGGAGGCGTATGAGGAGCTTGTCAAGAACGTTCCGAAGCCCGATTCCTTCGTCGATACGCCCGCCGGCAAGGGCAGCGTGCTCGACGTCAATCTGCTCAAGAGCACCGTCCGCGTCCGCCTTGAGGACGTCTCGGAGATGAATATAAAGACCTTCCGCGCCGACGAGGTCACCGTTCTCGGCGGCAAGCAGAAGCGCGCAGAGTATCTTCAGATGAAGGCGGAGGGCAGAATCCCCGACGAAAAGCCAGCTCCGCGCATAAAGCGGGTTGAGAAGCCGCAGGAGCCCGCGCCAGCAGAGCCGGCAAAGGCAGAGAAAACACACGCGCCGCGGCACAGAAATCACGAGGTGCACAGGGTCAAGGCGGAGGTCGAGGAAAAGCCCGCTCAGCACGTGGAGGAGCCAAAAAAGGCGGATAAGCCGCAGTCGCACAACCGCCGTTTCCGCCGCAGAAGAACGTCCGGCGGAGAAAAATCGCATCAGGGCGAATAATGTCGCGCGATTTCTCTTGACTAAGCTCCGAAAGTGTGGTATAGTATCTCTTACAAAGAGGAGCGCGTTTCGCGCTCCCGCATATCGCGGGGTAGAGCAGTTGGTAGCTCGTCGGGCTCATAACCCGGAGGTCGTGAGGTTCAAGTCCCACCCCCGCAACCAAAAAAGTGGCGATTTTCGATGAAAATCGCCACTTTTTATAACTTTTTGAGGCACTTAACGAGTTGCTAACTACTTTTGACCACATACATTCCACAGACAGATTATTTCATTTTATAGCCAGCTTTTGTCTTCCAATCTGAATTAAATCGCTATCAGCTTCATAAAGCGCGGCAGGTCGCGTTCAAAAAAGTTGGCTGGGTTTTTACTCTACCCAGCCCGAGTCTCGCTTATATCGCCCTACAATCGGCATTTACGCTGTTTTGCCCGCCGCTATCTCAGCCTTCATTTGTTCAATCAGCTCTGTGAGCTTTTCGCGGCACTCCGCCTCCGTCGGAGCGTATACGTTTCGTACATAGCGTTTTCCGTTCGATAGACGTGGTGAATATCTGCCCTGCCAGCAGTTAGGGCTTAGCTGCTTTACATACCCCACCTTGCGGCTCTCGACTGCTTTGAAATCGCTTGGTGGGATGGACTTCGGTTTTTCATCAAGCTCTGGAGCTTCGTTCCCTGCGATGCCCTTATCTATTATCCTCGCCGCCTGTTTCTGCATAGCGTCTGTGACGTGAGCGTAGATATTCAGCGTAGTCGCCGCCGATTCGTGACCAATTATTTCTGACAGCGTCTTTACATCCATTCCGTGCTCAAGCGACATAGCACAGAAGGTATGGCGAAGATCGTGCATGCGAACGGTTTTGCAGTTTGCTCTCTCCAGCACCAGCTTCATCTTTGCGGCGAGCGTTGACGGGTCGCGTGGAGAGTCCTCTTTTACCGGCGACGGGAACATCCACCTTGAATCTATCGTTTCCTTATAATCTTCAAGCGCTTTTACCACGCCGGGCGGCAGTATTATCGTCCTGTATCCTGCGTTGGTTTTAGGCTCGGAGATGAGAAGCTCACCGTTGGTGCGTCTGACCGAGCGTTGGATTCTAAGCTCTCCTGTTTTGAAATCGAGGTCGCTCCATTGAAGTGCCATCAGCTCGCCTCTGCGAAGCCCTGTGGCAAGGGCAACGAGGAATATCTCATAGTAACCATCATGCTTGGCTTGTATTAGAAACCGCTGCATTTCCTCCGGCGTCAGGATCTGCATCTCCTTCGGCTGTGCTGACGGCAGCTTGCAGCCCTCGGCAGGGTTTGTTTTTATCAGCTTCTCGTCCACCGCTTTCTTTAACGCGCTTTTGATGAGTGCATGACAGGAGCGCACCATTTTGTTGGATAGACCGGAGCCGAGCTGTTCCGTATACTGCAAGCGTCCACCGCTTCTCAGTTCTCCATAGAACCGCACAAGCTCTGCCTGCGTTAGTATAGTGATAGGCATTTTCCCGAGGCTTGGAATGATGTGCTTATATATCCTGTTTTCGTAGTTCTCCTGCGTGCCGGGGCGGATCGTCGGCTTGACGTAGGTTTTGTACCATTGATCCAGCCATTCTCCGAAGGTAGTTCTTGCAGTAGGATTCTCTACTGCCTCCGGGTTCAGCTCCGCTTTGAGCTTGTCCAGCTTTTCCTGGCATTCGTGCTTTGTCTTCGCAAGGACGTTTTTCGTTTTGGGCAGACCCTTTTCATCGTAGCCAATGACGGTTCGCCCTTCCCATCGCCCATCTTTGCGCAGATGAATCAAGCCCTCGCCTTTTTTTCTTCTTCCCAAGGTTTCAACTCCTTTCCGAATATCTCCTCCATGAATCCGCCGACGATTCCGGCGGCTTTGCTTTTCATATCGTCAGTGACGTGAGTGTAGGTGTCGAGAGTAAAGCTGGCATTCGTGTGACCGAGTATACCCGCAAGCGTTTTTGCGTCCACGCCGCTGGCAAGTGCGTGGCTTGAGAATGTGTGGCGGCAGTCGTGGAAGCGTATACTCGGCAGTCCTGCTTTCTTTAGTATGGTTTTCAGTCGGTTGTAAGCTGAACTCGGATTCGTCGGCTCCTCCGGCTTCAGAGGGTTCGGGAATATCCATTTGCTGATTCGTTCACGATTACGGAGCAGATCCGCTGTACTCTGCGGTAGGAGTATCGTCCGTTTGCCTGCGCGGGTTTTCGTGTCGCTGAATATGAACACTCCTTTTTCCTTGCGGACTGTGCGCAGTATGCTGAGCTTGCCGCTTTTCTCGTCGAAGTCGCTCCACTTGAGTGCGCATATCTCGCCGAGGCGAAGACCGCTGGTGAGTTCCGTATAGAAGAAGTCATGCCAGACATCGTCCTTTTTGATTTCCTCCATCAGCGTCGCGAGCTGCTCATCGTTTAATATCTGCTTCGGAGCGTAATTACGCTTAGGCGGTTCCACCCTATCCACAGGGTTTGACGGTATTAGCCTCTCACTGACCGCCACGTCAAACGCCTGATGCAGTATGTTGTGGATGTGCCGGACGCTGGAACCGGAGAGCGTTGCGCGGAGCTTGTTGTAGAGCTTTTGGATATCCGCAGAGGTAATAGCGTCGAGAGGCAGCTCACCGATGTGCGGCAAAATATGGCGTACTATACTTCCGTGATACTTCGCCCAAGTGTTCTCCCGCACAGCGAGGCGAAGGTAATCGTTCTCCCAGCGTTCGAGCCACACGGCAAGCGTCATTCTCATTTCTTCCCTAAGATCAACTCCGTCGTAGGCTTCAACGAGTGTCCGCAGCTTGTCGCTTATCTCCTTCTGCGTGTTGGCATAGACGTATTTGAATATGGACGAGCCGTCAGCTTTGTGACCAATGACCACTCGACCTTCCCAAAGATTGCTGCCCAGCTTTCGCACCATGCCGTCGCCGGACGGTCTTCGTTTACTCATTTGCGTCATCCCCTTTTTAATCTTTTTCAACCAAAACGAATACCACAAGTTTTAGCAGAAAGCTACAACATTTTTTAGAAACAATCTCGAGGGGCTTTTGATACGCCCCTCTCGATCTGTTATTGCGTCGCGGCACGCTGAGCTTGCGTTACATGGACAATACCACAGCCGTTCTCAGAAAGCTACAACATATTTCGGACATATTTTTTGCTCGCCGCCAATAGGCTTTAAGTTGTTGCTGCTTCGTCTTGTTTATATATTTCGTCAGCATTTTGCGGAGGGGGTACGGGTAACTGCTACATACTCATACCGCCCATGCCTCCGAAGCCGTGGTACTGTCTATACTCCTCGTCATAGTCATACTCCGGCGCATAATCGTAGCGCAGTTCTTCCTCCTGCTCATCCTTGCGTCTGAGCTCTTCGATGAGCTTGTGGAGTTCAATCAGCTCCTGCACCAGCATCGCCGTGTAGTTCGCTGTCTTCGCGGCGCGGGTGAGGGCATCGTCCTTTTCCTTTTCATCATCGGAAGCAGCGACCGCGACAGCAGCTACCCCTATTGTTATGCCGGTGATTTCGAGCACTCTGTTGTTGACGTCCACCTTCGAGTCGCCGCCTAAGTCCTCCGTCTCGCGACAGAACT
Organism: Oscillospiraceae bacterium; assembly: GCA_017412765.1. Classification (GTDB taxonomy): domain Bacteria; phylum Bacillota; class Clostridia; order Oscillospirales; family Oscillospiraceae; genus RUG626. The sequence goes on along the minus strand of JAFPWN010000072.1, from coordinate 10,213 downwards.
CTACGAACCTTTCACCGCCCATCTTGAAGTACTGCTCCATATTCTCACGCAGGAGCTTCGGGTCGAACAGCTTGCTGTCGCGGCAGCGGATGTTCTCAGGAGTGGTGTAGGTGATGTGCTTCTGGTTTGGCTCCCACTTCACCTTGTAACCCCACTCCTCCATTATCTCTATGAAGCGCTCGCGGGTACTTGACTGTGCCAGTGCATCCTTGATACGATCGCGCAGCTCCATCTTCCACTCAGGATTCTTCTGAGCCTTTGCCTCGGTAATCGAGAAACCATACTCGAGGCATAGCTTGTTGCAGTACTCCTTGACCATCTGCATATCCTTTGCGCTCTGATGATATTTCTTGCCGTTTTCGAAATTCACCGAGTTCATTATGATGTGGTTGTGTATATGATTAGTATTCGTGTGCGTGGCGACGAGGCATTGGTAGCCTTTAAAATACTCTGCGAGCTTTATGCCGAGCTCGTGAGCAGTCCCGAAGTCTATCGGGTCGTCCGGAGAGAACGCCTGCACGATGTGGTAGTACTCGCGTCCATCGGTTTTATTGAACTGCCGCTTGACCGCCTCGAACTCATCGACGGCGGTCTGCGCCAAACAGTTTACGCCAGTGATGAGACGCTCATTTGTTTTCTCACGGTTCTCTACATAGTCGGCGATACGACCTACGCTACCGTGCGCAGCAACGAATTTAACGCTTGCCATGTCTGCTGGTACACCTCCATGAAGGGTTCGAGGTTGACCATCTCAATGCGTCCTTGTCGAGCCATCACAGTTAGCTGGTTGAGATTGTTGCCTTGCCTGCGGAGCTCCGTTGTGAGCTCTTCGAGACCGGGGAGTACTGTTATCTGCTTGTCGAGCACAGCCTTTCTAACGAACTCGCTCATATTGAGATTCGCTTTCTTCGCTTTGTAGTAGACGAAGTCCTTTTCGAAATCCGTTACTCGAACTCGGATAAAATTTTCTTTTGCCATATCTTTTCACTTCCTCTGTATTAGGTTTTGGGGGTGTGGGGGCATTAGCCCCCGCCTTTGTGGTACGGGAACGGGGCACGCCCCGGAACCGTACCACAAAGGCGAAACTTGTCAGTCCGAAAAATCGGCCTTGCGCACTTGTCTCGTCTATTAGCTTTTTCACGCCACGCTGTCTGCGTCGCTTGAGAAGCTACCGTCAGAATTTTTGTAGCGCAGCCTCATGTGTTTTTCCTCGCGCTCGGGCAGCTCCGGAAGGTCGAGGATGAAGTAGGTGTTGTTGGTCTGGCGGATTCTGTCGTTGTCGAGATCAGAGTAGGTTTCAACGATTCGGATGAACTTTTTATCTGCGAGAGCGTGTACAGCTTTTCGCGCAGTGTTCTCGGAGCACTTGCAGACTCCCGCTATCGTTTTCATACTCGGATAACATCTTCCACGATTACCCGCGCAGCAGACGAGGTAGTTGTAGACCGTGAACTCGTAAGGCGTCAGTCCGTAGCCGAAGATCATATTTGCCATCTGATAGAACTTACCATCGAACACTGTCACGATCAGCTTACCTCCTTCTCGATCCACTCAACAAACTTTTCTTTCGGCACAACCATTCGACTTCCAACTCGAACTGTTGGAAAATCTTTTTCGTGCATCAGTTCATAAGCAGAGGATGTACTAACCCCGAGCACCTCCGCAACAGTTTTTGCGTTGAGGAAGAGCGGCAGCTCGTCAATAGATTTGTACTTTGATTTCTTCATTTTGTTCTCCTTCACAAATTTTGTTCTTGACAATCCGGCCGGGATGTCGTAGACTGCGACTTAGATATATGCGCATATACTTATCAGTCTGTTGACATCGTAACATAGATTTATAATCTTGTCAAGACTTACTGCTATATTGTTGCTGCTATCAGTCTATTTTTTGGAGGCTGCCATGTTTACTCATTACATATCCGGCGGAGTAGAATACTTCGAGTATGGAGAAATGAAAAAAGGCTTCCCGTTTCCGGAAAGCCTGATCAGGTTTTTATATTTAGCTATGGAGCCTTATGACGCTGAGCTAAAACGCGCGGGCAAGGCGCTGAGAGAATACTACCCGTCTCGAGACGAGAAGTATCTTGACGTTGTACGAGAGGTGCTTGACGAGCTCGCAGGGCTGCACGAATATTTCGAGTTCGTGAGATATGACTTTTGCGCTCGTATGGAGAAGGCGAAGAAGCTGAGTGCCGACGACGCTTCTGTCATTGACCTCATACACCACGATGAGCTTCCGAGGATATATTCCGACGTATGGAATTTGCAGAGAGCGATCAAGGGACTTTTTGCCTCTGCATTGGACAAGGACAACGCCGAGATGAGCGTTGCGGAGTATTTCTCTAACGCGGAACACGATCTGCTGCGCTCCTATCATTTCAGAGAGATAGCGACGCGCTATGAACTTATTGACGGAGAGATGACTGAGGTGCTGCAACCGAAGAGCTATCTTGATCTTGTTGACTACGACATTCGCGAGTGTCTGAAGCGAGATATCAAGATGCGCGTATGCAAAAACTGCGGGAGGTATTTCGCTCTGACCGGAAAAGCCAGCGCGGAGTACTGCGACATCACGACCTTCGAGAACGGACGCACCTGCAAGGACGTCGGCGCAATGCGTGTTTACACGAAAAACAAAAATAACAACGAGACCTTCACGGAGTATCGCCGTGAATACAAGCGCCGTTTCGGCTGGATACGCGCCGGGAAGATCGAACCAAACGATTTCTACGCCTGGAGCGCGATGGCAAAAGAGCAGGAGGCTGCCTGTGAAAAAGGTGAGATAACGTTCGACGAATTCAAAAAATGGCTGGCGCGGCCATAAGGTTAGTCCCTCGGATATATTCCGAGGGACTTTAAGTTGTTGCTTCTGTGTTTTGTTGCTATATATCCTCTCCATTTCGTGAAGCGGGGTATCTTAACCAACTCAAATTGCAAATATCTTATAGCAGTAAAACTTGCAATTTGTATCAAAGTATGAGAAAATATAAATTATTTTGTGGTATTATACCATTGCAATGGGCTTATTAATTTAAAATATCAGTGTCGCCTTTGCTTGCTTTTTTTAATAAAAAGAGCAATGAGATGCAAAAACAAACTTGAGATTGAGGGCGTTAATCAAATGTAATTAGCTAACCTCAAGGGTTCAAAATATTTCCGATAAAGGTGGAGGGATTATTATAACAATGAATATTGATTTGGGAAAAATTTTGGATATTTCGGCAAGAGTTGCATTAGCTCTCTTTGTAGCTTGCCTTTTGCTGCTATGTATCCCGGCATCGATATTACCCTTTGATATTACTGGTTTTAGGGAGCAATACGGGATATGGCTTTTTATTGCACTTGCTGTGTCTATAGGGTTGCTTATTTCTTATGCTGTTAAATGGATAATTGCTATGATTAAGGCTTTTGTTGATAAAAGGAAAATGTGGCACGCATACAGATATGTCATGAGTAGGTTGTCCAACGACGAGAAAAAATACATAAAGAATTTCTATGATAAAAAGCAGCTTGCTATTATGCTTGATTTAACTGACCCTGTTGTAAAACGCTTGGAAACCTTTAAAATCCTTTCTATGTCCGCAGGCACAAGTATGGCACCCAGGGGGATGGCTCCAGGATTCGTTCAACCCTGGGTTTTCGAGTTACTTGATAAGCATCCGGAATATCTTGAAATAACAGAGGAGGATTAAATAAATGCCTGACATTATTTATGGCCTCTCAATGAACATAGAGCGCACCAACATGGAAAAGCTGTTCGGTATTTGCGACATCGGTAGCACGATGCTTTCCATCTGTGGCTTTCATTTTCAACTGCTTACAATTTGTAAGCAGTTGGTCTGCGCCTTCTTCGGACAGGCGTTTTTTCAGCGCCGCCCAATATGTACTCGCACGCCGTGCGTCGGGCTGCCCCGTCAAAACGCGCACTACATCCACGATGGAGAAATACCACTCCTCTATTTCTTCATCCCACGCCGTTCGGATGGGTTGATCTTCAAATAATTGCAGTTTTTCTTGGCTCACTGTGTATCACCTTGTAATACTAAATAGTTAAAAAATATTTTGGCATATTGCTTTTACGATATCATCGGGCAAGCCAATGGATGTTAGAAAACAAGCATACAGGAGTGCGAACAATGGATCATATATCTGTGCGTTGTCACCCCAATCAGCAGTACCTCGATGCGTTCTTTTGTTGCGAAGCTTTACAAATGCACTTATATTATCTAAATCTAATCGTGGCAAGGAGTGTTTTGCGGTAATGGAATCAATAAATTCACTATTTTCTTGGTAAAGTGTATAAATTCGCTGTACTAACGTAAAGTCGAGATATCGAAAGGCGCTTAATATAGTGGTTTCTTTATGGACATCTATTTCGCCATGAGTTTTCATAAATTCATCTATCGTTGAACCAATAGTCTTTTTTAACTCCTCTATAAGAGCGTCCTTCTGTTTATGGCGTTTACTCCATGAATAGGCAACCTCTAACGCTGTACACATATCCTGTACATTGGTTATGGAAATGAGATTGGCGGTTCTGTTATCGTCAGGCAAGACTGCAAGTAGCGCACTAACACCATTGCATTCAATCTTTTCCAAAAAATTTGGCAAGCAATTAAAAATCCTACAGATAGGAATCACTCTATGCCATTGTTTTGCAGAATAGTTTTCGTAATGGTCAAAAACCTTACAAATGGCGCTTTTAATAAATTGTCCTTCTGAGTTTCTTTGGCTGAGGTATAACTCAAAGGTAACGTTGTTTTGCATAGTTAATACAGCAACCAATGACCTCACAATTCTATAGTAGCGCTCAATCTTGTCAAGACCTTGATCTTTTTCAAATGAAAAACGAATAAAAGAATTAAGCTCTCCGAGGCTATACGCACCCATATGCGCTGCGTCGTGCTTTGCTCCAGCATGTGATACTGAAAGGGTTAATGTTGCTTTTTCTCCATATATCTCAACATCGACTGTGCGGGTATAATCACTCCATGGGCGTGACTTGATTGTATGAACGCCATCTGCGCTTAATAATTCTTCGGGATTCAGTGGCTCCACAGCGACCTCGGGATTAAATATTGCGTTTATGTTTCCACCCTTAAAGGTTATAGCATGGAACTTGTCCCACTCTTCAGTAAGTTTATCAAAATAACCACTTGCATTACCTGCAGCCTTGACAATGAGAGGTGTCGCAAACCGAGCAGAAGGATTAAGCCCGAATAGATCTGTATGGAAATTATTCCTGCACATTATGGCAATGTAGGTGTTGTCAGTTGTTCCATAAAGGAACTCCTGAGCGGCTATGTCACATGATTGAACTCGGTCAAAAGCTGCATATCTTTCCGTTTGGTTACTATAAGCAGGCAACAATGTGACAATATTTTTTGAAACATTGCATGTATAAGTATTGTCGCCCACATTTACATAGCCGCAAAAATTATCTAATATTTTCCCCACCTAAACAGCCCCCTTTATTTTCAAATAAACACTTCGATCGGTTTCCACACATTACGGTTAGTAACGTCTTCCGACCATACTGTGTTGGAAAGATAAATCTGCGTACCGACCGCCCTGATGAAGCCCCATTTAATTTCCGGATGGCGGGAGGCATACTCTTTCAGTGCATCAAACTTGCGAGGAGCGTATTTATCAATGTTGTTTGAGCTGCCCTCAGCAGTCATACCTCCCTTTGCCTCAATAATCCATACATCGCCGTTTTTCAATTTGATGATGTAATCCGGGTAGAAGTTGCTGCGTCTGAAAGCCTTGCGGTATACGATACTGAAATACTCGTCGCCTTTATCTCCGTTCTTATAGCACCACTCCACGGAATCATAGCGCTCACACCAGTCCTCGAAGGAAATTTCTGTAAAAGTACGGTTCTTCTGAATGAGGATATTGTTGCCATAATCCATAAAGGGATTTTTATTCATAATTTTCGTACTTGGGATACGCTTATGCTGCTTGTAATATTGCTCTCTCGGCATTGCCCATTCCGAGACGATAATATTCGTTTCCTTAATATCGGCAATACGTTCTGCGCTGACGCCGCTGAACACCTCAACAAGCCTGCCTCTGTTGTTGACGAGAAAAGCGTTATATTCGCGGAGATTCAGTCCGTCAATCAACTTATGCTCACGTTCAAACGATATTTCTTCCTCCGAGAACAAAGACGTCTGCATATCAAGAGGTCCGAACAGAACACGCAGCGCATTGTTGGATATATTCTCATCAATACCGATTGCTCTTGCAATCCGGCGCTTTGCGTCACGAATGATAAAACCGTCATCATGGTTGCTGATCTGATGCTCACCGCCAAAGATGCGATTTAACGAGCGAATATCATGGGTAGTACGGGCTACACCTTCAATAGCTTCAGTCTTCAGCTTAGTACCGAAAACATATCCCTTGCTGACTTCCATTTCATGCTTGTCCACCTTGCCGTCATGGTCAAGGTCACATTCTGTAAGCATCTGTTCACGGATGACCTTAACGACCGCCTCCGGGTTGACCGCATATCGGTCGCTGCCGTTCAACGATTCTTTCTGAAGTACGATATTCGGAGCCTCAAATTTACGCTTATACAGATAGGTATAGAATGAATCACCTAAACTGTTCGTTAATCCCTCTGCATATTCGCTATCGAGCGTATAAACATAGCAGTTATCGATTAGCGGACAGTCATAATATTTTCTCTCCGGCATACGGCGCACGCGTCCCACCGTCTGTATATTAAATCGCTCTGTGCCGCCTTCACGCAGCTTCACAAGAATCTTTGCACGAGGGCAGTCCCAGCCTGTAGCAATGGCCTGTTTGAACAGCAGGAACGCATACTGACCGTCTAACTTTTTTATTTCATCGGGATTGTCGGGATGATCTCCCGAAAACCACGAAGCCACAAGCCCGGATGTGGAGGAATATCCCAAGTCATCGAGTGCCTGCTTCACACGCTCAATCCACTCGTCATAGCCGTTCGGGAACTGTATCAGAACGAGCGGTCTGATTTTGAGACCACGGCGGTCATATTCTGCTTGTATTTCTTTCCGCTTTTTATCGGCAAGATCGAGCAGGAGCAGATCATCGTCAAGGCTGTTGTTCTCCTCAATAGCAGCGGAAACACCTTCATTTATGGATATTCCGGCTGCAATAAGCTCTGCACCGATAACTTCATCGTCCTGGATGATTTCTGTGTGATCTCCCTTACTGACTGGAGTAGCAGAAATGCGGAGTACATGGACAGGCTGGATATTGCCGATGTATTCGTTTGCCGTTGCTTGATATTTATGTTCCTCATCAATGAGCATGAAAATGTCGATACCGTTCGTATGACAGAACAGAACCTTGCCCATCAGGTCGCGATGTTCCCCTTCACGGAGGACTACATTCGATGAGCGGTTGATTTTATCCCAGTTGATGAAGAAGACCTTGCCGCGAGGATCGCTTTCATTGATAAATGCGTACACATCGCCGTCCGGGATGCCGGAGGTCACTTCTATGAAGCTGTCCTGCGACTGCTTTTCCAGTCCGCCTGCACCGGGACACAACCACAAAAAGACCGTATTCGGGTTCTCATCCAGATAATCGTCTATGAATTTCGATACAAGGACAGTCTTTCCGGCACCTGTTGGAGCAGAGAGAACGAGTTCGTCATGGTCGGCGCACTTTGCCAGCAGGCTCTCCTCGTGCTTTGTCTGAAAATCAAATAGTGTTGCCGTAAACATTATTCCGCCGCCTCCCTTAATTCCTGACCGAAGAATTCTCTCGGTATGTATTTGAAGCCGAGTGCATTTAACTTCTCCATTTCCTCAGAATTGAAAATGATATTCTGGTTTACCCAGATGTTCTCTATCTGCGGATAGTTTGAATCATCCATAACATATTTCCGGAAATCTGCCTTATTGAGAACCAGCACATTGCGTACATTGTCAATTTCAATACCATGCTGCAGTTCTATCATCTCCTGAATGTGGAGACAGAGCGCATTACTAAGCAAATAATCCTCCGGCTTGCGTGGTGTCCAGTCGCATTTGAAGTATTTGACATTTGCAGAAATTCCCTCAGAATACTTGGTGCCATCTGTACGGATTCCCGTAACCACGGTTTTTATCCTTGGATATGTTACACTATGGCATATTCCAAGATCTTGATATTCCTCTGTTTCCATTTCTTTTTGGTGCTGCGCAGACATTTTGAATGATTCCCATGTAGCCTTCCATTCCATCTCTTTCTTTGTTCCCTTACGAGGACGTTCGTCGATATAACCACGATCTACAAAATAAGCTATCTGCTTCTTTTCCGAAACTTCGTTATTAGTACATAATATGAAATGACGTTGACCGCCGTCTTCTTCATTTAATGCCAATACTGCATGGCCAGTTGAACCACTTCCGGCAAAGAAATCAAGTACACATATATCTTTTCTTTCAAAATACTCAAGAAAGCGTTTAATCATTTTTACAGGTTTCTTACCACTGTTAAATGCAACTCCACCTTCATGACGAATATTTCCAAAATCACCAGCCATATCATAGAAATTTGGAATGGGTGTTATTTTTTCGGAACCGTCCTCCATTTTATCTGTAGGAACGCCTTGATAGTATTTTCCTTTTGTGGCATTTGCCTTTTTAGGTCCTGTGAAATAACGATAATCGTATTGATCATCGCCAATATCGAAAACCTTATACATTACACCAAGGCCATCTTGCGTTTTCCTGCCATCAAGAAAATCTCTAAAAAATCTCCCGGAGGAGTTTCCGTTTAATATTGTTCCCGTTGCCCATATTTCTTTCAAGCCATCTTTAAAACCCACATCATGTTTGACTATTTTATATTCACCATCTCTGAAGAGAATAACGCGTTTTCCGCCGAGTTCCATTTCTGTGCCAGCGGTCAATTCTTCTACTGAATATATAAACTTATCATAGTCATATTCTTCAGGCTTAATATATGGTTTTGCTTCATCACTTTTTCTATAAACCAGTACCTGTTCAATCTCTTTATGATACTTCATATCGGATTTTAAGGTCTTTTCTGGATAGCGGACTTGAATATAATCCGTTTTTTCATAATTCGCTTCCCCGAATATTTCATCACAAAGAAGACGTAGAGTTGCTGCTTCTTTATCATCTATGCTGATAAAGATAAACCCGTGTAGCGCTAATAAACGATTAGCTATTCTTAATCGTTCAGACATAAATGAGAGCCATTTGCTATGACGAAATGCGTCACTTGTATCTACATAATTATCATCATAAACGAAGTCTTCTTCGCCAGTATTATATGGAGGATCTATATAAATCATATCTATACGTCCACAATGAGTCTTTTCCAACAAATACAGGCTCTGTAGATTATCCCCTTCAAGGATAAAGTTATAGACATCATCTGCGGATGCGGTTATTTTCTTATCAACATCTTCTGTGAAAATGGGAATGTTTTCTTCGAGCATCTCATCCACTCGTTCTGAATGCTCCTCCCAAACAAGTCCATATTTCTTATCGCGTAACTGATTCTCAATCTCAGTAAACGCACGGATGGATTCATCGTCCGTGTGTTCTTTCTTGAGTGTTTCTAAAAAATCGAGCATCCTCTGACGCTTTATCTGTGATAGGTTAGGCATTATTGCCACCTCCATAACCGCGATCTTGTTTTTCGTACTTTTTCAATAATAACAATGCCACAAGGTGTAAACAGATTTTACCACAAAATATGGTAGGTTTCAACATGAACTAAAGGCGTTATGCCCAACCCGAAAGGGTTTTAAAATTATTGCTGTACGTCTTGTTGATATATTCCTCTCCACGACATGGAGTAGGGCGGTATGAGTATGCTCTGACTGTTCTCCCTATTTGCAAAAACGCCTGCGCCTCCCAAATTGACAATGCGGGCTTCTGACCACATACACTCCACAGACAGCTTTGGAACACAAGGAAACAGTGGAGATAAGACTGTTAAGCGGAAACTTTTTTGGAATAAAAATGACTAAAAGTAGTAAAAAGTATTAAAAAAGCAAACTTTTCTCGCCTCATAACCCGGAGGTCGTGAGGTTCAAGTCCCACCCCCGCAACCAAAAAAGTGGCGATTTTCAATGAAAATCGCCACTTTTTATAACTTTTTGAGGCACTTAAGCGATTGTCAAAAACGGCCGACCCAGATTTTGACCCATACGGCGAAACGTCCGGAAAGGTTTGGACGGAAATTTTGACGGTTTT
>JAFPWN010000071.1 GCA_017412765.1 Oscillospiraceae bacterium | reverse complement strand
TTATACTAACCCCTAATCAAAATCTTCAATTCGCGCTTGCCCTTTTCGCGTCATACTTCGTTATCCGGCTTGATAATACACAAAGTATTGTCTGCACCGGACGCCTTGTATGACGCAAAAAAATCTGCGCGCTCGGTTAAAGCTTTTAATCAGGGGTTAGTATTATTTCTGCTATTTTCAGCGCTAAATACAGCTTTTCAAGCGAATGATTGGCTTCGTGCAGTCCCTCAGGAGTGTAGACGGGCGAGTCGAGAACGTCGCCGGAGGTGAGAAAGGCGTATAGCTCAAAGCCGTGAAAATCGCACACCGCCTGAACTCCCGCAAGCTCCATATCGACGGCGATACAGCCCTCGCTGACGCGTATTGCGCGCTCGGAGTAGGTCTCGCGGTAGAAAGCGTCGGTCGTCCACACTCCGCCCGCGACGTTCGGCGCGCCGAGCCCGTCAAAGATCGCCTTTATTCTCGGAGCGTTTTTTATCTCGATGTAGTCGGAGGGAGGGGCATAGTGATAGCTCATGCCCTCGTCGCGGTAGGCTTTAGTCGGAATGATGTATTTTCCGCCCGTCTTTTCACCGACGAGCGAGCCGCAGGAGCCGAACATAATAAATTTCGTCGCGCCCGCTGCCCAGTTAAGCTCGATGACGGAGTTTGCCGCCATAGTCGAGCCGACAAACACGTTGAAAAGCCCGTAAGTTCTGCCGCCGCGCTCAAAGGCATAGATCGGGGTACTGCCGCGCACTGAACCGATACAGCCTACTTCGGCACAGCCAAGGGCTTCAACGGCGTGGGCCATGATCTCGTGCGAGAAGGTGAGGATGCAGGTGTCGAAAAGCTTGCCCTGCTCACCGATAAAGGCGCGGGGATGCGTGATGGATTCTGTCGAGGTATCGAAGGAGTCTGTTATCATAGGCTTTTTTCCTTGTTATCAAATAAGTAGTCACCGCCCTCCGGCTGAGCGCGGCGCGTAATCCACTTGAGACGTTTGTGTTCGGAGGCGGGGTGCGGCTTGTCCGGAATTTCGACAACATAGCGGTTTGAGACGTTTATGACCCGAGTGTCAGCGATTCGCTCCTCGCGCGGTATTGTCAGATCGTAGGTTATGTGGACGTGACCGTGGAGCAGAAGCGCGGGCGAGAACTCGTCGATTATTCGATAAAACGCCTGAAAGCCCATGTGCGGAATATCCTCGAGGTCGCCGCAGCCTCGCGGCGGCGCGTGGGTGACGAGAATATCGAGCCCCTTCGCGCGGCGTATGCCGAAGCCGAGCCGCCACACAAGAGCGCGCATTTTGTGCTCGGTGATCTGATATTTGCCGTCGCGGTACTTGCGGCAGCCGGGGAGACCGGCGATAACGACGCCGTTATAGCGGACGACAGCGTTGTCAATGCAGTCGCAGCCCTCGGGCGCGTCCCACTCGTAGCTCTCATCGTGGTTGCCGTGAACGTAGAGGAGAGGGACGTTCGCCATCGTAACGAGAAACCGCAGATACTCGGGCTTGAGGTCGCCGCAGGAGATTATGAGGTCGATCCCCTCGAGCCGCGATCTGGAAAAGTGATCCCAGAGCGCGGGGTCCTCATCATCGGAGATGCAAAGTATTTTCAAGCTACTGCACCTCGATTTCCTGCGGAGCTTCTTCCTTGCGAACTCCGATGAGGCGCACGAGGCTCTGCGCCTGTGGTGTAAGCTCAGAAAATTCAGGTATCGCGCCCTCGACCGAGGACACGAGATTATCCATGTGCATAAGCTCGTCTTTGGTGAATATCTTTGAGCCGTCGGAGATGACGGCTCCGTCCTGACCGATTATTCTGCGGCGGAAAATATCAAGCTCCTTTGCGGCTATGGCGCGCTTCAGGTGCTCTGAAAGGTATCTCACGCCCTCGGGCAGCGAGCTTCCGAGTGTAACGTCTATTACGCCGGCGTCCATTCCGAGAAGGAAGTTTACGGCGTCCTTCGAGCCCTTGACGGAGTCGATGGAGCCGGTGAGGATCGCGCGCACAGCCTGCTCATAGAAGGTGCCCCAGAGCCAGCAGGGCGAGGCGAGGGTGATATGGCGCCCCTCGTTATACAGAAAAGTACCGTAATGACCGTAGTTCATATAGTCGTTGTCAAGACTCGGCACGTCGTGACCCGAGATGACGGAGATGCCCTCGTTAAGAAGCCTCTCGATCTGTCTGCCGCCGTTTCCCGCCCAGCGCAGGATTATTTTAGCGTTCGGATTGGTCATCTCGGCGCCGAGGGCGAAGGCGTTGATCATCGCCGGCTCTCCGGCAGTCGGCGCAAAGGCTACGTAGCCTATCCTGCCGTCCTTGCTTATCGCGCCGGCGATAGCGCCGGTGATGAACTTGCCCTCGTAGCCGCGGAAATAGTAGCCGCGCACCGAGGCGTAGGGAACGTCGGGCGAGCAGGCGAAAAACTTGATCTTCGGATATTTTACGGCGACCTTGAGTGCGGCGCGCAGGAGATTCGCGCTCGTTACGAAAACGGCGTCGGCGCCGTCGGTAACAGCCTTTTCCATAAGCCGTTCACCCTCTTCCGAGGTGTCGGCGTTGAAGTAGGAGAGAGCGGTGACGCGTGAGCCGAACAGCTCCTCGATATACTTTCTGCCGTTGTCGTGCGACTCAGTCCAGCGGGAGGTCACGGGGTCGCGCTGATGGATGAACGCGACCGTAACGTGCGACATATCGGGTCTGATTATGCTCTGAATGAGACGCTTTTTCGCCTCCGGCGGCACGGAATCGAGGCTCTTTGTCTCCGCCTCCATATCGCTCGTGAGGGCGTCTACGCTCTTTTTCAGCTCACCGAGAGAGAGCTCGGTCAGCTCCCTGAAGGAGTGCGCCTGAAGCCACGTCAGAAGCGCCTCCTCGGTCCTCGATTTTCCGTTGTAAGCCTCGTCAAACTTGGAATAAGCCGAAATGAAGCTGCGCCGGAATTCCTCCGTCCACTTTTCGCCGGTTTTCTTTCCGAGGCAGGCGAGGAGCTTTGCGTACTGACCCGGCTTTTCAAATTTGACCAGATAGAGGTCGGAGACCTCGTAAAACTCGAGAAAATCGCGGTATGCCCTGATGCGCGGCTCGTCGGAATCCGGCGGCAGCACGCGCCTTATCTTTGCTGATACGTTCGGCGCGCCGAAGTGCCGCAGAACGCTCACGCGCTTGTTGCCCTCCTGAACGTAGAGGTCTCCGAGGTACTCAACGCAGCTTATGCTGTCGCGTATGCCCTCCTCAAGGTGCGAGGCGGCGAGGCTTATCCACTTTGAAGCAAACTCCGTATCGTCGTCGAGGATGGGATAGAAGCTCGCGGAAAAAGCGTTCGTGCGCGCGCCCGTAACGGTGCCGATTATGCGGTCTATGGGTACGTTCGCGGTGCCGATATATATTGCTCCGGCGAGAGTAAGCTCGTCGAGCGCATCCTCCAGAACGGCGGGGTAGGGGTTCTGATTTTTTATAAGTCTTTCGCGGTATTCGGCGCGGCCCTTTTTGAGAGCGGCGCCGTATTCATTTCGGGCTTCGGTTATATCCATGGCAGTTCGTTCCTTAAAATAGTCTTTGACTGAATGTTATCATATCCGGGACGCGGTTACAACAGTCAAAAGGGCGTTATTTTGTTAATTTTCTGTTATATCTTCGGCAGGATGATTGCAAATGGCACGAATGATGGTAAAATAAAATCGGTGATAAAAGAATGCTGCGAATCAGTAAAATCAGCAAAGTGTATAAGACGGGCGCGCTCACACAGCGTGCCCTTGACGGTGTTTCTCTCTCGCTGCGAGACAGCGAATTTGTAGCTATCCTCGGGACTTCCGGCTCGGGAAAGACAACCCTGCTAAACATCATCGGCGGACTTGACCGATACGATTCCGGCGACCTCATAATAAACGGCGTTTCAACGAAAAAATACACCGACCGCGACTGGGATTCATACCGCAACCACACAGTCGGCTTCGTCTTTCAGAGCTATAACCTCATCCCGCACCAGACCATCCTTGAAAACGTAGAGCTTGCGCTGACTATCGGCGGCACGACGAGCAAGGATAAAGCTGCCCGCGCGAAGGCGGCGCTCGAGCGCGTGGGGCTCGGCGATCACATCCACAAGAAGCCGAATCAGCTCTCCGGCGGTCAGATGCAGCGCGTAGCCATAGCGCGTGCGCTTGTGAGCGACCCCGATATACTTCTTGCCGACGAGCCTACCGGCGCGCTCGACAGCGATACCTCGGTGCAGGTAATGGAGCTGCTCAAGGAGGTCGCAAAGGACAGACTCGTCGTCATGGTAACGCACAACCCCGAGCTTGCGGAGCAGTACGCGACGCGAATCGTCACCCTGCGCGACGGCGTTATCCGCAACGACACCGACCCATATGATGACGATACCGACGAGTCGCAGGCGGTGCACAGAAACCTCGGAAAAGCCTCTATGAGCTTTTTTACGGCGCTGAGGCTCAGCTTCAACAACCTGCGCACGAAGCTTGCGCGAACTATCCTCGTCTCGTTTGCCGGCTCTATCGGCATTATCGGCATTGCGATGATACTTTCGATGTCAAACGGCGTTGATATGTATATTCAGAGCATCGAGGAGGAGACGCTGCAAAGCTACCCGATTCAGATAACGAACACGAGCTTCGATATATCCGGCATGGTCGCCTCGCGCACGGACGCTGACGAAGATCAGACCGAGGAGCCGAAATCGCAGAAGGCCGTCCGTGAGCGGCACACTATAACCTCCATGCTCTCCGGAGTTACTACGAACGATCTCGAGAGCCTCAAGGCTTTTCTTGAGAGCGAAGGACATGACATAAATTCATTTGTGCGCGCCATCGAGTACGATTACGGCGTTACGCCGCAGATCTACACCCTGCGCGATGGGAAGGTTCGGCAGGTAAACCCCGACAAGAGCTTCGCCGCGCTCGGATTTTCCACCGGCGGCTACGGCTCGAGCCTTATGAACGCTTTTACGAGCACCGACACCTTCCATCTCATGCCGGAGGACGAGTCGCTGTACAAATCCTCCTATGAGATCAAGGCAGGCAAATGGCCGGAGAAGTACAACGAGTGCGTGCTCGTTCTCTCCGGCACGTCGAGAGTCACCGATATGGCGCTCTACACGATGGGGCTCAAGAATCCGGCGCGGCTCGATGAGATGCTGCGCCTCGCGGTAGAGGGCGGCACGCCCGAGACGGACATCGGGGAGCTGCAGTTTGATTACGATGATTTTCTCGGTATCTCGTTCAAGCTGATCTCGGCTTCAGAACGCTGCTCCTATGACGGGGAGTACGGAGTATGGACGGACAGATCGGACGATGAGACCTTTATGCTCTCACTTCTGGAGGGCGCGGAGGATATATCCATCGTCGGCGTTGTCGTTCCGCGCGAGGACGCGTCAAATCTTGCGCTGTCGAGCGGCATAGGCTACACTCCGGAACTTGTGTACCATATTATTGAGAAAGCCGAAAGGAGCGAAGCTGTCCTGGATCAGCTTCGGGACCCAGAGGTGGATATTTTCACCGGCAAGAGGTTTGACGATTATTCCGCATCCGCTGAGTTCAATATGGAGTCTCTGTTTTCGGTTGACGAGCAGGCGCTTACGGACGCGTTCAGTTTCGACCCGGAGGATTTTAAGATAGACCCGTCTGACTTTGATATGAGCGATATGGAGATTGACCCGAGCGACTTCGATTTCGATATGCCGAGCGTGTCGAGCGACGATTTTTCCTCGATACTCAGCTCCATCAAGCTCGATCTCACGCCAGAAAAGCTCAGCGCGATTTTTGAAAACCTCATTCAGAGCTACACCGATTCCGCCGGCGAGGACGGCGTAACCGAGCTGAGCGAGCTTCCTGTTGCCATACGCGCCTACCTCGGCACAGAGGAGGCGAGGAGCATAATCTCCGCCGACGCGCAGGCGGCAATCGCAAACGCGCAGGAGAATCTCGTCACGCTCGAGGATCTCAGAGAGAGCCTTGAGCGCATAATGGCCGGGCTTGAGGATTACCTCGCGGAAAACCCGGTTGACAGCGCCGAGCGCCTGCGAACTGTCTCGGAGTATCTTGCGCAGGAGGAGATCTCGGAGCTTATACGGGCGGAGGCTGAGCGCCTCAGCGAAAAGGCGGCGGGTGCTCTCGATCTTACGGGACTTGCAAGCGACCTAACTGCGCATCTTGTCGAGGGATATGAGAATTACGCCGCCGAAAACGAGGAGGCGCCGACCATCAACGACGTGACAAGCGACCTTCGCGCTTATCTTGAGAGCGAAGAGGCTCAGAG
This sequence comes from Oscillospiraceae bacterium, assembly GCA_017412765.1. Lineage (GTDB taxonomy): Bacteria > Bacillota > Clostridia > Oscillospirales > Oscillospiraceae > RUG626. The sequence goes on along the minus strand of JAFPWN010000071.1, from coordinate 52,370 downwards.
AATAATCACGGAGGGCGTTTCAGGAATCATTGATACCTCCGGCGTAGAAGCGCAGATCAATAAGCTCATCGGCAGGTTCTCCGGCTCCGTAACAAGTCAGATATCTTCTCTTATGAATCGTATTATCGCCGCGATCACCGAGAAATTTTCCGACATTATCGGAGAAATGTTCTCCGATTTCAGCATCGACCCCGAGGCGATCTCCTCGGCATTCAGCTCGAATTTCTCCGGCGAGGAGCTTAAAAGCCTCATGACGAGCATGATGAGCACTGACCGCTCAAGCTACGACTCAAACCTCCGCAAGCTCGGCTATGCCGATCTCAACAAGCCCTCGTCCATCACGATATATCCGACGGATTTTGACGGCAAGACTGCCGTAAAGGGCATTCTGACCGGCTATAACGATATGCGCAAGGCACAGAACGAGACCGATAAGGTCATAAGCTACACTGACTACGTCGATACGCTCATGAGCGGTGTTACCGATATTATCGACGCTGTCAGCTATGTTCTTGTGGCGTTCGTTTCGATCTCGCTCGTTGTTTCAAGCATAATGATAGGAGTTATCACCTATATCAGCGTTCTCGAGCGCAAGAAGGAGATCGGCATACTCCGCGCGATCGGCGCTTCAAAGCGCAATATAAGCGAGGTATTCAACGCGGAGACCTTTATAATCGGCGCTCTCGCCGGTATTTTCGGCGTTGTGATAACGTGGATACTGATAATCCCGACGAATATCATCATCCACAATGCCACGGGACAGATGAATATAAACGCTGTCCTTCCCGTTCCGGCGGCGATAATTCTCGTCGCTCTCAGCATCGTGCTGACGCTCATCGGCGGCATAATCCCGTCGCAGAAGGCGGCGCGATCCGACCCGGTAACGGCGCTCAGAAGTGAATAATAAAAAGGCAAGCCGTCACGAGCGGCTTGATGCGTCGACAAAGTCTCCGCATCGAACATATTTTGCGCTCTCTGAGCGCAAAATATGACGCCTGCGGGCGGATGATGCGACGTGAAGGGGCCTCTCGGCCGGCCCCTTCACAGATCCCCGCCAACTAAAACTTTTTCTTTTGCATAAATCTAAGGCAAGCCGTCACGAGCGGCTTGCCTTGTATCTTTTATAGACCATATAACCGATCCTTATCGCGCCGTCAAGGATCATAAGAATACCGAGCGCGAGGACGAACGGATAGACGACAGAGCGCGGGATAAGCAGCACCGCGCCGCCGAAGATAGCGGAAAAGACCGTTTCAAGGACGTAGAGAACCTTCAGCAGCTTGTCGCTCTCGCGCGAAGCCTTGTCGGCGCAGCCGAAGGCGAAGGAGATGAACACGACTCCGAAAATCGTGCTGCCCATTATGAACATCGCCTGCTCCTTGACTATCAGCACGACGCATAGGACGAGCATAAGCGTTGTCAGCGCGGCGCGCTCGCGCAGCCCGTCAATACGAAATCCGTTAAGGACGAAGCGCCGCAGCGTCAGAATAAGCTGGATCGCCGCGAGAGCGACGAAAATAAAGGTCGCTGTCAGCTCGAGAATAGAATCCGTAGTGCGAAGCAGAAGAATCCCGAAAAGGACCATCAGCAGCGCGTGGGCGAAGTGACTTTCAGCGAGCCACTGGCGGAGTTTTCCCGGGCTGACCTCGATTACGGTGCCGTCGCTGAGAGCCTGGCCGGGCAGGGAAGCGAGGGCTTTTTTCGTGACGTCGCTCGCCCCGCCGAGTGAAACGATCGCCTGCTCAAACCGCATCGGAGTGAGGTCTTCGAGCTTTTCCGCTCCGCTTTTTGTCAGCGTGCTGAAAAGCTCGTTTATAAAAACGGGTCTGTCCTCGCTCTTTATCGAGCGGATCCATTCGTTGAGCTTTTCACCGAGCCACTCTGAGAAGCTGTCGCGCTTATCGACGCACATCAGCTCGCCGCCGTCAAACAGCCACGTCGCCATCGAGTGCTGGATAACTCCGTCGGCGTTTGATTTAACTATCAGCGTGTCCGCAATATCCGGCTCGAAAAGCTTTCCCACGACGTCAAATTCCGGTACTATGCGGACTATCTTGCCCTCAGCTCTTGTGAGCGTTTCGGGGTCTGTGACCTCGGGGCAGAAGCCCGGCCCGTCGAGACAGTAGATCGTTTTTACGGCGCCGAGCTTTTCCTCCGAAAGATGCGCCGCGACGTAGAGCGCGAGATTGCCGCCCTTCGAGTGACCGGTAATGTAAAAGTCGCGGGAGCTGTCGATCAGCCTCTCTGCGTAATCGAGCGCCATGTGCTGCGCCTCCGTCTCGGTAAAGGAGATCATAAAATCCTCCTGCCAGCCGGCAAGCGTGCTGTCCGTTCCGCGGTAGGCGATAAAGGAAAAATCTTCGGCGCTGAAAGAAACCGCCGAGAACTGGAGCGGCGGATCTGTGCGTATCTCGTTAACGTAGCCGCTCATCTCGACCCCTCCGAAGCGGGCTGATGACGCGGCGGCGCGGAGAATATCGGTGTAGCCCATATCTGCGCCGGTGATCTCGACCGGCACCCTGCCCTCGTCGATGAGCGGCAGAACGTCGGACAGACGCGGCTTTTCGTTCTGAGCGAACACCTCTCCGAGGTCGAAATAGGAGATCATTGCGAAAACGAGGTTATCCTCCGTCTGAAGCGGGTACTGCTCAAACGTAAAGCGCCCGAGCCACTTGATATAATCTACGAGAGTATTCATTTTCGCACCTCCAATTTAATCTTCTTTACGTTCAGTATAGCACATTTTGCACAAGAAGTAAACCTCCGGCATAGAATGTCGTGCAGGGCGCGAAGCCCTGAAAAACAACGGGAGGAATAACTCTTGGCACAGTTTTATAATCAGGCGACGCTCACCTACACGGGCGGCACCGTAAACTCCAATATAACAGTGGGCGAGGTCACGGAGGTCATCACCGCGACAAAAACGCCGATAACGAAGGAATACACGGCGGGTTCCGACGTGACCTATCTCATAAGCCTCGTAAACTCCGGCGACGTTGACGTTACGGGCGTTACCGTAGTTGACGATCTCGGCGGCTATACAGTCGGCACCGAAACGGTCTATCCTCTGAGCTACGTTGCGGGCAGCGTGACCTATCTTGTGGACGGAACACCGTCCGCCGCGCCGACGGTCACCGTAAACGGCACCGTGACGTTCTCAGACATCACCGTTCCGGCAAACGGCAACGTGGCGATAATCTACGAGGCGGAAACGACCGCCTACGCGCCGCTCGGCGAGGGCGCGACCATCGCAAACAGCGCCACTATCAACGGCAGCTGCATCGTTGATCCTATAATCGCCGCGGCGACGGTTCCTATGGATATGGCGCCGGCGCTGACTATCTCCAAATCTCTCACACCGGACGTTCTCTCCGGCTGCACAGAGATAACCTACACCTTCGATATCCGCAACTACGGCGGCGCAGCCGACGCCGCGGCTCAGATAGCCCTTGCAGATACCTTCGATCCGCCGCTTTCCGGACTTGAGGTAACTCTCGGAGGCGCGGCATTCACCGCCTACACCTATTCCGAGACGACGGGCATTTTGACAACCACCGCAGGAGCGATAACCGTTCCCGCCGCGACCTTTACGCAGAACACCGACGGCACCTGGACGACCGATCCCGGCGTCGTCACCGTTACCGTCAGCGGCACGATGTAAAGATAATCGGCATAGCAAACGCTATGCCGATACATAAGACTCTATGAGCCGAGCTATGCCGGCGGCAAGGCGCTTGTCCGCGTCCTTGAAGTGATTTCCCTCGTTCCACACTACCTCGATCCCGAGCTTCTCCGCGAGAGCGCGGGTATTGTCGCCGACCTGCGCCATCACGGGATTGCGGGTCTTTTCCTCGCGGTCGCCGAGGCTGAGATAAACGTGCTCCGCGTTTGGGCTGTGCGTTTTGATGTAATCGCTCCAGCCCGGGTACCAGACTGACCCGGAACAGCTTGCGGCGCCGCTGAACAGCTCCGTTTCGCAGCTTGCCCAGAGTGCAAAAAGCCCTGCGAGAGAATAGCCGGCTATCATCGGGCGCTCACAGCCGACCGCAGCGCGCTTTAACCAGCCGAGAGTTTCGGCGCCCTTTCCCGCAAAGTCCTGACCCCTGAAAACTCCGTCCGCCCTCCACGGCGAGAGATCGGCGTTCCAGTCGTCCACCGGAAACGCGATGAGCCGGTAGGGGAGAAGCGCGCACCTTTCGCGTACAAGCTCCGCGATGATATCCGGGTCGTCAGAGCTGTCGTAAGCCCAGAATACGGTCGCGCCGCCGGAGAGATTTTCCTCGGTCCGGCAAATCTTACCGCATATTTCAGCTTCGTTCATCGACGAGCCTCCTCATAATCGCGCCGCACCCCTCGCTGACGTCGCGCCACGTCGCCTCAAAATCGCCGGTGTACCACGGGTCTGCGACGGCGCCGGGACGGTCTGTCCAATCGAGCAGCAGGCTGATTTTATCATCCGGGTCGCCGCCGAATATGCGGAGCATACTGCGCCTGTTCGATTCCTCCATGCCGATTATATAGTCGAACCGATCGTAGTCGGACTTCGTGATCTGCCTTGCCGTTTTGCCGCGAGCGCTTATCCCGTGCTCATTGAGCTTGCGCTGTGCCGGAGGATAGACGGGGTTTCCAAGCTCCTCGGAGCTTGTCGCGGCGGATTCGACGTAAAAGCGGTCGGATAATCCCGCCCGGCTGATTATATCCTTCATATAAAGCTCGCACATCGGGCTCCGGCATATATTGCCGAGGCAGACAAAAAGTATTTTAATCATATTCAGCCTTTCAAAAAGCTCCTCCGGGCTTCGGAGGAGCTTTGAATCATATCGTCTTTTTGATCGTGAGAACGTTTTTGCCGTCCTCATACCGGTAGTCTAATGAGTCCATCGTTTTTTTGACGAGGAAGATACCGAGACCTCCGATCTGACGCTCCTCAGCGGAGAGCGTTGTGTCCGGATCGTCCTTCTTCGTCGGGTCGTAGGGCTTTCCGGAGTCGATGAAGGTGAGAGTAACGACGCCGTCCGCATAATCAAAACGCACTGTCGCGTCGCCGCCGTTTTCGTAGGCGTAAAATGCGATGTTTGAAAACAGCTCGTCAATCGCAACGTCGATCTGCATCTGCGCCTTCATGGAGCAGTCGAGCTTTTCGAGCTCCTCATCGACAAACGCGGTGACGGCTGCGATATTTTCAGTTGTGGCTGTTAAGGTAAGCTCAGACATCGTTGACATCTCCTTTGCCTCTGTATTCAAGGCACAGCATTGTGAGGTCGTCAAACTGCGGCGCTTCACCGACAAAGCGGTTCACGACCGAGTCAACGCCCTCGAGAATTGCCTGAGGCTCCCCATTCTCGACCTGCTTGAGAGCTTCGAGCATCCTGTCGGTGCCGAATAGCTCGCCGGCGGAATCGGTCGCCTCCGGAAGACCGTCGGTATAGAGAAACAGCTTGCTTCCCGGCTTGAGATTCAGCTCATATTCGCGGTATTTTACGCCGCCGAGACCGCCGATAACAAAGCCGTGCTTGTCTTTTATCAGCTCAAAGCTGCCGTCGGGGTTTTTCAGAACGGGGTATTCGTGTCCGGCGTTGGCGCAGGTCAGAACGCCTGTTCTGAGGTCCAGCGAGCCGAACCATACTGTGACGAACATCTCCTCGCGGTTATTTGAGCAGATGCGGTCATTTGCCGATTCGAGCACTTCCTTCGGACTCATGCCGAGCAGAGCGTAGTTCTGGATAAGGATCTTGCTTGCCATCATAAACAGAGCCGCCGGAACGCCCTTTCCGCTGACGTCCGCCATGACAAGACCGAGATGATCGTCGTCAATGAGGAAGAAGTCGTAGAAATCTCCGCCGACCTCCTTTGCGGGGTTCATCGAGGCGTAGATATCGAAATCGTCGCGCTCGGGGAAGGGCGGGAATATGCTCGGGAGCATGTGAAGCTGTATGCTCGCAGCCATGTTCAGCTCGCTCTCGGTGGCGGCAAGCGTTTTTCCGCGGTCAGTGAAGAGCACGCCGTAGATGAGAACTACGGAAACGAGCGCGGCTGCGTACTGCGTCGATATTCCGAAGAACGCTCCGGTGAGAATCTGATTGAGAAGCGGGATCGTTATAAAGCTCGCCGCGATCGCCTTCTGCCTGCGCGGCGCATTGGACGCTATGAGGCAAAGTATTATCGCAATAACGGCGATCGCAAGATACAGCATCGAGAAAACGTAAGTCCCGCTGCGCTTGTAGTTGCCAAGCTCGTCTACGAGGAAATACACCGGGTAGAAAAGGTTGACAAAGCACATGATAAGCGCTGGGAGCAGGAGAAAACTCAGGATCCTTCCGCACCACTTGGAGAAAATGCCGTCCGTTCCGAGCGTCGTGTCAACGTATCTCCAGAAGAGGAAGACGATCACGAGGCTGTTGCAGTAGTAAAGCACGTTGACGATCATGTTTAACGCCCGCATCGAGGGAATGCCCTGAACGAGCCAGCACAAAGCGTCGAGAAACAGCGCGATAGAGTTTGCGGCGAGAATCGAAACGAACAGCTGCACAACGATGCCGGAGTTTCTCTTGTCGCGGTATATGCTGAACAGAATTACCGTACAGATCGCAACGCCGAGAACGTCGGCGCCGCAGTTAAATACCCAAGTCGCCTCCATGCCGCCGAAGCCGCGAAGGGCACAGATAGCGACGAGGAGGACGAAAAGGGTCAGAGAGATGATAAAGCTTACAAGCGGGGTATGAGGATTTTCTCTAAGCCTGCGCTCGATTTTTTCGGCCATTTTACTCGATGTTGAGAATATCGGAGAAGCCGGTGACCTCAAATACTTCCTTGACGATCTCGTTTACGTTCGTAACGGTCATTTCGCCCTGCTTGAGCATGGTCTTATGCGCGCCGAGAAGAACGCGGAGTCCGGCGGAGGAGATGTACTCGAGCTTGGAGAAATCGAAGGTGAGCTTGGTAAGACCGGGAAGGGAGCTCTTGAGCTCGTCCTCAAGCTGAGGAGAGGTGGTGGTGTCAAGTCTGCCCTCGAGGGCGACGGTAAGAGCGGTTCCGTTAAGCTGTTTGTTGATAGTCATTATTAATTACCTCCAAAATTTGATTTCAGTTTTTCTTGTAGATTATCATTTCAACGGCAGAGCCGTTGATAAAGATCTTTACCTCGTCCGCAAGCGCGGTAACGATAGACTGCTCGAGATTGTCGGACTCCTTCTTTTCGGCAGCCTCGTTCTCAGAATAGGATTCCATGTACTTTCTGAGCGACCAGCTCGTCATGGCGTTCGTCATGGAAACGGCCATGGGATCCTCAAGGTGGTCGTACATGAGCCCGTCGGCATAGAACTCGGGGAGGGGACCGCCGTCCGCGTCGAGCATCTTCTCGAAAACGTCCCTGAGCTTTCCGAGAATGCCGGTCGCGGCGGAGTTCTTGCCGGAGGTGGAGGACTCAAGAAGCTTCTTGCGCTTCTCGGAGTTCATCATTGTCATGGTCTTGAGGTGAAGCTCAAACTGCCCGTCGTTGTCCTCGATCCAGAAGAGCGCCTCCTTCTCGCCGGTAAGGGCGCGCATAAGCCCCATCATCTCTTCGCTGAGCAGACGGAGATGCAGACTCTCTTTAGCGTCAAGCTTCTTGTAGGAAGAAACAGACTCTGTCTCCTGAAGAGCCTCGCTCATGCCCTTGCCGCTTGAGTTGACGACAATTACATCAGATTTCATTGCTTTACTCCTTTTGTGTGTGTATAGCGTTACTCATGTATCATAGACGAAAATGAAGCATAAGTCAATAAAAATAGCTCGAAAAAATAAAATCTCTCTTTTTCTTTATCGCTTTAGCAGGGCGAGGAGCATAGCGCCGGGGAAACGCGAAAAGGTGCGGAATACTTGATTATTACGGCTCGAGGCGGGTGAAAAATGCCGATTTTTCATATTATCGGCGATAATATCGGCTTATTTTTATTCTTGCAATCGTATGCTTATTTTCTTATACTCTCTGAGCCTCGAATACTATGCGGAAGGGGAGTAAAGATGGAGATCGAAGTTTTTGACGAGCTCGGCAACAGGCTTAAGCTGAGCTATGAGATCGCGGAAGAGCGCGGCTTCTACGGAGTCAGCGTGACGCTGAACGATTCCGAGCACGCGGGAGTGACGTTCCTTACAGACAGAGCTGAGGCGGAAACGATCCGTGACCTTATGTGCCGCTGCACCGTCACTCCTTCCGGATTATTTGACGCGATCCGGGATTATACGTCGTAATTGATTTTCTGCTCTGATTATGTTATTATATGCTTAAAAGAGAAAGAGAAGGGAAAAGCAATGATCAGAGCCGCTATCGTAGAGGATGACGCTGTCTGTGCGCAGACCTTGAATAATCACATAGAGCGCTTTTCCGGGGAGCACGCTGTCGATATTTCCGTATCCGTTTTCGGAGGCGGGTTCGACTTTCTTTCGGGCGAGCAGAGCTTTGACGTCGTTTTTCTCGATATCGCTCTTCCCGGTATGAACGGTATGGAGATCGCAAGGCAGCTTCGCCTGCGCGACCCGGAGGTCATAATAATTTTCGTTACTCAGCTTGCTCAGTTCGCGCGCGACGGATATGAGGTCGGCGCGCTCGACTATCTTATAAAGCCCGTAAGCTACCGGCTCTTCGAGATAAAGTTCTCGACTGCCGCGAGGCTCATCAGGGAAAAGGAAGCGTCGTACATGATCTCTGTCAAGGATGGGCTTGTGCGCGTTGCCGTATCGGATATATATTTTGTCGAGAGCCAGAAGCACTATATGGTTTTTCACACCGTAAACGGCGAATATACTACGCGAGTGACGATGAAAACCGTGGAGAGTTACCTGTCGGCGCACCACTTTGCGCGCCCGAACAATTCTTATCTGATAAATCTCCGCTGGGTCGATGCGGTGAACGGCAGCAGCGTGACTGTTCGCGGCGCGGAGCTTTCGGTTTCGCGTTCCTTCAAGACTTCGTTTATGGAGGAGCTTACGCGCTATCTCGGGGGGAGGGTCATCCGTGACTGAGTATATTGCCGACGCCTACCGACTGAATTTTACGATCCAGCTTATCTCCGTTGAGCTGCTTTTAATGTGGACTGCGCCTAAAAGATCTCGCTTTCCGCTGAGGCTCGTTGCAGGTCTTCCCGTGTACACCGCATTCTGCCTTCTGTTTCCCGATCCGCTCGGGATACCGATCATCGGCAGCTCCGTTATCAGGTTCGCGGCGCTCGCGCTTATTCTTTTCCTTTTTGACGCAAACTGGCGGCAGACGCTCTTCGTATGCACCTCGGCTGATATTCTGCAGAATATCAGCCTGAACCTGAGCCTTATGCTCAGATACCAGTTTTCTCTCAGCGCGGAGATGACGGTGCTGACGTATATTCTGACGATCACGGCCGTCTGCCTCGTTTGGTCCTTTGTAAAAAGCTCGCTTGTCAGGACGTTCGACTGGAACGACAAGGACAGAGGCACAGCCAAGCTTGCGATCAGCATCGCCTGCGTTATGACTCACTTCGCCGCGGAGAGCGCCTGCTACGCAAACGGACTTGACAAAAATCCGTACGCCCGCCTCACGCTTGCCGTTACCGGGATATTTATAATCGGCATACAGTACCTCCTGCAGAGCATGGAGAAGATGAACGACGAGCGCAAGCTCTTTATAACCATGCTCGAGAACGAGAGGGAGAGGTACGATATCTCGAGGTCTAATCTTGAGATCATCAATATGAAGTACCACGATATGAAGCACCAGCTTGCGGCTCTTCAGAACGCGGGCGAGAGCGAGCGCAATGCGGCTGTAGCGGAGCTTGAAAACGCGATAGAGAGCTACGACACCGTTTCCCGCACCGGCTGCGAGCCGCTTGACGCCATTCTCACCGAGAAGCTGCCGCACTGCCGCGCAAACGGCATATCGTTCAACTTCATCGTTGACGCGGACAGACTTAAAAACATAGCCTCGCTAGATATTTACAGCCTTTTCGGAAACGCGATAGACAACGCGATGGAGGCGGCGGGCGAGCGGGCGGAGGGAGAGCGGAGCATACTCCTGCGCGTTACCGGCAGGGGAAACATGACCGTTATCCACGTGGAGAACACCTGCCTCGGAAAAGTCACGATCGTGGACGGCGTGCCGGTCTCGCACAAGGGAGAGGGCCACGGCTACGGAACGGTCAGCATCCGCAGCATAGCGAAAAAATACGCCGGAACAGTGACTTTTTCGTCGGAAAACGGCAAGTTCTCACTTGATATGCTTCTTCCTCAGCAATAAATCGTCAATATTATAGACCTGAGAGAAAATCTCGGGTCTATTTTAATTAATTTGCACAAAAATCTGTGTCAGTTGTGCCTCGGCAGACGCAATCTGTGCCAAAATGTCAGCGGCGCTGACCAATTAAGCTATAATCAAAGCTAACTTGGAGAAAAGAGGATCTTCAAGCGGTACTTTATATTTACGGAGGTATGAAATGAAAAGCAGAAAATTAGGCTTAAAGCGCGGTCTTGCGGCTCTTCTCGCCTCTATCTTTGTGCTGCTCCTTTTCGGCACTTCGATAGCTGAAGCGAACGCAGGCAAGATCAATTCCTTCCTCGGTACCTCGAGCTATACGATCCAGAAGACCGGCGAGTCCACCGGCGACGGTATCTATTTCGAGTCCGAGTTCAAGACCCTCAAGGAGGTCATCGACGCTAAAGAGGCTCTCGCCCGCGAGATCAGCGACGAGGGTACCGTTCTTTTCAAGAACAACGGCGCGCTGCCCCTTTCCAAGACCGGCGACAAGGTCACCTTCTGGGGACTTAACGTAATCGCCCCGACCTTCGGCGGACTTATCGGCTCCACCACTTCCGTCAACTATGAGGCCGGTCAGCAGACCATAACCCTCGTTGACGCTATGCGTGAGCTCGGCTTCTCCGTAAACGAGGAGATGCTCGCTCTCTACAACTCCGACGCGGCAAAGCCCTTCTACCGCAAGGCGGCGTTCTTCGGCCAGGAGGTTCCGGGACACAGCCTTATCCCCGTGTTCTGGCCGATGTTCGAGACTGCCGACAGCTACATCATCGGCGAGCTTCCCGCTAACCTCTATACCGACGCGGCTCTGAACGCTGCCAAGGATACTGCGGCAATCGTTTTCCTCTCCCGCGACTCCTCCGAGGCTTCCGACTACGCTGTTTCCACGATGAAGGATCCGAACGGCGACAACTTTGAGCGCCCGATGGGCCTTTCCGATTACGAAAAGGCGATGATCGATCTTGCCAAGGCTAACTCCAACGGCAAGGTCATCGTCGTAGTCAACGCCGACGTTACCATGGAGCTTGAGGATCTTAAGCAGGACGACGGCATCTCCGCTATCGTCTGGGCGGGTCTTCCCGGCGCCTACGGCTTCCGCGGCGTTGCGGACGTTCTCGCCGGCGAGGTAAATCCCTCCGGTCACATCTCCGACACCTACGCTGTCGATTCCACCTCTGCACCCGCCATGCAGAACTTCGGACTTTTCTTCTACACCAACGAGGACATCGACCCGGCAAACGACAAGGGCAACTGGTACATAGTCGAGTCCGAGGGCATCTACGTCGGCTATAAGTACTATGAGACACGCTATGAGGACGCTGTTCTCGGTCAGGGCAACGCCACTACCGGCGCCGGCGCGACCGGCGGCCGCGCTTACTGGAACTATGCTGAGGAAGTGACCTATCCGTTCGGCTACGGTCTTTCCTACACCACCTTTGACCAGGAATTCCAGTCCGTTGACTTCAACATCGGCGGCGAGAGCAAGGCTGTCGTAAAAGTCACCAACACCGGCTCGAGTGCCGGCAAGGACGTCGTTCAGCTCTACGTACAGTCTCCGTACACCGCAGGCGGACTTGAGAAGAGCGCCATCCAGCTCATCGGCTTTGCCAAGACCGGCGTTCTCGAGCCCGGCGCATCCGAGACCGTCACCGTGGAATTTGACGCAAAGTACGTCGCTTCCTACGATGAGAACGCAGTCAAGGCGGACGGCACCGCAGGCGCGTGGGTGCTCGACGCCGGCGATTACTACTTTGCCATCGGCAACGGCGCTCACGAGGCCATCAACAACGTCATCGCGCTCAAGCAGGGCAATACCGATTCCCTTGAGAAGACTGCCGATACCGACGTCATCGACATGAACCGCGCAAAGAAGGTTTCCGTTGCCAACAAGGACATCGAGACCTATTCCGTCGGCGTTCAGAACGAGCTTCAGGACGGCGACATCAACAAGCTTCTTCCCGGCACCGCTGAGTACTTCACCCGCGCCGACTGGTCCAAGGGCTGGCACGGCACCTGGGGCGTTACCGCAAACGACGCTATGCTCAAGAACCTCCACAACCAGGTCTATGAGCTTACCGAGAACGGCTCCGGTCTCACCTGGGGCGCAAACAACGGCCTCAGACTTATCGACCTCGTTCAGTTCGACGAGAACGGCAATTATCAGGGCGCGGTCGCGCTTGACGATCCCCTCTGGGATATGCTCATTGAGAACATAACTCTTGAAGAGGCGGTCAACTTCATGGAGAGATCCGGCGATAACTTCGATCCGATCAACTCCATCGGACTTCACGCCGTTACCGCTTACGACGGCCCTGTCGGCTTCGTTTCCGATCAGGTCCCCGGCTACGCCGTCAACTGGTCCGAGAGCGAGAAGGACGAGCCGACCTACGTCGGCGCTGATAACCCCTACGCCATGTGGCAGATGCCGACCTTCCCGACCGAGCCCGTTGTCGCAGCGACCTTCAACGTAGAGCTCGTTGAGCGCGAGGGCGAGCTTATGGGCGAGGACAGCCTCTGGTCCAACGCCTGCTCCATCTTCGGACCGGGCCTCAATAACCACAGAGCTACCTACAACTCCCGCAACCACGAGTACTATTCCGAGGACTCCATGCTCACCAATATCCTCGGCGTCGCTGTCTGCAAGGGCGGCAAGTCCAAGGGCCTTATGATGGAGCCGAAGCACTTCGCTCTCAACCATCAGGAGGCTAACCGCTCCGGCACCTCGACCTTCATCACCGAGCAGGGCGCCCGTGAGAACGAGCTCCGCGGCTTCCAGGGCTGCCTTGAGGGCAACTACGCTCAGGGCGTTATGACCGCGTTCAACCGCCTCGGCACCGTCTATGCCGGCGCGCACAGAGGACTTCTCACCGAAATCCTCCGCAATGAGTGGGGCTACACCGGCTACGTCATCACCGATATGATCAACGGCCCCGAGTACATGAACTGGCGCGACGTCACCCTCGCGGGCGGCGGCGGATGCCTTACCTCTACCGCTTACGAGTCCTCCGTCATCGGCTCTGCTACGAGCGCTGACAATCTCAAGAAGATCCAGAAGGATACCGCCTTCCAGGAGGAGCTCAAGCAGATGCTCAAGTATGATCTTTACACCTTCGCCAATTCCAACACTATGAACGGCATCACGAGCGATACCCGCATCGTCCGCACCTTCCCGTGGTGGGAGATCACCGTTATCGCCGCTGACGTAGTATTCGGCGTCGCGGCAGTCGCTCTCTGCGCGCTCTACGTCGTAGACCTCTGCAAAAAGCAGAAGGAAAACTGAGAAGGAGGGAATGAATAATGAAAGATAAGGTTTCTATCGTCGGCTTCGCGCTTGTCTGCGCGTCAACCGTTCTGAGCATCGTAGCCGCGATCCTCTACAATTTTGCTCTTCTCAAAAACGGCACGACCTACGTTCTTCTCGTTATTGCCGCCGTTCTCGGCGCTGCGGCTCTCGCCCTCGCGCTGAAGCTCGGCAAGGAAATTCCCAATATCGTAGTTGTCGTTCACACTCTCGTCGCTATGGCTGCGCTCGGCGTTTCCATCGCGCCGATGGTAAACGAGATCGCTCTCGTCTACGCCGGACTCAACCCCCAGTCCAACCTCACGGGCTACATAGTATTTGCAGTGTTTGCCTGCGTGACGTGGATCCTCGGTCTGGTCGCGTCCTTTACGGGCGTAACGAAAAAGCAGTGATCGTATGATTAAAAAGGCGGCGGTATCTCCGCCGCCTTTTTTGCGGGGTGGAACAATGAAAAATTTAACCGATAAAATTGACCTCGTCGCACTTGTAATGATCGCCGTCTGCGCGGTGTGGCTCGCGCTCGGCTATCTCGTGATAGGCTCTCTTGCCGCGGCAGTCACGATGCTCGCGGTTCAGGCGCTCTACGTGCTCGCCGCGCTTGCGGCTTATCGCGGCAGAATGCCTTTTCTTCACGTTCTGACGGCGATTTTCGGCTTCGTACTCGGGAATATGACGAATTATTCCGAAACTACCGCTTATAACTTCGCCTTCTGGATCGAGGGCGCGGCAGGAACTGCCGCCGCGCTTGCGGGAACGGGACTGATGCTGTGGAAAAAAGAGCGAATAAACAAGCCCCCGCTTGCTGAGTGCGTTTCAGCCGCGCTCGTGCTCGCGCTCTGCCTCGGCTCCTGGGGTTACTTTACAGCTGTCGATAAAGGCGCCGCCGGCCGCGCTCAGCATACTATGTGGGCAGTACCGGCGCAGTTCGATTCTGCTGAGTGCGACAAGCCCGGCACGCTTGAGGAGCTTGTCTACGAAACTAAGGCCTACGCGACAGACAGCCGCGCAGTCACAAAGCGCGCGCTCGTCTACCTGCCCTACGGCTACGACGCGGCGAAAGAGTACAATATACTATACCTCATGCACGGCACCGGCGACGATGAAAACTACTGGCTCAGCACCTATTCGTGGAACAAGACGATGGTAGATAATCTCATCGCAAAAGGGGAGATAGAGCCGCTCATCATCGTAACGCCGACCTTTTACGTTGAGGACGACTGTATGGACGGGCTTGACGCGCTGACCTACTCCTTCCGCGAGGAGCTGCGAAACGACCTTATGCCGGCTGTCGAATCGAAGTATTCGACCTACGCCGATTCGATTGACGACGAGGGCTTCAGGCTGAGCCGCGATCACAGAGCGTTCGCCGGTCTTTCGCGCGGCGCGGTTACGACATATCACTCGGCATTCTGCGGCTCGCTCGACTATTTTTCGTGGTTCGGGACCTTTTCCGGCAGCAGAACTGACGCGGAGTACTTTGAAAAGACGATCCGCTCCGATGAAATGCGTGATTATCCTATTAACTATCTCTATATAACGAGCGGAGCCTTTGACTTCGCGCTGCCGCGCCAGTGTCAGGACAACGCGGGACTTACTGCGCTCGAAGACCGCCTTACGACCGGTGTGAACACGGATTTCGACGTTTTTCCGATGCGCTATCACTCTCAGGGAAACTGGCACCTTGCGCTCTATAATCTTCTTCAAAGGATATTCTGAAATGAAAGAGTGGCAGATAATTCTGATCGCGGTCATACTTGTGATCGCAGTAACGCTCGGGCTGAATCACAGACTCGTCTGGACGCTTATGCACAATATGTTTCCGCCGCACATCGAGCTCGATACCTCGGAGGTCTGGGCTGGCGGCAGTTATGAAAGAGTTTTTTACGGCGAGAGCGAGGCGCAGTATATCGACCTCTACGTTCCGTCCGGCGTGGAAAGACCGCAGCTTTTCGTAATGATTCACGGCGGCGGCTTTATCATGAACGACGCGCAGTCGCGCCCGGCGCAGTTCTATTACCGCTATTTCCGCGACCGCGGCTTTGCCTGCGCGAGCGTGAACTACCGCCTTGCCGATGAATCGCCGTTTCCCGCCGCCTGCGACGACGTGAGCGCGGCTGTCAATTACCTCGCCGACAACGCAGAGAGATTCGGCTTTGACGCGGACAAAATCGTTATCTGGGGCGAGAGCGCGGGCGGACACCTCGCAACGCGCGAAGCGCTTACCGAAACGGGCGCGAACATCGCGGTACTCGTGAGCTATTACGGAGCATATGACCTCAGGGCGGCAGAGGAGCAGTTTATCGCTCAGGGCGTGCCGAAATGGATACGCGATATCGCAAACAGCTGGACAAACGGGCACCTCGGGGGTTATAATTCCTGCGAGGAGTATTGGCTGAGAAAGAACTACGCAGACTGGACGGAGGAGGACGTCCTCGCCGCCTCTGTGCAGAACATAGCGGAAAACACCGCGGCGAATCCGTCGCTCAAAACGCTTCTCGTCGTCGGAAACGCGGATATAACCGTTCCGACTCAGCAGACTCTTGACATGGAGAGGGCGCTTATCGCGCGCTACGGCGCGGAGAACGTCCGGCTTGACCTCTTTGACGGAGCGATACACGCCGATGACAGCATGTACGCCGATGAATATCTTGCCGGGGTCGAGAGCTTTATAAGAGAGGCGCTGAAATAAGAATAAGGATATGATCTAATGCCGAAGCTTTGCTGCCCGAAATGTAAAGAAGTATTGTGGGACGTGGGAAACTCCCTCAGATGTCAGAACGGTCACTCATATGACAGGGCAAGACAGGGATACGTAAATCTTCTTATGTCGAACGCTCCGTCGTCAAAACGCCACGGCGACGACAGGGAAATGGTACTCTCGCGCAAAAGCTTTCTTGAAAAGGGCTATTATGAGCCGCTTTTGCAGCTTATCTGCGATAAATGCGTCAAATACGGCTCGCCGAACGCCCACATCCTCGACGCCGGCTGCGGCGAGGGGTGGTACACTGCGTCAGTCAAAGCGTCGCTTCCGCAGAGCAGCGTAGTCGGTGTCGATATCTCGAAAGAGGCGATCATAGAGGCGGCGAAGAGAAGAGCCGGCCTTGAGCTTGCCGTGGCTTCCGTCAGCTCGCTTCCCGTTCAGGATAACAGCTGCGACATCGTTCTGAGCATTTTCGCGCCGGATGCGGTGAGCGAGTTTCGCCGCGTTATGAGAAGCGGGGGGTACCTTATCCGCGCAGTTCCCATGGAGGAGCACCTGCTCGGGCTGAAAAAGGCTGTCTACGATGAGCCATATCTGAATCCTCCGGCGCGGTACGATCCCGAGGGCTTCACGCTTGCTGAGCGCGCCGAGCTGAGATACGCTCTCTCGCTTACGTCGAATGAGGACATATCCGAGCTTTTCAGGATGACGCCATACTACTACAAAACGGGCAGGGAGGATCAGGCGAAGCTTCTTTCGCTCGAGACGCTTGAGACCGAAGCCGCGTTCTGCGTTTTTGTTCTGAAAAAAGTGTAAAATCTGAGCCGGTTCATTGTGAACCGGCTCAGACTGTAGACAAAAAGGAAAAAGCGTTGGATAAAGGAGGCGGGGATCTGTGAAGGGGCCGGCCGAGAGGCCCCTTCACGTCGCATAATCCGCCCGCAGGCGTCATATTTTGCGCTCAGAGAGCGCAAAATATGTTCGATGCGGAGACTTTGTCGACGCATTGAGCCGGTTCATTGTGAACCGGCTCGTTTTTTGCCTTTATATCCTTGCGACTCCCGTTTTTCTTGCGGCTTCGGCGGCTGCCGTGGCGACAGCGCCGCAGACGCGCGGGTCAAAAGCCTTCGGAAGTATGTGCTCTGAGTCAAGCTCGTCACCGACAAGCTCCGCGAGGGCGTTCGCGGCGGCGATCTTCATCTCGTCGTTTATTTCGCTCGCCCGGACGTCAAGAGCGCCGCGGAAGATTCCGGGAAAGCAGAGGACGTTGTTTATCTGATTCGGATAATCGCTTCGCCCGGTGCCGACTACGGCGGCTCCGGCGGCCTTCGCCGCGTCCGGCATTATCTCTGGCACAGGGTTTGCCATAGCGAAAATGATAGGATCCTGCGCCATGGACTTAACCATCTCCTCAGTCACGAGATTCGGCGCGGAAACGCCGATAAAGAGGTCTGCGCCGACGAGCGCCTCTTTCAGTCCGCCTCGGACTGTGGGCTTCGTCATATCGGCAAGCTCAGCGAGATATTTATCGCTTTCAAGATCGGGTCTGCCGGGGCAGATGACGCCGTTAATATCGCAGAGAACTGCGTTTTTCAGGCCCATTTTCCACAATAACCTGAATATCGCGGTACCAGCCGCGCCTGCGCCGGAAAAGACCGCCTTCAGCTCGGAGAGCTTCTTTCCCGTGACCTTGAGCGCGTTGATGACGGCGGCGGCAACGACTACAGCGGTGCCGTGCTGATCGTCGTGGAATATCGGGATATCGGATATCTCCTTGAGGCGGTTTTCGATCTCAAAGCAGCGCGGCGCCGAGATATCCTCGAGGTTGACGCCGCCGAATGAGCCGAGGAGCATCGAAACAGTGGATACTATCGTGTCCACGTCCTTGCTTCTTATGCACAGCGGGATCGCGTCAACGCCGCCGAAGCCCTTGAAAAGCGCGCATTTTCCCTCCATGACGGGCATACCGGCTTCGGGACCTATATCTCCGAGTCCGAGCACAGCCGTGCCGTCGGTGATGACAGCGACTGTGTTCCAGCGGCGGGTCAGCTCATAGGATTTGTTTATATCATTTTTGATCTCAAGACAGGGCTGAGCAACTCCCGGCGTATAGGCAAGGCTCAGAGCCTCGGCGGAGTCGAGGGGAGCGCGGGTCGTGACCTCGATCTTTCCCTTCCATTCATAGTGCTTTTCGAGTGAAGCGGAAGCGTAATCCATCGTGATTCCTCCTTACAGATCTATTTCGAGCATAACGGGACAGTGATCGCTGCCGAATACATCGGATAGTATTTCGGATGACTTTATCTTGTCGCGGATCCTGTCGGAAACTATAAAGTAGTCGATCCGCCAGCCCGCGTTGTTGGCGCGCGCGTTGAAGCGGTAGCTCCACCACGAGTATGCGCCGGTCTTGTCGGGATAGAGATAGCGGAAGGAATCGGTAAAGCCGGAGGAGAGCAGAGCGGTCATCTTTGCCCGCTCATCATCGGTAAAGCCGGCGTTCATGCGGTTTGTTTTCGGATTCTTTATGTCGATCTCCTCGTGGGCTACGTTGAGGTCGCCGCAGTAAACGACGGGCTTCGTTTTATCGAGCGCCATAAGATAATCGCGTATCGCGTCCTCCCACTGCATACGGTAGCTGAGGCGCTTTAAGCCGTCCTGCGAGTTCGGAGTGTAGCAGCAAACGAGGTAAAAGTTATCGTATTCCGCCGTTATAACGCGTCCCTCGTGCCTGTGTATATCCTCTCCGAAGTCGTATGCAACGCTGAGAGGCTTGACTTTTGCGAAGATCGCCGTGCCCGAATAGCCTGCCTTGTCGGCGCTGTTCCAGTATTTATCGTAACCGGCAAGCTCGAATTCCGCCTGCTCGGGCTTCATCTTAGTTTCCTGCAGACATATCGCGTCCGCGTCAGAGGCGGCGCAGAAATCGAGAAATCCCTTTCCGAGACACGCGCGCAGTCCGTTTACGTTCCACGAAATCAGTTTCACGTCTTTACTCCTTTTGGAAAATTTTTAATCATCTTAGCATAATACGACCTTTTTCGCAATATTTGAATTATCATAATTTAATATGGAATAATTTGAAAAACTGTGATAAAATGTGAGCATTAAAATAAAATGCCGGAGGAGTGAATATATGAAAAGAGAAATCTGGTTTGTAGTCGGCTCGCAGTTCCTTTACGGGCAGGACGTGCTCGACACCGTCGCCGCGAGAGCGGAGGAGATGGCGCGGGAGCTGACGAAGGTACTGCCTTATCCGCTTGTCTACAAGGTCACGGCAAAGACGAATAAGGAGATCTCGGACGTCGTCAGGGAGGCAAACTACCGCGGCGAGTGCGCCGGAATCGTGACTTGGTGCCATACGTTCTCACCGAGCAAAATGTGGATCGACGGTCTCAGAGATCTTCAGAAGCCGTGGTGCCACCTCGCAACGCAGTATAACCGCGAGATACCGAACGAAGAAATAGATATGGACTTCATGAACCTCAACCAGGCGGCGCACGGCGACCGCGAGCACGGCTTCATCGGCGCGAGACTCCGCAAGCCCCGCAAGATAATCGCGGGATACTGGAAGGATGAGAGCGTTCAGAACAGGCTTGCAAAGTGGCAGAGAGTCTGCATGGGCGTGTGCGCCTCAAAGGAAATGAAGGTCATGCGCTTCGGCGACAATATGCGCGAGGTCGCGGTCACTGAGGGCGACAAGGTCGAGGCGCAGATAAAGCTCGGCTGGCAGGTCAACACGTGGGCTGTGGGCGACCTCGTCCGCGAAATGGCTAAGGTCACAGAGAGCGAAATCGACGAGCTATATAATGAATACACCGCAAAATATGACATCGCCACCGACAATCTCGCCGCTATCCGCTATCAGGCGAGGGAAGAGATAGCGATGAAGAGGATGATGGACAGACAGGGCTGCAGGGCGTTTTCCAACACCTTCCAGGATCTCTACGGAATGGAGCAGCTTCCCGGACTTGCCTCCCAGCACCTTATGAGCCTCGGCTACGGCTACGGCGGCGAGGGCGACTGGAAGGTGAGCGCCATGACAAGCATCATGAAGGCTATGGGCGAGGGCGGCAACGGCGCCTCCGGCTTTATGGAGGACTACACCTATCACCTCGTCGATGGTCAGGAGTATTCTCTCGGCGCGCATATGCTCGAGGTATGCCCCTCTCTTGCCGCGGACAAGCCGAGAATCGAGACCCACCACCTCGGGATAGGCATGAACGAAAAGGACCCCGCGCGCCTTGTATTTGAGGGCAAGGCAGGCAAGGGCGTTGTCGCAAGCCTTATAGATATGGGCGGCAGGCTTCGCCTCATCGTTCAGGACATCGAGGCTGTGAAGCCCATTATGCCGATGCCGAATCTTCCGGTAGCGAGAGTTATGTGGAGAGCGCTTCCCGACCTCACAACGGGCGTCGAGTGCTGGATAACCGCAGGCGGCGCGCATCATACGGTGCTCTCTTACGACGTTGACGCTGAAATGCTCCGCGACTGGGCGAGAATTATGGATATTGAGTTTGTACACATCGGCGCGGACACCACGCCGGAGAAGCTCGAGGAGGAGCTTTTAGTAAAGGATTTAATATGGAAACTGAAATGAAAAACTGCACTCTCGGAATAGAGTTCGGCTCGACCCGCATAAAGGCGGTGCTTATCGACGAAAACCACATCCCCGTCGCCTCCGGCTCCCACGAGTGGGAAAACCGCCTCACTGACGGTATCTGGACTTACACGATGGAGGATATACACGCGGGACTGCGCCGCGCCTATGCCGACCTTGTAAAATGCGTCGGTCACCCCATCGAAGAAGTCGCCGCGATCGGCGTCTCCGGCATGATGCACGGCTATCTGCCCTTTGACAAGGAGGGCAGACAGCTTGCGGAGTTCAGAACGTGGCGCAATACCATAACCGGCGAGGCTGCGGAGAAGCTGACCGAACTCTTTGGCTTCAATATCCCGCAGAGGTGGTCGATAGCGCACCTTTACCAAGCGATACTGAACGGCGAGAGCCACGTAAAGGACATCGCGCGGCTGACAACGCTCGCCGGATATATCCACTATGAGCTGACGGGCGAGCACGTTATGGGCGTTGGCGAGGCTTCGGGAATGTTCCCGATTGACAGCGCAATCTGCGATTTCAACGAGGGTATGATACAGAAGTTCAATTCTCTCACGGGACTTGACCTCAGAGCGATTCTCCCGAAGGTGCTCCCCGCCGGCGCGAACGCGGGCTGTCTCACGGAGAGCGGCGCGAAATTCCTCGACCCGAGCGGAAATCTCAGGCCCGGAATCCCGGTCGCGCCTCCCGAGGGCGACGCCGGTACCGGAATGGCGGCGACAAATTCCGTCAGAGTACGCACCGGAAACGTAAGCGCCGGAACGAGCGATTTTGCGATGATAGTCACCGACAAGCCCCTCGGCGTTCACCGCGAGATAGATATGGTCACAACGCCGGACGGCGCGCCGGTGGCGATGGTGCACTGCAACAACTGCACCTCGGATATTAACGCGTGGGTCAATCTCTTTGCCGACTACTCCGCGCTGATGGGTACGCCGGTAGACAAGGGCGAGCTTTACACAAAGCTTTTCAAAGCCGCGCTCGAGGGCGAAGCGGACTGCGGCGGTCTTATGAGCTTCAACTACTTCTCCGGCGAGGGCGTTACCGACCTCAACGAGGGCAGACCGCTCTTTATGCGCGCGCCCGACGCAAAGATGACGGTTGCAAACTTCATGAGAACACATCTTCTGAGCGCACTTGCAACGCTGAAAATAGGGCTTGACATCCTCGCTAAGGAGGAGAACGTCGAAATCGACAAGCTCTACGGTCACGGCGGCTTCTTCAAGACGCCCGAGGTTGGTCAGAGAATGCTCTCCGCAGCGGTGAACGCTCCCGTCAGCGTGATGGAGACCGCGGGCGAGGGCGGCCCCTACGGTATGGCGCTACTTGCCGCGTATATGGTCAAAAAAGCGGACGGAGAAACGCTTGCGGATTACCTCGACAACAAGGTGTTCAATAATGCGAAAAGCTCGACGCTTATGGCGACAGACGCCGACGTCGCGGGCTTCAATAAGTTCCTTGAAACGTACAAAAAAGCGCTCGAGGTCGAAAAATGCGCTGTGGAGGTGCTTAAGTAATGCTTGAAGAGCTGAAAAAGAGAGTTCTGGAAGCGAATCTCCTGCTTCCGAAGTTCGGACTTGTGACCTTCACCTGGGGCAACGTCAGCGGAATAGACAGAGAGAGCGGACTTGTAGTCATAAAGCCCTCCGGCGTAGAGTACGACGGAATGACAGCTGAGGATATGGTCGTCGTCGACCTCGACGGCAACAGGGTAGAGGGCAAGTGGAAGCCCTCCTCCGATACCGCGACCCACGTCGAGCTGTACAAGGCTTTCCCGAGCATCGGCGGCGTCGTGCATACTCACTCGAGCTACGCAACGAGCTGGGCGCAGTCCGGGCGCGACATTCCGTGCTACGGAACTACCCACGCCGACTACTTCTACGGCTCGGTGCCGTGCCTGAGGTGCCTCACAAAAGAGGAGATAGACGAGGCCTACGAGCGCAACACCGGAAAGCTCATCGTTGAGCATATGGCGGAGCGCTATGAGGCGACCCCGGCGGTGCTGTGCAAAAACCACGGGCCGTTTAGCTGGGGCAAGGACCCCGTCGACGCCGTCCACGCGGCGGTGGTGCTCGAGGAATGCGCGAAGATGGCGTACCGCACTGAGCTCATTAACCCGAACGTCGAGCCCGCGCCGCAGGAGCTGCAGGATAAGCACTACTTCCGCAAGCACGGCGCGAACGCATATTACGGACAAAACTAAGGAGAAGCAAATTTCATGAAAACCGGATTTGAAAATGACAAGCTGACACTTTATCTTGATGGACATATCGACTCGTCGAACGCAGCGCAGTTTGAAGCGGAGGCGATGGGCGCTATCTCGCAGTACCCCGGCGCAGATATTGACGTTGACTGCAGCGACCTCGAGTACATATCCTCAGCGGGACTTCGAGTGATCCTCAAGATCAAGAAGGAGAAGGGCGACAAGCTCACGGTTGTGAATGTTTCGCCCGAGGTTTACGAGATCTTTGACGTTACCGGCTTTACCGAGATGCTGAATATCAAAAAGAAGCTCCGTGAGATCTCCGTCGAGGGCAAGGAGAAGATCGGTCAGGGCGGAAATGGAGCTGTTTACAGACTTGACGAGGATACCATCGTAAAGGTCTATAAGCCGTGGATGGGCTTTGCCGATATCGACAGAGAGCGCAGCTTTGCAAAGACGGCGTTTGTGAACGGCATTCCGTCCGTCATCGCTTACGACACCGTAAAGGTCGGCGACTGCCTCGGCGTTGTTTTTGAGATGCTCAAGTCAGACACCCTCGGCCACGCGATGCGCGACAACCCCGATAAGCTTGAGGAGTACGTCGACCAGTACGTCGCTCTTGCGAAGACGCTGCACACTACCCACGTGCCGCAGGGAAGCTTTTCATCAATTCAGTCAGTGTTTCACCTGCGTGCCGATAATCTTGGGGAGTGGTGCACACCGGAGGAGATAAGCCTTCTTCACAGCATTATCGACGACATTCCCGAGGCTGATACCGTTACGCATAATGACCTGCACCCCGGCAACATCATGATACAGAACGGCGAGCTCGTTCTCATCGATATGCCCGAGGTCACGATGGGTCCGGCGATCTGCGATCTTGTTTCCATCTTCCGCGATATGATCTCCGCACCGAAAACCTCCGGCTCGATAATTGAGAGCAGCGTCGGAATGCCGGCGGAGATGATAAGCAGAGTGGGCAATATGTTCTTTATGAAGTACACAGGCATAACCGATCCTTCCGAGCTTGAAGCATATTATAAGAAGCTCGGACTTCTCTTCGCGTTTAACGTAGTGCTCGTTGTCGGCTCCGGCTCTGAGCGCTCACTGAAGATGGCGAAGCATATTATGGATAATCTCCTGCGCGCTGTTGTCATACCCAACGAGCAGACGATCAGATATTTATTCAAGACGATGTGAGGCGAAAAAATGAATTCCAGGTACGATAACGGCGTTCTTACGCTTTTCCTTGAGGGGCATATCGACTCCTCAAACGCTGCCAAGTTTGAAAACGAGGCGATAACGGAGCTGAATAATTATCCCGGCGCGGAAGTGATCCTCGACTGCGATAAGCTTGAGTACATCTCCTCAGCCGGACTTCGCGTGGTTCTTAAGATCAAAAAGCTGAGGGGAGCGAGCGTGAAGCTCGTGAACGTATCCTCTGAGGTATATGAGATACTTGAGGTCACCGGCTTTTCAGAAATGCTCGAGATACACAAAAAGCTCCGCTCGGTATCGGTCGAGGGCTGTTCTCTGCTCGGTCAGGGCGCGAACGGCAAGGTCTATCGCTTTACTCCCGATGAGATGATAAAGGTTTTCCGCACGGGGCTTACTCTCGACGTGATCGAGGAGGAGCGCGAAGCGAGCAAAAAGGCGTTTCTTCTCGGCGTTCCGTGCGCGATACCGTTCGATACCGTGCGCTGCGGAGACAGCTACGGCACGATCTACGAGCTTTTGAAGGCAAAGACGATAGCTGAGCGAATCCGCGAGAATCCCGAAGAGCTTCCGGAGCTTGCCGAAAAGTCCGCAAAGCTTCTGCGCGAAATGCACGAAATCGAGATCCCCGAGGGAAATATGCAGAGAGCGGATAAAAAGCTGCACGAAACCATCGACGCACTCACTGACGATTTTACAGCGGATGAGATCGAGCTTATGCATCGCATCTACAACACGATACCGCATATGAACCGCTTTATACACAACGATTATCACCCCAAAAACGTTATGGTCTCCGGCGGCGAGCTTATTCTTATCGACCTCGGCGACGCTGGCGCGGGTAATCCTATCATAGATATAATACACAGCTACATGGTCTACAATCTGATCGGCGCCGATATCCGAGCCGAGAAGCCCGATGAGATATGCTTTGTCGGCATTACTTACGCCGAGGCTGAGCGCTTCTGGAAGATATTCTCGAGAGTCTACTGGGGCAGCGAAGAGAAGTCTAAGGAGATGGACGAGAAAGTCAAGCCCTTTGCGACGATGATGTATCTCACCGTCAGCATGGCACACCCGAGGCTTCCGAAGGAGTATCATCCGGTCTACGTGGACAGAGTCCGCAAAAACGTTTTCCCGCATGCTGAAAAAATGCTCAAAGCATTTGAACAATGAGACAAGGAGCGCTGTCTTATCTGACAGCGCTCCTCAGATTGTAGACAAAAAGGAAAAAGCGTTGGATAAAGGAGGCGGGGATCTGTGAAGGGGCCGGCCGAGAGGCCCCTTCACGTCGCATAAACCGCCCGCAGGCGTCATATTTTGCGCTCCGAGAGCGCAAAATATGTTCGATGCGGAGACTTTGTCGACGCATCAAGGAGCGCTGTCAGATAAGACAGCGCTCCTTAAGCTCTTCGATCTGTTTTTCCGTGATACCAAGCCCATTGTTAATATAATCGAGCACCGAGCCGTATTCTTCATTCAGATGCGCTATCGACTCGCGCAGGAACCGCTCTTCGACCGATTCAAAGACGCCGAGTCCCATTTCTGTCAAGGCTTCATCCCAGCCGAGCGAGGAGAAATACCGCTTCATTTTGTCGATCGAGGCTGAGTTATACTCGTTCGTCAGCATATAATCGGAAACTACGGTCTCTTCGTCCACACCGAGCGCCGTCATCAGGAGCATCGCGGCAAGCCCTGTTCTGTCCTTGCCGCTCGTGCAGTGCCATAAAACGGCGCGGTCGGGAGCCGCGGCGAGGATGATGCGGAAAAAATCACCGAATCCGCGCTTGCCGCTTTCGCAATCGAGGTATTTCTTATAAAGCGCCGTGCCGAACAGATCGTAGCGCACCATAATATCTATGATTGCCCGTATATCGTTAAGGTCGCTCTGAATATCTGCAAACGCGGCAAATTCGCTGTCAGTCAGCTGCATAACGTCGATATTGTGGTACTCTGCGCCGCTTATCACGGGATCCTCGAAGCCGGCGATCTCCATCGGCATACGGAAGTCGATTATATCGCTGACCTTATATGTATTGCGCAGAAGCGCCGTTTCCTCGTCGCTGATGCCGCTGAGCTTGGCAGTTCGCAGAAGAATACCTTTTTTGATATGACGACCGTCGGCGGCAGCGTATCCGCCGAGCTCGCGCGCATTTTTAACTGATCTGAGTGAGAAGCTCATAGATGACCTCCGATAATTCTATGCGTCGACAAAGTCTTCGCATCGAACATATTTTGCGCTCTCGGAGCGCAAAATATGACGCCTGCGGGCGGGTTATGCGACGTGAAGAGGCCTCTCGGCCGGCCCCTTCACAGATCCCCGCCTCCTTTATCCAACGCTTTTTCCTTTTTGTCTACAGTCTGAATATTTTTCATCTATTATACTATATGACCTCAAAGTTGTCACTATATTTAAAAATCTCCTGCCGAAAATCGGCAGGAGATTTTGTGTTTACTTATCGAACGCCGGGTTTATTGCGTAGACGTTCTTTTTATCCATCTTTTCCGTTGCGAGCCTCAGCGCCTCACCGAAGCGCTGGAAGTGCACAACCTCGCGCTCTCTCAGGAAGCGAATCACGTTGTTTACGTCGGGGTCGTCGGAAAGGCGCAGGATGTTGTCGTAGGTCACGCGCGCCTTCTGCTCGGCGGCGAGATCCTCGGTGAGGTCTGCAATCACGTCGCCCTTGACGGCGAAGGTCGCGGCTGTCCACGGAGTGCCGGAGGCAAAC
Source organism: Oscillospiraceae bacterium (assembly GCA_017412765.1). GTDB lineage: Bacteria > Bacillota > Clostridia > Oscillospirales > Oscillospiraceae > RUG626. The sequence goes on along the minus strand of JAFPWN010000071.1, from coordinate 25,348 downwards.
TGCGGATAAACTCCGGCGGTGTGGTCTACGAAATACGCCTCCATGCCGGCTTTTTTGATCTCCTCCTCGGTCATGTCGCGCGTGAGCTGCTGGACTATGCTGCCGACCATTTCAAGATGTCCCAGCTCCTCTGTACCTACGTCGGGGTCAAAATGAGGAGGGGAGCTTAATTCTTTTTCCTTGCCGCCCGGATGAGAGATGTAAAATGAAATAAAACGGCGTTTTGCGCGCATAAACTCTCCTGTGGAGGGGGGTGACGCGTATAGAAGATAAAGCGGTTTCCGGGGCTGGTAAAATCGGGGCAAATGTATCAAAAGAGTTCCTTTTTGAGTATAAAAAGGCCGTTTTGCTCTCTCTGAAGGACAGCGGGAGCCTGAACGATACGCAATTCAGATACGCCGTCGAGAAGCTCAGAAATAAAATTTAACTAATATATTTCATTTTTCGTAACAATATGATATAATTATACAAAATATTTATGACTGATCCTCACGAAAGAGAGCTGAGCTAAATGATCGAAGACTTCCTTTTGGAAAGAAGGCTCATGAAATTATCGCCGGAGCTGCATCAGAGAACAAAGGAAAGCGCATTTGTCCTTCAGAATATGCTTGAATCATATCTTCCGCGCTTTCCGGACTTTACCGATCACTCCATTCTGCACAGCATGGACGTTCTCGATTTCTGCAACAAGCTTGTAGGTACGAGCCAGGCTGAGAAGCTGAGCGCCGCGGAGTGCTACGTTATCATCATGGGCTGCTATCTCCACGATATAGGAATGGGCGTTAACGCAAAGGACTATGAGCTTTTCTCCAGGGAGATAGATTTCGGAGATTATCTTCAGACCCATTCGCTGGATGACACGCGAAACGTCACGCGCGCCTTTCACAATGAATACAGCGGGCTGTTCATAAGAAAATATGCCTCGCTGTTCGATATTCCGAACGAGGAGATGCTTTTTGCGATAATTCAGGTTTCACGCGGCCACCGCAAGACCGATCTTTATGATGAAAAGGAGTACCCCGATCTTGAAAGTGAGTACGGAGTCATAAGAACGGCGTATCTTTCCGCGATCGTGAGGCTTGCCGATGAGATCGACGTAGCATCGGATCGCAATCCCGAGCTTTTATTCGATACTTCGAAGTACACCGATGCCGTCAGCGTCCATGAGTTCGGAAAGCACGAATCCATCCGCAGGGTGGAGATTCGTGAGGACAGTATCGCGCTTCTGACAAAGCCAAAGTCGCCGGAGTATATCCCGCTTATCGAGGAGCTTGCGGAAAAGATACAGCATACCCTTGATTATTGCCGCGACGTCAGTGAAAAGCGTTCTGAATTCCGCATAGCTCAGTCGAAAGTCGTTATTCTGCCCTGGCAAGAGTGAGAGAGGAGATAAAAATGAGCGCTGAAATAAAATCGAAAACGGCTAAAAATGATTCGATCATTCGCAGACTGTTCCAGACCACGATGATAACGATGATGATCGCGGAGCTTTCCGGCGCGCTGTCATCCCTTATTGACGGCATTATCACCGGTTTCAGCCTCGGTCAGATAGAGCTCGCCACGGTTGGCGTCTGCCTCCCTTATTTCAGTATTCTCAGCATTATCAGCGGAATACTTATGATAGGCTGCACCGCGATGTGCACGAGCGCGATCGGCAGGGGCGACTCAAAGGAGACGAGCGCCGTTTTCTCGCTTACCGTCTTTATCGGAGCCATTCTTTCCGTTACTATTACGATTATCGGACTTCTGTTTCCGGACGCTGTCGCAAGCCTTTTCGGTGCAAAGGCTGACGCCGTCGATCTTCACAGAGAGACTGTCAATTATCTGCGCGGCGTCGTGATCGGCGCGCCGGCACTCGTTTTCTTCGTCATTCTGACGCCGATACTCCAGCTCGACGGCGATACTAAAAGACCGCAGATCGCCTCCGCGCTCATGGCTGTCACGGACGTTATCGGAGATCTTCTGAACGTCTACGTATTCCACGGCGGAGTCTACGGAATGGCGCTTGCAAGCTCTGCAAGCCATATAATCGCGTTCATCATCATTCTGACTCACTTTACGAAAAAGAGCGGTCTGTTCCGCTTCTCGTTCTCCGCGATCCGCTTTGACAAGCTCCGCGACCTTACAAAGGGCGGACTTCCGCGCGCCGTATGTATGCTGAGCCGCACGCTGCTTCCGATTTTTATGAACACTCTCGTGCTCTCTCTTATCGGCAGCACCGGCGTCACGGCGCTCTCTGCACAGAGCACTCTCTCGTTCACAATCACTTCTCTCGGCTGGGGCATCGGCGGCGCAGTTTCGATAATGGGCGGCATGATGGTCGGAGAACAGGATGAAAAAGGTCTTGAGGAGGTCGTTAAAACAGCGCTTTCGGATATCCTCATCGGAGTTACCGCTATCTCCGTCGCGGTATTCCTTGCCGCGCCGTTCATAGCCTCGCTGTTTGTCCCCGAGGCAGGAAATACTCAGAATATGACGGTCGATGCGATCCGCTGCTACTCCTTCGCGCTGCCGTTCTTCGCGTTCAACGTCATGTGCGCAAATTACCTGCAGGCGATAACGAGGATCTTCGCTTCAACTATAGTAAACATTGGCATTGAGGTCGCTTTCACGGCTGCCGCGGCGTTCCTGCTCAGCTCGGCGTTCGGCGCGATGGGCATCTGGCTCTCGTATTTCTGCGGTCAGGCGATCCTGAGCCTCGTGCTTTTTATCATCGCCGCCGTCAGGAAGGACGAGACGCGTCACGGTCTTGCCTCGCACATGATGCTCAAGAGCGACTTCGGCGTGCCGGAGGAGGATCGAATCGAGCGCTCGCTCAATACGATGGATGAGGTAGTGGCTTTTTCGGAGGACGTCAGCGGCTTCTGCATGGAGCATAAGCTCGGCAGCAAGGAATCCAACAGGCTTGCGCTCTGCGTCGAGGAGATGGCGGGAAACGTCATCGAACACGGCTTTACGGGCGACAAGCCGCACCACCTCGACGTGCGCGTTCTTGTCAAGGGTGAGAACGTCATACTGCGTATGCGCGACGACTGCGAGAAGTTCGACCTCTGCGAAAAGGCACAGAAGTGGTCGTTCGATCCCGAGCATCCGGAGAAAAATATCGGCATTCGCATTGTCATGAAGCTTGCGAAGGATATTTCCTATACTAATACGATGAATACGAATAACCTTATTATCACGGTCTGATTTTATAATCTTTTTACAAAAGAAGGGAGAGATGACAGTTTTCGAGAGGTGATGATATGATAAAAGTTGCGGTTTACTGCCGCGTTTCAACGGAAAAGGACGATCAAGCGAATTCTTTTGAGGCGCAGCAGAGATACTTTAAGGAATATATCGACAGAAAACCGGAGTGGGAGCATTACCGCACCTACGCCGACGAGGGGATCACAGGCACCTCCACGAAAAATCGCGCTCAGTTCAACCGAATGATCGAGGACGCGCGGGAGGGCTTGTTCGAGCTGATCGTTACGAAGGAGGTCAGCCGCTTTTCCCGCAATATACTTGACACAATCTCCTACACCCGAGAGCTGAGAGCCCTGGGTGTGGGAGTTATTTTTATGAGCGACGGGATAAGCACGCTTGAGCCGGACGCGGAGCTTCGGCTTTCGATCATGGGCTCGATAGCTCAGGAGGAGAGCCGAAAGACCTCCGCGCGCGTCAAGTGGGGACAGACGAGGCAGATGGAGCGCGGCGTAGTTTTCGGCAGGTCGCTCCTCGGTTACGACGTGAAGAACGGAAAAATAACAATAGATCCCGACGAGGCAGAGCTCGTGAGGCTGATTTTTTATAAATACGGGGTAGAGAAAAAGAGCGCATCCGCTATCTCGCGCGAGCTTGAAAAATCAGGATTCAGAACTCGAGCCGGAAATACTCACTGGAGGAGAGCGTATATAATAAAGCTCCTGAAAAACGAAAAATACGCAGGCGACCTCGTTCAGAAAAAGACGATAACGCCGGATTATCTCTCTCACGAAAAAAAGTATAACCACGGCGAGGAGCCGCTTGTTGTGATCAACAATCACCATGAGCCTATAATCGACCGCGAGCTGTGGAATGAAGTGCAGAAAGAGCTTGAAAAGCGCAATCTCCGCGGCAAATATTCGTCCGGTCATTCAAACAGATATGCGTTCTCGGGGAAAATAATATGCGGAGAGTGCGGAGCGAGCTTTGTCCCGCGCTGTAAAAAAGGCGCAGTACGGCGCTGGTACTGTTCTGCGGCGGTGAAAAGCGGTGTAAAGGGCTGCGGGATAGGCAGAGGGATAAGAGACGATAAGGCGATGGAGATAATGAAAAAAGCGATCGCCTCTCTCGAATTAAATTACGATGAACTTATCCGGGAGCTGACTATTCTTGCCTCCGAGGCGGTCAATTCGGGCAAAGATAGCGCGGATAAGCTGAGGCTTGAGATAGAAAGGCTGAACAGAAAAAAAGAGGCGGTTCTCGACAGCTTCTTTTCCGGAACTATTACGGAAGAAGAGATGCGCCTGATGAAGGGACGATATGACTGTGAAATAAAGGCGCTCAGAGAGAAGCTCGGGAGTATTTCAGAGTCCTGCGGCGAGAATCTGAGAGAAAAGGTCACGGAGATAGTAAACGGAGATACGGACAGGGAGAGCTTTTACAGAGCGCTTCTTGAACGCATGACGGTCTGTAAGGACGGCAGGATCGAGGTGAAGCTGAAATCCCTTCCGGAACCGATCGCCTTTTCGCCATTCTGACCCCTCTGTACCTATATCGGTAAGGAGACCTCTCAGCTCGGGATACGGCATGGAAAACCGCTGGCTCAGATAGCGCAGGGAAGCGCCAAGCTCGCCATCCGGACCTCCGTACTGACTGATAATAAACTTCGCAAGCGCGGGATTCGTGCTGCGGATCTTTACGGGATATTGCAGGCTCTTAGTATAGCTGAACATCAGGCGGTCGCTCCTCTCTGATTGAACTCCCACGGCCACGGGCCTTCGATCCACTCGTAGGAGTCCATATCCTCAAGGTCGTAGACAGACAGCGGCCCGAAGCGCTCGGTAAAGCGTTTGTTTGCCTCTTTTGAGAGGGTTATGGTGTCCTTCATGAGCTTGAAGGCGTCCTTGTCGTCCTTATGGGTATCGAGATAGAGCTGGAGCTCATTTACCATAAAGCGGAGCGCCATGACCTCGCCGAGCGGAGTGCCGGCGTAGGGATTCGTGCGGTTTACGGTGTTCTTGAAGGGCAGCTCAAGACCGGGAAACAGCGTGCCGCGGCTCAGCGCGTCGGCGGGGGAGTAGCGCGGCTCATCGTCCTTCTGCACCGGAACGTAGGGAACGGACAGCGGAGCGCAGGCAGGCAGCTCACCGAAGCGCCATGTGCATTCGTCAGTGCCGTTATCGTTCATCGGCTCTTTCTTTTCGTCCAAGTGTTATCACTCCTATTCCTGGGGCTTTGCCCTTTTCATTCTATGCTTTAAAGTTCCTTTCGTACCGTCCGTCGCGCTTAAGATACCGTCTGTACGGCGGGCGTTGACTTTTTATTGCGGACGTGGCTATAATAAAGACACACGAAAGGGGGATATTTTCATGGATGAACTGATAAAAATTCTCAGAGCACACGCAGAAAAATATCCGCTTATGCGCCCGCAGGACGCTGTGAAGCTTGTTTATCAGAACGAATTCGGCGGCGGCCACCTCATCGTTGACTACGACTGGAGCCTGAATTATATAAGAAAAGAACAGTCGGAGACTGCAAAAAACCCGGAGGTACCGCAATTTGAGGACATAGGCAACGATATCGTCAGAGTAAATCTCGCTTCGACGGAGTTTTCGCCGGAAACGCTTAATGAGCTTTTTATACGAAGCGCCGAAATGCACCGCGGCGATATGAGCCGGTTCAGAGAAAAGCTCGAAGCGCTGAGAGCGAACGCCGATATTTTCCCGTTCAGCGCCGAGGAGCTGAACGGATACCTCGATTACTATATTTCGCAGGGATGCCCGATGGTATCACACTCGGATGAGTACAGAGAAGCGTATCATCCGGCATACAGAGTAGTAATGAAATCTCTTATCAAGAGTCCTGCGCAGGAGATAGAGGAGCTGAAGGCGCGCGTTGCCGAGCTTGAGAGGCGCGTCTACGGCTATCAGCCGCAGCCTCAGTATCGCCGGCAGCCGCAGACGCGGTACGCTCAGCCGGTTCGACCGCCGGTGCAGCCTCAGCCGGCGCCGCAGCCTCGACCGGAGCCGAAAAAGCCGACAATCAGTGAATCGAGTATCGGAAAGTACGGCGTCGGCATAGTCGCCGGACTGCTCATTCTGCTCGCGGTCGCGCTCGGGATAAGAAATTACTGGCAGTATATCCCCGGCGCCGCGAAGTTCGCCGCAATACTTCTGAGCGGCGTCGCGGTCGAGGCGGTCGGATGGGTAAATCTTCGCAGGACCGGCGTAAAAAACGGCTTCTGGTCGAGCGTTACGGGAACGGGCGCGGCAGTCGCGTTCGTTGCGATCGTCGCAGGAAATACGGCGTGGTCGCTGTACGGACTTTTAGCCGCGGGCGTGCTTCTGCTCGTATGGTTTGCCGTAAACTTCATTCTCTCCACGCGCTCTGATTCAATAGTATTCTATGCCGTGACCTATTCAGGCGGCGCTGTCAGCGTGCTTCTCTCGGCGCTCCGGCTCAGAGAGGGTATGGAGCTTACGGGAGAGATCGGTATGCTGATCATAATTGCCGTGATAATCGCGTTCGGTATGGCTCTGCGCGGAAAAAACAGGGTATTGCCGTTTTTCGGTTTTCTCTTCGGAGCGGTCTCCTTTGTGCTCATTCTCTGGAGCGTTCACGGCGGGTTTGACGCAGGAGACGGAGGTTTGCCGCTAAGTATCGGACTTCTAGCGCTGACCGCCGTTTTGCAGCTTGAAGGCACCCGGCTTATGGAGCGGGACGGCACGGGCAGGTGGGTGAACTCGGCAGCGTCGTTTATAGCCGCGTTCGGAGTTCTTACCGCTTCGTCCAACCTGTTTTCCGCATATCTGAACGCCTCGCCGGAGGTAAAGGACATTTTCCTTGCCGCTGTGAGCCTTGTGATATCCGTAGGAACGGTGCTTTTGGCGGACAGAAAGGCGGCGGAGAACCTCCTCGCTGTGTCGCCTTTTGCCGCGGTGTCGCTCTCGCTGATCTCACAGAGCGTTTCAGGCTGCGCGGGTATCGTTCCGGCACTGGCTGCGGCGCTGCTTTTGGCGCTTCCTGCAAGAAAGAACATCTATCTCCGCCTCAGCGCTTACGTCACGTTCGCCGTCGCACTGTGGTTCAATATGGAAAACGGCTGGGCTGATACCGAAATTGAAAGGACGATATCCTCCGCCGCGCTTATCGTTCCGTGCGTAGTTGAATACGTGATGACGCTTGCTGACAAGGAGATGAAGCTCAGAAAGACTATCGGTATTCTCGCGCTCTCAGCCGCGTTTATCGCTTCGGTGCCGATAGATTTTGAGGTGACGTGGAAGCTTCTCGTATTTTCGTTTGCAATCGTTTTCCACAAAATCGCGGTAATGGAAAAAATGAGCAGGACCGACGCGGATTCGGTATGCGCGTGGATATTTACCTATATCGCGCTCGTTTTTATCCACGTTATCGTCTATATCTACGCGCTGTTCAACGAAAAAGCACCGGTCGAGGCGCTTACAACTGTGATTCTGATCTCGCTCTCGGTATCCGGCATTTACGACGCGATAAGATATAAATCGCTTCCGCTTGCGATACTATACGTCTGCGCGGTAAATTTCAACGTGTTTTATCTAACGCAGCTTCTTCTCGATTCCGAGGCTGTGCTGACAGTCAGCGTCGCGGGGATAATCGTCGCGGCGGCTCTCATCTGCGTTGGCTTTGCCGTCAAGATGAAGAGCCTCAGGATACTCGGGCTTGTCAGTATGCTCGTCTACGTTCTGAAGATAGCGTTTATGGACGTGCCGCACCTCGGAGGTACGGGGCTGAACGTATTGCTTCTCGCGGGAGCGGGACTTGTGTGCTTCGGAATAAGCTTTGCCTACAATAAGCTCGACAAGCTCTTTTCCGAGAGGGAAAACGAATCAGATCAATAACTTGCGTCCGGTACTTCCCGTCAGTACCGGACTTTTTATATAAGTTTGGGATGAAAAATGCATTTTGTGGTGAATTAATACAAAAAGAGTTGATTTTTTCAATATGTAGTGATAAAATAATATGAATTTATGCGTAGATAAGGGGTTCTTTTATGCGTGCATATCACAATTCGCGTGATTTAATTTATCGTGCGCCGTTCGGCGCGGCAAAGAGGAGCGAGGCAGTTTACCTTGCGATCGACGTTTTTGACGACGAAAACGCCTCGTGCAAGCTGAGAACCTGGCAGGACGGTATCGGCGAGCGCCTTTTTGATATGGACAGAACGGAGATAGATGGCGGGCTTCGCTTTACCGTTTCCTACACTCCGGACACCACGGGGCTTGTCTGGTATTCGTTCAACGTCACCGAGGGCAACGGCCACACTCAGAAATACGGCGCCCACCTCGGCAGTACCGGAGGCGACGGCGACCTGTGGTACGAGTTCGATCCGCCGTCCTTCCAGATGACGGTCTATGACGAGCGCAGGGTGCCGGACTGGTACAAAAACGGCGTAGTCTATCAGATATTCCCGGACCGCTTCAAACGCGACGAGAACTGGCGCGACAGAGCCGAAAAGGCAATCAGAGAGCACAATAAAAACGGCACTCCGAGAGCTATCGTCGATAACTGGGACGAGAAGCCGTGCTATAAGCGCTACCATAACGGCGCCATCGAGAGATGGGACTTCTACGGCGGCAGCCTCAAGGGTATCGAGGAGAAGCTCGATTATATCGCCGAGATGGGCTTTACCGTGCTGTATCTCAATCCGATCTTTGAGGCTCACAGCAATCACCGCTACGATACGGCGGATTACCGCAAGATCGACCCGATGCTCGGCACGGACGAGGACTTTGAGCATCTGTGCGCCGAGGCTGAAAAGCGCGGCATTTCGATTATTCTCGACGGCGTGTTTAACCACACCGGCTGCGACAGCATCTATTTCAACCGCTACGGAAACTACGACTCCGTGGGAGCGTATCAGTCCGCCTCCAGCCCGTACAGGAGCTGGTACCGCTTCTATGAAAACGGCTATGAATCCTGGTGGGGCGTTGAGGATCTTCCCGCCTGCGAGGAAAACGACAGGGGCTATCAGGACTTTATTTACGGCGACGAGGACAGCATCGTTCGCCATTGGCTCAGAAAGGGCGCGAAGGGCTGGCGCCTCGACGTTGCCGACGAGCTTCCCGACTTCTTCATCGAGGGCATCAAGAGCGCCGCTGTTGCGGAAAAGGGCGACGAGGCGCTTGTCATCGGAGAAGTCTGGGAGGACGCCTCCAATAAGATCGCTTACGGCGAAAAGCGCAACTATCTCATGGGCAAAGAGCTCGACAGCGTTATGAACTATCCGTTCCGCGATTGCGTAAAGTACTTCTTCCTCGGGAAGATGACAGCGCAGGAGGTCGCAGAGAAGCTTTGGACGCTCTATGAAAATTATCCGAGAGAGGCTTTCTACTCAACGCTCAATTCCCTCGGAACTCACGACCGGGCGAGGATACTCACCGTTCTCGGCGACGCCGATCCGAATCTCCCGGACAATAAGCAGTTTGAATTCAGACTCAGCGACGAAAAGCGCAATCTCGCAAAGGCGAGACTTCTCGTCGCCACCGTCATGCAGATGACGATGCCCGGCGTGCCCTGCGTTTACTACGGCGACGACGCCGGACTTGAGGGCTACACCGATCCCTACAACCGCGGCACCATGCCGTGGGACGATATAGACGAGACCTGCAACGAGATAGTCCGCAACTGCATCGCGCTGAGAAAGAGCGTTCCCGCGCTCGTTGACGGCGATTTCGAGCCTTTCGCTATTTCTGACGATATTCTCGGCTTCAAGCGCACAAAGGGCGATGAGACCGTTGTCGCGCTCTTTAACCGCCAGCAGGGGAGAAACACCGATATCGAGATCCCGGCATACGGCGAGTGCGTTCACGAGCTTATGCGCGGCAGACGCGCCGAGATCAAGGACGGCAAGGTGAAATTCAACCTCTGGGGCACAAGCGCCGCGGTATTCTACTTCACGCCGAAGAAGATGCTCGCGGAGCCGATGCCTGAGGGCAGGGGAGTTCTCTGCCACATAACGAGCCTTCCGAACTCAGACGGCGCCGGTACGATAGGCAAAGAAGCCTTTGAGTTTATCGACTTCCTCAAGGCGCACGATCAGAAATACTGGCAGATCCTTCCGCTGAACCCGCCCGACGAGTGGGGCTCACCCTATGCCGGAGCCAGCGCCTTTGCCGGCAACGAGGCTCTTATCGGCTTGAGCGACGCCGAGATGGCGGCGAGGTTCGTGACCTTTGTCCCCGATGATGAGTATGACGCTTTCTGCAGGGAAAACGCCTACTGGCTCGACGGCTACGGTATGTACTGCGCCCTCAGCGAGCGCTACGATCATAAGGCGTGGCAGGACTGGCCGAAGAAATACCGCAGATACGACCCCGCGTTCTACAATGACGAGAAGCTTCGCCGCAGATCGGACTTTTTCCGCTATCGTCAGTATATTTTTGACAGGATGTGGAGAGAAGTTCGTGCCTACGCGAAGAAGAACGGCGTTATGATAATCGGCGATATCCCGATGTACGTCGCCGCAGGCTCCGCCGACGTCTGGACCGCGCCGGAGATGTTCTCGCTCGACGAGAATTATCATCCCTTCTGGGAGGCGGGAGTTCCGCCCGATATCTTCTCGATGGAGGGTCAGCTTTGGGGCAACCCGACATATAATTGGGAAAAGATACGCGAAACCGATTACGATTGGTGGATAAAGCGCATGAAGCGCGCCTTTGCGCTCTACGATTACGTCCGTCTCGACCATTTCCGCGGCTTTGAGCAGTATTGGGCGGTTCCGCACGGCAAGAGCGCGAAGTTCGGCCACTGGGTCTACGGCCCCGGAATGGAGCTGTTCGAGAAAGCGGAAAAGGCGCTCGGCCCGCTGAAGATCATGGCTGAGGATCTCGGCTTTATCACCCCCGCCGTAAACTCTATGCTCGCGCGAATCGGAGTTATGGGCACCGAGGTCATCCAGTTCTATGACGGCAACGTGCTGAAGCCCTACGATTATCGCTCCGACAAGATCATCTACCCCGGAACTCACGATTCCTGCACGCTCAAGGGCTGGGTCGTTCTGAACCTCTCAAAGCACGATCCCGAGAAGACGTCGCTTCGCATACTCGATATGATCTATTCCTCCGAGGCTCCGGTCATCATCACCCCGCTTCAGGACCTCTTCGGACTTGACGACGAGGCAAGGATGAACACGCCCGGAACGACCGGCAAAAACTGGTCGTGGCAGGCGAAAAAGTCTGATTTTACAAAGTACGCACAGCGTATTGACAGAATATTAAAAATTAAAAAGGGGGACAAAATCGATGAATAACGTATTCTACGCACCGAAAAACGATTTTATGCTCGACTGGGGCGGCATGGGTCTCGACGCAGCATGGCTCAAGGAGATGGAGCCGAAGATCAACGCCGCGCTCGAGGGAATGAAGAAGCTCGACGCCGGCGAGGTCGTGAACGTTGACGAGGGAAGAATGGTCGGCCACTACTGGCTCCGCGACTCCTCCAAGGCGCCCACCGCCGAGCTGAAAGCAGAGATCGACGACTGCCTTGCCAAGATCGCCGACTTCACCGACAAGGTACACTCCGGCAAGATCCTCTCCGGCACCGGCAAAAAGTTCAAAAACGTCATCGTCGCCGGAATCGGCGGCTCCTCGCTCGGCCCCGTGTTTGTCGATAAAGCCCTTGCGACTCCCGAGGACAAGATGAAGCTCTACTTCCTCGACAACACCGATCCCGACGGTATGGATAAGGTATTCCGCGCCGTGAAGCCCGAGCTCGAAGAGACCCTCACCGTAGTTATCTCCAAGTCCGGCGGCACCATCGAGACCCGCAACTGCCAGGAGGAGGCGAAGGCCTTCTACCGCGCGAACGGACTTGACTTCGCAAAATTCGCTGTCTGCGTTACCGGCACCGGCTCGAAGCTCTACAACACCGCAAAAAGCGAGGGCTGGATCGACATCTTCCCGATGTGGGACTGGGTCGGCGGCAGAACGAGCGTCATGAGCGCCGTCGGACTTCTTCCGCTCTCGCTCAAGGGCATCGACGTCGCCGCGTTCCTCAAGGGCGCCGCGGATATGGACGAGCTGAACCGCGCCGACGATTGCCTCAATAACCCCGCCGCTATCATGTCCCTCGGCTGGTACAAGTGCTCCGGCGGCAAGGGCGGCGAGACGATGGTCGTGCTTCCCTATAAGGACTCTCTCGACCTGTTCGCAAAGTACCTCCAGCAGCTCGTCATGGAGTCGCTCGGCAAGGAGCTCGACCTCGAGGGCAGGACCGTAAAGCAGGGACTTGCCGTTCTCGGCAACAAGGGCACCTCCGATCAGCACTCCTACGTTCAGCAGCTCGTCGGCGGCCCGGAGAACGTATTCGTCACGTTCGTGCAGATACTCAAGGACCGCGAGGGCGCAAGCGCCGTCGTAGGCGAGGGCAGCACCTCCGGCGACTACCTCAACGCCTTCATGCTCGGCACCAAGAAGGCGCTCGAATCCCACGGCAAGCGCACGATGATCCTCACCGTACCCTGCGTTGACGCGTACAACGTCGGCCAGCTCATAGCGATCTTCGAGCGCTCCGTCGGCATCTACGCAAACCTCATCGGCATCAACGCCTATCATCAGCCCGCCGTTGAATTCGGCAAAAAGGCAGCCGGCGGTCTCATCGAGCTGAAGAACAAGGCTCTCGAGGCTCTTACCGACAAGCCCGTCTCTGCCGCTGAGCTTGCCGCCTCCCTCGGCGCCGCTGAGGAGGACGTTTTCCGCCTTATGCTCCACGCATCGGCGAACGGCAAAGCGAAGATGACAAAGTGTGACGATATCACAAAGTCCGTTTTTTCCAAGTAATAACGGAATAATTGAACATAAACAGGCTCTCGCATTCTCAGAATGCGGGGGCTTGTATATTTGCATAAATTTGCTATTGCAATTTTACATAATATATGGTAATATGTAGTAGGGTAATAGTATAATTGCGCCCATAGCTGTATGTTCAAGGAGATATTTGAAATGGCAGGAGAACTCAAGCTCAGATCAGGCACAAAACTGCAAATTGCATACGATGTTCCTTTCGGTCAGGAGCCGAAGTTCAATCTGGTGTCTACGTTCTTCAAGTCGATAGACAACACCTTCTTCCTTATCTCTATTCCGATGGTATCGGGCAAGCCTATGGAGCTGGACGACGGCGAAAAGCTGCTCATCCGCTATATGCAGGGCGGCGTCGAAAACATCGTCTCCGGCTATCCGGACGATATCATCAAGGAGGGCATCCGCCGCTACTGGAAGATCCGCCGCGTAACCGAGCAGCGCGTGTTCGCTCAGCGTGCCGACAAGCGTCTTACGGTCACGCTCCCGATCAAATATATTCAGCAGACCTGGCCCGTCAATGCGGACGGCTTCATCGACCCGGAGGACGGCATGACGCTCGATATCTCGAACGGCGGCGCCGCGCTCTTCGTCAACCGCCGCTTTGAAGTCGGAGAGATGTGCGACATCACGCTCCCGCGCGTCGGCACCAGTGCCGAGGGCGCCGCGATAAACGATCTCACCGGCGTAGTCTGCTGGCTGCGCGAGGCGCCGAAGGGCAACATTTACCGCTACGTCACCGGCGTCAAATTCCGCTTCGGCGAGGGCGAGCAGGATCGCCTCGCGGCTTACACCTCCAACATTCAGAAAAAATACAAGATCGTGGGATGACCTATGGCGGATAAACTCTCGCATAAAGACATCGTCCGTGTAGAAAAAATCAAAGACCGCCTGAATAAAGAGGGGATAACCGACGTTTCGGATGACGAGATCGTATCTCTCTATCTGCCGGAGCGCAAGGCGAAGCGGCTCGGAATGGCGTTCCTGCGGCTCGACAAGGTAAAGATCTTCATCATATCCGCGCTCGCGCTGATAACGGTCATATTCCTCTTTGCGTTCATGCAGGAGAAGGCGGGCAACTTCACGATAAACCTCGACCGCCTCGAGCTTTTCCGAAAGGGAATTTCCATCTCGGCGGACGCTGAATTCACTGAGCCGACCGCGCGCCTTACAGCTCAGCCGGTCATCGACGTCACGAATATCGCGCGCTCGGACGTTCCGCCCGACCTCGATAACTATGACGGCGACCACTCCGGCGACAACTATATGGCTTACACCTATTACGTCCGCAACGCCGGCAAGGAAACTGTCGATTACATAGCCTCGCTCGTCATAACGAGCGCCTCAAAGGGCGTGGAGGATGCGTCGCGCGTCGCAATATGGCGAAATACCAATCTTCTCGGCGTTTACGCGAAGCGCGCGTCAGACGGCGAGCCGGAGCCGGACACGCTTCCGTTCGTTTCCGACAGAATCGTTTTCCGTTACGCGAAGCCGCAGTTTGAGATAGGCGACGTTGATAAATATACCATCGTCATATGGCTTGACGGCGACGATCCCGAGTGCGTCGATAAGATAGTCGGCGGCGGAATACAGTTCCGCATGGACATCTCCGCCGATAACGACGATTGGGAGCCGCTCATAGTCTACTATCTGGAGGATATCGTCGATTCGCTCGTAACGGGCGACAAGCCGATAAACCCCGCCGGCGTGGACAGCCCCGACTTCGACGCCTATTCAAACGTCACCTGGCAGACCCGGCATAATCAGGATAATATCTACGAGGATACTGCAGAGGAAGACGTTGAGGAAGATATTGCAGAGTAACCTCAGAACATCGTGTCATTGCGAACCGGTGCGCACACTTGTGGCAATCCGTAAAAACCATTGAGTAAGTTCGCGGATTGCCGCGTCGCTTCGCTCCTCGCAATGACGCCTTTCACACCGGTACATCCGATACGCCGCATCGTATCGTTGTACATATATAAAAACTCGGCGCGCTGAAAATGCGTGCGAAGAGGCGGGATCCTCACCGGAAAAAAGCGTTGAAGAGTAATATGTCATTGCGAGGCAGTGCGCACACTGCCGCGAGGTCCGTAATACCCTTCAAGGCGGCGGTGAGAGAGACTTCACAACACTCTTTTAACCGGGCCCGGTGGGAGTGCTGCCTGTTCGCACAGAAAATAAGCGCAGACCGAAATCTTTTCCCAAAAAGGAGGAAATAAAATGAGCGTAAAATCACTCAGAACACAGCTCTTCGGAGCTATCGCAATGGTTCTCGTTGCAGCGATTGCACTCGGCAGCTCGACCTTCGCTTGGTTCGCAAGTAACACCACTGTTAAGGCAACTGGCATGGAAGTTCGCACTAAAGTTAGCGACAACCTTCTTATTGCTCCTGTTGAAGTAACTGCAACAGCAAAGGCAGATGAAAATGCTTTTACTACGATGTATGTAAAGCAGTATGACGCTCTTCTTGAACCTGTATCTACAGTTGATGGTGTGTCATATTTCTATAACCTGACTTCAAATACGCAAGCCGACGGTGAAGCTATATCAAAGCTTATTTATGAAGCATATAATCCTGCTGATACAAGTGATTTTGAGACCAATTATAATGCTACCGGTGCTATAGGTTACGTTGATTACGCATTCAACATAAAAGCAACGAATGCAGATCTTTCTAGTGCGAAAAACATTTCTGTTACAGAGCTAAAGCTTACTTATGGTGGAGCTTCTAAAACAGAAAATGAGAAAGCATTCCGTGCTGCGTTTTTTGTAAACGATATGGGTGTAGATGGTGAAACTGCAAGCACTGCACCTACAACAACATCTCTCTTTTCAATTGTTAAGCCTCTTGGAGCGGTCAATTTCTTAGCAGATAACGCAGTTAATGGCACCAATACCCGTACAACAGTGTCAAAAAAAGACACTGCACTTACGCTTGCTTCCGTTCCTGCGAAAGGAACCAAATATATAAAGGTTGTCGTTCGTCTTTGGCTTGAGGGCGAAGATAAGACCTGCCGAAACGATATGTTTGCTGACTTAACTGACAAGTGGGCGCTCGACCTTACTTGTGAACTTACAGATGCAACTGGTCAAACAAATATCGGACAGGAATATACTGCTTCTAAGATTGAAATTCCGCTTAGTACTACTCCTGCTGCCGAGGCAACAGTGATTGCTGGTAGAAACTACTATAAGCTTGGCACTACTTCTTATTATACTGATGATACATCCAAAACCGCACTTAGTGCAACAAGCCGCATCTATACAGTGGATGCAAATAATAAATTCGTACAGGATATCACTAACAAAGTTACCCTTACAACTCCCTAATCCCTAACTAAACACACCCCGTGATGCGGCACGGGGCATTTCAAAGGGCGCGAGACCCCTCGCGCCTTTTGAAATGTTTTTTCATATATGGGGGATTAAGTGAGCGTCATCGCGAACCAGTTCGCAAACTGGTGTGGCGACCCGTAATACCCTTTTGGAGAGAGGACGGATTGCCGCGGCAGTGTGAGCACTGCCTCGCAATGACAAAAAAAGCGGGCGCTGAGACCCGCCCCTATGTTCCATTCTGTAAAAAGGAGGTAAACAGCTCTTGGACGCGAAAAGCCTGAAACGCAGCTTTATCGGCGCGCTTATCGCCGTTCTTGCGCTGCTCTTTTCCGTCACCGGCGCGACCTTTGCGTGGTACGTCTACAATACCTCCGTCCGCACGACTGACGTACACCTCGCCGCCGGCGCGGGAGTCAGCATAGAGATAGCCAGGGAATACGCGGGGCAGTACGGCTCCGCCGTCGAGCTTGAGCCTTTCGAGGGCTTTCTGACCCCGGTCAGCACCGACAGCATCAGAAACGGCTTTCAGAAGGACGAGGAGTGGACGAATAACGATAAAGGCTCGGTTGCCTTTAAATTTCAGCCGAGTGAAACGAGCGACTACTTCAAAACCTCGCTTTTCATCCGTTCGCGCGGCGCTGAGTGCCCGGTCTATATCTCGAATATCGGCTATGAGGACGAAAATCCGAGCGCGCCTATCTCGACCGCCATCCGCGTAGGCTTCGTTATCCACGAGCCGGGCGAGAATAAAGCCGCGGCGAGCGAATATATCTTCGCCATCTCCGACGAGAAGAATCCGAAAAAGCAGTATAATACGGAGCAGGGGCAGGAGGGGCACGTTCTCGACTCCACGAAAACCGACGGCTCGACCGTTCAGTTTACCCCGCTGACAAGCGCCGCCTACGCGATCTATGACCGCAGCACCGGCGAAACTACGCTGAAAGACGGCTCCGTGCCTGTTTTGAAGCTCCCCGCGGGCGAGAGAGGCCCCGGCGAGAGCGTTCAGGTGGACGTCTATATCTGGCTCGAGGGCTGCGACGAGGACTGCACGACCTCGCTCTCCGGCTCAACGCTCAAGGATATAGCGATCCAGTTCTCCGCCGCGTTTGAGGAGTAATTTTTAGAAAGGAGATCGCCATGAAAAGCTCGGATAAGCTTCGCAAAACAGCATATTTTGCCGTTGTATGGGTACTCGTTGCGCTTATTGCGATCTCCGGCGGCACCTACGCGTGGTTTACCTTCTACGCTACGACGAACGTAACGCCCATCGGCGGCACCATCGGCGGCGGCAAGGCGATAACTATCGCAAATAATCCGTCCGGCCCGTTTGCCGTGAGCTGCGACCTTGTACTGAGCGATGAAGTCACGCTTCTTGAGCCGGTCTCGACCGCCGATATGCGCGTTTTTTACGCGGCGGCGGCGCAGTCCGAGAACGGTATGACCGATCTTTTCTACGCGGTCGAAAATCCGTACAACCGCCTGATGCACGGCTTTGTCTACGTCCGCTCCGAGGATGACAGCGACGTTTATCTCATGCGCGACGGCTTTGAGGTCGGCGGCTCGCCCGTTGTGTGGGCTTCCGGTAGGCTCGGACTTCGCATCACGACCTCCGGCGGCACGATAACGCGCGTTTTCGCGCTCGATGAGCTTGGCGATATCTCCGGCGCCGCCGCTCAGCATACTATAAACGGCACCGGAGTTATATCCGGCATTGATAACGGCTACGCGGTCTTTGCGCCCGATCCGGCGGAGTCGCTCGCGCCGTACTTCTCGCGCGGCGACAGAAACGAGCCGACCGCCGGTCAGACGAGGCTTTTCGCCATCGGCGCGGGCGAGACCGTCACTATTGAGTATTTCGTCTGGCTCGAGGGCTGCGACGATAACTGTCTCGAGGGCGTCAAGGCCGAGGATATGAGCCTTGAGCTTGCCTTTGCCGGCGTCTGAGAGGGGTGAGCGGTTATGAAAAAGCTTTCATTTTTCAGCTATATCACGATGCTGTTCGCGCTTCTGAGCTTCACCGGCGCGACCTACGCGTGGTTTACGAATAACGCCGTCGTCGATACGACGCGTATTACGGCGTCCGCGCTCTCCGAGGCGGCGACCCTGCTCATTTCCAATTCGCCGAACGGCGGATTTACCACCGCGAACGGCGTTTCAATCGCTCCCGTGAGCGATTGCGAGCTGCTTTTGCCGGTCTCGACGCCGAATCTCGTCGAGTTTTACGGTATGAAGGGCGCAAACCCCGTTCTCGAAAAGGACGAGAGCAAGCTCTACCACGGCAGAGTCTACCTTACCGCTTCGAGCCAGAACCCCATTCAGAACCTCGAGATATGGCTTGACGGAGCCGACGCTGTCGTTACGAACGCGACCGGCGATATTCTGAACGCCTCGCGCCTCGGCTTGAAGGTCGAAAACGGCCCCGCGCGTATCTTTTATCTGAGTGAATCGCACAACGCCGAGGACGATCAGATCTACAATACATACATCGGCGGCGAGCTTCAGCAGTCCGGCAGTATCGTCGTTGGCTCGGTCGATTCCGTAGTGCCCGATCCGTCGATCCCGCTTTCGACCTGCGCGATAACGCGCGAGGGCAGCAGAGTCGTTAAGGGCAGTGAGCCGATAGGAAAGATAAATCTCGGCGAGGTCTATGCGGTTGATGTGTATTTCTGGCTCGAGGGCTGCGACCCCGACTGCTCAGACCACATAAGCTTTGAAAATCTCGATTTGACGCTTCGCTTCTACGGCGTTGTCGGCGAGGAGGCTGAGTAATGGGGAAGAGGATATACACTACTCTCGCGCTCGTTCTGCTCGCGCTTGCGAGTCTCTCCGCCGTTTCGTTCGCGTGGTTCTCGATCGCTGACTTTACGCGCGTTTCGAGCCTCAATCTTACGGTAACGACCGGCATTTCGATGCGCTTCGATCTTCAGGCGCACGATACGTTCGATGAGTACGTCAGAACGCTCGGCTTTGACGAGATCGGCGCGCATATTCAGGAGGTTTTCGGCTACGATCCGAACTCAGTTCCGCTCGAGCCTGTCACGACGCGCGACGGCGCTGTCTATACGCTTGAAAACGGCACATTCGTCAGAAACGACGAGGGCAAATATCTCGAGTTTACGCTCCATTTTATCGCGACGAAGGACATGGTCGTGCATCTGACCTCCAGCGACGCGAAGCAGAGCGAGGGCGGCGCCGCAGGTACGCTCTTTGAGAGCGACAGACCCGGAACGGTCGAAGCGATGCGCATTAGCTTCACCGCGGACGGCATGACCTACGTCTATGACCCGGATTTCGGCAATAATTCTGAAATAAATGGAAAAATTAAAACATTTGGACTTCCATCCGGCGAGAATATGGTGTATAATAATCACAATGCCATGTTTTCGCTAAAGCAGGATACCGATAAACCCGTTGTTGTAAGGATTTGGCTCGAGGGTACCGATGAAAAGTGCGTCAACTCGCTAAAGGGTTCGGATTTTACTATTCGACTGCGCTTTGAGGGTACGGATGAGAACAATTCGCTCTTCAGTTCAAGGCAAAAATAAAGAGAGGGATTAATTTATGGAAAAAGTTAAAAATGCTCTGACGATCCTTGCAAGTGTAGTTCTTTGGGCAATCATTCTTATCGCGGCACTTTTCGCATTCACTACGCTTGCTACGAGGGATACGAACAACGTCGCCAATATTGCCGGATTTACGCCGCTGAGCGTTTTGTCCGACTCAATGAAGCCGACCTTCAATCAGGGCGATCTCATCATCATCCACACGGTCGATCCCAAGACGCTCAACGAGGGCGATATAATCACGTTTCATACTATAATAAATAATGAGTACACGCTCAACACCCATAGAATCTCCAAGATTGCAGACAATAACGGAGTTCGCAGCTACACCACGATGGGTGATAACAACAACGGCATCGCGGACAGCCACATAATTGCCGACGGCGACATTGTCGGAAAGTACGTTACAAGGCTGCCCGGCGTCGGAAACGTTATGAGCTTCCTTTCGAGTCCGATCGGTTTTCTTATAGTGATCGTTCTCCCGATGCTCGCGTTCTTTGTTTATCAGGTCTATCATCTGATAATCGTCAGCATAAACCTCAAAAAGGCCGTTGCCATCGAGAACGCGGAGGAGAACGCGAAGCTCTCCAAGGACCTTGAGGACGCGCAGCGCGCGAAAGAGGAGGCTGCCGCAGCTCTTGCCGAGGCTAAACGCATCAAGGAAGAGGCTGAAAAGCAGCTCGCAGAAGCCAAAAAAGATCTGAATAAGGAGTAATCTGCTCTATGAGTGAATTTCTGAAGCTTGCTTATGAGTTGCTTTCAGCGATTCTCTACAACATAATATCGATTTTCATTAATCTCGGAACGGGACTGTGGCACCTGCTCGTAACGTCCTGGCCGCAGTATGCCTCCATTGTCGGAAGCTATTTCTCGACTCTCTCGCTCGCGGGTCAGATTCTCAGCATTATTCTGATAGTTATTCTCATAGCTATTCCTATCGCGATCATAGTCCTTGTAGTGAGGGCTATCATTCTGCGCAGAAAGCTCAGAGCCGAGAATGACGACAACGTCACGCTTTATAAGGAGATCGGCAGACTGAACCGCCAGATCCTTCAGCTTATGGACGAGAAGGATAAGATCCTCTCGATCAAGGTCAGCTCCATGGGCGCGATCGACCCCGAGCTGCTCCATAAGACTCTCGAGGATATGCCGGCTGAAAAGCCGCGCGAGGCAAAGGGCGTGCCCGTTATCGAGGGTATCCCCATCGTTCAGGGCGCGCATATCGCAGCCGCTGCCGAGGTCCCGATGCTTACGACAAATCCCTCCGCCGTTGCAGCCGCGAGCGCTGCCGGAGCAGTTGCCGGCGTCAATGAAACGAAGATCGCGGAGGCGATCACCGCCGGTATCACAAACGCTCAGCGCATCAGAAGCAAGGGCGACGAGTACGCCATCCGCTTTCCGAAGCTTCAGTCTGTCGATGAAAAATACGCAGACTTTCAGAGACCCGATTACAATGACAGTATCACTCTTCAGGAGTTTACCGAGGGATACAGACTCTATGCGGCGAGCCGTATGCACCTTTACTACACGCCTGAGATCGTCCGCCGATTCGTTGCCGGTATGGCTTCGAGCCGTCTCCTTATCCTTGAGGGTATCTCCGGTACCGGTAAAACGAGTCTTCCTTATTCCTTCTCGCGTTACCTGAACTATCCCTCGACTATCATCTCCGTTCAGCCGTCTTTCCGCGACAGAACCGAGCTTCTCGGCTACTTCAACGAATTCTCAAAGCGCTTCAACGAGACGGAGTTCCTCCGCGCTTTGTACGAGGCTGATTACAGAGAGGACCCGACGCTTATCGTCCTCGATGAGATGAACCTTGCGCGTATCGAGTATTACTTCGCGGAGATGCTCTCCGTCCTCGAGCTTCCGAATAAGGATGAGTGGACTCTCGACCTCGTTCCTACCGCGTGGCCCGGAGATCCGGAGAAGATGCGAGATGGCAAGATACTCATTTCGCCGCACACCTGGTTTGTCGGCACCGCGAACAACGACGACTCGACCTTTACGATCACCGATAAGGTTTACGACCGTGCCATGCCGATCGAGCTCAACGAGCGCGCCGATCCCTTCGAGTGCGAGGACACGCCGCCGGTGTGCATCACCTGCGACCACCTTGAGGAGCTCTTCGCTAAGGCGAAGGAGGAGCATCCGATCAGCGAGGCGACCATGACCAAGATGGCGAAGATAAACCAGTACCTCGTGACCCGTTTCAAGCTCAGCTTCGGTAACCGTATCATGAAGCAGATGTACGATTTTATCCCCGTTTACGTCGCCTGCGGCGGAACGGAGCTTGACGGTCTTGATTACATACTCGCAAGAAAGGTGTTCAAGAAGTTTGAATCTCAGAACATTTCCTTCGTCCGTGATGAGATCAAGGGCCTTATCGCTTACATGGAAAAGACCTTCGGAAAGACTCATATGCAGGATTCCTATGCATATCTTGCTCGCGTACAGAACCTCTATTGATATCTATTTGGCAATAGGATGGTGAAACGATGGCAAAAACTATCGATGACCTCTACTTAAAATACGTCAACCGGGTCAGCAAAACTCTTGAAACCGATAAATACTTCCAGTATCTCTTTGAGATGGTGCAGGCGGGAAAGAACGAGCTTTCTCAGCGCCACCAGATAATGCACAAGATAGTGGACGAGAGATGGCTTTCGACCATTGAGGACTCGCTTGACGCTATTTACTCTATAATTGAAAAGCCGAGGCGCTTCGTCACTACGGAGCAGGAGGTCGTGCCTGTTGCGCTTGCAAGAAAGATCACTGCCGATTCTGTAATGCACCTGAGCATGAACACTCAGTATATCGCCTCGAACGAGGATGGCGACGTGCATCCGACAAGAGTTCTGAACGTCACCACCAAGGAAAGCTTTGATCTATACGAGAACAGATTTATTTACCATCTGATCCAGCGCCTCGTTGCGTTCATCGACAGACGTACGGACGTTATCTTCTGGCAGACCGGCGACGAAACGAAAAACACGCTGACCATAAATTCGAGCATTGACGACGCTTACGAGCAGATCGACTACAAGCTCGAGCTGAGTATAAAAAATCTTCAGAGCTACTCCGAGTCCGACAACGATCACATGGAGCTTTATATGCGCATCGACCGCGTCAGAAGGCTTGTGCATAATCTCCGCTCCAGCTCCTTCTGCCAGCTTATGTACGGCTGTCAGCAGGTTCGCAGCCCTATCAACCGCACTAACCTCATAATGAAGGATCCGATGTACAGAAAGTGCTATCAGCTCTGGAAATTCCTCGAGAGCTACGATGAGGTCGGCTACTCGATCGAGGTTGAGGACAGAGTTCTCGAGTTCGACGAGGAGTATCTGCTCCAGATGTACACGAACCTCATTACGAACTACACCATTTTCAAGAGCATTACCGAGGCGGACAAGCGCGATATAGAAGAAATTCCGCCGAAGAAGAGAAGAATAATCAAGCCTAAGTTTGCCAAGACTGTAAAGGAAGAGATCGTAGATGATCCGACTATCCCTTACGTTGAGGTCAGACAGGTTTATATCGACGAGGTCACCGAGGCGCAGATCGCCGCGGAGAAGAAGGTCGAAGAGCTTGAGGGCACCAAAAAGGAGCTTGAGCAGGATATTTCCGATCTCGAGGATCGCATCCAGCTGCTCACCGGTCAGATGAACGCCGCTATCCAGTCCTCGGTAGAGGCGTCTAAGCGCGCCGACACCGCCGAAAGGGAGCTTGCGGAGTCCGCCGATAAGCTTGAAAACGCTACGAAGGATCTGAGAGCGCGCGCGGAAACTGCCGAGGCGCAGCTAAAGGAGACCGTCGAAACGACCGGAAAGCAGGTATCAGACCTTGAAAACAGTCTGAAGGAACAGACTGAGGTGAGAGAAGCGCTTGAAACCAAACTGTCCGCAGTTACGTCCGAGAACGCTTCCGTTTCGGAGAAGCTGAAAGCTGCGTCCGATGAGCTCGGCGAGCTTAAAAAGCTTCATACGAAGTCTGAAAAGGAGAAGGAGGCGCTTGCTTCCAAGCTCCAGAAATCAGACGAAAAGGCGATTAAGCTTAAGGAGGACCTCAAAAAGTCTGCCGCGGAGAAGTCCGAGCAGGCAAAGGTCGAGACCTCGCTTCGCCGCGAGCTTGAAAAGAGTCAGAACGCAAAGAAGAACGCCGAGGAGAAGTTTGCGAGAACTGAAGAGGCGAGAAGAGAGCTTGATAAGCGTCTGGCTGCCGAGCTTAAGCTCAAGGATAAGGCGGTCGCTCTTGCGAACAAGGCGGATGTAAGATCCAAAGCGGAGATCGAGGCGAGACTTGCCGCGGAAAAGCAGGTTTCAGACCTCATGAAGCGCGTCAAGGAGCTGTCCGAGGAGAACGCCATGCTTACCGAGAAGGTGAACAGTCAGTCTCT
Organism: Oscillospiraceae bacterium; assembly: GCA_017412765.1. GTDB lineage: Bacteria > Bacillota > Clostridia > Oscillospirales > Oscillospiraceae > RUG626. The sequence continues at coordinate 1,034 of JAFPWN010000071.1, read as the reverse complement.
CGGAAAGACCATCGCCGGCTGGATCAGAGGTAATAAATAACGATATCAAATCTCCTGCCCGAAAGGGCGGGAGATAAGTTTGAGAGAGGACAAGTTTTGAACGCACTGAAAAAAGCAGTATTCGGTATTCTTAACGTAATATCAATAGCGCTTATCGTAATCGCGGTCGTCGCGCTTTTTATCGTTGTTACGACAGAGTCCGGCGAGGCGCCGAACTTTTTCGGATATTCCATGTTCAGAGTCATTTCCGGCAGCATGGAGCCGGAGCTTCCAGTGGGATCGATGATAGTAGTAAAGCGCGTTGAGCCGGAGGAGGTCAAGGTAGGGGATATCATCACTTTCTTTTCGACTGACCCGACCCTCAGAGGCGGCGTTAATACGCACAGAGTCGTCGATATAGATAACAGCGGTATTGATATACTCTTTATGACAAAGGGCGACGCCAATCAGTTTATGGACGAGTACGGAGCCGTAGGCTCCAATCTTATAGGCGTAGTTATCTATGACTCGAAGCTGATCGGAACAGCCGTAAGACTTGCCTCGAATCCGCTGATCTTTTTCCCGCTGTTTGTGATACCGCTCGGACTTATTCTTATATCAAACGTTGTCAGCACTGTAAAAACCGCAAAAAAGCTTGCGGAGGAAGAGGAAGAAAAGGCAATAGCCGAAATAATCGCAAACCGCGAAAAAAATAAAAATTCTGAAAATAAAGGTTGACAAAACCCCTGCAGTGTGGTATTATAATCCTCGCTGAACGGCACATGCTGGTATAGCTCAGTTGGTAGAGCGCGTGATTTGTAATCTCGAGGTCGTGGGTTCGAATCCCTCTACCAGCTCCAAAATTTAATATGGGAGAGTTCCCGAGTGGCCAAAGGGGGCAGACTGTAAATCTGTTGTCAGTGACTTCGGTGGTTCGAATCCACCCTCTCCCACCATTATACCGCAACTATTTAGATGACAATGGCTGAAAGCCAATGAAATCAAGGGGTTGCGGCATTTTTGTACCCTCAAAAATTATTTTTTTTCAATAGATG
>JAFPWN010000070.1 GCA_017412765.1 Oscillospiraceae bacterium | reverse complement strand
ATCTGCATCTGCTCTCTGTTTTTCGCCGCATCCCGTGTCATCATACCAGCTCAGCCCCTTTCGCTTTCATTATACCATAAAAAAGTACCCAGCGCACCTTCACTTTGTGGTGCGCCGGGTACTTTTGTCTACAGTCTGCGGAACCTGCCGACTGGCAGGTTCCTTTCTTTATATTGCTAAAGTTGAAAGTTTGTATTATAATCTATACAAGAACAATTTTGGAGGCGGATTATGGACGTCAGTTCGTTCGTAACTTTCAGAAACAAGCTTGTCGAAAATTGCGGAAAGGCGATCATCGGCAAGGACGAGGTCATAGAGCAGCTCGTCGTTGCGCTTATTTCCGGCGGTCACATTCTGCTTGAGGACGTGCCGGGAACCGGCAAGACCATGCTTCTCAGAGCCTTCGCAAAAAGCATAGGCGGCGATTTCAGACGAATCCAGTTCACGCCGGATATAATGCCTGCGGATCTGACGGGAATCAACTTCTATAATCAGAAAACCGGCGAATTTGAGTTCAGACCCGGGCCGCTCTTCGGACAGATCATTCTCGCGGATGAGATAAACCGCGCCACGCCGCGCAGTCAGTCTGCGCTTTTGGAGGTAATGGAGGAGAAACAGATCTCCGTTGACGGCGCGACTTACCCGATGAAAAGCCCTTATATGGTCATGGCAACGCAGAATCCCGTCGAAAACTACGGCACTTTTCCGCTTCCCGAGGCGCAGATGGACAGATTCTTTATGCGCCTTTCCCTCGGGTATATGACAAGAGAGCAGGAGATATCCGTAATGCGCCGAGAGGATACGCGCGCGATTATCGACTCTCTTGATCGCGTTGTTGATTGGGAGGAGCTTTCTTCGCTGAAAACCGTGTTCGGCGCTGTCAGAGTATCCGACGACGTTGCCGCTTATATGATGGATATAGTCGATTATACCCGCAAAAGCGACGCTCTCAGCTGCGGAGTTTCGACAAGAGGCGCCGTTGCGCTGTACAGGGCAAGTCAGATCTGCGCCGCGATGCAGGGCAGAGATTACGTCATTCCCGAGGACGTCAAGCGCGAGGCTGTTTGCGTACTGCCGCACCGCCTGACTATAATCTCCGGCAGACACACGGACTCCGTGCGATTTACGCTGAATATGCTTGACGAAGTGCCCGTTCCTCTTGAAAACAAATGATAGCGTATATGCTTATTGCGTCGCTTCTGCTTATTATCGCTTTGGAGCTTATCAGCAGAAGGGACGAGCTTCGACATCTCCATATCACCTTTGAGATCGATACGGAGCTTGTGGAACCCGGGGAGAGCGCAGCTCTGCGCTATACCGTGCACAACACGAGCCGGCTGCCGGTGCTGTTCTCGAGTCTTACTCTCAGGCTTCCGGGCGGCGTTAAGGTCAACGAGGACGAAAAATGGAAAAAGCTCCATCTCAGCGAGGATTTTACCGGGCAGCAGGTCGAGCACCGCTTCTATCTGATGCCCTATGGCAAATTCGCGGGCAGAACGAATATCACAGTTGACCGCCGCGGACTGCACGAGCTCGGAAAATGGTATCTTGAGTCCGGCGACCTGCTCGGACTAAGCCCGTACCTCAGAAGCGGAGATATTCCCGTCAAGCTTATCTGTACCGCTGAAAGCGCCAAGGTCGAAGAGATTGACGCTCTCGGAGGACTTATCGGAGATATTTCCGTGAGGCGGTTTATAAATGACGATCCGACTCTCATAATGGGCTACCGCGGGTACACCGGCAGGGAAGCGATGAAGGAGATATCCTGGCTCCAGACCGCGAAGCGAAATGAGCTTACAGTCCGCAAGAGCGACTTTACTACTGACAGAATCGCCGTCATTGCCGTCAATATGGACGAGGGTAACCGCGCCGATATGGAGCGCGCGCTGTCGCTCACGCGAGCCGTCTGCGAGCAGTTTGAGAGCGCGAAGGTGCCGTATTCCGTCTTTTCAAACGGCGACCTCGATATTATTCCCGAGGGACTCGGCAGAAAGCACCTGTTTTATATTCAGAGGAAGATCGGTCTTTCAAAGCTTGCCGGGCATTACTCCTTCGGCAGCCTGTTGGATAAATTGTCACGCGAAAAAAGGGGTGACGTGAGCGTTGTTATCATCTCTCCCGCACCGCTTGATAAATATTCTGCCGAACTGAAGAAATTGTCAAAATATGTTGATCGCGAGCCGATCATAATTTGCGGAGGTGAACACGTCGATGATGAAAAGAACAGCCGCCGTGCGTCTTAGCGCGGATATATGCTTCGTTTTTGCGTTCATTTCGGTATTCCCGCTGTTCAGCAGATGGGTACCGGCGATGGCGATTTACACTGCTCTGGCGCTTATCGTCGGGCTTTTTGCCGCCGGGATAAAGAACGCCGCGCTGAGAACGCTTATTTCCGTTCTTCCGGCGATAGTGTTCATTTTTTCCCCGTTGGAGCTTCCGATAATCGCTCCTATACTCGGCGCGGTGTATTTTTCGATAAATATGGCGGTCGGAAACTTTATCCTGCCGCTATATGAATACCGCAGATCGTTCAGGATAATGCTCGTTCTGAGCCTCATCGTATTTGCCGTGAATATTGCAAATTCAACGATTTTCCGAGATAACGTCGTTTCCGTGCCGAGCCTTGCTTTTGCCGTAGCGTTTATTCTGCTGGGCATTGTCAGTATGCGCAGGATGCAGATGGGCGCGTCAATGGATCTCAGGTGGCACCTCACGAATGCTGCGACGGTTATCGGCATACCTGTCGCCGCGATAGGCGGAGCGGTGATATTATTCTTCCTTCTGCGCTCGAGCGCAAAAGTGCTGAATTTCATCTTTTATCCGATCGGTAGATTCTTCATCTGGCTTTTCTACAAGCTGTTCTCGAGGGATAATCTGCCCGTGGAGGACTCTGAGCTGCTTGAGTATATCACACCGCACACTCCGACCTTTGAAATGGAGGTGCCGCTGGAGGGTGAGAGAAGAACGGGAGTTCTTGAGGATAACCCGTTTTTCTCAAATCTTCTTATCGAGCGCGCGACTACGATCGGCGCTTACGTGATCCTCGCGCTTCTGATTATTGCCGCGATATGGTTTATAGTAAAGCTTGCGAAACGCGGAGCGGACGAAGCCGAAGATGAGCTGTATTATGAGGAAACTTCAAGCGAAAAGCCCGGAAAGCGCCGCCGCAGACGTGCGAGAGCGCCGCTCGGAAACGCGCTTCAGATACGCAGGATCTATCGGGTCTGGCTCGATTATCTGCAGGGGAAGGGGATCGAGATCGATAAGTCCGACACCTCGCGCGATGTGCTGAACTCGGCGGAAGCCGTAAACGAGCGCCCGGAGGCTTCAAGACTCAGAGAGCTGTATATCGCAGCGCGTTACGGCGATCCTGACAGCATTACCCGCGAGAACGTGGCTGAGGCGAAAGCCTGCCTTGACGCGCTTACGGGAGAATGAGAAAGCCCGCATAACAATAGCGCCGAATTTGACATTCCGGAGCGTTGAAATAATAATCTAACAGGATTATGTTTATGAAAATATCTGATACTAAAAGAATTATTTTACTGTTGATCGCGGCGGCTCTCGTTCCGTTTCACCTCTTCGCCGCCTCCGACGCGGAATACATCGTGAAATTCAAGGATGATTCTGCGCTCAAAAGCGACGACAGACCGTTTGAGATTGTGAGCCTGGCGCAGCTCGGACTTCTTTTGTTCTCCGACGAATTAGAGTGGTATGAAAAGGATGAGGAGGTTAAGCTTCTCGGCGATCTCTCACAGTACTACCCCGATGACAAGTGGGATCTTGAAATGGTTGGCGCGGACGCTTCTTTTTCCCGCGGGCTTATCGGTGAGGGAGTGCGAGTCGGAGTCATAGATTCCGGCATAAACCCGCATGAGTTCCTTGCGGACAGGCTCGTCCCTGGCCATAACTATATCAAAAACGCCGATCCGGGCGACACCTCGGATTCCTACGGTCACGGCACCTCCGTTGCCGGATTGATCGCCGGAAAGTGCGACGAGGGATATCTCGGCGCCGCGGCGGGAGTTACATTGGTTCCTTTGAAATGCACGGATGAAAAGAGCAGCGTTAAGATCAGCGCTGTTTGCGACGCGATCTACGGCGGCGTAGACGACTACGATTGCGACATTCTGAATCTGAGTCTCGGTATCTCGGCAAAGTATGAATCGCTCGAGGAGGCCGTCGCATACGCTGAGGAGAAGGGCGTCGTGATCGTAAGCGCAGTAGGAAACGACGGTACTGAAACGCTTAACTACCCGGCGGCGACGGCCTGCACTACGTTTTAGAGCGCGGGATCATGAACGGCACCGGTAACGGTCGATTTTCTCCGGACGCCGCAGCGAGCAGGGCGATGATAGTTACTATTCTCTGGCGGCTCGATAATGAACCGCAGTCGGCAGGGGAGATGCCGTTTCTCGACGTGCCGGAAGACGCGTGGTATTATGAAGCGGTAAAATGGGCTGCGAACGAAGGTATCGTGAGCGGTTTCAGCGCTGATTCCTTTGCCCCGGACGCGAGCATTAACCGTGAGCAGCTTGCCGCGATTCTGTGGCGCTATGCGGGAAAAACCGGAGAATCGACAGAAACGGAGCTTGTGCAGTTTGAGTTTTCGGATTCAGACATTATATCCGACTGGGCGCTTGAAGCGATGCGCTGGGCTGTCTCAAAGGGAATTATCAACGGAGTAGGCAATGGCAGGATAAGTCCTCAAGGCAGCGCGGTCAGGGCGCAGGTCGCAACGATACTTATGCGTTTCAGCCTTTGCGTTTAATCTTTCGTACACAGAATACTGATAACCCGCAGATCCTGTTTTTGCGGGTTATCAGAACCGAAAGAAAAAATAGGAAAAATGAGCCTTGACAAATCCATAAAGAATGGTATAATACATAAGCTAACTTAATCGGGGTGTGGCGAAGTTTGGTATCGCGCTTGGTTCGGGACCAAGAGGCCTCGGGTTCGAATCCCGACACTCCGACCATAAAAGCAGCCGCTTTTGTCTACCAGGGCAAAGGCGGCTTTCTTTATTGATTCAATGGAAAAAGTATAGTATACTTACGTCGACAACCCGAGATTTAGCGGAGGAATAAAGGAACACATGATCACGGATCTGACAAAAGAAGACGCCGGCTATATCGGTGAGAAGATCGATGAGATCGTCCCGCATGAAGTAGACAAGGACAAAGAAGATTTCGTTCTCAAAATCGAGAACAAAAATGGCGAGATCATCGGCGGATGTGTTGCGACAGCTTACGAATACCACTGGTCGAGAATGCTTCTCAATGAGCTCTGGGTGGATGAACGTTATCGTCATCACGGGATCGGCTCCATGATCCTCCGCGAAGTGGAGCGCATCGCGAGGGAGAAGGGCTGCCGGGTCGTGACGCTCGGTACCGCAAGTTATATGGCAAGGCCGTTCTATGAAAAACACGGCTACGCGGTTTTCACTACTATAAAAACTCCAAACGGCTACATCAGTTATTCGCTGGTCAAATATCTTGACAGGGACACGCCTGAATACGTGCCGACAAATAACAGCGGCACACGCTTTAAGCTTTCGCTCGGCAATGATGATGACGCGGAAGTCATCGAAAAAGGTCTTGGCACATACAGCAAAGCATACGTGCATGAAAGCGTAACCGTTGATTTTTGCAAAAAGCTTGTGGATAACGAAGGCAGATTTGCGGCAGGCGTGATCGCGGACACGGAAAAAGGCGACAGCGGTTCCATTGCCGCACTGTTTGTGGAAGAGCCGCTGAGACGAAAAGGCCTGGGCACGTATCTTTTGAAGGAAGCAGAGAAATTCGCAAAGGAAAACGGCGCTTCGATGGTCTTCACAAACGCAGGCGACTGGAATATCGGTTTCTTCAAAAAGAACGGCTATTTGATGAGAGGCGAGCTTAAAGACGTTCCCAAGGGACACGATTGCTACGAGCTATACAAAATGATATAAGAGAAACGCGGAGATCCTTTTCTCCGATCTTGGTCTCAATATGTCTTCTGCAATTTCGATTTTTTTGAAATCGGCAGTTGATTATCGCGGTATTCCTTTTGAGATCCGCAAAACGAGTCGTACGGTATCTGTCGATGACGAAGAAATCTTAGCTGTATCGAAAGTACGTGATGAGGGACTGTCGGAGTTATGCTGACCTGCTTGAATGGGTGAGAGCACATACAATTTAGAGGTAAAAAACATGTCAGAAAAGAATACGCCTGATCCGAATGCCGTTTATCCCATTCGAGGATACAAACAAGAAATTTACGTTAAGCCGACGGTCAAAAACCCGAATATCATTGTCGGGAACTTCACCTATATCGCTGATTCCGATTTTGAGAGTCACGTTACCCACCATTACGATTGGATCGGAGATAAGCTTATAATCGGCAAATTCTGTCAGATTGCAGCCGGCGTGGAATTCATCATGAACGGCGCAAATCACCAGATGAATGCGATCACGACTTTTCCGTTTTACACGCTTGAAGGCTGGGATATGAAACCGCCCGAAAAAACCGATCTTCCCTTGAAGGGTGATACCGTTATCGGAAACGACGTGTGGATCGGGCAAAACGCGGTAATTCTCCCCGGTGTTCATATAGGCAACGGTGTGATCATCGGTGCAAATAGTGTTATCGGCAGTAACATCGACCCGTACTCGATTGTTGTCGGAAATCCGGCAAAACTGGTGAGAAAACGTTTTGATGATGAAATGATTTCATTACTGCAGCAGTTTCAGTGGTGGAACAAAAACATTGATGAAATCAATGAATTGATACCGCTGCTGACGTGCAGTAATATAGAAAAAGTCAAGTCTGATATTAAGGCCATATTGGAATCAAATCGACAGGGTATTGATTTTAACGATTATGCCTGATTTGTTAATATCATAATCTTTAATCACTGAAAAGAGCTGAAATCTTCGGATTTCAGCTCTAAGACTGTAGACAAAAAGAAAAAGCGTTGGATATAGGAGGCGGGGTTCTGTGAAGGGGCCGGCCAAGAGGCCCCTTCACGTCGCATAACCCGCCCGCAGGCGTCATATTTTGCGCTCCGAGAGTGCAAAATATGTTCGATGCGGAGACTTT
>JAFPWN010000069.1 GCA_017412765.1 Oscillospiraceae bacterium | reverse complement strand
CCGTTTTCTGCGCACCACCTTCTAACCGGCTTTCCGCTGGACCTGCATTCAGCTATTCGTCTTTGCCATACCTCAAGTTTTGCTGCGTGCTTTATCTCGTTAACCTGCATCGTCTGCCTCCTGTGTATTATTCTGTCCTTATATTTCAGGAACGTTTCGGAACGTTCCAAGACTTTCCAGAACACTTTGCACACATTTTAGACGATGACGGCGCTTTTGCATAGGGTACCACTTATTTAGCGATTACATCAGTTCGTCATGTATTACTTATTCGACGCGATAACAGACTGCGCTGATTTTTGATTTTATTCAGTTCTCTGACAAAACAGACTCGTCGAGACAGTCCAATCTCTTTGCCTCGCAGGCGATCTGGAAGATCAGCAGCATGACGTTTGCGCCGGTATCGATATAATCTATAACAATTCCCATCGCGGTCGCCAGCATTATCGCCTCCGCCGGTATGCCGAGACTCGAGAACAGAACGGTATAGCAGAGTATATCGCCTCCCGGGATGGGCGGCATGGCGATGGTTATGAGCGTGGAAATGACCGCCGCCATAATGATCCACTGAGCGCTGACGGCAATACTATATGTCTCGGCAAAGGTCAGTACGAGGACGGTAAAATATACAACGCTCGACGGCATATAGATCACCGACCCGAGAGGATACACGAAAGAAGTCAGGCTGCTTTTGACTCCGAGCTTTTTTTCGCAGGTCTCTGTGGCAAGCTGAAATGCCGACACGCTTGACGCCGTCGTGAAAGCGATGAGAGACGGAGGCAGCACTTTTTTCATGAGAAGCAGCGGCGGGCACTTCAGAATTACGGCGGATGTGATCCATATCGCCAGAGAGAGAACAGCGACAAGCGCGACGATCAGAATGATCGGCTTAAGCACCGTGAGCAAAACGGCTGCCTGCCCCGACCAGATGAGCTGCAGGAGCGTACTGAAAACGAAAAGCGGAACGAGCGCGCACACAGCGGAAACGATATGCTGAAACAGAACGGCACACTCGCCTACAAGACCTCGGATGCGGCTTCCGCGCTCGCCGATGGCAAGCAGAGCGCAGCCTATGAACACCGCTATCACGATTATATGAAAGGTATTGCCCGTTCTGAAGGGATCGACGATGTTCGTCGGCAGAATGTCGAATATCATTTTGACTATCTCGGCAAGCGCCGAGCTCTGCGTCTGCGCGCCGGATGAGAAGTTCAGGCGCATAAACGGCAGAACGGCGAGAGCCGCAGCCGCGCTTATCACAAAGGAGATGACGATAAATCGGATAACGACGCTCTTTCCCATGTGCCCGAGAGTCGCGGTATCGCCCATGTCAAGTATGCCGCTGCAGATCGTAAGAAAGATCATCACGCCGGCAAAGGTGCTCAGAAGTCCGAGGAAACTGCTCGCGGCAGGGCTGAGAATCGAAGATACTACGGCAAGCCGCACGTCCTCGGGAATAAAGCCGCCGAGCGCGCCGAGGATAACGGCGGAGAGTGCGGCGAGCGCGATGTAAAAGAGCGTGCTGCGCTTCTGCCTCTCGGCAAGCGTGAGCGAGACCGTGTTCGACTTTCCGCGGCAGCTCCAGGCGGGAAAGAGTCCGAGCGAGCGCAGCATATCCTCCGTCAAAGGATCTTCGCCGCTTTTCGTCGGATCATACGGCTCCGCAGTGTACCGGAGCCGCAATACCTGCCTGCCGAAATGCTTTCCGATGCCGACGCTTATCATAAAGCCTTCTCCGAAATGCTCCAGCAGATTGAGAAGAACCTCCTCCACGGTCAGCCGGATGCGATGAAGGTTCGATTGCTTCACTTTATGTCTGCCAAGATAGCTCTGCGCGTCCGACGATATCGCGTCAACGGCGGAGGAGCTCAGCGTATAGTCCTTGTACACCAGCTTCATATCTTTCATAACTCCGAAATAACTGATTTTGCGAGCTGATTATAGCACGCTGCCGAAAGTAAATCAACAAAATATGATCCTTTGCGCGCAAATCTGAGGAGGGAGAAAGCATAGTTAATTGCCTGAGATAAACTGAACTGTATTTATTGCAAAACGACAGAAGCCGTGCTATAATCAAATATATATAGTGTATTTTATGCTCGACGAACAGGAGGAACTATATGAAAAAAACAACAAGAGTACTGAGCGTGATACTGAGCCTTGTGCTGATCGTATCGCTCTTTCCCGCGGCTGTATTCGCTGACGGTGAGCAATACAGAATCTATCAGTATAACTCGGGCGCTATGGGGGAGCTTTCAATCGGCGGCATAAGCGACGGTTACGAATGGTATTTTTCCGCGGGCGACGAGATCACTGCAAACATTGCTTACGGCGAGCACGAGAATTTTTACAGCGCGGTCGTAAGACTTAGCGGCGTGAGAGAAGGAACGCTCGAGGTTTCCGATAAGCTGTATAATTACAACTTCATCAATATCTCGATGACCGCGGATATTACGGTGAAGTTTTACGCCGACGAGGAGTTTACGAAATATCTCGCCTGCCTGACGTTTGAAACAGACCCTGAGGACGGCATGTCATGGACAGAGGTCAGCTATGAGGTCGATGATTGCGATCTTTCGGATTATATCTGGGAGCTCAAGGAGATCGACGGCGGGGACTATAAGTTTGTCGCGCATGACAGCGGGATAGCTTACAGCGTTGACGATACCACCGACCCGAAGAATATCGCAGTGACATTCACGATGCCCGAATCTGACGTTGAGATCAAGTGGCGCTCCTATCAGGACGAGATCAGCTACGTCAATGACGACATAGCCAATATTACCGTTGAGATCGACAGCGGATACGAGTATTTAAGCAACAACCAGTTCTTTGCGAACGATGAAGTTGAGGTCAAGCTCCATTACAGCAGAAATACGACCTATAAGGACGTCGGCGTTCAAAAGGCCGGAAAGCCCTGCTATTACTTAGAGCCGGAATCCGGCATCTGCTACACGGCGGACAGTATAAAGGATTATCTTTTCTCTTCTGACGAGCCTCCGGTCGTGGAGTTATACACCTCCGAGGGCAAAAAAGCCGTCTCGTACGTTTATGACGGCAGCAGCATTGAGACCAGAGCTGAACAGGGCTTCGATGATTTTGACGAGTATGAATATCTCTGGTCCTGCTATGAGGGCGACGAGGAGAACGGCGTTTTCAAGCTTACTCCGCACTCAAGAGAAATTAACTACACCGTTGACGACAGCCATTTTGCCGATGAGCAGTATCTGATCGTCAAATTTACGATGCCCGATATGGACGTCGTCGTTCACGCGGATGCCGAGGACGTCTATACCGATGTTTCGACCTGGGCTGAGCTCCAGCAGGCGATCAACGACAACGTAAATCCAAGACTTATCGCGGACATAACCGCGTCTGACGAGGAAACCGCCCTGACCGCTTCGGACGGTACGAGCATCACGATAGATCTTAACGGTCATAAGATCGACAGAAATCTTAAAACCGCCGAAGAGGACGGCAGCGTATTCAAGCTTGTCGGTAACGGAAATAACGGTATTACCATTCTGCTCATAGACAACAGCGAAGAAAAGGGCGGCGTGATAACCGGCGCGAATAATATCGGCGACGGCGGAGCGATCTACGCAGAAGGCTACGTATATCTGACTCTCGCTGACGTGGCCGTAGAGAACAATAAGGCGACCGGCATGGGCGGCGCCGTCTACACGAAGAGCACGCAAGGGGAATTTCAGACATACACTCCGCATCTTGATCTGTGGGATGCGGTCATAACCGGCAACGAGGCAAAAAGCATAGGCGGCGTCTATCTCTGCAAGGAGATGGAGGCGTACGATATTCTGCTTTCCGGCGATACCGTCATCCGCAAGAACAAAAACGGCAACCTCTATCTTTCGACCGGAGTTCAGCTCGGAGACGTTCTCTTCGAAGAAAACTTCAGCGTCGGTATAACGATGCAGATTCCCGGCGCTTTTGCCGGCACTGTGTTCTTTGATGAAGGAAACATAGTGGATCAGGCGAGGGCGATGTTCTACTCCGATGACGGCGATTACTACGTCGGAGTTGTGAACGGGAAGATAAATCTTATAAAATATTACGTTCCCGAGCCGGAGCCGGCAGAGCCCGCGCCCGTGACCGTAACGCCGACTGATGACGAAAGCGGCGTAAACGTGACCGTAGAGGTCAGCGGCGGCACCGCGACCGTTGCGGGCAGCGAGGCAGAAAAGGTGCTTGAGGCGGAAGAGACCGGCACCGTAACGATCGACGTCAGCGCGCTTGGCGACAACGTCAGCGAGATAGTCGTTCCCGGCGATATGATAGGCAAGATCGCTGAAGCGGTCGCAAGCGAGGATAATACAGCCGAAGGACTTGAGATAAAGCTCCCGGGCGGCTCCGTGAGCTTCGATAAGGACGCTGTCGCGGCTATCGCATCCGAGAGCGCCGGCAAGAATCTCAAGCTGAACCTCGAGAAAGTCGAGGTGGAGAGCCTCAACGAGCAGCAGCAGAATGCCATCGCGGATATGGAGGTCGGAGTGATCCTCGACGCGAAGATCACCTCGGACGACAAGCCGGTTTCGAGCTTTGAGGGCGGAAAGGCTAAGGTTTCGGTGCCCTTTGAGCTCAAGGAGGGTCAGATCGCAAGCGGTGTCGCCGTTTACTACGTCGCGGACGACGGCTCGCTTACGAGAATGAACACGCGCTACTCTGGCGGCAAGGTCGAGTTCACAACGAGCCACTTCTCAAATTACGTTATCGTCTACGACCCCGAGCTTGTAGCCACCTGCCCGAAGGACGATTCCTGCCCGGTCAGCGATTATTCCGACGTAGACGCGGACGCGTGGTATCACGACGGAGTACACTTTGTGATCGCAAACGGCTTCATGATCGGCTACGGCGACGGAAGCTTCGGCATTGATGACAGCCTCACCCGCGCGGCAGCGGCGCAGATACTCTGGAATATGGAGGGCAGACCCGCCTCGGAGTATGAGATGAAGTTTACCGACGTTGACAAGGATGCGTGGTACGCCGACGCCGTCCGCTGGGCGGCGGAAAAGGGCATAGTCACCGGCTTTGAGAGCGGCGATTTCCGACCGGAGGAGAACGTCACCCGCGAGCAGCTTGCGGCAATGCTCTACCGCTGCGCGCAGAGCAAGGGTCAGGGCTTCACCGGAATGTGGATGTTCAGACTGAGCTTTGAGGATGCCGCCGAGATCTCCGACTGGGCGAACGAGGCTGTTCACTGGATGGTGATGAACGGCGTTATCAACGGCAAGACCGAGAGCACTCTCGAACCGAAGAGCTTTGCCTCCCGCGCAGAGGCGGCGACGATGATAATGCGCTTCGCCCTTCTCGATAAATAATCTGAATTAATACTAACCCCTGATTAAAAGCTTTAACCGAGCGCGCAGAATTTTTTGCGTCATACAAGGCGTCCGGTGCAGATAATACTTTGTGTATTATCAAGCCGGATAACGAAGTATGACGCGAAAAGGGCAAGCGCGAATTGAAGATTTTGATT
>JAFPWN010000068.1 GCA_017412765.1 Oscillospiraceae bacterium | reverse complement strand
GATACAGGAGAACCTGGACAAGCTCAGCCGCGGGCGCACCAGCATCATCATCGCCCACCGCCTGTCTACGATACGCAACGCCGACCGCATCGCGGTGGTCGAGGACGCGCATATAGTCGAGCAGGGCAGCCACGACGAGCTGATGGCGAAAAACGGAGCCTACGCCGAGCTGCAGCGCGCGCAGAAGCTGGGCGCGTAAGCTTGCGGCGGAAAATATGGACGAGGCGCTTGTAAGGGCTGCCGCATGATTGCGGCGGTCGCGGGGCGCGGATACTGATATGTTTTGACTGAAGGAGCATGTGGAGACGGTAGTATCGATGACAAGAACAGAAAGGAAAAAATCATGAATAACATACACCTTGAAAAGCTTACTTGGGACACGGTTGACGACGTGTTGAAGCTTAAGGTCTCAAAAGAGCAAAAGGAATTCGTTGCCACGAACCGCGACAGTATGATCGACGCTTATTTTGCTTTGACGGAAGAGAAATTCCCCGTATATACGTTTGGTATCTATCTCGGGAAAAAGCCCGTCGGTTTTCTGATGATCGGCTACGACGTTCCGTGGGCAGAGCGGTATTACGATCTGCCGAGGGGCTATTATTACATCTGGCGTTTTATGATCGATAAAAGATATCAGGGCAACGGTTACGGGAGAGAAGCGTTAAAGCTTGCCGTAGACTTTATAAAGACTTCTCCCAGCGGGAAATCCGAATACTGCTGGCTGTCTTATGAGCCGGAAAATGAGGTGGCGAGAAAGCTGTATCTGTCGTTTGGCTTTGAAGAAAAGAAAGAGCTCTGGAAAGAGGATCAGGAAATTCCCGCGGTATACAAGCTGTGAAATCCGCTTTTCCGAGCCAGTTTTCTCAATCTGAAACCTCCGCTTAAAATGGTCAACGGCATATTCCTGACGTCGAGGGTCGTGTGGTCAGCGTAGATAATGCCATTTTTATTCACGCTATTGTCCCAAGGCATGTCGAGACGGTTGTAGTGATTACAAGAACCAAAACAAGCAGAACGGCATCGTGAACAAGGTGTTCGTGAATATGCTTGAAAAGCCGGGTTACGATATCCGGATCACGTATGTGAAGAAGGAAGAAGCAAAATGGGCGAAGTAATACTAATTCCTTTGAAGTCCAACGATCGGGAACAATTTATAACCGACAATCAGGAAGCGTTCAACTATGGCGCTTTAGAAGAGTTCGGCCGCCGAGACGATCATTTCGAGGAAGACGGCGAGATCATATCACGTGAAACCATCGAGCAGTCCATCGACGGCGGCGAGGCATTTAGAATCATTCAGGACGGCAAGTCTGTCGGCGGTGTGGTCATAAAGGTGGATGGAGAACGCGGCGATCTGGATCTCCTGTTCGTATCGCCAAAAGTTCACAGCAAGGGTATCGGCTACGCGGCGTGGTGCGCTGTCGAACAGATGCACCCGGAGGTGACTGTCTGGGAAACCGTCACGCCATATTTTGAGAAGCGGAACATCCACTTTTACGTGAACCGCTGCGGTTTTCACATTGTTGAGTTTTACAACAGCCGCCATCCTGATCCGAATGATCCGGACGCGGCTGAACAGATTGACGAGCAATTCCCGGATGGAATGTTCAGATTTGAGAAAAGGATGAAATAGATAAATCGGGATTTGCGGAGGTGATACAAGTGGAAAACAAAGCAGTTACAGTTGGACGATGGCGTTATTCAGAACCAGCTCAAACATCCGACGAAAACGGTCAACTTGTCATTTTTTCAAAGTCATCTGTTGCTCCCGCTGAAATTTTTGAATGGGGCATCGACGCAGAAAAGCATCCTTTTGAACGATACAGATGGTGCGAAAACGATTTTTACGAAGAATCCAATTATGAGAAAAAAATTTCAATAGAAGAACTGATAAAGCAAATTGAAGAGATTTCCTCCATTTTGAAAAAACACGGTTTTGATACCGTTTCCAAACAATACGACATGATAAAGGCAAAGATTAATTCCAATTTGTGGAGGTGAATCAAAAATGAGGTTGGATGAAAAATGGATACGTGCACATCTTCCTAAGGAAGTGGCAAACCAGCCTTTAGATTGCTTTGCAGGAGAGTATCTTGACGGATTGACCGTTATGCATGAAGGTGAACGCGGCGGAGACGACGTCGTTGTGTACCGCGCGAAAGATGAAGAAGATTTGCGCTGGTGGCAGTTTGAGCAGGTATGCCGTTTTATTCATGAACCGGACCCGCCCTCGCTGAAGATCTGGAGATATTACAGAGATCACGCCGAAGACGGCAAATGGTTATATACAGAGCGCAGGAACTACGATTATAACGCCATTGAAGACTCGCGGCTTTACGGATTTGAGTGTTTTCTTCGCATTCTTCACTACGGCTTTCCTCGTGACCGCTGGGAAAGAAAAGTGCAGGAGTACGTCAGTCTGATGAACTACTGGTATAAAGAACCGCACTGGGATTACGACTGTAATAAACTCCGTTTCATCGAGATAAGCGATTCCAAAGAACATGACGGCGACGGTATTTTAGAACCTCGTGAGGGCTCAATAATCCGGGTCGAGGACTAAACGGAAAGGAAGGAGCGCTAATGCCGGAATACAGTGAACAAGACCTGAAATACGCGACGGAATTCCGTGAGGAGATCCACAGAAACGCTCTGGCAAGGGTCAAGGCAGTTTACCCGGACGCCGATCACGTGGTGGACGAATATCCGGCGGACGCGTATTTTCAGGAAGTCTGGGAGTATCCCGGAAAGTGGTATACGGTGGTGGGGACGCCGCCCGGGACCGGGGGCAGAAAAGACCTGACGGAGAAGATTATACGCCAAACGCTCGCGTATTACCGGAATAAGGGAAACGCCCGTTCGGACAATGAGTTTGATCGACTGATCGCTGAGTACCCGGATATCGTTTGCGATTACCGGCTTGTCAATTCCTCGGATCAGAACGCGAACGCATCAGGCGTATTCCCTTACCGCGGGGTCGATTCGCACCGTCTCGTTTTGGAATACGCCTTCCGCGAGCTTTCCGAAGGCGGCAAATGGTCCTGCGATATGAAAGCCGCCAAGTGCAGAAAACTAAAAAGCACGGCGCTTTTTGCTCCGACGGGTGCGGACAGCTGGCTGAACTACCGCAGGGCGTTCCTTTGCCCCCCGCACGGGAATTCCTATACCGACAGGGATTTTGAGCGGGTCAACAACGTGCTGTTTCCCGGCGGAGTTGAGTGTTTGGAAGTTTACAGATGGACGACCGACTGGTCGGACTATTTCGACGAGGGCAGCGAGTGGTGGGGCGCGCTGTGCCTTACGGTGTATGACCAAACGCTCGAACGGTTCGCCGTTATCACCGCGTCGGCTACGGATTGACAAACTTGAATTTGCGGAGGTGAAAAAGATGATCGCCTATTCAATAATCATGTTTGTAACAGCAGGTTTGTTCCTTATCCTTGGCATTGCAATATATAAGGGAAATACTAAACTGATACATGATTACCACCAGACACATGTTAAGGAATCCGAGCGGCAAGAATATGGCCGTGCTTTTGCAAAGGGAATGTTTGCAATATGTGCAACACTTATCGTCAGCGGAATAATTGCGTTGTTTGGTGAAGAACGTGTAACTGTAACAGCCAGCCTGATCGTTTTGTTTGTGGGATTCATCGTTTCTTTTGCCATTCTGGCAAAAGTTCAAAAGAAGTATAACGGTGGATTCTTTTGACAGAAAATTCAAGTTTGTAAGGACTCGACCCGGCACTTCGGGCGATAGTCCTCAATCGCGGAGACGCGCGGCGAGGCGCCGCCAAATCACAGGCACCAATGAGAAATACAGAGGCGAGAAAGAATGTTAAAAGAATTTATATTGCAGAACTGGGCGCTTATACTTATACTTACGGCTTTTGCGGTTTTGGTAAAGACCAACATTTTCCTCGATAAAAGAACGAGAAACAGGATGCTGGTGCTTATCTCTGCCGTATTTGCCCTTGCGATCATCGTTTTTGCGGAGTTTTATCTCAGCGATCTCGGGATACTCGTTGATCTCAGAGTGATATTTATGGCGATCAGATACAGCGCGACGCCGTTTATAATAGCGATGACGCTCTATACTCTCGCTGAAAGAGGGAGCCTCTTCCTGTTTATTCCCGCCCTCGTTTTCACCGGCTTCAATATTGTCTCGATCTTCAACGGGATCGTTTTCTCACTGAGAGATGACGGAACGCTGGTGCGAGGGCCGCTCGGCTATATGCCGTACGTCGCGGTCGGACTGTACTGCGTTTTGCTCGTGTATATCCTTCTTAAGGAGGGAAACAAGCAGGCGGGCGAGATAATTCCGACGGTTTTTCTCGTCTTTGCGTTCGTCTCCGGACTCGTTCTGCCGTTTTTTATCGGAAAGGACTATTCGCGGCTTTTCTGCACGAATATCGCAATAGCGCTGTTCGTCTATTACGACTTCTCGATACTCCAGCTTACGAAAAAGGATACCATGACCGGGCTTATGAACCGCCAGGCCTTTGAATCCGCGATCGCCGAGGGCAAAAATGACGTAAACGCCATGGTGTCCATAGACATGAACGGGCTCAAGGAGATAAACGACAAGCAGGGTCATACGGCGGGCGACGAGGCGCTGAAAACCGTTTCCCAATGCTTTTTGCGGGCGACAAAGGCAAGGCAGCTCGCGTACAGGCTCGGCGGCGATGAATTTATGATAATCTGCCGGAAGTGCTCGGAAAGCGACGTCCGGCGGCTTATTGAGCGCATAGAGAATAACGTGGCAAAGACGAAGTACCACTGCTCTGTCGGTTACAGCTACGCCTCCGACGGCGCAAAGACGGTCAGTCAGATGATAAAGGAATCGGACGAGAGAATGTACGAGGAAAAGGAAAAGTATTATCTGACCTCCGGTAAGACCAAATACCGCGGGTGAAGGCACTATAAAACGGGAGGAGATCAACATGCGCAACAAGATGTATCAGATTTCAACGCTTCAGGCGCTTGCGCTTGGTTACAGCCGCGCTGTAGTAACGGCGGAGGAGCTTCTGCGCGAGGGAAATACCGGCCTCGGAACGTTTGAGGACGTTAACGGCGAGATGATCGTTCTGGACGGACGCTGTTACAGAGCGGACGAGGACGGAAACGTGACCGAGGTCGCGCCGGATACGGGAGTTCCGTTCGCGGCGGTCGGGAGCCTGACCGGAGAGCAGCAATTCGCGCTCGGCGGTATGCCGAGCCTTGCGGCTGTCAGAGAGGAGCTTACGAGGAAGATCGAGGAGCGCTTCGGGCTAAACAGCATGCACGTCGTGAGGATCGACGGCGTTTTCGACAAGGTGGACGCGAGAAGCGAGGCGCCGTACAGATCGCACCACGTCTCGCTCAAGGACATACTCGGCAAGAATCAGAAGGCTTTTATATTTGAGAATATCCGCGGCTCGCTCGTCGGGGTGTATTTTCCGGACTACATGGACGGCATAAATATGCCCGGCTGGCACCTGCACTTCCTCTCCGAGGACAGAACGAAGGGCGGCCACGTTTTCGACGCCTCTCTGCGCGAGGGCATGGCGCTTGTTGACAAGATCAGCAATATCGAGATAGAGCTGCCCAGGGAGGCGGCGTTCGACACCTATTCGCTCAAGCAGGATCTTCAGAAAGAGATCAAGTCGGTCGAGTGATGGATACTGTCGAAGAATACATAGCCTCGCAGGACGAGGCGGTGCAATGCCCGAAACACTCAGATCGGGCAATAAAAACAGTACGATTATGAAGATTCTCGGGAGATAAAATGGTATATACAGATAGAGAAAAGGCGCTGCTTAAAGAAATATCAGATCGGATGATCACGGATCCGATAGAAACGGATAAAGCCATTCTCCGCCCCTTCCGCGAGAGCGACAGAGCGGATTATATCGCCTATGCCTCGCAGAGCGAGGTACAGCGCCTCTGCGGAATGTACTTTGAAAGCGAGCGGGAGATAGGCGAGAATTTTGACCGTATACTCTCTCAGCCCGTTCCGGTCACATTCGCCGTGGAGTATAAGCCGAATGGGCGGGTTGCCGGAAATTTCTCGATCGGCTACTACCCGTTTCTCATCGGAGATGAGCAGTTTGAGGGAAAGCGCGGCGTTTCCTTATCGTTTCTCCTCGGCGGGGAGTATCAGCGGCGGGGAATAATGAGCGGAGTGCTCGAGGCGGCGATTGACCTCTACCTCGGGCGCATGGGGCTCGACTTCGTGAACGCGGGGTACTTCGAGTTCAACGAGGGCTCGAGGAGACTTCAGGAGAAGTGCGGAATGAAGCACTGGATGCGCCACACCTTTGAATTTCAGGGGCAGGAGATAAACACCTGCGAGATGATACTGTTGAGAGAGGACTACCTATGCGCGAGATCGAAACAGCAAGGCTGACTCTCCGCCATCTGCGCGAGGGCGACGAGGGCGCGATATTCAATAACTGGGCGCGCGACAGCGAGGTGACGAGGTATCTCACGTGGAACCCGCACACCGACGTTTCCGTTACGAGGGCGGTGCTGTCGAACTGGCTCAGAGAGTATTCAGACCCGCGCACCTTCCGCTGGGGCATCGAGGAAAAAGCCTCGGGCGAGCTTGTCGGAATGATAGACGTCGTCGGCTATCACCGCGGAAGCCCTGTTATCGGCTATTGCCTGTCGCGCTCAAGATGGGGCAGGGGATATATGACGGAGGCGCTCGGCGCGGTGATCACCGAGCTTCGCGCGGAGGGCTTCGGCACTGTCGTTATCGAGGCGGCGGACGGGAATATCGGCTCGAACAGAGTCATCGAAAAGTGCGGCTTCGAGCTTGTCGGAACGTGGGAGGAGAAGTATTCCGACTTCAAGAACGAGATACTGCCGATAAACAGCTACCGCCTTTTCCCGGAGAAGCGCCGGAGCGGCGACTACAACGATATAAACTCCGAAACGATCGACCGCTGGGTGGACGAGGACTGGGAGTGGGGCAGACCCATATCGCACGGGGACTGGCTGAAAGCGAAGCGCGGCGACTGGAGCGTACTGCTCACGCCGACA
Source organism: Oscillospiraceae bacterium (assembly GCA_017412765.1). Taxonomy (GTDB): domain Bacteria; phylum Bacillota; class Clostridia; order Oscillospirales; family Oscillospiraceae; genus RUG626. The sequence continues at coordinate 890 of JAFPWN010000068.1, read as the reverse complement.
AAGCCGGTGCCGCGGGAGTGGCTTCCCGATCTGAGGGGCAGGCGCGTCCTCGGACTTGCCTCAGGAGGAGCGCAGCAGATGCCGGTGTTCGCGGCACTGGGCGCAGAGTGCTGGGTGCTGGACTTCTCAGAGCGGCAGATAGAGTCCGAAAAGCTTGCCGCAGAGCGCGAGGGCTACCGTATCCGCGCAATTCGCGCCGATATGACGAAGCCGCTGCCGTTCTCGGACGGATTCTTCGATCTCATCTTCAACCCGGTGTCGAACTGCTATATCAAGGACGTCGAGCCGGTATGGCACGAGTGCGCGAGGGTGCTGAAAAAGGGCGGCGCGCTGCTCGCGGGACTTGATAACGGAGTTAACTGCCTCTTTGACGAGGACGAGTCGCGCGTTGTGAACTTCCTGCCCTTCGACCCGCTCAGTGATCCGGAGCAGATGGAGAGCCTCAGAAAAGCGGACTGCGGCGTGCAGTTTTCGCACTCGATAGGCGAGCAGATAGGCGGTCAGATAAGAGCCGGCTTCCGCATTCTCGATATTTACGACGATACGAACGGCGCGGGCTTTCTCCACGAGCACGGGGTGCCGACGTTCTGGGCGACGAGGGCGATAAAGGAATAAGCTGAGACTGCTGCAAAAAGCCCGTACTGTGTCATTGCGAGGCTCCGTAAGGAGCCGTGGGGTCCGTTTGCCTTAATAAACGGGTATTACGGATTCCCACGCCAGCGTGCGCGCTGGCTCGGAATGACACTTTTTGCTTTTTGCGGCAGTCTTTTTTGTCGAGCGAAATATTTGACAATATCAATTTATTGTGCTATACTCAGCTTTGTATGGGTGCATAAGCGCCTGATTGATCAGATTTGACAGCTTTATACTAATCCCTGATTAAAAGCTTT
>JAFPWN010000014.1 GCA_017412765.1 Oscillospiraceae bacterium | reverse complement strand
TTTTACACCAACGGGCGGAGCGTATGCCTGACGGAACTGAAAGGGTATCAGGCCGCTGTCGGCGAGCCGGTCATCCAGCCCCGCCGTCCAAACAGCCGCCTGGACAAGGTGCGCCATATGTTCAGTAAGATCACTTGATACACCACAGCGAGGAAGGTTATTGCATTTCCCTGTCTTTCGTGGTAAAATGTAGTTGTAAACCACCAGAGAAACCAATCTAATTTTACCGTTGATAGCCATTTCCTTGATAGCCAAATGATAGCAAAAGTTCGGCAAGCCCATAGGATAAGGATAATAGGTATCAGGAAAAATCAAATGGTATCAAATCCCCCAAACAAAAGCGTTTAGAATTAAGTTTCATTTTGCGAGTGGGAATGATTCCGAAAACGCCGGAAACCCGCATAAATACTGAGTTTTTGGAATCCCAAAACGGCGTTTGGCAACGTTTTGGCAACATCTGAAATAACTCCATCGAATAACAAAAAAGAGCTATCTGATTTTTGAAAGTCAGGCAGCTCTTTTTTTGTGTGCATTTTCCTTTATTTGACATTTTGACAGAGGATTACACTCTCTAATTCGGAATGCTCCTCCAATGCTTTTTTTACATCAATGCAATAATCAACAACAATACAATGGGCATTTATATCGTCGTAGTATTCTCTAATCCGCTTCCCGCCTAATGATTCCATTGTCCTCCAGGAAGCTGGGTTATTCAGATCAGCATCCATAAAAACACTTTCGATTCCGTGTTGTTCACAGACCTTTAATGCTAAGTACAGATTGATTTTATTGTATCCTTTTCCACGCTCCGTTGGCCTGATTGAGTACCCAATATGACCGCCGTAATGACGCAACCTCTCGTTTAGCGCAAGTCGTATGTTGATCATACCGATTATCTTGTTGTCGTTGGCCCGGATAAGGAAAAAGGTCCTGGCAGGTACTTTTTCTTCGCTGGGTTCCCTTGAATAGTCCTTATTTAGCTTTTCAAGCCACCCCTCATAATTGTCGAGATACCGGTGTAGTCCGCCTGTACCATTGATCTCTGATCCAAATTCGTGGAATTCATGGATAAAAGCAATTGCTTCGCTTTTCCGTGCAATACCAGGGACTTCAAAAAAGAACTGTTCCATACAAAACCTCTTTCTTTACGTGGCCTTTGAATGATCTAACCATTTAGTATCTTCATTTAGCGTTTGTAATCACTCTTTCAGTTTGTTCTTGAACGCCTTGACCATAGCATCGCTGAACTCCTGCGACGGCACCTTGGCCCAGATCTGCGTATCGTCGTACTGCGGATAGTTATAGCGCCACTTGTCGTACTCGTCCTTGCTGATGTCCCCGGCTCGGTACTTTTCCGCAACGGGAGCCCAAGCATAAACCATCTCAGAGATGCGGGCGGCGTCCTTCCCCTTCCGGGGATCAATGCGAAAAACAACCTCTCCGTCTCTGGTCTCGATGGTCAGGCCATAGCGATCCTCCAGGGCGAACAGGGTATGCATCAGCCCGAGATAACTGTCGATATCGGGAATATCCAACGCCAGCGGCGACACTTCGAGCGCATGCGCCAGAGCTTTGGTCAGATCCTCCTTCGGGGTGCGTGATCCAGCTTCATACTGCGCCATGCGAATATCGGCAGTCTTCTCCGGAAAGCCAACCAATGTTCCAAGATATCTCTGTGTCATTCCCCGCAGATTGCGGATGAAGCGTATTCTTTCGCCAATTGCCATAGGAAAAACCTCCTACATATGTACTTGCAGTGATTATAGCAGATACGTTTAAGCATGTCAAGAATAGTATAAACAATTTTATTTAATATTTTCTCGAAAACCCTCTTGACATAAACAGATTGGTTTAGTATAATGACAATAGCTTAAGCAAATATGCTTAAGCTGCGAAAACTGAATGACCGTCCAAGCTGTTATAAACCGCCACGATCTCGGAAGAGGGAGCGCCCCATAAGGGGACGGCACAGCGCCGCACAGGGTTGCCTGTCAGGAAACAGCAAGGGTAGAACGGCAAGGCGAAAACGTTTCTCGGTTATATGAGAACTGCTCTCACAATTCACAGGAAAGGAGGACTTTTATGGCAAGCAACAGTTTTATGCGAGTGGACGATGTTGCCGAGGAGCTCGGTGTTTCAACTTCTTATGCGTACAAGATCATACGAAAGCTGAACGCAGAGCTTGAAAAGAAAGGCATTATCACCATTGCAGGCAGAGTAAACAAGCAGTATTTCACGGAACGGCTGTGCTATGGCGCAGCAGGAACAAAAGCAGCAGAGAGGAGATGATTTTATGGCTGTTTACAAGGAAGGAAACACCTGGCGGGCCGTATATCGCTATACGGACTGGCAGGGGCAAAGAAAACAAACGCAAAAAAGAGGGTTCCCGACAAAGCGGGAGGCACAGGCATGGGAACGAGAGCAGCTAAACAAGGCAAAAGCCGACCTGGATATGACGTTCAGTAGCTTCGTAGAGCTCTATTCCGAGGATATGAAAAGCCGGATCAAGGAAAACACGTGGCATACCAAGGAGCACATCCTGCGGACAAAGGTTCTTCCGTATTTTGGGAGCCGAAAGATCAACGAGATCCAGCCGAAGGATGTGATTGCTTGGCAGAACGAGATGATCAACACCAGGGACGAGAACGGGAAAGCATATTCGCCCGTTTATCTGAAAACGCTCCACAATCAGCTCAGCGCCGTTTTCAATCACGCCGTGAAGTATTACGGGCTGCATGAGAATCCGGCGTCAAAGGTCGGAAACATGGGCAAGTCCAAGAACCGGGAAATGCTTTTCTGGACGCAGGAGGAGTATATGAAGTTTGCCGATGAAATGATGGACAAACCTCGTTCCTTCTATGCGTTTGAAATGCTGTATTGGTGCGGTATCCGGGAAGGTGAGCTGTTAGCTCTCACTCCGTCGGATTTCGATTTTGACAAAGGAACGGTTACGATCAACAAATCGTACCAGCGGCTGAACGGGCGGGACGTGATCACCGATCCGAAAACGCCGAAAAGCAACCGTGTCGTGCAGATGCCGGATTTCCTGGTAGAGGAAATGAAGGACTATATGCAGCGCCTTTACAAGATCGGCCCGAATGACCGCCTGTTTGAGATCACAAAGAGCTATCTGCATCGGGAGATGGATCGGGGATCGGCTGCGGCTGGTGTGAAACGCATCAGGATTCACGATCTGCGGCACAGTCACATTTCCCTGCTGATTCAGCTCGGGTATTCGGCGGTAGCAATTGCAGATCGAGTCGGACACGAAAGCATTGAGATCACTTATCGTTATGCCCATCTGTTCCCGACGACGCAGGGAGAAATGGCCCAATCACTAAGTAATCTGAGGAAAGGAGAATCTGAGAATGTCAGCTAAAAACAGAGATGAACACAACCGTTGGAGGAACATCACGGTGGGGTTCCGTGTATCGCCCGAAGAAAACGAGCAGATCAACGCCGCCGTAGCGCTCTCCGGCTTGCCGAAGCAAGAGTATTGTTATCGGAAGTGCCTTAACCGGGATATCGTGGTCCAGGGCAATCCGAGAGTGTACAAGGCTCTTAGAAACCAACTTGCCGCCGTTCTCGATGAACTCAAACGCATCGAGGCCGCCGGAGAGCTTCGGGACGAGCTGCTGGACAACATCGAGCTGATTACCCTGACCCTCTACGGAATGAAGGAGGGATCGGAATGACGGATGAAACGAGAATGACCGCCCTGAACACATCTGTTGGCGCAGATGACGGGCGATCACTCACAAAATGTACTGACGATAGTATAACCGATGAAGACGCAGAAATCAAGAGTTTTGAGGAAATGCAGCGGGAATTACGACAATTATATGACCCGTCATACCTCAAAACAGTGTCTATGACAGAGCTGTTCGACAGCGTTTATCAGAGCAAGCCGCCCATTGTGGACGGCCTGCTCTGCCGGGGAATCTATCTGTTCGTCGGAGCGCCGAAGCTGGGCAAGAGCTTTCTCATGGCGCAGATTGCTTACCATGTCAGCACGGGAACGCCTCTCTGGGGCTTCCCTGTGCGACAGGGCACCGTCCTCTATCTCGCTCTGGAAGATGACTTCGGACGCCTACAAGAACGCCTGTATCGGATGTTCGGAACGGCTGAAAACGGAAACCTGTTCTTCTCCGTTTCGGCCAAACAGCTTGGCAGCGGTCTGGATGAACAACTTACCCGATTCCTTCGGGAACACCCTGATACCTCTCTGATCATCATAGATACGCTCCAGAAGGTCCGGGAGGTCGGCGGCGACAATTACAGCTACGCAAACGACTATCAGATCATTACCCGGCTCAAGACCTTTGCAGACGCCTATGGGATCTGTCTCATGGTGGTGCATCATACACGGAAGCAAAAAGCCGACGACGCTTTTGATATGATCTCCGGCACGAACGGTCTGATGGGTGCGGCGGACGGCGCTTTCCTCCTCCAAAAGGAAAAGCGCACGTCCAACGCCGCCACCCTCGAAATCTCCGGCAGGGATCAGCAGGATCAACGGCTGTACCTCCTTCGGAACGAAGAAAAGCTCTGCTGGGATCTGGATCACTTGGAATGTGAGCTTTGGAAAAGCGAGGTCGATCCTCTGGTGGAGCAGGTCGGGCAGCTTATGAAAGGAGAGCCGCAGGAATGGGAGGGCAGCGCCAGTGAGCTTGCAGAGAAGCTCAGCGCAGAGATCAGCCCGAACATCCTCACTCGCAAGCTCAACGTCAATGCCAGGACGCTGCAGGAGCAGTACGGCATTGAATACCGTTCCAGGCATACACGAGAGGGCTCCCGGATCAGCCTGAAGTGTTTGCCTGCGGACATGTGACGATGGTGACGGATGTGACGGTATTTTTGAGGACGCAAAATAACCGTCACTATCGTCACAACCGTCACAAAGAGTTTCCGCAGGGTGCAGGGAGCCCTTTTCAAAGGGCGCTCCCTGCCGGGGAGCTATCCGCAGATAGCAGGGGCGGCGCCCCTCCGGGAGCATCGGAACGCAGCGGCGGGAAGATGCTTCCGGCATCCCCCTCGGAGAGCGCAACAGCATCTTTTGATGGCCGCAGGCTGTCAAAAGTGCTTTTGCGTTACTTTCGCAGAAAGTAACAAAGGCCGCTGCTGACGCAGCGTAAGGAAGGATGTGATTTGAAATGAAAAGAACGATCAGCGCAGAGGTCGGGAAAGGCTCCGTCAATCACAACAGCCGGAAATTCAAGGCGGCGAACGTGGACCCGGAGCGCACCCACCTCAATGTAGAATACTGTAACGAGCCGATCAAGCAGGTCTATCACAAGCTCTTCGATGAAGCCCTGGAACGATACAATGCCAAGCAGACACGTTCGGACAGACGGATCGATAATTACTATGAAAAGATCCGCACCGGCAAACAGGAGAAGCCATTTCATGAGCTAATCATTCAGATCGGCAACCGGGATGATACGGGATCTGGAACGGAGATCGGAGAGCAGGCCAAAGCAGCGCTCGATGAATACTACCAGGGATTCTGGGAACGGAACCCAAATCTGTACGTCTTCTCGGCTCACCTGCACATGGACGAGGCCACGCCTCATATCCACATCGATTTCGTCCCCTTCACCACCGGTAGCAAGCGGGGACTTGATACACGAGTATCGCTGAAACAGGCGCTGGCGGCGCAGGGCTTCCACGGCGGCACCCGTGGAGCGACGGAATGGAATCAATGGGTACTATCCGAAAAGAAGGAGCTCGCCATTGCCATGTTCCGGCATGGCTTTGAATGGGAGCAGAAAGGCACCCACGAGGAGCATTTGAGCGTAATCGACTATAAGAAACAGGAGCGCACGAAGGAGCTCGTCGCCGTGGAAGAAAAGCTGGCCGACAAGTCGGCAGAATTCAACACCCTGGCCAAGCGGATCAACAATCTGGAGGACGGAGAGCATGACTATTACGAAATGGAGCAAAAGCTTACCTCCGATCCCGAGTATCAGCTTCCCGAACCGCAGGCATTTATGACGGCCAAGAGCTATAAGGCCAAATATGCCGAGCCGCTGATCAAAAAGCTAAAAGAGATGATAAAAAACCTCATTGTACAGTGCGCAAAGATTTGGGATAGCTACCACCGGATCAACGAAAGAAATGGGAGGCTGTATAAGGAAAACGAACATCTGATAGCAAGTAACGACCGGCTCAAAGAGGAAAACACCGCCCTGCGGGAGCAGAACAAGGATTATGCCCTTATTCGGAAGGTGTTCGGAAGCAAGCAGGTCGATAATCTGGTGGCACAGGCCAGAGAAGCACAACAGGCAAAACGGCTGCAACGTCAGAGAAGCTATGATTATGAAAGGTAGGGTAAAACAATGGAAAAACAAATCTACGACGAAAAGAATGGGCTGTGGTACGAGCTGCACGGAGACTATTATCTCCCGTGCCTCCTGGCCCCGCCCGAAGAACAGCATCCTATCGGCGTATGGGGTCAAAGGCATCTGCGATATCTCCGGCAGCACCGCAAGGCGTTGTACACAGAGCTGCAGATCACAGGCAAGCTGAATGGTTATCTTGCCGACCTGGACGAGCAGGCGGAAAACATGTTTCTTGAGCTGGTAAAGCAAATGGCAGTTCGGGAGAACGTCACAGAACAACTCAAGGCCAAGGATCAAATGCTGTGGGTACAGCGGATGAACAACATCCGGGATCGGGCTATGGAGGTGGTGAACAACGACTTGATCTACGTATAAGGTATCGGCGGTGGGGATCAATCCCCGCCGCTATTGCTATATCTGCTGTTCAATTAGGCGAGGGTATTGCTCTATCCAATTATACATCAACAGTCTACGACTTTCTTATGTAGTTGTTCCATGGTAGCCCGGCCGAGGAATGGCATCAGGCACTCCATGCTAACAATAAAATCATTCAGCGTAATATGCTCCACGCGTTTAGCAAGGCGGCAAAGCGCGTCAGACGAGAGAAATGGTGCGACAGAATCAAGCACAATCAGGCTGTCGGGGATGACCCGTTCGGAAAGCTGGTCCATCTTTTCCTGCGAGAGATGAGGCCCCAATTCTGACAGCAGGCCCACATCCAAATCGAAGCCTTCCATACTCTCCAGCTTTTCAATCCATTTTGCACACAGTCTATTTGTAACAAATGGTGAAAGTTCAACTACTTCGCCTATGTGGGATGGAGTAAGCTCAGCACCGAGCTCTTCGATCAGATCCGCATCGATAAATGGAGCAAGCTGAACGAGCGTAGCAAGGTTGTGAATGTTATCTTTTTTCGCCCGAACCATTTCCATAAGCTGTTCAGGCGGTAACATAGGAGCAACGGCAGCAATAGCATCAATCGGTGCATCGTTTAAAGTGCACGGATTGGAAAGAATCTCTTCTGCAAGCTCCAGGTTCTGCGAAGCGCCGACCAGCTTATAGAGGTCAAGCCCCAATAGATTGCACAACATAGATAGATTTGAGATATCAGGGAGCGAAGCGCCGCGCTCCCAGTTAGAAACAGCCTGATAGGTGACGCCGAGTTGTTCTGCCAAGGCACTTTGCGTAAGGTTCTTCTTGATCCGTGCTTCCTTGAGCATATGTGAAACTTGATTGACATCAAACATGGTGAAACCTCCTAAGCACTATATTTCTTGCCGGCAAATCTATTATAATCAAACACTGATGCACAGTCAATCAAGCGTTGCTTGAGAGTGTTCTTGAGTCGCAGAGATACTCCCGCCGCTATTGGCATTTCTGCTTCTCAATCAGGTGAGCGTATTGCTCTGTCAGATCATGTAATTGATCCAAAGAAAGCGTTTCCTGCAATGCTTCTTCCCGAGGCCCGCGCATAAAAGCCATAAACTGCTGCTGCAGTGCTGTGAACTTCTGTGCAAGATCGGTTTCCCCGGCAAGCTCCAGCATGGTAATACCGTCAAGGAGCAGGGGCCTGAACAGGCTGTTCATCACGGGGAAATAGGCATTTGGATCATGCTTCTCCGCTGAAAAAGCTTCTATGTCAGCACAGTTTTCCCGTATTATGGTAATCGAGTCATACATATATTGCGCCAAGGATTGCAGCTCTGCCTCCGTGGAGACGACGAATCCTACAATGGTTTCTTGATCTACCAAGGAAAGCAATTCTTCCTCGGAGAATAACAATTCGGTACTCTCACCGCTGTTTTCATGGGTAGGGTTGATGAAATGGTATGTCCCATCGTATTTTGTGAACACAACTGCATGTTTTCCATAGGGTGTTTGGATGCCGAGCATAGCGGGCTTGTGGGTGCGAAGATATTCACTTAGCTGCGCATTATTTACCACCTTCTCAACGATTAGATACCCACGTGGGAGGAGCCATAAATTAAACCATTTTGCGCCTTGCAGCATGGGGCCGGAGATATACGCTCCATCCTCTTTAGAAAACAACCACGGCAGCTTGATTTCAAGCGCAATTTTGTAGTCTTCCGTATCTACCCCGATGATTTCCATGATTGCAGCAAGAGCAGCATAGGAACAGGACGCTTTGAAATGCATGTACTTCATAAAGACCCGCCTTCCATGAGAAGTGTCTTTAGTATATGAAAGAGAATACCGAAAAGCAAGACTTGAAAAAAACTGTTTTTTCAAGTATAATATAGATAAAGAAAAGCAGCGGTGAGAGTATTCTTCACCGCTCTTTGCAAACAATCCTGGCAACATATTGGCAACAAAAAATCGGATAGCCCATATCCGATGGAGAATACAGATAAACAAAACACTCAGTACCATATCGCCCATACAAAACTGTTTAGGTCAAGCTTTCAAGGAGCGAGTGGGAATAACAGCAGCTTTTTCAGGGGGAAAGAGTATGTATTTCACATATGAACAGCCGGAATTTGACAAGAATTCTCGGAAGTTATCTTTTTTCGGTTTTTGCGCATGAGAGCAAATAGAGGGCAGTTAAATGGACTTGCATGATTATGAAGATGTAGCTGAAAACTATGATCTATATCTTAATGTAATGTATAAAAACGAAGACAACCATTCCGGCTTTAAGGAATTCTATTTGGATTTTGCAAAGGAATATGGTAAAGATGGTGTCATTGATATTGCCTGCGGAACCGGAGCTGTTTTGCTATATCTGGCTGAACATGGAATCATGGCTGACGGAACCGATCTTTCGGAAGCTATGTGTCGGGTAGCGGATGAAAAAGCCAGGAAGAACGGCTTCAATCTGAATATCTTTCCTGCCAATATGACAGAGTTCAGGAGTGGCAGGAAGTATTCGTGTGCAATCATTGCTCGAAGCGGATTCATGCATCTTCTGACACCGGAACTTCAGCGTGCTGCCCTTTTGAATATCCGTGAAAATCTGGTAGATGGAGGCATGTTGACTTTTAATACATTTGATCCGCATCCGTATTTCCAGACGCAGCAAATGAATACAAAAGAATCAGATTATTCTTTCCGTCTGGAGTACACGAATAAGCAGGGAAAGCGCGAAAAGATATATAATGCAATCTCTTATGATCCATATACTCAGATCATGAGCGGAAACTGGAAGTTTGAAACGCTGGATGAGAATGGAACTGTAATTGAAGAAAGAGTTCGTCCACTGAAGATGAGGCAGACGTATCGTCAGGAAATGACATATCTTCTGGAGCTGACAGGATTCGAGATTGTTAATGTATTCGGAGGGTACCACAAAGAAAGCGGAAAAGGATCTGCAAAGAATGTGATTTGGTGCGTCAAGAAGAGATAACTTTGGTTTTGTCGGATAATTGAAGGAACCATGAACAGGACGAACAATAATTCTGTCGAGTGGGAATAACAGCAGCTTTTACAGGGGGAAAGAGTATGTATTTCACATATGAACAGCCGGAATTTGACAAGAACGATCCCGGCGAGATAAGGCGCGTTATCAGGGAGGCGTACGAAAACGGCAGGGAAGCCGCCTTTCTCGGGAGAGTTGCCGATTATATACCCGAGCTTGCAAAGGCCGACGGCGGCGATTTCGGTATATGCGTCAAGAATATGGCGGGAGATAATATCTCCTTCGGGGAAACAGAGAAAAGGTTTTCCATTCAGAGCATCAGCAAGGTAATAAATCTTGCTGCATCTCTGAAATTTCTCGGCTTCCGGGAGACTTTTTCTCACGTCAAGATGGAGCCGTCCGGCGACGCATTCAACTCCATTCTGAAGCTCGACCTTGCGAGCGACCTGCCCTATAATCCCATGATAAACGCGGGAGCGATACAGGTGATGAGTATGCTCTCGAACTTTATGGATTTTGACGATCTCATCAGCTTTGCAAAAGCCTTCTGCATGGACGACAGCATTGTGCTGAACGAGGAGGTCTACTGCTCCGAGAGAGATACCGGCGACAGAAACCGCGCCATCGCGTATCTTCTCAGGAGCAAGGGGGTTTTGCAGGGCGACCCGGACAAGACGCTCGATCTGTATTTCAGAATGTGCTCTCTTAACGTGAACGCGGAATCGCTCGCAAACATGAGCCTGCTGATTGCAAACAACGGCACGAATCCCTTTACCGGCAAGCACGTGATCCATCCCGGTTATATACGAACCATCCGCAGTCTGATGTACACCTGCGGACTGTACGATGAATCCGGCGAATACGGCGTGCTTGTTGGCATACCGTCGAAAAGCGGCGTCGGCGGCGGGATCACCGCAAGCGTTAAAGACCGCTGTGGTATCGGAACCTACGGCCCTGCGCTGAACGAAAAAGGAAACAGCGCGGGAGGCATCGCCGCGCTTCAGCATATATCGCATCTTTTGCAGCTTAACTCATTCTGCTGACATTAACGAATAATAAACCCCGAGGAGAAACGATAATGTTCGACATACAGGATTATATGACGCGCGGCGTTGAACGCGTCGTTGCGGACGCGCTGAAAGCCACTCTTAAGAACCCGCGCGAGAGCGCTTTTATGCTCTCGTTCGCGGCTGCCAGCGCCGCGGCTTCGAGAAAGCGCCGCATAGCCGAGGACAGTGGCGAGCACATACCGCCGTTTCTCATTGCGAGCATAACGAGCCGCTGCAACCTCCACTGCGCGGGCTGCTACTCTCGCTGCAACAATGCAACAGTCGATTCAGAGCCGGTGAGCCAGCTCACAAGCGAGGAGTGGTTCCGCATTTTCGACGAGGCGGACTCTCTCGGCATAAGCTTTATCCTGCTTGCCGGAGGCGAGCCGATGATACGCCGCGATATTATCGAGGCGGCAGGCAGAAAGCCCGGCATCCTCTTCCCCATCTTTACTAACGGCACCTATATGGACGCGCGCTACTTTGAGCTGTTCGACAAGTGCCGCAACCTCCTGCCCATAATGAGTATCGAGGGCGACAGAGAAAAGACCGATTCGCGCCGCGGCAACGGCATATATGACAAACTCATCGAGAATATGGATAAGCTCCACGCGCGCGGACTTATCTTCGGCGCGTCAGTCACCGTCACGACGGAAAATTACAGAGAGGTGACGAGTCCGGAGTTCTTGAAGGAGCTGTCTGACAGAGGGTGCAAGGCGGTCATATACGTCGAATTCGTGCCCGTGACGGACGAGAGTCAGGAGCTTGCTCCCGGCGACAGCGAGCGCGAGTACCTCGCGCGCGAGATCGAGCGACTGCGCGAAAAAGCGCCGGAGATGGTCTACATCTCCTTCCCGGGCGATGAAAAAAGCTCCGGCGGCTGCGTTGCGGCGGGCCGCGGCTTCTTCCACATAAACTCTCACGGCGGCGCGGAGCCATGTCCCTTCTCGCCGTACTCAGACGTAAACGTGCGCAATTCATCGCTGCGCGAGGCTATGCGCTCGCCGCTTTTCACCGCCCTGCGCGACGGAAGCATTCTTCTCGACGACCATGCCGGAGGCTGTGTGCTCTACGAAAAGCGCGATGAGGTCGAGGCTATCTTAAACGGCGGCAAATGATAATTATCCACGTCGATATGGACGCCTTTTTCGCCGCGGTCGAGATACGCGACGACCCCGGTCTGCGCGGAAAGCCTCTTATAATCGGCTCTCTGCCGAACGAGCGGGGCGTCGTTGCGACCTGCAGCTACGAGGCGCGGAAATACGGCGTTCACTCGGCGATGAATATAAAGGACGCCTACCGCCTCTGCCCGAACGGCATCTATATGCACCCGCATATGGATAAGTACAAGGCGGTATCCGACGCACTGCACGTTATTTGGAGCGACTACGCTGCGGCGCTCGAATCAGTCGCCTACGACGAGGCATATCTCGACGTCACCGCGCGGGCAAAGGACTTTGACGGCGCGCGTGAGATAGCGCGCGAGATAAAGCGCCGCACGCGAGAAGAGCTCGGGCTCAGCTGCTCTGTCGGGGTCGCCTACTCCAAGACCGCCGCCAAGACCGCGAGCGAAGAAAAGAAGCCGAACGGCTACTTTGAAATTCTCACCCCCGAGGCATTCACCGCGCTTATGTCCGGGCGCGACGTGCGCGAGCTGTACACGGTCGGAAAAAAGACTGCGGAGAAGCTTCATCGCAGCGGCATCCGCACAGTCCGCGACATCACTCTGCGGAGCGGCGAGGTAGTTTCTCTCCTCGGAAAGCAGGGTCAGTGGCTCGTCTCGCTTGCCTCCGGCATCGACGACCGCCCCGTAACTCCTTACCGGCCGGAGGACGCGAAGAGCATCGGGCGCGAGGTGACTTTTCAGAAGGACGTAGATAATTACGCCCTTCTCTCGGACGTTCTTCTCCTGCTCGCGCTCAGCGTTGACAGACGCGCAAAGCGCGTGGGGCTTCACGGCAAGGGCGTATCGCTTAAGATCACCTATGCCGATATGAAGTCTATTTCGCGCTCGCAGCTCGTATTCTCGACAGACTCTCCGCTCGAGATCTACCGCACTGCGGCAAGACTTCTCGGCTCTGTCGAGCACCGCCCGGCGCGGCTTGTCGGCGTTTCGATATACAATCTCTCGGCAGAGCCTGAGCCGCAGATAAGCATTGACGAGCTTATTGAGGAGAAGACCCACCGGAGTGAAAACGAGCTTTCGGCGCTGCTCGATTCTCTCGGAGCGCGCTACGGGCTTGACTTTGCCGGCAACCTCGACAAGATCTATAAGGCTGACACGCTTCATAAAACGATAGAGTATATGCGAAGGCATAGCTAAAGCCCGGCTCATTGCGAGCCGGGCTCAGACTGTAGACAAAGAAGAACAGCGTAGGATAAAGGTGGCGGGGTTCTGTGAAGGGGCCGGCCGAGAGGCCACTTCACGTCGCATCACCCGCCCGCAGGCGTCATATTTTGCGCTCAGAGAGCGCAAAATATGTTCGATGCGGAGACTTTGTCGACGCATTGAGGGCGGCTCATACGAGCCGCCCTATTGTTATATCGTTCTTTCAACGTAATCTGCGCCGCGCAGGATATATTTCGTATCCGCATTTTTCTCATCTATCGCGCGAAGTATGCCGGTCAGATGCCAGCCCGGATTTTCAAGCGCGCCGCCTCTGAATACGACCGCGAGATTCGTCACCTCCGTGTCCCCGCACGCAGTCAGCCTTTCGGCAAGGTCAACGTCGGCTCTCCAGCGTGAAAATAGGCTCTCCTCCCTCGTCTCAGCGTAAAGGCTGCCGTTTTTCGTGATCAACGCTATGGCAAACAGCGCCTCTGGACTCTCCTCAAGGAGCTTATCTGCGCGCTCGATCAGTTTATCGTATATCTGCATGTTTATTGATCCCCTTCCATATCGAATACGAAAGCCACACAAGCAGAGCGGCTGAGACCGCGACGGCGACTTCAGCCCACACGATGCCGAAGAAATTGTTTATCACAACGAGCAAGCCGTCAAATGCCGCGTGGAGCGCGATGGCAAGGATCAGGAGCGCGGGCTTTTTCTTCTTTGCGCCGAAGAAAACTATCACGCTGAGCGAAATGTGAACAGCGACCGCCATGATCCTCTCGGCTGCCGCGAGCAGAGAATCGGAAACGCCGATGGACATATACTGGTCAATTGCCTCCTTGTACTGCTCACCCGTCACGGTCGAAGCGATAAATATGTTCAGCGCAACGCTGATGAGCACCAGAAACGCTTCCATTCCGCCGTGACCCGCGCCGTAGCTGAGCGCAGTTCTGTCGTCTCCGAGGTCGCTTTTAAGGAGCGTTCTGAACGCGATATACCGCCCGACCTCCTCGAACACGCCCGCCATAAGCCCGCCGTAGGCGGCGTAAAACCATATGTTTTCAAACGCCTTCGGGAAAAACGTACTCAGCGCAGCGTTTATTGCGCCCTCTAAAATGAGCGCGAACACAAAGAAAACACCGCAGCCGACAAAGTATGATTTCGGGCGTGCCTTCATAATAAAGTACGCCGCAGCGGGTATTATGAGCGCCGATAAAAGATATATAACAATAACCGGGATATTCATTTCGATTTTACCTCGATTCTGCCGTTTTTGATCTCGTAATTTCGAACTCTCTCGCGGATAAGGCGGTTTATCTCGCAGTTTGCGCTTCTCGCCTCGCTTTCCGCGACGTAGTGGAGCTTCTTCAGAAGCTCCTCGTCGATACGGACGGAAAAGTTTTTCATTTCTTTCTCCTGCTGACCGCGTCTGTCAGTATATACTCTATCTGCCCGTTTATGCTGCGGAAATCCTCGTCCGCCCACTTTGCTATTTCGCTCCATAGCGATGGGGAGAGCCGCAGAACTATCTGCTTTCGCGCGCTCTCCTTATCCCTGAGAGCCTTTTCGCGCGCCGCGATCTCCTCCTCGAGTGTCTTTATTCTCTCAAGGCGTTCGCGGAGCGCCTCTTCCCTGTCCATTTTAATAGATGCTGCCGGAGTTAACGACCGGCTGAGCATCCTTGTTGCCGCAGAGAACTACGAGAAGATTCGATACCATCTGCGCCTTTCTCTCCTCGTCGAGAGTGATTATCTCGTCCTCGGAGAGCTTGTCGATCGCCATCTTGACCATTCCGACGGCGCCGTCTACTATCATCTGACGGGCGGCGATTATCGCGCTCGCCTGCTGGCGCTGGAGCATTACCGAGGCGATCTCCGGCGCGTAAGCGAGGTATGTGATGCGGGCCTCGATGATCTCAAGTCCGGCTTCCTTTACCTTCTCCTGTATCTCGTCTCTGATGCGCTGAGCGACGACCTCGCTTGAGCCGCGGAGCGAGCCCTCGTCCGCGATTCCGTCGCCGGTGGTGTCCACGTTGGGCGCGACGTCATAGGGATATACGCGCACGATGTTTCTGAGCGCAGAGTCGCACTGGAGTGAGAGATACTCCTTGTAGTTATCGACGTTGAACACAGCCTTTGCGGTATCCACTACGCGCCACATTACGGCGATGCCGATCTCAATAGGATTGCCGAGGCAGTCGTTGATCTTCTGGCGGTTGTTGTTGAGGGTCATGATCTTGAGCGAGATCTTGTTGTTGACAGACTGCACCTCGACGTTCGCGCCGGAGGCGTTCAGAACGATGCCTGCGCCCTTGCCGCCGTCCACGTCGCCGGACTGGTTGAGCTTCGTCTTTGCCGCGGGGTTAATGGAGGAGCAGAACGGGTTTACAAAGTAGAAGCCCTCGCCCTTCAGCGTTCCTATGTACTTGCCGAAGAGCGTCAGCACAAGCGCCTCCTGCGGCTTCAGAACCTTGAGTCCGCCGTAGACTATGCTGAGCGCGACGCAGGCGACGATGCCGACTATGAGCAGTATAACGCCGAGCACGAGATTAAAGCGGATTCCCATATCCTCGCCGATACCGATGTTGATTCCGCCGAGGATGATAAGCGCGACCGAAGCGAAATGCGCGCCGATCGTGATAAGAAGAACAGCCATGCCGTTTTTCTTGCCGTAGATGATTTTTTCTGTCATTTGTTCTACCTCCTGATATCTTTTTGATATCATCATGTTAGCACATACGGCACATCTTGTCAAGAAAAATCGGAGGGTTTTTCTCCCTCCGATCAGATACTATATTAAAGTCAGTGCGCAGAGGCTGACAGCGGAGTATATCGCCCACCAGCGGGTAGTTCTTCTGTCAGCGAGCAGGCTCACGAGCGCCGCGATACAGCCGGCAAAAAGCACGCTCACAAGCCACGCGGACTGCAGTCTCAGCGGTGTGAAGCCGAAGCAGTCGATATAGAGCCAGAGCTTCGATGCTGCGATCACCGCGAACACCATGCTCTCGACTATGAGCGCGGCGGACGCTGCCCGGAGCAGCGCATTTTTTCTCGCGTTGCCGGCGGACGTTCTGAGAACGAGCCAAAGGAGCGTGAAGTTTATCGCCATCACCTTGCAAAGCTCGAAAAATCCCTGACGCGCGTATTCCGAGACGATGAAGCCCTCGGGCAGTGTGCGCGTAAAAGCACCGAAAAGATACTTGAACTGGAGCGCGAAGAAAAACGCGTACACCGCGCAGAAGGCGGCCGTTATACAGAGCCACGCCGCCGTCGGTACCTTGCCGAGCCGGGCAAGAAAGCCGTCGAGCAAGTTGCGCCTGCGGTCGATCTCCTCGCGCTTCTCTCTTGCCATTCCGCACATCACGCCGTAGAGATACGCGCCGCAGGGGATGCTGAACAGTATTCTGTACACCGTCAGCTCGTCGATTTCAAAGGTAAACCACCCCGTTATGCTTCCGACTATCCCGCCGAACTCGTCATCCGCAAGCGAGAGCATATTGACGGCGCCGGCGAACAGCACGCCTCCGAAAGCGACCGCCGCAATCCCCCAGAGGAGCTTTTCCCAATCCTTCTTCTCTCTGCCGATGCTCGAAATACCGTACCATATCGTTCGGATGCGCAGGAAGAAGTACTTAAACGGGTAGACGACGGCGCCGAAAAGCGCGTCTGTCGGCAGAAATCTCCCGGTCTTACCCTCAAAAAGCGCGTCGGAACGGCTCAATGCGTACCATATCGCCTCGCCGTGGAAGATAAAGAGCGGCAGAAACCCATCCTCAAAGGCATTCTGTCTGCTGAAAACACTCCCCGCCCACAGCATAAGAAAGCACGCAAGCCACAGATAATCCTCCACTTTGCGCTTTTTGCCCCGGTTTGCGATCTCAACGCAACCGAGAAATCCAAGTGGAAATGCTATTTTTTCAAAAAGATTGCAGCCGAACGCGAACTCAATCCATATATATGCGAGGACGTAGGACAGGCACGCCGCAATTATTTCGATCGGCTTTGCTGTAAATCGGGGCGCAGTTATCACACCGGCGGGCGCTTCGCCCTCCGGAGCTCTTATTTCATCCATATTCATTACTCCCTGTACTCGAGTATATCGCCGGGCTGACAGTCAAGCTCCCTGCACAGCGCCATTAATGTCGAAAATCTGATGGCCTTCGCCTTTCCGGTCTTGAGAATCGAGAGATTCGCCGGAGTTATGCCGATGCGCTCCGAAAGCTCGGTGGACGATATTTTGCGCTTTGCCATCATAACGTCGAGGTTGACTATTATCTCCATCGCGCCGCCTCAGATAGTCAGATCCAGCTCCGAGCGCATCTCGACCGCCTGCTGGAACACGTTTTTGACTACTCTCATCATTATCGCCACAAAGCCGCTCGCGGCAAACAGAACGAGAAACGGAAAATAGAACAAGCCGCAGACGAAGCATATTATTGCCGCGCCGACCATACACCAGCTTATGTGAAAGCAGTGCATATAGTTTTCTTTCGTAAATATCACTCCGCGCTTGATGTTCGCCATAAACCTCCAGAGCCGCCACAATACTATCCACGCGAAAACGCTTATCCCGTAGCCGGAGACCATAAGCAGCGCGAAATGTATCACCCTCGTCTCCGAAGTCCATCGCGCGACCCAGTACATACCGACGTCGAGCGCAAGAAGGCACACTGCAAAAACTATCAGACACGCCTGAGTGAGAATTATGCTCTTATCCTTATTCCAATTCATGCCATTCTCCCCTTTCATGGCGCTATGATAGCACGGAGAGAATTGATTGTCAAGAATTAATTATCGTTTTTCAATAAGTTTTTGCCGATAAAAAAGAGCCGTTATTGGCAACCGCTCAATAGTAAATCGCTGCGAACGCAAACGGGCGGGTGTGAAAGCCCGCCCCTACATTGTATAAATTCTTTTTGCCGTTTATTCAGCTCTCTTCTCCTTTATTTTTCCGAGCGCAAAACCCGCGAGGTTTCCTATAAGTGCAGCTATCGCAGGTATCGCCGCACCCCAGCCGAAGCCGAGATTGAGATGCAGAGCGAAGATCGTGATTCCGAAGCCTGCTGCTGCGGCGAGCTCAGCGAGTACGATAAACGCCGGCGCGAAGCCGTTGTGCTTTCCGAGAACTACCCCCGCCCAGAAAACGCCCGCAGGAATGATAAGCGCCGTTATTATCGACCCGACCCAGCCGGTGCGGTCAAGCGCATAGCCCGCGCAGCTGACTATAAACGAGGTAAGCAGCACAAGCACCGCGTAAGGCAGCGCTTCGACTATTCCGAGCGGCGAGCGTTTTGGCTTAATGCCGAGCTTTTCCCGAATATCGCTTATCTCGCCGAGCCAGGCTATCCACCGCGCGAGCCAAATCGTCAGATAGAACACCGCGAGAACTCCTATGAAGAAAAACAGCGTATCCCATCTGCCGCGGTTCCAGCCGTTCACAAGGCAGAGTGCGGAAAAAGCGAGTGATGTCAGCGCGTAGTGTATAACAGAGCGAATTACAAGCTCTTTGCCCGTGTCGGCAAAGGGCATGGTAGCTATTCCGGCAAGTGCGCCGATAACAAAATATAATATGCAGGATATAATGAGAGCCGGCGTTCCGCCCTCGCCCGCATCTATGATAATGCTGTTAAGCATCTCTCCGTAGCGAGGCAGAATCAACAGCCCAAGCGCGCCGCCGATGCCCCCGCGAATAATGTGCTGTCTGAGCGAATATTTTTCCTCCGTCATACTCCAACCGCCTCCTTAAGCTTTTTTATGTACCTGCGCGAGGAGAAAACGAGCCGCCCTCCGGTGAGCGTGAGGCGTATCGTCCCGGTAAATGAGAGGTCGATCGCCGTTATGTGCCGGATGTTCACGATCTCAGAGTTCGAAATGCGCACGAATTCGCGCTTCGGAAGCTTCTCCTCAAGCTCGTAGATACGCTCGCGGACGGAGTAGGCTCCGCTTGCGGTCTCAAGCGAAACGCCCTTGCCGTCGGTGTAAAAGCGCAGAATATCGGCAAGCGGAATTATCTCCATCTCGTCGCCGCGCCAGCCGCGGATCGGCTCGTCCGCCGTGAGTGAGGCGATGAGCTTCGATATTTCCGGCGTCAGCTCAGACGCGCGGATCGTTATTTCCGGCTCTTTAAGCTCGGGGATCTCTACATACTCGACCTTCATTTTCTCCCTCCCCTCGACTGCATTATACATAAAAAATCAGGCGTGTAAATATTCTCGGGACAGACGGTAAGCTTGGGGCGACAGACGGCAAAAAAGGCGGGCAAAGCGCCCGCCCTTATGTTAGTCGCAGACCTTCTGAGTCCAGCCGCGATTGTCGGGTTTTGTACCCCACTGTATGCCGGTCAGCTCGTCGTAGAGCTTCTGCGTCAGCTCGCCGATTCCGCCGCCGCCGATTTTGAGGCTCTCGCCCTCGAATTCGATCTGACCGACGGGAGAAACCACGGCCGCTGTGCCGGTGCCCCACATCTCCTGCATTCTGCCGTCCTTCGCGGTCTCGATAACCTCGTCAACGCTTATGAGGCGCTCCTCGACCTCATAGCCCCAGTCGCGGCAAACCTCTAAGATGCTCTTGCGCGTAATGCCCGGGAGCACGCTTCCCTGCAGCATCGGGGTGACGACCTTGCCGTCGATTTTGAACATGATGTTCATGGAGCCGACCTCCTCGATGTACTTGCGGTGAACGCCGTCAAGCCACAGCACCTGGCTGTAACCGCGCTCCGCGGCTCTCTCGCTCGCGCGGATCGAGCCGGCATAGTTGCCTCCGCACTTTGTAAAGCCGGTGCCGCCGCGCACCGCGCGCACGTCCTCGTCCTCGATCGCAATTTTGACGGGGTTCAGACCCTCGGGGTAGTAGTTTCCGCTCGGAGAGAGGATAATGCAGAATATATAAGTCTTGGAGGCGTGAACTCCGACGGCGTAATCGGTGGCGATTATGAACGGACGGATGTAGAGACTTGCCGCCTCCTGCGTCGGTACCCAGTCGCGCTCAAGCTCAACGAGCTGCTTTAACGCGGCAACGCAGAAATCGACGTCGATCTCCGGTATGCACATTCTCCTGGCGGAGTTGTTCATGCGCTTGAAATTCTCCTCCGGTCTGAAAAGCCAGATCGAGCCGTCGGCGCGGCGATATGCCTTGAGACCCTCGAAAATCTCCTGCGCATAGTGGAAAACCATGCAGCTCGGATCGAGCGTAAAGGGGCCGTACGGCACGATACGCGGATCAAACCAGCCCTTTCCCTCCTCATAGTTCATCATGAACATATGGTCGGTGAAATACTGGCCGAAGGGCAGCGGATCGACTGTCGGCTTCGGCTTGAGGTTCGGGTTCAGCTCTACTCTTACTTTATCCATAGGTAAAAATCTCCTTTACCGAAAAATTCCTGACAGTCATTTTATCACTTTAAATCAGCGATTACAAGCTATTCCTGCAATTTTTCCAAAACGGCGGCTCTCGTTTTTGCGTCAAAAAACGCTTGTCCGATTCATTTGCGTATGTTATAATTACATACCCGGCTCCTTTCTTCAGCCGGTAAAAAAAATCAGGAGGAACCGATATGAAAATAACTTCCTTTAATCCCCTCGTCGTGACCAAGGACGCTGACGCCGCCGTCGCTCTCTTTGAAGCACTCGGCTTCAAGCGCGCTCATTCCCTCAGCGCCGTTGAAAACAACGGCACCGAGATCAAAAACGTCACTCTCAGGAACGCCGAAGGCTTTTCCGTAGACGTTTCAGAGGCTCCCGTTCCTAAGGATATCACCCTCATTCGCATGAACGTCGATAACTTCGACGAGGCTCTCGCTTTCCTTACGGAGAAGGGCTTCAGGAACGTCAAGGGCACCGACGAAACTCTCGATACCAGGACCAACAGATCCGCTATGATAGTTTCGCCCTCCGGATTCGCATTCGATCTCTGCCAGCACATAAAGGACTGAAAAATTAACAATAAAATTCAGAGGACGTGCCGTTAATCGCGCGTCCTCTGAATTTTATTACAAGCTCATTTTTATCCGCTCGACGGCGTTTTTCTCGAGTCTCGAGACCTGCGCCTGACTTATACCGACGATTTTTGCGACCTCGGTCTGCGTTTTCCCGTCGAAAAAGCGGAGATTCAGTATTCGCTTCTCGCGCTCGCCGAGCTCTCTTACCGCGTCCGCGAGGGCGATCTCATTGAGCCACGCCTCGTCTGTCTGCCGCTCGTCGCGCACCGAGTCGATAGCGCTCTTCTCCTCGCGGTCGTCGGAATAGACCGGCTCGTTTAGGCTCACCGGCTCCTGCGCCGCGTCGAGCGCGATTACTACGTCCTCGCGGCGCATTCCGATCTCTTTCGCTATCTCCTCGACAGTCGGTTCCCGCCCTGATTCGCTCGTCAGCCGCTCCCTCGCCTGAAGCACCTTGTACGCGGTGTCCCTCAGAGAGCGCGAAACCCTTATAGGAGCGCTGTCGCGCAGGAAGCGCCGCACCTCGCCCGATATGAGCGGCACGGCGTAGGTCGAGAACATCACCCCGAAGCCGAAGTCGAAGTTTTCTATCGCCTTCATAAGCCCGATACAGCCGACCTGAAAGAGATCGTCCGCGTCGTCGCGCCCGCTAAAGCGCTGAATTACGGATAAAACGAGCCGCAGATTACCCTCTACTATCTCCTCCCGCGCCCGCTCGTCACCCGCGCGAACGCGCTTTAAGAGCGCCTCGTTCTCCTCCTGCGTGAGCCGCGGCAGACGCGAGGTGCTGACGCCGCATATTTCAACTCTTGCCAAAACTTCATCACCGATGAAATTATTGCCGCTTTCACGCGCTATAATACCGCCCTTGACAATGGAAATTTAAGGCTTTATAATCTGATAAGACCCTTATGAGGAGGAAAAAATATGCTTAAAATCAACGATAATTTCTTAAAGCTCCCCGGCGGATACCTCTTTCCGGAGATCGGCCGCCGCGTAAGAGCATACGCAAGCCCGAAAATGCCGCTTATCCGCCTCGGCATCGGCGACGTCACGCAGCCTCTCGCGCCCGCAGTAGTCGAGGCAATGAAAAAGGCGAGCGCCGAGATGGGTACAAAGGAGGGCTTCCGCGGTTACTGTGAGGAGAAGAACGGCGCCTACGACTGGCTCCGCTTCGCTATCGCCGCCGATTACAAGTCGCGCGGCGTGGATATTGCCGACGATGAGATCTTCGTATCCGACGGCGCGAAATCCGACTGCGGCAACATAGGCGATATTTTCTCCGTTGACAACGTAGTCGCAGTATGCGACCCCGTCTACCCCGTCTACGTCGATACGAACGCCATGGCGGGCAGAGCCGGAAACTACGTTGACGGCAGATGGGATAACCTCGTCTACCTCCCCTGCACCGCTGAAAACGATTTCTTCCCCGCTCTCCCCGAGAGAGTTCCCGATATAATCTACATCTGCTCGCCGAACAACCCCACCGGCACCGCGGCGACCAAGGCTCAGCTGAAGACCTGGGTCGATTACGCGAACGCTCACGGCTCCGTCATTCTCTATGACTCAGCCTACGAAGCTTACATTCAGGAGCCTGACAAGCCTCACTCCATCTTTGAAATCGAGGGTGCCAAAACCTGCGCCATCGAGTTCCGCAGCTTTTCTAAAACCGCCGGCTTCACCGGCAACCGCTGTGCCTACACCGTCATTCCGAAGGCGCTCGAGCGCGGCGGCGCGAGCCTCAACGCGCTTTGGAACCGCAGAATGGGCACGAAGTTCAACGGCGTAGCCTACGTCATTCAGCGCGCCGCCGAGGCGTGCTTCACGCCCGAGGGCAAGGCTCAGATACAGTCCACCATCGACTTCTACCATGAAAACGCGCGCATCATCTCCGAGGGGCTGAGGGACGCGGGTCTCACCGTCTACGGCGGCGTAAACGCGCCGTACATCTGGTTCCGCACGCCTGAAGGCTTCGGCAGCTGGGAGTTCTTCGACAAGCTCCTCTACGACGCCTGCGTAGTCACAACTCCCGGCGCGGGCTTCGGCCCCAGCGGCGAGGGATATATCCGTCTTACCGCCTTTGGCGGCCGCGACGCGACTGTCGAGGCGGTCGAGAGGATCAGAAAATTGCTGAAATAAAGATATTTCCTCTTTACTTTTAGCAAATAAAGTGTTAAACTAAGGTTAGTTATTTAAAGGAGACCGATTATGAAGAGTTTTGCCAATCGTGAATACGGTTATTATTATTTCAGCTTTACCTATTTTTTCGGTAAGGTCGATTCGCGTTTGGCATAATTCGGGTATATCGGCATATTTTTGAGCCTTAAAACCCCATCGCCGGACGCGGTGGGGTTACTTTTTTGCGGAGGAAACCAATATGATAGTCATTCTCAAGAAAAATCCCGACCAGAACCAGCTCGACAACTTAAAGCGCTGGCTTCGCTCGAAGAACATCGACATTCACGAGTCCACCGGTGTGGAGAGCACGATCCTCGGTCTTGTCGGAGACACCACAACTATCGACATAAACCTTCTGAACGCGCTCGACATCGTCGAGGACGTGAAGCGAATTCAGGAGCCGTATAAGAAGTGCAACCGCAAGTTCCACCCCGAGGATACCGTCATCAAGGTCGGCAATACGCAGATCGGCGGCGGAAATCTGACGCTTATGGCAGGTCCCTGCGCTGTTGAGAGCGAGGAGCAGATCCTCTCGGCGGCGAGAGCCGTAAAGGCCGCGGGCGCGACGATGCTTCGCGGCGGAGCCTTCAAGCCGCGTACCTCGCCCTACTCCTTCCAGGGTCTTCGCGAGGAGGGCATTCGCCTGCTTGAGCTTGCGAAGAAGGAAACGGGACTTCCCATCGTTACGGAGATCATGGACGCGAGCCAGCTCGACTGCTTTGAGAACGTAGACGTCATTCAGGTCGGCGCGAGAAATATGCAGAACTTCGAGCTTCTCAAGGTCCTCGGCAGGACGGACAAGCCCATTCTCTTAAAGCGCGGACTTGCAAACTCCTATCAGGAATTTCTTATGAGCGCGGAGTACATTATGGCGGGCGGCAACGAAAAAGTCATACTCTGCGAGCGCGGTATCCGCACCTTCGAGACCTACACACGCAACACGCTCGACATCGCGCTCGTTCCCTCGATGAAGCAGCTCAGTCACCTGCCGATCATCATTGACCCGAGCCATGCCGCGGGCAAGTACGCGCTCGTCCCCTCCCTCTCCTGCGCCGCTGTAGCCGCCGGAGCGGACGGACTTATCATCGAAGTTCACTGCGACCCGGAGCACGCGCTCTCCGACGGCCCGCAGAGCCTTAAGCCCGACGTTTTCGGCCGTCTTGCGAAAAAGCTCTATGCCATCCACGACGTTATGGGCTCGATGGAGGAAGTGCTATGACGGTCGGAGTAGCGGGTCTCGGACTTATCGGCGGCTCCTTTGCTCTCGCCGCGGCGAAGAAAACGCCCCACCGCGTTCTCGGCTTCAACCGCAACAAGGACACTCTCGAGGAGGCGCTCCTCTGCGGCGCTATCGAGGCTGAGCTGAATGAATACAATCTCCCCGAGTGCGATATAGTTATCGTCGCCCTGCCTCCGCAGGCGACAGTCGCATGGGTCGAGAGCTATGGCAAATATCTTAAAAGCTCCTGCGTTCTCGTTGACGCCGTCGGCGTGAAGCGCGTTATAGTCGAAAAGCTCAGCGCCGCCGCCGACAAGTACGGCTTTACCTACGTCGGCGGTCATCCGATGGCGGGAA
Source organism: Oscillospiraceae bacterium (assembly GCA_017412765.1). GTDB lineage: Bacteria > Bacillota > Clostridia > Oscillospirales > Oscillospiraceae > RUG626. The sequence continues at coordinate 26,130 of JAFPWN010000014.1, read as the reverse complement.
AAGAAGTCGCGGGCTTCCCGAACAGCGACGAAAATCTCTACCGCGGCGCCTCGATGATACTCACCCCGCGCACCGGAACGGACATTGCCATCGTTGACGATCTGCGCATATTTTTCCTCTCCCTCGGCTTCGGCAGGGTCACCATCGCCACGCCGGAGGAGCACGACAAGGTCATCGCCTACACCTCTCAGCTCGCGCACATCGCCTCGAGCGCTTATATAAAAAGCCCCTCCGCGCAGGTTCACTCCGGCTTCTCCGCCGGCTCGTTCCGCGATCTCACGAGGGTCGCAAGGCTCGACGAAAACCTCTGGACAGAGCTTTTCCGCGACAACAGGGACTATCTGACTCTCGAGCTCAAGGAGCTTATCGCACACTTGAACGAGTACCTTGACGCGCTTGAGAGCGAAAACTGGGATGAGATGCGCGCGCTTCTGAAAGACGGGCGCGAGAAAAAGGAGTCGAGCGGCAGAGCATGAAAACCGTAAGAGTAAACGTCCGCGGGGGCTACGACGTAAATATCGGAAGCGGCATCCTCCCGTCGTTCGGGCAAATGCTCGCACTTGTCGCAAAGCCGCCGCGCAGGGTCTGCGTCGTCACCGATTCCAACGTCGCTCCGCTTTACGGCAAAACAGTTCGAAACAGCCTTGAAAGCGCGGGCTTTTCGCCATTTACGATAGTCTTTCCCGCGGGCGAGCAGAGTAAGAATATGGTAACTCTCTCCTCTATTCTGGAGGAGATGGCCGACGCCTCTCTCACCCGCTCCGACCTCGTCGTCGCGCTCGGCGGCGGCGTGACCGGCGATATGGCGGGTTTTGCCGCTTCAATATATCTGCGCGGCGTGCCTTTTGCCCAGATACCCACAACGCTTCTCGCGGCGGTGGATTCCTCCGTCGGCGGCAAGACCGCCGTTGACCTCAGTCACGGAAAGAATCTCGCCGGAGTATTCGCGCAGCCCATTCTGGTGTGCTGTGACACCGACACCTTCAGGACCCTCACGCCAGAGGTTTTCGCGGACGGCGCCGCTGAGAGCATAAAGTACGGGATTCTTGACGATAAGCCGCTATTTGAGGCTTTTTCCGGCGGCAGAGTTCAGAATATCGAAGATATAGTCGCCTCCTGCGTTCAGCACAAGGCGGACTACGTCGAGCGCGACGAGTTTGACCGCGGCGACAGAAAGTTTCTCAATCTCGGTCACACGATGGCGCACGCCATCGAAAAGCTCTCGGGCTACACCTTTCCGCACGGTCACGCGGTCGCGGTCGGCACGGTTATGATCTCACGCGCCGGCGAAAAGCTTGGCGTTACGGAAAAGGGCACGACCGACGAGATCATTCGGATTTTCAAGGAGAACAACCTCCCCGTCGCCTCGCCATACGACGCCGAGAGCCTCTATACCGCCGCCTGCGGCGATAAAAAGCGCGAGGGCGGCACGATAACGGTCATCATGATCGAAAGGATCGGCAAATGCTTCCTCAGGACCATTCCGGTCGAGGAGCTGCGAAATATTGCGATTTCAGGTAAGGAATAATGGATTATAAGGTCTACCCCGCTCCGCTCGGCGGCACTATCGCCGCAATACCGTCAAAATCCGACGTCCACCGGCTTCTCATCTGCGCCGCGCTGTCCGATAAGCGGACGGAGATCTTCTGCCCCGCGGTCAGTGAGGATATAACGGCGACCGCGCGGTGTCTGACGGCGCTCGGCGCTGAGATTCAGTACAGCGGCGGCGTTTTCTCGGTTTTGCCGATAAGAGAAGTTCCGGAAAACCCCACTCTCGACTGCGGCGAATCCGGCTCGACGCTGCGCTTTATGCTGCCGGTCGCGGCGGCGATATGCGAGCGCGCGTCCTTCATCGGCCGCGGCAGACTTCCAGAGCGCCCGATAGGCGACCTCAGGACCGCTATGGAGGCTCACGGCGCTCATTTTTCAGCCGACAGACTTCCCTTTGCGGTTTCCGGTGGTCTTTCAGGCGGAGCGTTCTCTCTGCCCGGCAACGTCTCGAGCCAGTATATAACGGGGCTTCTCCTCGCGCTTCCGACGGTCGGCGGCGGCGAGGTGCGGCTCACGACGCCTCTTCAGAGCGCTTCATACGTCGAGATGACAAAGCGCGCGATGGGAAAATTCGGCGTTAACGTCAACGGTCTCGCCGTTTCCGGCTCATACCGCTCGCCCGGAGCGGTGATCGCCGAGGGCGACTGGTCAAACGCGGCGTTTTTCATAATCGCCGGAGCGTCTGTCACCGGACTCGACCCCGCCTCTCCGCAGGGCGACAGAGTGATTTTTGAAAATCTCGCTCGCCTCGACCGCGGCGAGTGCGTTGATCTCACGGACACGCCGGATATGCTCCCCGCGCTCGCGGTCTATGCCGCGATGCACAGGGGCGGAAGCTTTACCGGCATAGAGCGGCTGCGCATCAAGGAATCCGACCGCATTATGACGGTCAAAAATATGATAAATTCACTCGGCGGCGCGGCGCGCGATCACGGCGAGCGCTTCACCGTCGAGCCTCAGCCGCTCACCGGCGGCAGGTGCGACAGCGCAAGCGACCACCGCATAGCGATGGCGGCGGCGATCGGCGCTTCGCTTGGTACTCATACGAGCGTTATATGCGGCGGTGAGTGCGTAAATAAGTCCTATCCCGGCTTTTGGGAAGATTTCAGGCTCCTGGGAGGTAGATTCGATGTCCTCTGAATTCGGAAAATCGCTGAAGGTGCAGATCTTCGGTGAGAGCCACGGCAAAGCCATCGGCTGTGTTATCGACGGCATTCCCGCAGGCGAAGAGATCGACCTTGACGCGCTCTGTGCCTTTATGGACAGGCGCCGCCCCGGCGGAAGCAGGCTCGGCACCGCGCGAAACGAGGCTGACAGGCCGGTTTTTCTCTCCGGCGTGCATGAAGGCGTTACTGACGGCTTTCCCATCTGCGCGATCATAGAAAACTCCGACACGAGAAGCGGCGATTACGCTGGCTTTCTCCGCACTCCCCGCCCCTCTCACGCCGATTACACCGCGCTTTTGCGCTACGGAAAGAGCGTAGGTATGCGCGGCAGCGGACACTTCTCCGGCAGGCTCACCGCGCCGCTCTGCATTGCCGGAGGGATAGCGAAGGAGCTTCTCAACCGGCGCGGTATTTACGTCGGCGCGCATCTTAAAAGCGTGGGCAATACCAATGACGTGAGCTTCCCTCTCTACCCCACAAGAGAGCTTTTTGAATCCATCGCCGCAAAGCCGCTTGCCGTTATCGACGACGGCGCCGCTGAAGGTATGCGCGCCGAGATCGAAAATGCGCGCGCCGACGGCGACAGTATCGGCGGCAGCATCGAGTGCGCGATAATCGGTCTGCCCGGCGGTCTCGGAAGCCCGATGTTCGACGGCGTTGAAAACCGCCTCGCCGCTGTTGTTTTCGGCGTTCCGGCGGTCAAGGGCGTTGAGTTCGGCGCAGGCTTCAACGCTGCGCGTATGCGAGGCAGCGAGCATAACGATCCTTATTTGATTGCGGACGGCAGGATCGCAGCGGAAAAGAACGACGCCGGCGGCATAGTCGGCGGGATCACGAACGGTATGCCGGTCGTTTTCCGCGCTGCGATAAAGCCCACGCCCTCGATCGCAAAGGCGCAGAAAACCGTTGACCTTGAGGCGATGACCGGCGCTGAAATAGAGATCAAAGGCCGCCACGACCCCTGCGTCGCCCTGCGGGCGGTGCCGGTGATCGAGGCCGCGGCGGCGGCAGCAATATTAGACTTACTCCTGGAGGAAAAGAAATGGAACTGAATGAGCTTAGAAACGAGATAAACAAGGTAGACGAGGAGCTTTTAGCGGCTTTTCTCAGGCGCATGAGGCTCTGTTGGGACATAGGCGAGGTCAAGAAGGTCGAGGGTCTGCCCGTTCTGAACCGCGCCCGCGAGCGAGAGATTCTCGACAAGGTGCAGAAGGCTTCCGGCGACCTCGCGCCATACTCGCACAGACTGTACACAACGCTCTTTGAGCTGAGCCGCGCTTATCAGTCGAGCGGTCTTGACAAGGATACGAAGGTAAAGGCGCTTATCGAGAAGAGCCTGCAGGGCAGTGAAACGCTCTTTCCGCAGTCCGGCGCCGTCGCCGTCCAGGGCGTTGAGGGCGCTTACTCTCAGATGGCGGCCGACCGCATCTTCCCGCGCGGAAGCCTCGTTTTCTTCAAGAATTTCGAGGGCGTTTTCGACGCCGTCGAGATGGGCTTCTGCGACTTCGGCGTTCTGCCTATCGAAAACAGCTCCAACGGCTCCGTACGCGCGGTCTACGACCTTTTGCAGACGAAAAAGGTATCCGTCGTGCGCTCCACGCGCCTGTGCATAAGCCACGAGCTTCTCGCAAAGCCCGGCGCGAAATTATCCGACATTACCGAGATCCACTCCCACGAGCAGGCGCTCGGCCAGTGCAGTGAGTTCCTCAAAAAGCTCGGTGACAAGGTGAAGATAGTCGCCGACCCGAATACCGCTATGGCGGCGCAGTTCGTAGCCGAGTCTGAGCGCGGCGACGTCGCCTGCATCTCCTCCTCCGACTGCGCGAAGCTCTACGGGCTAAAGTCGCTTGACGTCAATATCCGCAACAGCGACAATAACTACACCCGCTTTATCGTCATCTCCCGCGAGCCCAAGGTCTACCCCGGCGCGAACAAGATCAGCCTCGTGCTCGCTCTCGACCACAAGCCCGGCGCGCTCTACGACGTGCTGAGCAAGTTCGCCGCGCTCGAGGTAAACCTCCTCAAGCTCGAGAGCTGCCCGATGGTGGGTCACGATTTTGAGTTCCTCTTCTTCTTTGAGATAGAGGCCTCCGCCGCCGACCCGAAGATAATCGGAATGCTCTCCGACCTCGAGACGAGCTGCCCCTCCTTCACCTACCTCGGCGCGTATCAGGAGGTATAAATGTACGCTCTCGTCGGCAGAAAGCTGGGTCACAGCTTCTCTCAGCCCATACACAACGCGCTCGGAAACTCCGATTATTCCCTGGTCGAGCTCGAGCCGGAGGAAATGCGCCGCTTTATGCTCTCGCGCGGGTTTGACGGGCTGAACGTAACGATTCCCTACAAACTCGACGTCATCCCATTTCTCGACGAAATATCCGATGGCGCGCGCGAGATAGGCTCTGTCAACACGGTAGTCAACCGCGGCGGCAGGCTTTACGGCTACAATACGGACATCGACGGCTTTATCTACACCGTAAAAAGCGCCGGGATCGAGATCACCGGCAAAAAAGTCCTCGTTCTCGGCTCCGGCGGCACCTCGCGCACTGCCCGCGCCGCACTCAGACAGCTCGGCGCGCGCGAGATCGTTATGATCTCCCGCTCAGGCGATGATAACTACGGTAACATCTCCCGCCACTTTGACGCGGACGTTATCGTGAACACAACGCCCGTCGGAATGTATCCGAACTGCCCCGGCGCGGCGCTCTCGCTCGGCGGCTTTTCAAGACTCTCCGGGGTTGTGGACGTCGTGTACAATCCCGCCCGCACCGGCATCCTGCTCGACGCGGAGTCGCGCGGAATAAAATGCGCCGGAGGGCTTAAAATGCTCGTCGGGCAGGCAAAGAGAGCCGAGGAGCTTTTCTTTGACAGCGCAATAGACGACCGCGAGATCGAGCGCATAGCAAACAAAATGCGCCGCGATACGGAGAATATCGTTCTCATCGGTATGCCCGCCGTCGGAAAAACCACCGTCGGACGGCATCTCGCTTCGCTCAGCGGACGCGAGGTGCTCGACACCGACAGGCTGATAGTTGAAAAATCCGGCATGACGATACCGGAGATATTTGAAAAGCACGGTGAATCGCGCTTCCGCGAGATCGAGACCGAGGTGCTCGCAGAGGTCGGCCGCCTCTCCGGAAAAATAATCACCTGCGGCGGCGGTGTCGTCACGCAGGCGCGAAATTACCCGCTTCTCCATCAGAACGGCGTTATCATCGAGCTTATGCGGCCGGTGGACTCTCTCAGCATGAAGGGCCGCCCGCTCTCGAAGAGCGTGGACGCGCTGCGCGAGATGTTCATAGCTCGCCGCCCGATGTACGACTCCTTCCGCGACGCTGTTTTCTACAACATGGTGTCGAGTGAGGAAACCGCGAAAAATATCTGGAGGTATTTTAATGAAAATCCTCGTAATTAACGGTCCCAATCTGAATATGCTCGGCATACGCGAGCCGGAGATCTACGGCAGCGCGACCTACGCAGACCTCTGCTCGCTTATCACGCGCGAGGCGGAGCGTCTCGGGGTCGAGGTCTGTTTTTTCCAATCGAATCATGAGGGCGCGCTCGTTGATAAAATTCAGGAGTCGTATCAGAAAATCGACGGCATCGTAATAAACCCCGGCGCGTACACTCACACCTCCGTCGCCCTTCTCGACGCGCTCAAGAGCGTCGGCATTCCGACAGTTGAGGTGCATATATCCGATCCCGATACGCGCGAGGAGTTCCGAAAGGTATCATACATCCGTCCGTATTGTCTCGCAACCGTCAAGGGCAAGGGCTTTGCCGGTTATATCGAGGCGATGGAAATACTTATAAAGGCGGCTGAGTAGTCGATGGGATCCTCCGCAAAAACGCGATACGTGCTTTCAGTAGTGCTGTTCGGCACGATAGGGCTGTGTCTGAGATTTATAAAGCTTCCGAGCGAGATTGTAGTCATGTGCAGAGGGCTTATCGGCTCAGCGTTTATCCTCGTCTTTCGTCTTTTATCCGGCGCGAAGCCCGACGTGAAAGCTATACGCAAAAATCTCAAATGGCTGCTGCTCAGCGGCGCGTGTCTCGGCTTCAACTGGATCTTCCTCTTTGCCGCATATCTCAATACCACAGTCGCCGCGGCAAGCCTCGTCAATTACACAGCGCCCATTATGCTCGTCGCCGCAGCGCCGATACTCTACAAGGAGCGCCTTGACGGCAAAAAGCTTCTCTGCGTTTTCGCATCTCTCCTCGGCGTAGTGCTCATAAGCGGTCTTTTCAGCGGGGAGAGCGTCCGGCTCGGCGGTATCTTCTACGCGTTTCTCGCGGCGCTCGGCTTTGCCGCCCTCGTTGTATTCAACAAAAAGCTCGACGGCATAACGCCCTACGACCGCGCGATAACGCAGCTCTTTGTCTCCGCGATTGTCGTTTTGCCATACGTTCTGTGGCGCAACCTCGGCGCCGAAATATCGCTCGACCCCGTAAGCGTCGGCTTAACCGTAATGCTCGCCATTTTGCAGACGGGTGTCGCGTATATCCTCTACTTCGGCTCTATCACGGAGATCCCCGTCACGACCTTCGCCGTACTCGGCTACCTTGAGCCGGCTATAAACGTTCTCGCCTCGTCGCTCGTTCTGAACGAGCCGATGGGCTTTTCCGGCTGGCTCGGCGCCGCGCTCATAATCGGCGCCGCTGTCGCAAGCGAAATAATCTGAGGCAGTTCTGCGTGAACTGCCTTTTTCTTGCATTCTCAGCACTTTTATGGTATGATAGCTTATATTAACCCCTAATCAAAATCTTCAATTCGCGCTTGCCCTTTTCGCGTCATACTTCGTTATCCGGATTGATAATACACAAAGTATTGTCTGCACCGGACGCCTTGTATGACGCAAAAAATCCTGCGCGCTCGGTTAAAGCTTTTAATCAGGGATTAGTATTAGTATAATATCGTTCAGGAGGACAGAAATGTTCAAATCCGACTTAAAGCCCGATGAACAGGGTCTTAATATAATAATCGTCGGCTGCGGCAAGGTCGGCTCGACCATCACCGAGCGCCTTTACGCTGAGGGGCACGACATAACGGTCATAGACAAAAGCCCCGCTCGGATCGGAGCGCTTACCGACGCTTACGACATAATGGGCATTGTCGGCAACGGCGCGAGCTACTCGACTCAGATGGAGGCGGGCGTTGAGAACGCCGACCTCATAATCGCCGTGACTGATTCGGACGAGCTGAATCTCCTGTGCTGCACCGTCGCTCAGCGCGTCACGAACTGCGACGCGATAGCGCGGGTCCGCAACCCAGACTATGCCGAGGAGATCGACTATCTGCGCGAGAAGCTGGGGCTTTCCATCATTATTAACCCCGAGCTTGAGGCGGCAAACGAGATCGCGCGCATACTGTATCTGCCGACGGCGCTCTCCGTAAGTCCCTTTGCGCGCGGCAGAGCCGAGATGATCCGCTTCAAGCTCCCCGCGGACAATATGCTCTGCGACAGGCGCCTTATGGATCTGGGCTCGCTCGTCAAAAACATCCGCTTCTGCGCGATAGAGCGCGGCGAGAACGTCTACACTCCCGACGGCCATTTCATTCTCAAGGCGGGCGACACCGTTTCGTTTATCTCCACCGCGAGAAACGCCGCGAACTTCTTTGAAAAGTGCGGAATGAAGACCCACAGAGTAAAGGATACGATAATAATCGGCGGCGGCAAGAGCGCCTATTACCTCGGCAGGCAGCTCATAAGCATGGGCATAGAGGTAAAAATAATCGAAAAAGAGCGCGACCGCTGTCTTGAGCTTGAGAGTCTGCTGCCCGAGGCGATCATCATAAACGGCGACGGAAGCGACGAGGAGCTTCTCAAGGAGGAGGGCATCCGCAGCTGCGAGAGCTTCGTTCCGCTCACGGGACTTGACGAGGAGAACATTCTCCTCACTCTCTACGCGCGCGAGCAGTCGCAGGCGAAGGTCATCACCAAGATAAACCGCATCACCTTCCGAAACGTGATAAGCTCTCTCGATCTCGGAAGCGTCGTATATCCGAAGTACATCACCGCGGAGGCGATAATCGCATACGTCCGCGCGAAGAAAAACTCCCTCGGCAGCAGTATAGAGACCCTCTATCACCTTTTCGACAACCGCGTTGAGGCAATCGAGTTCAACGTATCCGAGGATATAGAAAACCTCACGAACGTGCCGCTCAAGGATCTCAAAAGCAAGGACGAGCTGATCGTTGCCTATATAAACCGCGGCGGTCAGAGCATAATACCCGGCGGTCTTGACTTCATAAAAAAGGGCGACAACGTGGTTATCGTGACGAAGCACACGGGCTTCCACGATATAAGCGATATTCTCGCATAAGGGTGCCGCGATGAACAGAAGGATGATTTTCTACATTCTCGGCGTAGTGCTTCTCATTGAGGCTGCGCTGATGGTGATCCCGGTCGCGGCAGGGCTGATCTACCACGAAAAAAGTGTGGTGTGGTTTCTTGTGGCTATGGCGGTCAGCCTCGTCTGCGGCGCGCTTCTGCGGCTCTTAAAGCCGAAGGACACGGTTTTCTATCTCAAGGAGGGCTGCATCGCAACTGCTATGAGCTGGCTTTGTATGTCCCTCATCGGCGCCCTGCCCTTCACTCTCTCGGGTCAGATACCGAGCTACGTCGACGCTCTCTTTGAAACTGTCTCCGGATTCACGACGACCGGCGCGAGCATACTCACGGACGTTGAGGCGCTCGACCGCTGCATGCTCCTCTGGCGCTCCTTCACTCACTGGATAGGCGGCATGGGCATTCTCGTCTTTCTGCTCGCCATAATCTCGATGTCCGGCGGCAGCAATATGAACCTCATGCGCGCGGAGTCGCCCGGCCCCTCGGTCGGCAAGCTTGTTCCCAAGGTGCGGCGCACCGCCTCCATACTCTACCGGATCTATATTGCGCTCACCGCTATTATGTTCGTTATCCTCGTCATATTCCGCATGCCGGTATTCGACGCGCTCTGCACCGCCTTCGGCACCGCCGGCACCGGCGGCTTCGGCATAAAGGCGGACAGCATGGCTTCCTACTCCCCCTCGCTCCAATGGATAATCACGATTTTTATGATACTCTTCGGAGTGAATTTCAACTTCTACTACTTCCTCCTCTTCAAAAAGTGGCGTCAGGCGCTTAAAATGGAGGAGGTGCGCTGGTACTTCATCATAATTCTCTTCGCTGTAACGATGATAACCGGCAATATTCTCCGACTCGGCGGCGGCGCCGTAAAATCTATACGCGACGCGGCGTTTCAGGTCGCCTCCATAATCACCACTACCGGCTTTGCGACCGTTGACTTCGACCTCTGGCCGAATTTCTCCCGCACGCTTCTCGTTATAATCATGTTTATCGGAGCCTGCGCCGGCTCCACCGGCGGCGGCATCAAGGTCTCTCGCTTCATCGCCGTTGTTAAGGCGGTCGGCAACGAGCTGTATTTCTACGTTCACCCGAAGTCTGTCCGTCAGACGCGTCTTGAGGGCAAAACTCTTGATTCGGACACGATGCGCTCGATCTCGGGCTATTTTATACTGTTCCTGCTCGTTTTCGTCGCCTCGGTCTGCCTCGTTTCGCTCGATAACCGCGACCTCACGACGAACTTCACCGCGGTCGCGGCGACGCTCAACAACATCGGTCCCGGACTCAATCTTGTCGGCCCGACGCAGAATTTCTCGCTTTTCTCCGATTTTTCAAAGTTCGTTCTCATGTTCGATATGCTCGCCGGAAGGCTCGAGCTTTATCCGATGATACTTCTGTTCTACCCGGCAGTATGGAAAAACACGCTTTCAAAACGCCAAAGGGGTGAGTGACGACGACCAATGCAAAAACACGGCTCACCGCGGCTCAGATCCTGCCGCTGAGCTTTCTCGCGATGATCGCGGTCGGGGCTCTCCTTCTGTGGCTGCCCTTTTCGACCGCTCCCGGCGAGCGCACCGGCCCCCTCACGGCGCTGTTTACCGCGACCACGAGCGTATGCGTTACGGGACTTGTAGTAGTCGAGACAGCGGCGCACTGGTCGCTTTTCGGCAAGATCGTGATCCTTGTGCTCATTCAGCTCGGCGGCATCGGGATAATCTCGGTATCGAGCGCGGCGATCTTCGCCCTGCGCCGAAGGATGAGCCTTAATGACCGCGTTCTGCTCATGCAGTCCTTCAACCTCTCGCGCCTCTCGGGGATCAATGACTTTCTCAGAAAGGTTATGCGCGGCGTGTTCTCTATCGAATTTGTCGGCGCGGTTCTCTATTCCATCGCCTTTATCCCGCGCTACGGAGCCATCAGGGGCGTGTGGTACGCGGTTTTCACCTCGATCTCCGCTTTCTGCAACGCAGGCATCGACATTCTCGGCTCTGACAGCCTTATGAGCTTCTCCTCCGATCCGCTCGTGCTTATCACCACTATTCTCCTCATCGTCACCGGCGGTCTCGGCTACGCCGTCTGGTTCGATATTGCGGAAAAGCTGAAGCTCGCTTTCGGTAATAAGCGCGGCTTAGGCTTTGCCATACATCGCCTGAACGAGCACTCGAAGCTCGTCCTCGCGCTGAGCCTTATTCTGATCTTTGGCGGCGCGGCTCTTGAGCTTGTTTTCGAGTTCACAAACCCCTCGACTCTCGGCGGAATGAGCTTTGGGGACAAGCTGCTGAACGCGATTTTCCAGTCCGTGACCTACCGCACGGCGGGCTTCGCCGCAATAAGTCAGAAGGCGCTGACAGAGCCGAGCGTGCTGTTGGGCTGCGTTCTTATGTTCATCGGCGGCTCGCCTGTCGGAACTGCCGGCGGCGTCAAGACCGTCACGCTCTATATCGTTCTCAAGAACACCGTGAGCTACATCCGCAATCGCCACGACACCGTTATCTTCAACCGCAAGGTGCCCGCGCGTCTTATACGCGAGGCCACCGCTATCGCCCTCGTGAGCCTTATGGTCGCCCTTGTGTTTACCTCCCTTCTCATGCTCACAAACGGCACTACTTTGAACGACAGCGCCTTTGAGGTAATAAGCGCCGTATGCACCGTCGGCCTTACGCGCGACCTCACCCCGTCGCTCAACGTGTTCGGGCGGCTTCTCATAATCGTTTCAATGTATCTCGGGCGCATCGGCCCGATCTCCCTCGCCCTCTTCTTCCGAACCCGAAGCGAGGCTAAAAACGTCGTCCGCGATGCAGACGGAAAATTTATCGTAGGTTAAGGTGATAATATGAAAAAAAATTACGCCATTCTCGGCCTCGGCTCTTACGGAAAGTATCTGACCGAAAACCTGTATAATGCCGGCGCGGACGTGCTGATTGCGGACTTCGACGAGGAGCTTGTCAGCCAGTTTGCCGATAAATGCACCTACGCCGTCACCGCCGATCTCTCCGATCCGGACGCGATAAAGGCGCTCGGCATCAAGAACATGGATGTCGTCATAATCTGCATGGGGCAGTCCCTCGGTCCGAGCGTTATGTGCACGATGGTCGCAAAGGAGATGGGCGTGCCGCTCGTTATCGCTAAGGCGACAACGAAGCAGATGGAGGCTATCTTATACAAGGTCGGCGCGGATAAGGTAATAAACATCGAGGAGGACGCCGCTTACCGCGCCGCAAGGCGCTTTCTCAGCGAAAACTTCCTCGACTACTTTGATTTCGGCGATAACCTCGCCATCGTCGATCTCTACCCGAAAACCCATTGGGTCGGCAAGAATCTCAAGGAGCTGCACCTGCGCGAAAAGTACAATATTAACGTCATTGCCGTAAAATCCGACAACGAGATGTCGAGCCACATTGACCCGATGCTGCCGCTCACGAAGGATTCGCGCCTTGTTGTAGTCGGTGATAAAGCTGATATCGCAAAGCTGTAAAGGAGTTATCATAAATGCAGTCTTTTTTTCAGAAAAACGCGGGTTTTATTCTGCTCATCGTCGGAATAGCTCTGATCGTCATGAGTGTCGTTATGGTCAACAATTCAAACGTCTACGGCGAGGTCGGCGCAACAGTCATCGACCGCTGGGATAATTTCGGTGAGGACATTCCGGCCTACGGCTACCGCCTCAGATACGTCGTTGACGGCAAGACCTACGAAACGACGATGGATGACTCCGACTATATGGAGATCGGCACGAAATACGGACTTTATTACGACAAGAACAATCCCGAAATAACGATGGCCGTCGAGAGCGTGAACACTATTTACATTCCCGTCGGCATCGGCATTCTTCTTATAATCGTCGGCGCTCTGTTTACACTGAAGCGCTTCAAGCCCGATCTGCTTCCGGGCTGGATAAAATTCGAGCAGTAAAAAAGAAGATGATCTGCTTTTTATGAGCAGATCATCTTCCTTTTTCATTTTTTAACTATTCAGCCCTCTGAAAAGCGCAGGACAAGGCCATACAGAGAATCGCCGCTCAACGTCAGCGTATAGACAGCTCCCGTCTGCGGGAGCTCTATCGTCGCGCTTCCGCAGGGAAAAAAGTCCTCTCCGGCTCTTTCGGCGGCAAACAGGTCTATCCTTAAGGAGCCAATATGCTCTGCGGGCAGTTCCTCCGGAAGAAGGGTGAATTCATATCCCGCACCTTCGATCCGCTCGCAGACCTTGCTGCCAAGCGTTTCGCCGTCGAAAGAATAGCTTGCCGCGATACTGTAAAGCTTCAGCGCGCTCTGATCGACGATGCGAACCGTAAGAGCGCTTGCTTCCCCGTTTTCCGAGGTCGCTGCGGACTTCTCTGCGGGCGCGCCGCAGCCGGTCAGCGCGATAAGTATAGCGGCAGTCATCAGAAATAATGCGATCATACTTTTCATCCGTCTTGTCCTCCGTCCTCCGCCAATTCCATCGGCGTAAAGCGAATGCCATTAACGGTCTGTTCGCTGTCCGTTGCTCTGAAGCCGAGCGCCTTGTAAAACGGCAGACCGTAAGGGGCTGAATTGAGCGTTATCTTACGTCCCGGAAAGTCCTCTCTCATTCTTCTGAACAGCTTTGTCCCGATACCGAGCCGCTGGTATTCCCCATCCACGAAGAAAAAGCAGACGTGCGCTCTGTCCTCACGGATACCCAGTACACCGATCAGCGCGTCTTGGTCAAAGGCGCCGTAGTAGCGAATTCCGGCAAGATAGTCATCGTCATTCAGGCACTTCTTGAATTCCTCCGTACCCTCAGGAGCATAGTCCGGGGACTCGTATTCAGTGAAGACCCTCCACGCAAGCGCGAGGGCTGTATCCGTTTCATCCTGCCGCAGCTGTCGGATCTGATATTTCTCCGGAGAAAGCTTATCTATCCGGTCAAAGGCCGACTGGCACCATTCAAACAGGACAGAGAAAGCCTGCTCAAAATCAAATCCGTCCGGCAGCTTCTCCAGCTCCAGCACCCTCCGGTCTTTCGCCGGGACAGCTTCTCTGAGCTCACTTTTTGTGAGGACAAAACGTCCGCTCTCGAGATAATGGAGATTCTGTATCAGGAAAAACGCGCCTTTGCAGGTGCTGCGGAACTTCGCGGCGTTTTTATCTCTGTCAGCATGGATATAGCGATGGCAGATCTCGTGATACAGATTACCCAGGCTCAGCTTGACGTAGTTTATTTCGTCCTCTCTCGCCGCAGGCGGAAGATGATCGGTCAATACGCCGTGCAGATCTTTCGTAGTATGGCGCAGCTGGCAGACTTCCAAAGGATTCCAGTGATTCATTTCCTCGCGTCCGCAGATAAATCCGCAGGATTTCTCATAGAAGCCCGTCTTTTTCAGGATCTCACGATACCTATCCATGTCCTCTACGGAAAACCGATCCAGAATCACCATAACGTCAATATCGCTGTTTTCGTCGGCTTCACCGCGAAGCCAGCTGCCCTGAAGCCCAACATACAGCAGCCGGTCACCGAATGACGCCAGACAGCTCGATATGAGATCATTCAGATACGCGTCAATATCAAACATCGCAGCTTCACTCCATAAGAATAATTTAGTATTGACCGAACTCCTCTGCCTGCGCCATAAGCATCTCAGCAAAAGCGTGACCGTTCGTTCTCCTATTATAGAGAACGAACGGTCACTTGTCAAGAGTATTCACTTTGCGAGAGCAGCCTCCGCGCCGCCTCGAACTCCGCCGAGAATAAGGTCAGTGTGACCCGGCTCGAGAGCGCGCGAGACAGTAAACGACTACGACAATGCGTATTTCTGCCGCTTTTTCAAGGCAAAGACCGGGCTCAGCCCCTCTGAATACGCTCGGCAGAGCGCAGATTAAAGAACCTCCGCTATGTTTTTGGGCATAGCGGAGGTTTCCTTTATTCAACTATTGCTGAGGTAATGGATTCCGGCCACAGAACTGCGTCGGCCTCGCCGCCGTTCAGTCTTACGCACACCGGAGAGTTTTTCTTGCTTCTGTTGAGCATAACGAGAGCCGTTTTGCCGTCAGGGCGCTTCCACGCTGTTACGTCAACGCTGTCGCTGTATTTTGTCGCGGCTATCCTGACTCCCCCCGCCGGTATCGCCTTTGCGATGACCTCAACGTACTTTCCGAGCAGCGTTTCGGTTAGTTTGTGCGCGCGGGTATCGTACATAAACGGCGCGAGGCAGTAGTTTCCGACGTAGTTCGGACCGCCGTTCTCGTCGAGCAGTATGTTCCAATCACCGAACGCGACCATGCCGTGGTTGAGGTCGCCGATTATCTCGTGACTGAACTTTTCCGCCGCGCCGAACGCGTCGGAGACGTCGAACTTGTAGTACTCTATGCAGCTCTCCGAGATCATCAGCTTCTTTGCCGGATACTTCTCGCGGCAGAGGTCGAGCGCCTCGAAGTGATCGCCGGAGTACCAGTGGAACGCGATGCCCGCGACCATCTTGTCGGTATCTTCGTCCACGACGTCGCGCAGCCACTCATAAACGCGCTCCTTGTTGTGATCCCAAAGGTATATCTCAATATCCGCGAGAGAGCGCTTTATCATCTCCGGATACATATAGTCCCGTAGAAACTCCTTCTGCTCCCCCGCTGTCCATACGCAGGAGTCCCACGTCTGAACGGCGTGAGCTTCGTTCTGAAGAGAGAGCCGCGTAACGGAAAAGCCCTGCGAGCGATACCAATCAATATGATCGCAGAGATATGCGGCGTAGTCCGCGTAGTTTTCGCGTTTCAGGGAGCCGCCGTACTGCCGGATGCCGTTCGTTTTCCACTCTGCCGGAGGCGACCACGGCGCGAGCATTATGCCGAGCGGAGAGCCGTGAGCCTTTTCAGCATCGCGGAGCATCGGGATAATATATTTTTCGACCCGCGCAAATCCCTCGTACGGCCCGAGTGAGAAGTCGCAGCTGTCGATCGGTATCCGCACAAACTGATAATTCATTCCCTCAGGGCTGAAATACGCCTGCATGAGCGTCTTTTTTGCCTCATCATTCATCTGAGCGTAGACGTATCCCGCCGCCTCTGTTATCGCCCCGCCGAAGCCCTCGAAGGTCTGATACTCCGCCTCGGGATAGAGGTTAACAACGCGATTTTCACTCTCGCCCGGGCGAAAAAGCACGCTCTGGCTGAATTTCTCATCCCACGCGCCCGAGCCGTAAACAGTGTTTAAGTGCATTTCCATAGTCAGTTCTCCATCATTTCCTTTGTGATCCAGCCGTTTTTAATACTGCGGCACAGATCCCAGCTCTCCTTCCAGGCAGGGTCTG
Source organism: Oscillospiraceae bacterium (assembly GCA_017412765.1). GTDB lineage: Bacteria > Bacillota > Clostridia > Oscillospirales > Oscillospiraceae > RUG626. Next base: position 9,802 of record JAFPWN010000014.1, on the reverse strand, counting down.
TCGGCACGTCGCGGTCGCGCAGGAGCTGATAGTTCCAGTAAAACCACCCCGCCGTCTCCTTCCACGCGTCGAGCTGGATCCGCGCGATCTCGTTGTAGCGCCGGCGGCACTCCTCTTTATCGTACTGCACGTTGTTCGCGTACTTGTTGCAGATGCACCACTCGCCGACGATGACCGGCGTCTCCCTCTGCGCCGTGCGAATCTGGCTCATCACGCCAGCAAGATAGAGCTTATACGCCCAGGGTTTGGCAAAAGGCACGAAGTTTTCCATAGCAAAAATATACGGATGCGTGTCGAGCGCGACGTTTTTGAAGCCTCTCTCGCGGAAAAAGCCGTTCCACGAGGTGCAGCGGAAGCCGTCGTGGAAAACTATTACCTTCTCCTCCGGAAGTATCTCGCGCAGGGCGAGGTAGGCGTTCGTGTAGAACTCCCTGAGGAACGGCAGAGGCACGTAGCCGGAGCCCTTAGCCTCCTCCTTGTCGACCGCTTTTCCGGTACTCGGCGCGGTTATGTAAACTATCCAGCTTATCGGCTCGTTCAGAACCTCGATTCCGTAGAGCCCCTTCCTCTCTCCGTATCGCCTTGCGAGGCGCTCGAGGACTGAGAGCGCGAATTTCACCTCGTCCGGATGCTTATACCAGTGGCACACGCCGGTTATGCCGCCGTTATCGTAGCCGTTCTGACTGTACGGCACCGTGTGCAGGTCGAGAAGTATCTTCAGGTCATACTTCTCAGCCCAGTCGAACGCCTTATCTATCCACTCCGTCGCGTCAACGAACGGAGGTCGGTCTCCGAAGGTGAAATAAGGCACCGGCAGGCGCACCATGTTGAGCCCCTGCGAGGCGATAAAGGCGAAGTCCTCCTCGGTGACATAGGTATCGCGGTGCTCCCGTATCAGCGCGGCGAACTCATCCGGCTGCATTTTGCGGCTGAGCCACGTCTCGTCCTCGGCTTCAGTGGAGGCAAAAAGGTCGGGCTTCATCCACTTTTCAAGGACGAGCCAGTTGCCGAGATTTGTTCCGTGTATTTTTTCCATTTTTTCTCCTTTTTGAAAAGGGCGCGGTTTATCGCCGCGCCCTTCAATGCGTCGACAAAGTCTCCGCATCGAACATATTTTGCACTCTCAGAGTGCAAAATATGACGCCTGCGGGCGGTTTATGCGACGTGAAGGGGCCTCTTGGCCGGCCCCTTCACAGAACCCCGCCTCCTATATCCAACGCTTTTTCTTTTTGTCTACAGTCTGAAGGGCGCGGTTTATCGCCGCGCCCTTATTCTATTCTTAAAGCTTCGAGAGGTCAAGTGTAAAATCGCCCGTTAGCTGTTCGGAAACACCGGAGATATAGTGCAGCTTTCCGTCTGAAGTTGTCATTTCAAGACCTGTGGAGTTTATGACAGTGAGAGTCGCGCCGTCAAAGGCGTATGTTCCGGCGTCCTGCACTCCGTAGGAGGCGAATTCGAACATATACGTTCCGTCGCCGTTAAACGTGATAGTGGTCGCGCCGTCATCGGAGGGTACGGTGTACGGCTCCGCCGCCGCGCCGCCGGAGGCGGGCATTTCAAACGTGAAGTCGCCCGTGAGCTGTTCGGATACGCCGGAGACGTAATGCAGCTTGCCGCCCTCGAGTGCCATTTCAAGTCCGTTCGCGTTGACGAATACAGTCTTGCCGTCAACAGTGCTCCATGTTCCGGGGTCCTCTATGCCGTATGACTCAAACGCAAAGACGTATGTGCCGTCGGGGTTGACAGTCAGCTTCGTGCCGCCGTCATCAGATACTACCGTGAACGCGTCGAAGCTGCTTGCCGCGCCGCCGGAGGCGGGCATTTCAAACGTGAAGTCGCCGGTGAGCTGTTCGGATACGCCGGAGACGTAATGAAGCTTGCCGCCCTCGAGAGGCATTTCAAGTCCGTTCGCGTTGACGAATACAGTCTTGCCGTCAATTGTGCTCCAAGTGCCGGGGTCCTCTATGCCGTATGACTCAAACGCAAAGACGTATGTGCCGTCGGGGTTGACAGTCAGCTTCGTGCCGCCGTCGTCGGATACAACCGTGAACGCGTCGAAGCCGCCCTCAGAAGCGGGAGCGAAGTCAAACGCCGCAGCGGGAATAGTGTAATCGCCCGCAAGCTGCTCGGAGACTGCGGTGACGTAGTGGAGCGCCATCGGGTCACCCTCGGCTGTGAAGCTGTCGCCGTTCGGATTAGTTACAGTCAAAACGCCTTCCTCGTATGTATAGGTGCCCTCCTCGTGGACGGAATATGCGTCAAAGTCGAATGAGAAGGTTCCGTCCGGGTTGAAGGTTATCGCCGTGCCGCCGTCGTCGGATACGATGGTCACGCCCTCGGGCGCGGGAGCTGCCGGGGTATCCTCAGCGGGCTGCTCGTCGGCAGGCTCCTCATCGCTCGGTACGGAATAGCCGATGATCTCACTGCCGGAGAGAGTCCAGACAGTCTCTGGAACGAGCTCGAGAACCTCGGGATAGTCATTGGAATCGTAGGTGCCGTCCGCGTCGTTGTCGCCGACCTTCATCTTGGCAGGCGATTTCATCTGCGAGGAGTAGGTATCGGTCTCCATGACCGCGACGACGTGGGTCGCGGGCGCGGTCGTAACCGTTCCGTCGCCGTTATCGACGTAGGTACCCTCCGCAGTGGTCGTGAGGATAAGTCCGAGACCCGTATCGTCGCCGATCTCGGCGCGTTTGCCGCCCTCGACAACGTAATTATCCGCAAAGAGCGTGTAACGTCCCGCTCCGTCGAGCGTGAGCGTAAAGTCGAGGAAGAGGCGGGTGTCGGCATTCAGCAGTCCCTTGACGTTTGCCGGTATGAACTGAGTATCCTGAACGAGATCGACGTTGCCGCTGTTGCCGTTGAAGCTGACGGTATAGGTGCCGCTCGCCATCTCGCCTGAAGAAACGCCGCCGGGGCCGATGCTCGTGCCGCCGGTAAGATTAACACCGACAAGTCCGAGAGTCGCAACAATCGCTGAAACGGCAAGCACGCCGCCCGCGATCGAGAAGCCGAGGGTTTTTGCTCTGGGAGCAGGCTGGGTGATATTCTCGTGAAAAAGTCCGATAATTATATATATTATTGAAACAATAAGGCTTACTGCGCCGACGAGCGACATATAGATCGCCTGCTCGCCGCCGTGACCGGAGTCGTAATCGGTGATGATGCAGTTGCCGATGCCCTCTACCCTGTCGCCGACGATGAGCATACTCGCCGCCGCGAGAAGTCCGACTGCGGCAAGAGGCATAAGCTTTGCCCATATCTTATCGGGGAACTTGTGGATAAGAGCTGCGGAGGCGGCTATCGCAGCCATCGCAAGAACGATCAGCACCGTTATCAGCACGGAGTTCATGCCGCCGAAGGTGTAGTAATTAGTAGAAAAGCCAAGAAGGAACAGTACAAGGCCGATGAGCGCGAACGCTCCGGCAATTATGGCGATCGTCAGGTGCAGGCCAAAGCCCTTTTTCTCAGTTTCAGCCATTTTTACTGCCTCCTTTCCTTGCGGTCAAATACAATGGTCAAGGCTGTGAATGCGATAAAGCCCAATGCGCTCATGCCGACGATGACCTCGAACATTACAACCCACCAGACCTGACCGCCGGAGGCTGCGGATGCGGCGTCGATACCGTTCATCGTTGCGGCGTTTACGTAGGCGTACAGCTTTCTGTGATAGCTCTCACGGATATTCGCCTGGAGGACGACGTCCTTTTCAACTTCAGCGGGCGTAAGGCTCCAGACAGCCGCGTTATTGGAGCCGCCGAGCATCTGATCGTTGCCCGCCATCGCCGTCTCGCGCGGCAGGAAGTATGCGGAGCTTTTTACGGAGTCGGTCATCATAAAGCCGTTCCAGCCCCATTCTCCGCGGAGTATGCCGAGCATAAGTCCCTCGTCTGCGCCGACGTGTGTGCAGCCGATGCGGTTGAAGGCGCTCATAAGGCCCTTGATATCGCCGTCGCGGATACCGATCTCGAAGCCGCGCAGCTCGTTTTCACGCGCCGCCTGCTCGTTGAGGAAAACCGCAAGACCGTCGCGGTTGGTTTCCTGATCGTTGAAGGCGAAGTGCTTGACGTTCGTGATGACGCCGTAGTTATTGAGCGCCTTATGGACGTAGGCGCCGGTGTTGCCGGTGAGCACCGCATCCTCGGAGTAATAGGCGATATTTCTGAGGTTGTACGGCGTTCTGTGGATGTTCATACCGGGGCCGAACCACGTGTCGTAGCCAGTCCAGAGACAGTCGTTTCCGACAAGTCTGCCGAACTCCTGCTGAAGCAGCGGCGAGAACGAGGCTGCGACGACGGGTCCGCCGGGATAGACGTCGGTCATGTGCTTATAGGCGGGATCGTCCTGACTTACCTCATAGATCGTGCCCTTCGTGCGCTGACCGATGTAGCCGATGATTCCGAGCGGGGAATCCGCGCGGCTCTCGACAGGCATTGCGATCTCCTCGATCTCTTCAATGTAGGCTATGTACTGATTGATGTAATCCTGAAGCGTGACCTCGTCGAGAACGGTATCGTAGAGCGGATCGTCATACTCAAGACCCCTTAGCGCTATGGCGTTCACGCCACTGTCCTTGCCGTAGGTGAAGCTCTCGGGACCGGTGTAGGCGGCTTTCGCCTTTTCCATGTCATAGGTGTTGTTGCGCAGAAGCGTTATCATCTCAGCGGTGGCGGTGAGGCTGTCAACGCTCTTCGGGAAGGTGCCGAACCAGTCGCTTCTGGAGAGATAGGTTACGGAGAATCCGAGATTATTGAGGTCGGCGCCGGAAAGCTCGTTCTGAACCGTCACTCCGTTAGCGCTCTCCTTATAAACGTCGGAATCGTTCGACGCCTTGTACGCCGTGCCGTCAAGCACGCTCTTCACCGCCTCGTGCGCGTTGCCGGTGGCGAAGTAATAGTCGCCCTTCTCGAGTATCCACGCGCCCGTAACGCCGTCGTGGGCATAGGTGCGGTCGTAGGAGTAGAAGTCAGATGCGTTGAAGGAAATAACGACGTCCTCGCTCTCGCCCGGATTCAGAAGAATAATATCGGCGTAGGTTTTTTCCTTAGCCTCGCCGGTCTTGGCGTAGCCTATGAGCTGAATTGCGCTCTTTTCAACGCCGTTCTGCTTATCGTAATCGGTGTACGGCGCGGAGACGTAGAGCTGAACGGCGTGCTTTGCAGCCTTGTCGCCGGTGTTCGTGACCTTTACGGTTACTGTGGAGGTGCCGAGCCAGTCGATATTCGCGTCCGTTATCTCCTCTGTAAAGGTGCTGCCCTCAAGTCCGAAGCCGAACGGGAAGCTGACCTCGCTGTCGTAATTCCAGCTCGTTCCGGCGGTGGACTGACCCGCGGCCGCCTTTGAGGCGTTGCCCTGACCCTTTTCAGCGTCGAAATAGCGGGTCTCATAATACTTATAGCCGTTGTAGATGCCCTCAAGCTCGACAAGATACCAGCTTGAGCGCAGGCCGTTGTTGTTCGTCGTTTCGATATCCTCGTAATTATCAAAGGTATAAATGCCGAGGTTCTGCGCAGCGGGACTGAGCGCAGAGTTTACAGCCCATGTGTCGGGCAGGTGTCCAGAGGGAAGCGCGCTGCCCTTAAGAAGGTCCGCTATCCCGTAGGTGCCGTAGGCGCCGGGATTGCCGATCCAGAGCATAGCGTCAACGCCAGCGTCGCGCTTCAGCTCCTCGACCTCCATAGAGTGTCCCGGAGTTGAGAAGAACTACTACCTTGCCGAAGCCCTGAGCCTCGACCCAGTTTACAAGGTCGCACTCCTCATTGGATAGGGAGAAGATATTACCAGTCGGGCTCTGCGTGAACTCCTCGGGCTTTAACATTCCTTTAGCTCCGGGGTAGAAGCAGGCGCTCTCACCGGCGTCGCGTCCGAGAACGATGATCGCGGCGTCAGTGTAATCGCCGATCTTGCCCGCGTCGAGAAGGCTCGCCGGAACCTCGTTTATCTCGGAGCCCTGCTCCTCATAGTCGAAAACCACGTTTCCGCCCGAGCTCTTTACGGGAGAGTAATCCGCTTCCATATCCTTATAGAACTGCGTCATCTCAGGATTTACGGCAAAGCCGCGGTCGGTGAGAGCCTCGCCGAGAGTGACGACGTTTCCGGCGTCGATCAGCTCGCCCATAGATCCGCCGAACTGCATCTTCGCGCCGCTGCGCATACCGAAGAGCGTTACGCGCGTTCCGCTGATCGCCGGTTCGCCCTTGAGGGCGACGCTGCCCTCGGCGGCAAGTCGGGTCGAGTAGGCTATCTCAGCCGCGATAAGCTCCGAGCCCGAGGCAAAGTCGGACTTGAAGAAATAGTCATCGGGATCAAGACTCCTCGTAATCGTCGCGGTCTCGGTGCCGAGCAGCTCGTTTACCTTGCCCGCCCATGCGTTCGCAACGCCGAAAACGATGCTGAACATCACGAGCAGCGCGAGGAAGATGCCGGCAAAGCCGCGAAATACGTGACTTCTTTTCATTTTTCTCCTCCTTAAATGCTGTCGTATATTTTTTCGCTGAATTTCTTCAGCATTTGAGCCATTTTTTCGGGTTCTATCGGCTTCTCGGCGTGCAGCCATTCCGTTATCGCGCCGGTGCAGCCGGCAAAAACGTAGTCAAAGGCGATCGCAAGCTCCTTTTCGCTCTTGTCGCGGCATCTCATTTTAAGCTCCGGCAACATAGTTATGAACGATCTGTTTTTCACGCCTCTCAGAAACTCAGGGTCGCCGTTGCGCCCCATCACCGCGGCATACTCCCTGCGGCGCCGCATAATAATTCTTAGCTTTTCGGCAAGCTGCTCCTCCCCGCCGGAAAAGTCGAGCATCCCATCTCCCGAAAGCTCCTCCTGCATTTCCCTCAGAACGTCCATCGGCGCGGAGTAGTGGAGATAGAACGTGCCGCGGTTCAGTCCCGCCGTCTCGCACAGCTCCTTTATCGTAATAAAGCCGATGGCTTTTTTGCCGAGAAGCTCCGTCATCGCCGCGTAGAGCCTGCTTTTCGTGAATTGTATTCTTGTGTCAACATTTCCCATTTTCGCGCCTCTGATTAACATTGTGTTCATTAAATAATATCGTGTATGACAATATGATACTATTCATCGCTCAAAAAAGCAAGATATTTTTGTGATTATGCACAATATTATTTGACTTTTTCTTTCTGTACTGCTAAACTTAACCTGCAATTCAAGTAAACTTGGGAGGTAACTGAATGAAGCTTGCTCTTTTTGACTCTCCGGCGCTCGGCTCTCGCATAAAAACCGAAAAGGTAACGCTGTTTCCCGAGGGAGCGCTCGGTTATCTCGTCGGCCCGACGCTTGCGATGCTTACAAACTCGATTATGGCAAACTACTTCAATGCCTATATGTCGAACGTGCTGAACATAAACAAATGGGCGGGGTGGTTTTTCACCTCCATTCCGGTCGTGAGCGTATTTTTCGTCATTCTCGGAAATATCCTCGTCGGCAGACTTATGGACAGCATAAAAACAAAAGCCGGCAAGGCGCGTCCGCTCATACTTCTAAGCATTCCGATCAACGTGATGGCGCTCATTATTCTCTTTATCCTCTCGCCCTACGTAAACGAAACGATGCAGGATAAGCAGCTCATCAGCCTCGTGCTTATCTCGATAGGCTACATACTCCTCTTTGCCGTGGCTTATCCGATGTACTCAACGCCGCACGCCGCGATCGTTTCGCTCTCAACGCGCGACCCAAAGGACAGAAGCCTGCTTGCGACGATATCGAACGCGACGGCGCTTGCCGCGATGGGCGTAGTCAGCATGGTGCTCCCATTCTTTCTCCGTCTGCTGTTCGTCTACGATATGTCCGGCGCGGGAACTCCGGTCTATAACGACGCCGGCTCTGTCGAATACTACATTGACGCGTCCGGTGCTGCAATCTACGACGGGCTTGCGAGCTATAACCACTGGAAGATCTTCGTCATCGCCCTCATTATCATAACCGCCGTCGGCGCGATAACGGAGTATTTCTTCACCCGTGAGAGAGTTACCGAGGAGGGAATGGGCGGAGAAAAGCCGAAGGACGCGCTTCCGGTGCGCGATCAGGTAAAAATATGCTTCAGTGATAAATACTGGATTATCATAATGCTCTTTCTTCTGTGCTACCAGCTCGGCGGAATGTTGAAAAACGCATCTCAGCTATACTTCTGCCAGGCGATGTTCCGCGACGCGCAGGGCAATTACACGACAGCGAACGGCGGAGCGATCCAGGGCACGCTTTCGATAATCGGCGCCGTACCCACGGCGCTCGGAATGCTCTTGGCGGTCCCCCTCGCAAACAAGATCGGCAAGGCTCGCGCTATCCTATTCGGCTCTGTCCTTGCGGTCGCCGGCGGCGTGCTGGGAATGCTGTTCCCGGATAATCTCACTATCGTTATTGCCTCGTTCGTGATCAAGGCGCTCGGCTCGACTCCGGCGATGTATCTTCTCCTCGCGCTGCTTGCAGACGTGCTCGACCACCAGGAGGCGGTGTTCGGAGAGCGCACCGACGGCTTCTCGATGACGATCTACGGCGCTATCTTCTCCGGGTGCACGGGAATTGCGACCGGTCTCATGAACGGTGTGCTCGCCGCGGTCGGCTACTCATCGTCGAACATCTCCTCAGAAGCGATAAGAGCCGCTATGCCGTGGATCTTCATCGGCGGCGAAACGATCGGCTACGCTGCGATTTTTGCGATGTTCCTCTTTATGAGCGTCGAAAAGTACGGAAAAGCCGACCGCTACGCCATCGCGCAGCAAAACGGAACGGAGCTTCCGGACAAACCGGACGATAAACTCCTCAGCGAATTTAACACGCTCCGTAAAAAAGCCGGAAAAGGTGAAATACGATAAAAAATTACGGTCAGGATCACTTTGGTCCTGACCGTCACTTATGTTTTAGTTATCTTAGCTGAGAAAAAACTTTTCCGATTTTATCGGCAATAACGAGATCAGCCTCGTTATCAAGTCCAGTGGGCGACATATTTATAACGACGAGGTGTCTGCCTCTGAAATAACGAACAAGACCGGCAGCAGGATAAACGACGAGGCTTGTCCCTCCGACAATCAGCATATCCGCGTTCATTATCGCATTAACCGAGCCGGTCAAAACCTTCTCGTCAAGTCCTTCCTCATATAAAACTATATCGGGGCGAACAAGACCGCCGCAGGAGCAGCGCGTAACGCCCTCTGTACGCGTTATTTCGTCAGCGGGGTATTCTTTACCGCATTTAGCGCAATAATTGCGCAGAAGCGTACCATGAAGCTCGTAGACGGTTTTACTGCCTGCCTTCTGATGAAGACCGTCGATATTCTGCGTAACGACAGCTTTGAGCTTGCCCTGTCTCTCGAGTTGAGCGAGATATTTGTGCGCAGCATTCGGTTCAGCGTCACCTACTACGAGCTTATCCCGGTAGAAACGATAAAACACTTCGGGATTGCGCTCGAAGAAGCTGTGAGATATTATCGTCTCAGGCGGATAATCGTATTTCTGGTTATAGAGGCCGTCAACAGAGCGAAAATCCGGAATACCGCTCTCCGTAGAAACACCGGCGCCTCCGAAAAATACAATATTGCTGCTCTCGTCTATCCAATTCTGAAGAATCTCTATTTTTTCCATCGTTATCACCTCAGGACAAGAATACAGCGGAAAAAAGAAAAAAGCAAGCGAAAATCGCTTGCTTTTTCTATGTTGGCGTCTACCTATCTTCCCGGGCCGTTGCCAGCCAAGTATTGTCGGCGCCAGTGAGCTTAACTACTGTGTTCGGAATGGGAACAGGTGGACCCTCACCGCAATCAACACCAACTATTGGTACACCTTCAGGGACTCG
>JAFPWN010000067.1 GCA_017412765.1 Oscillospiraceae bacterium | reverse complement strand
TTGGCCTGCCGCTAAGCGGCTTGCCAAAATCTGCGGTGCCACAGAGCCTCGGCTCTGTGAACTTTCTTTTAATTATTTCACTGTCTACTTGACGGGGTGCAGTTCATTTGCTTCAGGGCTCAATGCGTCGACAAAGTCTCCGCATCGAACATATTTTGCGCTCTCTGAGTGCAAAATATGACGCCTGCGGGCGGATTATGCGACGTGAAGGGGCCTCTCGGCCGGCCCCTTCACAGATCCCCGCCTCCTTTATCCAACGCTTTTCCTTTTTGTCTACAGTCTGAGCCCTGAAGCGATTTGCTTCAGGGCTTTGTTCATTTGTTCAGCTTCTTTTTCAGTTTTAGGAAAATAAACGCCATAAGCCACGTCGCGGCGAACATGAATAAAAATACAAGGTAGCTTGCAGGAAATCCCATGAACGCGAAGCCGTACCAATCGTTGGTGTTCGGCCCCTCGCCCACGCCGTTTATGAGGATATTCGCAACGTAGAATATGCCGTAGAGTACCATCGGAACGACGGCGATGAGGCTTTCAGAGAGCTTCGGGACGGGGTAGTCGGAGTTCATGACGTACTCCGCCATCGCAACTACCGGGACAATAAGATGGAAGAACAGATTTGCTCCCATAAACATTCCGCCGTAGCCGAATACCGGGCCGAGGAACAGCATCACCGTGAAGAACGTCAGCCCGACGCTGACAGCCGCGGCAAACTTCAGAGTTCCGAGCCAGCGCGGTATCTTGCCCTTTATGTAAAATGCGACGCACAGTATGCTCGCCGCGCCCTCAAGAAGATTTGAAAGAACGGTAAAATATTTAAGCGTCATAAGTCCGGCAGAGCTGAATTTGCCTCCGTTCGACCAGCGGAAGAACATATAGAGATACGCTACCGCGACCATAACGGCGATAGCGCCGTTTATCACTGTTTTTATTCCCTTTTTCTTCATGGTATCATCTCATTTGCTAAAATATAATTTTATTTTAGCATATTCAGCAATAATATGCAAGAATCTCGTTGATGACAGAAAATGACCGCGCGATTAGTCATTTTATTATTCCTGAATTCGATCCGCCGACTGCCTATATAACAAAAAAAGACATCCAAGCGGATGTCTTTTTTCTTTGGTGGAGACGGAGAGGATCGAACTCTTGACCTCCTGAATGCCATTCAGGCGCTCTCCCAGCTGAGCTACGCCCCCACGCGGTGTTCCTCAGTGCTTAGATACTATACCATAGAGAAACACCAAAGTCAAGAACTTTTTTCAAAAGATTTCAGATTTCGGGAAAATCGGCCTCGGTGTAGTTATACACCTCACCGCAGTAGCGACAGCGCACCTCGATCTTCTTATCCTCGCGCAGCATCGTTCTTATCTCGTTTCTGTCGATGCCCATGAGAGATCCGAGAATCTTCCCGCGCGAGCAGTAGCACTTATACGCGATCTCGTCGCGCTCGAGTATCTCCGGCTCAAAGCCGTCGAGCACGCGCCGTATCACCTCCTCCGCGGTGCATTCGCGGAACATCGGAGTTATATATCCGGCTTTTTTGATATTCTCCTCAAGTCTGTCTATCGTATCGTCCGGCGCGCCGGGCAGAAGTTCTGCAATATATCCGCCGGAGGCGATAACGCTCTGATCGCGGTCTACGAGCACTCCGAGAGCGACGGCAGAGGCAATCTGCTCAGATTCATGGAGATACTGGGCAAAATCCTCGGCGATCTCGCCGGTAACAAGCTCAACAGAGCCGTTGTACGGCTCACCGTAGCCGAGGTCGCGGATAACGGTCAGCATTCCGTCCGTTCCTACCGCGCCGGAAACATCGAGCTTGCCGTTCGGCTTCAGCGGAATATCGACCTCGGGATTCTGAACGTAGCCGCGCACGTTGCCGTGGTTGTCGGAGGTGACGAGTATCGTCCCCGCGGGGCCGCCGCCGTTTATCCTGACGGTAATGCTCGCGCCATCGCGCTTCAGCTCGCTGCCGAGCATACTCACAGCCGCCATAGTGCGGCCGAGCGCCGCTGTGACCACCGGCAGAGTGCGGTGGATATTTCTCGCTTTTTCGGTCATCTCTCTCGTGCTGACGGCAGTCATTTTGATAAATCCGTCGGCCGAAATAGCTCTTATCAGTTCATCCAAGTCTTTTTACATCCTTTTTGCAGAAATAAATACTCTGTTCTCGCTGCCCGCAAGGGCGCGGGTCCTTATCTCACCGAAACCGTTTTCCCTGAGCTTCTCTTCAAGAAATTCTATGCCGTGGGCATACTCTATATGCTCCTCCTGCCTGCGCGACCACGCGCCGCCGGCTCTCGAAAAGATGTCCATTCCGTAGGTGAGCCTGTTATCGGCAAAGTCCGCGCGCCATACGCAGAAAACGTCGTCGGTCTCGTCAACGAACACCTGCCCGTCAAGGCTTCTCAGCCACTCAGGTCTGTTAACGTCAAAAACGAATACTCCGCCAGGCTCGATAAACAGCCTCAGCCGTCTGAACACCTCGGAAATATCCTCCGGTGCGACGTAATTGAGGCTGTCAAGGCTCGAAACCGCAGCGTTCACTGTTCCGTAGAGATCGAGCTCCGTCATGCTCTGGTGCAGGAACATCGGTCGGACGTCAAGCTCCCGCTCCCAGCACTTCTCCTGCGCCTCCGAGAGCATCTCCTCTGAGAAGTCAGTGCCGATCATCTCGTGCCCACGCTCTGCAAGCATACATGTCAGCGTTCCCGTGCCGCAGCCGAGGTCGAGTATCGTATATGCGGAAATTCCGTATTCCGCAAAGACCTCTTCATAGAGGTCTGCAAAGGCAGAATACGGAACGTCGCGTGTCAGTTCGTCATAAAACGGCGCGAGAGGTATATACGCGCTCACTTTTTATCAAGCTCCATGCGCTCAAAAACGACGTCATAGCCGCCGGAGCCGTATCTGAGAGAGCGGTTTACGCGGCTGATCGTGGCACTGGAGGCGCCGGTCTCATCGAGAATATCGTTGTAGATCATGCCCTGCTGAAGAAGAAGCGCAACAGAGAAACGCTGCTCCATGGCCTGAAGCTCTGAGATGGAGCAGAGATCCTCAAAGAATTTCTTGCACTCATCAACTGTTTTAAGGGTCAAAACTGCTTTGTAGAGGTCATCGTTGCGTCCTTTGCGGTCGATCTTGTTCATTTATTTTCTCCTTCGTTCTTTTTGAGCTTTTCAAGCTCCTCTTCCTCCAATTCGCGGTAGGCTACCTTTCCTACAAGTGTTTTGGGAAGCGAGTCGCGGAATTCGATCTCCTTCGGCATCGCGTATTTTGCGATATGCTTGCGGCAGTATTCCATGATGCTGTTTCTCGTCTCCTCGGTCGCGGGAACGCCGGGCTTCAGCATAACGAACGCCTTGACTCTGTGCATTCTGTATGGGTCGGGAACGCCGATAACGCAGCTCATGTGGATAAGCTCGTTTGCGTCGAGAATGTTCTCAAGCTGCGCGGGATAGATATTATAGCCGGAGGAGATGATCATTCTCTTTATTCTGCCCTTGAAGAACACGAAGCCCTCGTCGTCCATAGTGCCGAGGTCGCCGGTGTAGACCCAGGTAAGACCGTCCGCGTGTTTGCGGAGAGTTTTCGCCGTCTCCTCCGGGTGATTGCGGTACTCCTTCATGACCGTCGGACCGGCGAGCAGTATCTCGCCCTCCTCGCCGTAGGGCAGCTCCTCCTCTGTACCGGGCTTGACTATCTTGATATAGGTGTCGGGGAACGGTAGACCTATGCTTCCCTCCTTCGACATATGTGGAGGCGTGAGGCAGCACGCCGTAACTGTTTCGGTAGTGCCGTAGCCCTCGCGCACCTGCACGACGGCGTTGTGGTCATACAGAAATTTGTCGAACTTCTTTTTAAGCTCCACGGACAGGCTGTCGCCGCCGGAGAACACTCCCTTGAGGCTCGAGAGATCCGCCTTGTCCATGCTGTCAAGCCGCAGAAGCGCCTCGTAGAGAGTCGGGACGCCGGCGATGAAGTTGCACTTGTATTTAGTGATGAGCTTCGCATAGCTCTGGGCCGTAAAGCGCGGCACGAGTATGCAGCGGCCGCCGTTTCCGAGCATCGAATGTATGCAGACGCCAAGCCCGAAGCCGTGGAAAAGCGGCATCGCGGCGAGCATTCTGTCGCCCGGGCGGAACATCTTGTTGACGCCGACTATCTGCGCCGCAAGCGCGTTGAAGTTGAGGTTTGTGAGGAGTATACCCTTCGTCGTGCCGGTAGTGCCGCCGGAATAGAGGATAACGGCGGGAGAATCAGCGGTACGCTCGACCTTGTAGTTCCAGAAACAGGCATTTCCGAGCTTGAGAAAATCCTTCCAGCGGATTATCGGCGCATCCTCGGGTATCTTCTCGATCTTTCTGCCCTCGGTGAGCATATATCCCGTTTTGAGCGGCTGCTGAAGCTCGTCCTTTATGCTTGCGAGGACGATATTGACGACCTTTGTATTCTGGCGTATCGCCTCGAATTTTCCGTAGAACTGGTCGAGGGTGATAACGGTGACCGACTCGGACTCATTGAGATAGAACTCTATCTCCTTTTCACTCGAGAGCGGATGTATCATATTGGCGATAGCGCCGACGCGGTTTACGGCGTAGAACGCCTGGATCGCCTGCGGACAGTTCGGCATCGCGATGGTAACGCAGTCATCCTCGCGCACGCCGATAGTCCTGAGCGCCTTAGCGCAGCGGTCGATATCCTCAAGAAGCTGCTTATAGGTAGTGCTCCTGCCCATGAAATCGAAGGCTATATTGTCGGGATAGGTCTGCGCGGTTTCGCGCACCTTGCCGTACATGCTGCCCTGGTAGTAGTCAATGTGGCTCGGCATATCTCCGAGATGAGAAATCCACGGTGTTTTAGCGGTAATTTCGCTCATATGAAATCGACCTCCTCAGATAACGGAGCCTCGAGAAGCTCTGGATTTTCAAGCAGAAGTTTTAAAAGTCTTATAGACTTTGAAAAGTAATAGCCGTCGGCTATGCGCTCGTCGATCGTAAGACCGAGGTCGAGCATCTCGCGCATCTCAAACGTGCCGTCCGCATTGTATTTGGGGCGAAGGGCCTTTTCACCGACTACTACGAAGATGGAGCAGGTTCCCCAGTTCGTGAGGTGGTGATAGCCGCTGTTGAGCTTGATCGAGCCGAGATTCGAGAGGATAACCGACGCGTAATACGGATCGTCGGCAATAAGGAACTGCGGGCATTTGCCGCGCTTTTCAAGCCACATAATAAGGCGGACGATCGCCTTTGAGAGGAAACGCGGCATCTTGTTTATGATGTCCATACTGTCCTGCGTGGAGCCGGAGGACTGCTTATCATCACGGACGACGATGACCTGGCGCTTGATCGCGTCGTGGATAGTATCAAAGGTGCTGTCGGGCCTTGCCTTTATGAAGGCAAGCCCCTCCTCCGACTTGTCGTTGAATCGCTTTTTAACAATGAACGAAGCGGAGATCTTGTTTCTCATATAGAGGTTGGAATTTGCGATAAAGCGATTGAGCCGCGGACGGAGCGTAATGGTTTTCAGCACCGCGGTCACGATAGCGTGGAAAAGGGTATACTTGAATTCAGGCTTTTCGGCGTTCTTCTTCGCTATGAACGCATTGAGGTTTGTGAGGTCAATGGTCTCTGAGACGTATGCCTCGTTATCGCATCGGTTGGGATAGATTATCGGGGTGATGTAGTGCATGGCGTCAACGTCACGCAAGAGGTAGCCGTCCTTCCTGTCGCCGAAGCGTCTCTTTCTTTCTTCCAAAGCAGTAGTACCTTTCAGCAAATTATTTGTCAGCGCATTCTTTTGTATATTAGCATACGAAAGTGATTTAGTCAATAAACAAAAGTGTGCAATTAGTTCACTAAATAAGAACGTTCAGGACATTCCGCGCGCAGTCCGCCGCCTCACCTATCCCCCAGCCTCCGTTTTCGATTATTACCGCGAAGGCATAAGGCGCTCCTTCGTTTTCAATATAGCCGCAGAACCACGAATTCGGCTTTTTTCCGCCGCCGATCTCCGCCGTTCCGCTCTTCGCGTGCAGCCGCAGCCCCGGGAAATTATCCTCTCCGTAGGAGTGCTTTACGGTGTAGCCCATGACCTCCCCGAGCCGCTCTGCGGTGCTCTTACTCAGAAGCCGCGTTTTTTCACCGTGCTCTCCCGCCTTGAAGCTCAGCTCGTTTATCTCGCCGCCGTTCGCTATCGCCGCGCAGTATCGCGCGAGAGTCATCGGAACAACGAGGTCGTCCGACTGCCCCGCTCCGCTCCACGCGAGCGCGATATCGTCGCTCTTGTCGCCGGAGTACCTGCCCGCGGCAATAACGGCGCCGGTGACGTCGATTTTTGACGTAAAGCCGAGAGAATCCGCATAATTCTGCATTATTTCGCCGCCCATCTCCGCGGCAAGGGAGGCAAAAACGCAGTTGCAGCTCTTTGCCATAGCGTCCTCGATCTTCATATCCCCGTGCTTTGCCACGCACGTCACCTTTCCCCCGCCTATCGAAGCTTCTCCGTCGCAGTGAAAATCCCGCTCGTAGAGGTCGGGGATATTCTCGACAGCCGCCGCCATCGTGACAAGCTTAAAGACAGAGCCGGGTGTGTACGCTGCGCTTATCGCGCGATTCAGATACGCGCCGTCCGGCAGTGTTTCCGGCGCCTCGATCGGGTCATAGCCCGGGCTCGTGGCGCAGCATATTATCTCGCCCGTCTTATAGTTCACTACCGCTACGGCGCCGCTGCGGCCGTCCAGCGCTGAATACGCCGCTCTCTGCGCCTCGGCAGATACGCTGAGTCTGACAGTGCCGCCCTCGCCCGAAACGCCGTCTGTAAAGCTCCAGCCCGTGAGGTCAGCTCGAAACTGCCTCACGGCGCCGTAGGCGATATTTCCCGCCGTGTCGCCTATGAGATGCAGGGTCGCGGCGCGGGTCAGCCCGTCGGCCGAATACTCGGCGCCGCTCTGCGTGAGTGAGCAAAGCACCTCGCCATCACGGTCGGTGATGACTCCGCGCGTGAGCTTGCCCGAGCGGTAGATGTTGCCGTTTGCCTGATATGCAGCCCACGCGCCGCCCTCGTTATACGCCCTCCAGCCGAAAAAGCCGAGGAGCGCGAGCACCGTAAGCGAGAAGATCGCTACGACGAGCGCGCGATATTTAAGCTTCCTCATCGGCTTCCTCCTTTTTCGGCTTCTTTTTCCTCTTTGCGCGCGTGCCGGGAGGCAAAACGGCAAAGCTCGCCATCGGGCGCGTGTCCGCCGCCTTTATAAAGCTGAGCATGCCCCACGATGCTATCAGGCTCGTTCCGCCCTTCGACACAAACGGGAACGTGACGCCCGTAAACGGCAGCATATCGAGCGAGCCGAACACGTTGAGCGCAAGAGCGGTGAGATAGAAGCTCGCGGCGGCGCAGGCGGCTATCGCGTAAAACGAGCCGCGCGCGTTCTTTACGCCTCTCACAGCCGCAAAGGCGAAAAACACGATGCAGAAAACGCACATCGCGGCGATGATAAAGCCGTATTCCTCGCTGACAACGCCGAACACCATATCTGTATCGGCGGCAAAAATCGAATCAAACCATCCTTTTCCGCCTCCGAGACCGAAAAGTCCGCCCGAGGCGACTGCCGTCATCGTGCGGGTCTGCTGATAGCCGAGGTTCGCGGCGTCCTCCCACGCGTGACCCCAAATCGCGAATCTGTCCGCGATATAAGGGCGCGCGGTTATTGCGATAACGGCTGCAAGCAGAGCGCCGAGAGCGCTGAGAAAAACGGTCGCAAACGAGCCGGAGCGCATGAACGCGATGACGAGATACACGGTGAAGAATATGAGCGCCGTGCCGAAGTCGCGCATAAAAGCGAGAGATCCGACGCAGATCGCGGAAAAGACCATAAAAAGCACGACGTTGCGCTTTGAAAAAATCCGCTCAAGTCCTACGCTTCCGGCAAAAACGAACGCGATCTTGACGATCTCCGACGGCTGAAAGCTCACCCCGCCGATATATAGCCAGTTTTTCGCGCCGAGCAGCGGCGAGGCTGATACGAGATTCACCCCGAGCAGCGCAAGTCCGAGCGCGGCTATCGGAACGCGCAGGAGATTGACGCGCTTCTGATCGCGCAGAAACCAGCACATTGAAAAGTACAGTGAAACACCGATCGCAAGGCAAATGCCGAGCTTGTAAATATTCTCCGGGTCAGAAGATAGGCAGACCGCAAACCCGACGCTTGTCAGCATAAACGCGATTATTTCAAGCTCAAAGCCCCGTCTGCGGGCGCTCAGAGTCAGAATAAAGGTCGCCCACGCGAGAGCGAGAACAGAGCCGAAGGCGAAAAGGACGTTCACCGCGAGCGCTCCGCCGAGGTTCTGCAAAAGCTCAAAGGCGAGCAGGCAGACAAACGCGGTCAGAAGTACCATTCCGAGCCACGCGCCGGTGCCCCTTGACGAGTCCTCGCGCGCTATTTCGAGGTTTTCCTCCATTTTCTTCGTTGTGCGCGTAAAGGTCAGCTCAGCGCCGCCGACGGAGAGCGTATCGCCGGTATTTATCCGCTGACGCTTTTTTATCGCCTTGCCGCGCAGGAGCGATCCATCCCGGCTTCCGAGGTCGGCAACCGTCCACGCTCCCTCGTTATCGCGCACAAGGGCGGCGTGTACCGGCGAGACGGACTTGTTATTTATGCGAACGTCCGCGCCGGAGCTTCTGCCGATGAGGTTTTCCCAGTGCGTGAGCTCAAAGCTTGTCCCCTTTTTATCGACGAGCGTGCCCCAGACCTCGTCCTTTGAGCCGGAGAAAAGAAGTGAAAAAGCGCATCTTATGAGTATGAGCGCCATAATGGCAATAAGCGCGAAGTGCATCTTCATTCCTCCTTGTATAAAAAACTGATTGTCAGATGGATAGTATAGCACATTTTAGCTCAATGTTCTTGCTTTTTTTCAGAAAATAGCTTATACTGTCGTGAGAATTTATTGGAGGTCATTTAAATGGACTTTTTTCAGGAAAACGAAGCGAGGATACCCCACTCCGGCGTCCGCACCCGCTTTGCCCCCTCTCCCACGGGTCACATGCACGTCGGCAATCTTCGCACCGCACTATATGAGTATTTCGTAGCCCGCCACGCCGGCGGCACGTTCATCCTCCGCATCGAGGACACCGACCAGGCGCGCGAGGTCGAGGGCGCGGTCGATATAATAAAGCGTACTCTCGCGGGCGTCGGCATGACATATGACGAGGGTCCCGACATCGGCGGTCCGGTCGGTCCGTACGTCCAGACCGAGCGCAGACCCTACTACGGCAAATATGCGAAGCTTCTCGTCGAAAAGGGCGCCGCATATTACTGCTTCTGCGAAAAGACGGAGAGTGAGGAGGATAGCGGCGAGTTCGACAGAGCCGAAAACCCCTGCCGCCATCTGAGCCGTGAGGAGGCTCAGGCGAGAGTAGACGCCGGCGAGCCTTACGTCATCCGCCAGCGCATCCCCTCCGAGGGCACCACCACCTTCCACGACGAGATCTACGGCGATATCACCGCCCCGAACGCCGACCTCGACGATCAGGTGCTCATCAAGCGCGACGGACTGCCCACCTACAACTTCGCAAACGTCATTGACGATCACCTTATGGGCATCACCCACGTCGTGCGCGGCGCGGAGTACCTCTCCTCCTCCCCGAAGTACAATCTTCTCTACGAAGCCTTCGGCTGGGAGATCCCGAAGTACATCCACTGCCCGAGCGTTATGATAACAGACCCGAGCACCGGAGTCGTGCGCAAAATGTCGAAGCGCTACGGCGACCCGAGCTACGAGGATCTTCTCAACATGGGCTACCTGCCCGAGGCGATAGTCAACTACGTCACGCTTCTCGGCTGGAGTCCCAGAGGCGAGCTGAGCGAAAAGGAATTTTTCACGATGGACGAGCTTATCGCCGCTTTCGACGCCGAGGGTATCTCCAAGTCCCCCTCCGCCTTCGACATTGAGAAGCTCAACTACTTCAACTCCACCTATCTCAAGAATATGGACCCCGACCTGTTCAGCGAGATTTCTATGGAATATATCGTCAGAGCGGTTGACGCCGACAAGGTCAACGCCGCGCTCATCCCCGCGCTCGTTCAGTCGAGGATAAACAAGCTCAGCGACATTCCCGAGCTTCTCGACTTCTTCAACGCTCTTCCCGATTACGACGCAGAGCTGTTTGAGAACAAGAAAAACAAGCTCACAAAGGAGAGCTCGCTCGACCTCCTCAACAAGATCGACGCCGCGTTCCGCGCGATCGACGACTGGAAGTACGACACTATCCACGACGCGCTCTATGCCGTCGCCGAGGCGGAGGGCGCGAAGATCGGCAAGATCATGTGGCCCGCGCGTATCGCCGCGGCAGGCAAGGCAGTTACCCCCGGCGGCGCGATCGAGATATGCGAGATCCTCGGCAGGGACGAGACTCTTCGCCGCTTCGAAATTGCAAAAAGCAAGCTTGTGTGAACTCACATAAGAATAAAACTCCTCTTTCGGGTAAAAATAGCCTGAAAGAGGTGTTTTTTTATGCTTAACAGAAGATCACTCATCCGCGCCTATACCTACGCGCTGGCGCTCGCGTTCGTTACAAGCGGCATTGCGTATACCGCGACGGGCGAGGCGGATAAGCTGAGGATCGCAGCCGTCAGCGCCGAGGAGCGAGCTTTCAACGAGCTTGCCTCAAACGCCGACGCGATGGCGACGGAGCTTGAGCGCGCCGCGCTCTCCGCTTCACCGAATTTGCTCAACTCGATACTCTCCAAGGCGTACGCCCACTCCGCGGCGGCGGTGACCGCGATCTCCTCCCTGCCGGATTCCTCGACCACGCTCAGCGGCACTACCGCGTATCTGTCAAAGTGCGGCGACTTCGCTCTCTATCTCGCGCGCAGCGCCGCGGCAGGCTCGAAGCCGACCGAGAGCGAAAAAGAGAGCCTTATGAGCTTTGTGAAAAATTCGGCGGCTATTGCTTCGGAGCTGCGCGGCGCAGCCGAGCGTCTCAGAAACGGCGAGATATGCGTCGGCGCAGTATGCGAGGACGAAAACGCGACCGACGTGACGCTCTCCGGCACTCTGAAGCGAGTCGAGGCGGCGGCTCTCGGCTATGCAGGCGTGACCTACGACGGACAGTTTTCAGACCACATGAATAATCTAACCGCGAAGTTCACCGAGGGCAAGTTTGAGACAAGCGAGGACGAGGTTCTGGAGCTATGCGAGAGCTTCACCGGCGTATCGCGGGATAAGTTCACCGTCGAGCTTGCGGAAAACGCCGCCGTTCCCGTTTATACCGCCAGCGCGGACGGCGTTTTTCTCGAGGTAACAAAAACGGGCGGCTATATAAAAAGCTGCGTTTTCTCGCGCCCCGTTGAATACGCGCGCTACTCCGCCGAGGAAGCCATCGCAAAGGCTGAGGAGTATATTCTCAAGGTCGGCGGTCTTAAGGATATGAAGCGCACAAGCCATTCGGTTTCAGAAAACCGCTGCACCGTTTCCTTCGCCCACTGCGAGGGCGGCGTAAACTGCTACGCCGATGAAATCAAGGTCGTCGTTGCGCTCGATACGCTCGACGTCGTCGGCTTCTACACCGGGGAGTATCTCATGAACCACACAGAGCGCGATATTCCCGAGCCGGCCGTCGCGCAGTCCGACGCGGAGAGCGGCCTTTCCGAAAACCTTACCGTCAGCGGGCGCGGTCTGGCTATGCTCCAGACAGAGGGCAAAGGTGAAAAGCTCTGCCACGAGTTTTCCTGCCTCGACCCGGACGGAAATAAGCGCACAGTGTTCATCGACGGCACGACCGGTCTTGAAGAACGCATAGACATCTGGGATGAGAGCGAAAGCGGTATGAGCGTAAGATAATTTCAGCCGGGCAGGTCACACCTGTCCGGCTGAAACGCTGTAATAAGCAAATATTTCATCTTCTCAAAATCAGCCATTTCCGGCGATACCGAGCTCCTCGGCGTGCGGGCGCATGCCCTCGATCGCTATCTCAGCGACCTCCTTTACGTCCATTCCGAGCATTTCGCAGCCCTTGAGTATCAGCTCTCTGTCGCACTTTGCGGCAAACTTCTTATCCTTGAACTTTTTCATAAAACTCTTGATCTCGAGGTCGCGGATACCGAGCGGTCTCATTCTCGCGCACGCCTGAATGATGCCGGTCAGCTCATCGACGGTAAAAAGGCTCTTTTCCATGTTCGTGACCGGCTCTACGTCGGTGCAGATACCGTAGCCGTGACTAAGTATAGCGCGCACGTCCGCCTCGGGAAGGCCCGCATCCAGAAGCGGCTTTTCAGTGTGCTGAAGATGCTCGTCCGGGTATTTCTCATAGTCATAGTCGTGCAGCATACCTACAGCCATCCAGTGCTCCTCGTCCTCACCGAAATGCCGCGCCATCGCGCCCATCGCGTAGGCTACGTTCTACGCGTGGATAATGAGGTGCTCCTCCGATACCATCGTTTCATTGAGGCGTGTCGCCTCTTCGAGCGTGAGTCTTTCCATTTCCGTACCTCCCGGGTAATAATCTCGAACAAAAGTAATATATCACCGAAAAACACGTTTGTAAAGCGCAGAAGGATGTGCTATACTGCCCTCAAAGGAGGCGCAGTATGCACCCTATCAGGCATTTTTTAACTATTACACACCACCGGCACCTCGTTTGCCGCTACTGCTTCCGGCTCGGTCTTTACTGGCAGGGACTTACGCACGATCTGTCGAAGTATTCCCCAACCGAGTTCATACCGGGTGCAAAGTTCTACCAGGGCACGCGCAGTCCGAACGACGCCGAGCGCCGCACGAACGGCGTCAGCCTCGCGTGGCTTCACCACAAGGGGCGCAACCGCCATCACTTTGAGTACTGGATAGACTACGTAGTTGAAAACGGCAAAAAGCCGTCGTTCTCCCCTCTGCCGATGCCGAAACGGTACGTTGCCGAGATGTTCTGCGACCGCATAGCCGCGAGCCGTACGTATCAGGGCGAGAGCTACACCGACAGAAGCGCATACGAGTATTATATCAAAAACGCCGACCGCATTCCCATGCATGAGGACACTAAGCGCGAGCTGGAAAAAATGCTCCGCATCCTCGCTGAAGATGGAGAGGACGCGGCTTTCGCCTATGTCAGAGCTTGGCTGAAAAAATAATGTTATTTTATTATTTTTATTGCAAAAAGTCCGGAATTATAATATAATGCGCAAAGTTCAGAAACATTTTCACGGCGAAAGGACTTCGTAAATGGCATTCTATCTCAGCTCCATCATCCTTACGGAATTATTGATGCTGACCATGACGATCCACGTTATTCGTTATTCCGGCTTCAACAAAAGGCAAAAGGTCTGGTTTATAATCACGTTCGTTTCCGTTATGTACTGCTCTTTGGCGGAATTCTGCGTGCACTGCGGCTATTATGACCCGAAATTTGCTATTCCGCTGACCGTACTGACAGTTCTTCAGTTTTCGATCGCGCCGTCCATGGCTGTTTTCTTCTCCGGCGCGCTCGGACTTTACAGGCAGTCCAAAGCCGCGATCTGGTTTTTTATTCCACACGCGCTTATTGAGATATTCTCCGCGCCCTTCGGGCTTATCTTCTACTTTGACGCCGAGGGTTATCACCGCGGCAGCATGTTCATAATCTACTCCGCCTTTTACTTTGCGAGCCTTCTTTATCTCATGGTAAGTATGTACATAGTGGGCAGAAATTTCCGGCACAGAGACGGTATGACGATCATCATGATAATTATTACGCTCATCGGCGGCGTTCTCCCCGTGACCTTTATGAATATCCATACGGCGTATATCAGCATCGGAATGAGCTCATGCCTTTGCTATATTTACTATAACGACCTTGTGCAGGAGGATATTCACGCCGAGCTCGTCGCTCATCAGAAGAAAATGAACGATATGCAGGAGCATATGATCTCCGGACTTGCGAGCATTATCGAAAGCCGGGATCTTGAAACCGGTGAGCACGTCGCGCGGACAAGAGATTACGTCAGATTGATCGCAGAGGGCGCGATGAACGATGGGATTTATAAGGACGAGATCGACAAAGAATATATCAGTCTCATCTACACCCTCGCGCCGATGCACGACGTCGGAAAGATCGTCGTTTCAGACACCATTCTGAAAAAGCCCGGCAGACTGACCGACGAGGAATACGAGCAGATGAAGGTACACGCGGCGTCCGGCGGCGTGATTGTTTCCAAGATACTTTCCGGCATAACCGACGAGCGATACATTAAATTTGCCTCTG
Source organism: Oscillospiraceae bacterium (assembly GCA_017412765.1). Lineage (GTDB taxonomy): Bacteria > Bacillota > Clostridia > Oscillospirales > Oscillospiraceae > RUG626. The sequence goes on along the minus strand of JAFPWN010000067.1, from coordinate 773 downwards.
ATATTGCCACTTACCACCATGAGCGCTGGGACGGGACAGGTTATCCCTCGGGAATAAAGGGAACGGATATTCCGCTCTGCGCGAGGATCATGGCTATTGCAGACGTCTATGACGCGCTCATATCCGAGCGGTGCTATAAGTCTCCGATGCCGAAGGACAAGGCGATGGAGATCATCAGAAGCGAGTCCGGCACGCACTTTGACCCAAGTCTTGTGAGGGTGTTTCTTAAGTCAATGGAAAAGTCGGTGTGATAATTTGCGCGGCATTTGAATAGCGAATAATGCAAGATCAATAAGCTAAAGACATTGGCTGTGGCAAACACAATTAATGAATGAGCACATCGGAAACGGTGTGCTCATTTTTTTGAAAAAGGGCATTGCAAATAAGCAGACAGAGTGACCCGGGAACAAGGACTCGATGTGTAATCCCTCAAAATAAAAAGCGGAAAGTGCCCATTTCTGAACACTTTCCACTCAAGCATGGCGGACAGGGTGGGATTCGAACCCACGGTACCGTTGCCGGTACACCTGATTTCGAGTGTTGTATATCTTTGGCATATTCATGGTTGGAACAGGTCGCTTCCGGCAGCTTTATGAAATGCCGGAAACCCAAGCGTCACAAAGGTTTGCGGACAATCTGACCCGTATCGGCCAGAGCCGATTTGAACCAGCCCAGAGTTCAAATAAAACCGCGTTCTTGCGTAAAAAGTCGCCTTTCTTGCGCGTTTGCAAGAAGTCAGGCAAGAAAATGGAGACCCTGACAGCGCCGATGAA
>JAFPWN010000066.1 GCA_017412765.1 Oscillospiraceae bacterium | reverse complement strand
TCATATTTTGCACTCTGAGAGTGCAAAATATGTTCGATGCGGAGACTTTGTCGACGCATTGAAAGGACGGGACGACCCGTCCTTTATTTTTGCGTATGCGTGTATTTTTTGACGCCGCTTCGCTCCACGAGCTGAACGAGCGCGAAAAACAGCACAGCCTGCACCGGAAGATCGACGATCTCCTTCACAAACCGGCTTGCGAGCAGAACCGTAAAGGCTTTTCCGGTCATCATCGAGATCCAGAGCGTGTTCATTCCGGCGTTCACGACGAGGGTGACGACGGCCTTCGTTGCGAGAATGCGCCACAGGCTCGGCGTTTTTTTGTAATAGCTCACGCCGTAGATAAAGCCGGCGGCGATAGCGGAGAGAGTGTACCCCGGGAAAAACGCGCCCGTGGGCTTGATGATAAACTTGACTATATCCATCACGCCGCCGAAGAGCGCACCGGTAACGCCGCCGAAAAGCCAGTCCACGAGCTGATTCGGCAGAGCTGAGAAGCCTATTTTAAGATAATCGCCTATCTGGATCGAGGCGACAAAATCGAGCGCGACGGCAAGCGCCGCCATCACGGCGCAGGTAGTGAGCACCCGAAGATCTCGCAATTCACGTGCGCTGGACGCTAAGTTTTCTTTGATTTTCATTATTCATGCTCCTTTTTTAAGGTAGGAACAGCTTGATTATAGCAAATGAGTCAGGTTAAGGCAAGTTTTATTGTTGATTTTCCTACTTGTCCGGTGTATAATTAAAGATGACATATTATGTACGGAGGATATTTTTAATGAGCGAACAGCTTCTTAAGATAGAGGATCTCAAGGTATCCGTTGAGGACAAGAATATTCTTGACGGCGTTTTCCTTGAAATCGGCGAGGGCGAGGTACACGTCCTCATGGGCCCGAACGGAACGGGAAAGTCCACACTCGTGTCCGCGATAATGGGCGATCCGCGCTATTCGATAGACGGCGGCAGAATAATCTACAAGGGCGAGGACATAACGGAGGAGAAGGCTGACGCGAGAGCGCGCAGGGGCATTTTCCTCTCCTTCCAGACTCCGGAGGAGATACCGGGCATCAGCCTCGAGAACTTCATCCGCACCGCGCGCCAAGCGATAACCGGCACGCCTCTGAAGGTCTTTGCCTTCAAGCGCGAGCTCAAGGCTGAGATGGACAAGCTCGGCATGGCGAGTGAGTACGCCGAGCGCTACCTCAACGTCGGCTTCTCCGGCGGCGAGAAGAAAAAGGCGGAGATACTTCAGCTCCTTATGCTGAAGCCGTCGCTTGCCCTGCTCGACGAGACCGACTCCGGCCTCGACGTAGACGCGGTCAGAACCGTGACCGAGGGCATAAACGCGTGGCACAACGAGCATAACAGCCTGCTCATCATAACCCACAACGCGAAGATCCTTGAGGGCCTCACGGTCGATAAGGTACACGTTCTGGAGGGCGGAAAGATCGTAAAGACCGGCGGCGCCGAGATAATCGGCGAGATCACCGAGGGCGGCTTCAACGCCGTCAAGGAGGATAACTGATTTGGCGGATTTCGGCAGAGAGAAAACGGTCGTTGAGGAGGTCAACCGCTCCATCTACGACTTCAAGGACAGGGTGGACTCCGCTTTCGAGGTGTCGAGCGGACTTACGCCCGATATCGTCCGCACCATCTCCGAGGAGAAAAACGACCCGGAATGGATGCGCGAGTTCAGACTGAAAAGCCTCGAGATCTACGAGAGGCTTCCCATACCCAACTGGGGCCCGTCGATCGACGGACTCGATATGAGAAACATCGTCACCTACGTTCGCCCCAACACCGGCATGAGCGCGACGTGGAACGAGGTGCCGGAGGATATAAAGAATACCTTTGAGCGCCTCGGCATACCGCAGGCGGAGAGATCGGGACTTGCCGGAGTCGGCGCGCAGTACGATTCCGAGGTCGTCTACCACAACGTAAAAAAAGAGGTAGAGGATCAGGGCGTGGTATATACGGACTTTGAGAGCGCGCTGCACTCTGAGTACGGCGATATGATACGCGAGTACTTCATGAAGGCGGTGCCGCCGACGGATCACAAGTTCGCGGCGCTCCACGGCGCCGTCTGGTCGGGCGGGTCGTTCGTCTACGTTCCCGCGGGCGTGAGCGTGGAAATACCGCTCCAGAGCTACTTCCGCCTCAACAGACCCGGCGCAGGTCAGTTTGAGCATACGCTCATAATCGTCGATAAGAACGCGTACCTGCACTTTATCGAGGGCTGCTCCGCGCCGAAGTACAACGTCGCAAACCTCCACGCCGGCTGCGTCGAGATTTTCGTAGGAGAAAATAGCCGCGTGAGATATTCGACCATAGAAAACTGGTCGAAGAATATGTACAACCTCAACACGAAGCGCGCCATCGTATCAAAGGGCGGCACCATCGAGTGGGTATCCGGCTCCTTCGGCAGCCACACGAGCTATCTCTACCCGATGAGCATCCTTAACGGCGAGGGCGCGAGAATGGAATTTACCGGAATAACCTTTGCCGGAGCGGGTCAGGAGCTTGATACCGGCGCGAAGGTAGTCCACGCCGCGAAGAACACCTCGAGCCATATCTCCACAAAGAGCATCGCGCGCGACGGCGGCGTTTCAAACTTCCGCTCGAGCGTCGTGGTGACGAAGGAGGCGGAGGGGGCTAAGTCCAGCGTCAGCTGCGAGAGCCTGATGCTCGACTCGAGAAGCCGCAGCGATACGATACCCGTTATGGATATACGCACCGATAAGTGCGACGTCGGGCACGAGGCGAAGATCGGAACTATATCCGAGGAGGCGGTTTTCTATCTAATGAGCCGCGGAATATCGGAGGAGGACGCGCGCGCACTCATCGTCGGCGGCTTTGCCGAGCCGATAGCAAAGGAGCTGCCGCTTGAATACGCGGTCGAGATGAACAATCTCATCCACCTTGAAATGAAGGGAAGTATAGGCTGATGGAAAAGTTCAATATCATCCCTTCACCGACGTGGAACCGCCTCGGCGTAAACTGTGCTGAGGAGAGCGCCGCGATCCCCGAAGCCTTTGACTCTGTCGGTGCGAGCGTGATAACCGCCTGCCCCGAGGGTCTGGACGTCGGAGACGACGCGCCCATCGCCTGCGAGGAGCTTAAAAGCTCCACGGGCTTTGACGAAATAATCGAAAATAACGCGGCGTTTTCCTTTAACGCCACCGTTGAGGATAAATACGCCGACGCTCTCGTCATTAACACCGAGGACGCAGCGGTAGTAGGCAATATCTACGCCGTCGAGGGCGCTGAGCTTACCGTTCTGCACGTTCTGCGCGGCTCCTCAGAGACTCTCACCCGCGTTTACGCCGAAAAGGGCGCGAGGGTGAACGTTATAGAAGTGAGCTTTGCCGAAATAGAAAATATCCGCTACTCCGCCTTTGCCGCGTACTGCGAGGAGGGCGCGGAGGTGCGCTTTACGCGCTGCGAGCTCGGAGGAAAGAGAATAGTCTGCGGCTCGAGGGCTGTACTGCAGGGCAGCGCGAGCGCCTACGATTTCACGGGCTGCTACTTCGGAGAGGGCGAGGCGGTACTCGACTTCAACGATCTGAGCGAGCACATCGGCCGCGATACGCTCTGCGAGATGCACTCGGCGGGAGCGCTTTCCGGCTCCGCCGATAAGATACTGCGCGGCACCATCGACTTTAAGGAGGGCGCGAAGCGCGGCGTGGGACACGAATCCGAGGACGTCATACTCCTCAGCCCCGACGTGCGCGACCGCACGGCTCCGCTCATCCTCTGCCACGAGGAGGAGGTCGAGGGTCAGCACGCGGCGAGCCACGGCAGACTTGACGCGACGGCGCTGTACTATCTTATGAGCCGCGGCATACCCGAGGCGCAGGCGCGAAGCCTTATGGTAGAGGCTCGCTTTGCCCGCGCGATCGACCGCATACCGGATGAAAATATCCGCGAAGAGGCGCTTACAACAGTACGAAGGAGACTTCAAAATGCTTGACGTCCGGAAGGACTTTCCGATTTTGCAGGTGCCGGAGGCGGGCAAAAGGCTCGTTTACCTCGACACCGCGGCGACGGCTCAGCGCCCGAATCAGGTCATCGACGCAATATGCGAATACTACAAAAATGATAACGCGAATCCACACCGCGGGGTCTACGAGCTCGGCGCAAGGGCGACGGAGCGCACCGATTCCGCGCGCCATACGGTCGCGCAGTTCGTCGGCGCCGACGATGAGGAGATAGTTTTTACCCAGAACACCACTGAGAGCGTAAATCTCGTGGCTTATTCGTGGGGGCTTGCGAATATCAACGCCGGCGACGATATTTGCGTCTACGTCGCGGAGCACCACTCAAATATGGTGCCGTGGCAGAGAGTGGCGAAGCGCACCGGCGCGAGGGTCGTTTATATGTACCCCGATGAAAACGGCGTTCTGACCGAGGATGAGATGCGCCGCAAAATATCGCGCAGAACTAAGATCGTCTGCTGCGCGATGGTATCGAACGTCCTCGGCATAAAAATCGACGAAAAGGCGCTTATCGAGCGCGCCCACTCCGTGGGCGCGAAGTTGCTTCTCGACTGCGCGCAGTCCATTCCGCACTTCAGACACGATTTTCACGCCATCGGCTGTGATTTTGCGGTGTTCTCCGGCCATAAGCTCTACGGCCCGATGGGAATAGGAGTGCTCTACGGCAAAAAGGCTCTGCTCGACGCTATGGATCCCTTCCTCTCCGGCGGTGATATGATCGGCGTCGTCACCGAGGACGGTGCGACGTGGGCTGAAACGCCGCGCAAATTTGAGGCGGGCACGCGCAACGTCGAGGGCGAGGTCGGGCTTGAGGCGGCGATAAAGTACCTCGACTCTCTCGGCTGGGAGAATATCGGGGCACATGAGCGGGAGCTTGTGGATTACTGCCTCGAGGGCATGAAAAAAATACCGCACATCGAGATATACGGCACCTCGCCGGAGAGATACGGCGTCATCTCCTTCAACGTGGAGGACGTTCACCCGCACGACGTTGCGAGCATACTCGACGCGGACGGGATCTGCGTCAGAGCGGGTCACCACTGCGCCGAGCCGCTCATGCGGCGCCTCGGCATCGGAAGATGCTCGCGCGCCTCGTTCGGAATATACAACACAAAAGAGGACGTGGACGCGTTCCTCACAAGCCTCGGAAATATAAGGGAGTTTATGGGATATGGATCTTAGAAGTCTGTATAATCAGGTCATAACCGAGAAGAGCCGCTCAAACGAGCACCGCCACCCGGTGGATGACTGCACCTGCTCGCTCGAGGGCGTGAACCCCTCCTGCGGCGACGATATAACGCTTCAGCTCAGAGTAAAGGACGGCGTTATCGAGGACGTCGGCTTTATGGGCGCGGGATGCGCGATAAGCCAGGCGTCAACCGCGCTTATGATAGATATACTCAAGGGCAAGACCGTCGCAGAGGCGAAGGAGCTCATAGACGTCTTTTTCGGCATGATAAAGGGCGAGATAGGCGAGGATGACGAGCGCCTCGAGCTCCTCGAGGACGCCGCCGCCTTAAAGGGCATAGCCCACACGCCGGCGAGAGTCAAGTGCGCCGTGCTCGCTTGGCACACGATGGAAGAAGCGCTCGATAAATAATAAAGCAAAACATTCACATATACTGTATTCTGAAAGGAGCAATAACTATGGGACTCATTTCTGCAGCACTTACCTCTTTTAACGGAGTAATGTCCGACCAGTGGAAGGAATATTTCTACTGCGAGGCGATACCCGAAAACGTCCTCGTAACAAAGGGCGTCAAGCGCACCACCCGCGGAGTGAACCACGGCTCTGACAACATTATCTCCAACGGCTCCGTTATCGCCGTTGCGGACGGACAGTGCATGGTGATCGTAGATCAGGGCAAGGTCGTCGATATCTGCGCCGAGCCGGGCGAATTCGTCTATGACACCAGCTCCGAGCCGTCGCTTTTCAGCGGCAGCCTCGGCACCTCTATAATCGACACCTTCAAGAATATCGGCAAGCGCTTCACCTTCGGCGGAGAGCCTCCGAAGGATCAGCGCGTATATTTCTTCAACCTCAAGGAGCTAATCGGCAATAAGTACGGAACTCCCTCGCCGGTACCCTTCCGCGTAGTGGATCAGCGCGCCGGCATCGACATCGACGTTTCCATCCGCTGCTTCGGCGAGTACAGCTACCACATCTGCGACCCGATCCTCTTCTACACAAACGTCTGCGGCAACGTCGGCGGTGATTTCACCCGCGACAGACTTGACAGCCAGCTCAAGACCGAGCTTCTGACGGCTCTCCAGCCGGCGTTTGCCAAAATCAGCGCCCAGGGCATCCGCTATTCCGAGCTGCCCGGCCGCACCATGGAGCTTGCGGACGCCCTCAACGACGTTCTCAGCCAGAAGTGGCGCTCTCTGCGCGGCATCGAGATCGTCTCCTTCGGCGTTTCCAGCGTCAACGCCGACGAAGAGGACGAGAAGATGCTCAAGCAGCTCCAGAGAAACGCGGCCTTCCGCGATCCGGGACTTGCCGCGGCAAACCTCGCCGGCGCGCAGATGAACGCCATGCAGGACGCCGCGAACAACGCCGGCGGCGCGGCAGTCGGCTTCATGGGCATGAATATGGCTATGGGCACCGGCGGCATAAACGCGAACGGACTCTATCAGCAGGCGGCTCAGCAGCCGGCGCCTCAGGCAGCCGCTCCCGCCGCTGACGGATGGACCTGCCCGACCTGCGGAAAGACCGGCCTTTCCGGCAAATTCTGCCCCGATTGCGGCTCCAAGAAGCCGGAGGAGAGCTTCTGGTTCTGCCCCGAGTGCGGCACAAAGAACACCGGCAAGTTCTGCCCGAACTGCGGAGCAAAAAGACCGTAAAAAGCGAAAAATCTATAAAATCGAGGTGATACCGTGGCAACCGAGGTAACTAACTACAAATGCCCGAACTGCACGGGACCGTTACATTTCGGCGGTATTTCCGACAGGCTTGAGTGCGATTACTGCGGCTCGAGCTTCACCGTCGAGTACATAGAGGAGCTCAACAAGGACAAGAACGAGCAGGCGGCGGAGAATTTCCATGGCACCGAGTTTACGGGAGAATGGAGCGCCGGCGGTGAGGCGTGGGGTGAGGACGGCGAGCACGTTCGCGTCTACCACTGCCCGAGCTGTTCCGCCGAGCTTATCTGCGACGATACCACCGCCGCGACGAGCTGCCCCTACTGCAATAACCCGACAGTCGTGCCCGGTCAGCTCTCCGGAGCGCTGAAGCCGGACTGCATTATCCCCTTCCGCTTCACGAAGGAGGCGGCGATCGCCCAGCTCAAGGAGCATTACAAGGGACGCTGGTTCCTGCCCAAGGAATTCTCCGCTCAGAATCACATCGAGGATATCAAGGGCGTTTATGTTCCGTTCTGGCTCTATAGCGGCGTAGCCGAGGGCGATGTCGCCTACGTCGCCTCACGCAGCCATACCCACCGCGAGGGAGATTACGAGGTCACTACGACAGAGCACTATAATATCCGCCGCTCCGGCTCGCTCGAGTTCAAAAACGTGCCGGTGGACGCGTCCTCCAAGATGCCGGACGACCACATGGACTCCATCGAGCCTTTCGATTACGGCGATATGAAGGACTTTTCGATGGCGTATCTTCCCGGCTTCCTTGCGGATAAGTACGACGTTACCGAGGAAGCGAGCCGAGAGAGAGCCGAAACGCGCTGTGAGAACACCGTAGAGAGCGCTCTGCGAAATACGGTCATCGGCTATGAGAGCGTCATGGAGATCGGCAAGAACCTCAATATCCGGCGCGGCAGCGTGAGCTACGCGCTGATGCCCGTATGGATGCTGACGACGAAGTACAAGGATAAGAACTACCTCTTTGCCATGAACGGTCAGACCGGCAAAATGGCGGGCGACCTGCCCACCAGCATGGCGAAGCTGTGGGGACTGTTCGCGGCGATAGGCGTGCCCATCGCGGCGCTCCTCACGTTCCTGTTTCTGAGATAAGGGGGGCGGGAATATGAAGAAAAAGCTGTTTGCGCTCGCTCTTGCGCTCCTCATGCTCGCGGCGCTCGCCATACCCGCGCTTGCCGACAGCACCGACGGCAAGATGGTCTATATCATCGACGACGCAGATATCCTCACCTACGACGAGTGGCAGTCTCTCGAGGAGAAGGCTGAAAAGCTCTACGCCGAATACGGTATTCCCGCGTACATCGTCATCGTTGACGATTACACCGACTTCGGCTCCGGCGGAATCTGGAGCGTAGCCGATGCGATCTGGGATGCAAACGAGCTCGGCGTTCCCGGCGATTACGAGAGAGCCGACGGATTTATGCTCCTTATGAGCATGTCGGAGCGCGACTTTGACAACGGCTCCTACGGCAAGGGGCAGGTAATTCTTACCGATTACGGCAAGCTCGTAATCGAGGACGATTTCCTCGGCTACTTCAGAAACGACAACTGGTACGCGGGCTTCGACGCGTATCTGAGCGGCATCGAGTACTGCATAACTCAGTATAACTCCGGCACCCCCGTTGACGGCGATATCGGAGAATACGGCTACAACGAGAACGGCGAGTACGTCGGCAAGAGGGAAAAGGGCTTCACGCTCGGCGAGATGCTGATAACGGCTCTCGCATCCCTCGGCATTCCCGGAATAGTCGTCGGGATCGGTCAGGCTAAGATGAAGAACGTGCGTAAAAAGTACGAGGCTTCGGACTATATCGTTCCGCACTCCATGCGCCTTACAAGACAGCAGGATATCTTCACGCACATCACGCAGTCGCGCCGCAGGATAGAGAGAGAATCCTCCTCGGGAGGCGGCGGCTCGTTCCATTCGGGCGGCGGCTCAAGCCACCACTCCGGAAAGTTTTAATATAACTATCGCCCTATGCAAAATGAACTGCACCCCGTCAAGTAGACAGTGAAATAATTAAAAGAAAGTTCACAGAGCCGAGGCTCTGTGGCACCGCAGATTTTGGCAAGCCGCTTAGCGGCAGGCCAAAGTCTGCGGTTTTGTTTTACGCAGCTTTG
>JAFPWN010000065.1 GCA_017412765.1 Oscillospiraceae bacterium | reverse complement strand
TGTATTTTCCAGCTATCTGGTCTCGGATAATCTTGACCTTTTCCCGTACTTCAAGCTTTTGTCTTTGTCCCATAAAAATACTCCCCCTATGTTTGACAGTGATTTTATTCTTTCACTGTCTCTCATAGAGGGAGCATATCATTTTGGGAAGGGCGATTATTATTATCTTACATTACAAACGCCTTTATAATTTCGGGCAGGAGGAAGATACAGAAGAGAATAATGAGGACTATGGCGACGGCACCGATCACAGACCACATAATGATCTTAGCCTTCTTATCCATTCTCTTTCTTGAGTACCACTGCTCCTCTGTCCACGGGATAGTGCGGTATACGCGGAATGCGCCGAAGGCAATACCCGCGACTGCAATCACCCAGAGAGCGAAAAGAATTATCTTATAGATCGGGAAGCCGGGGTTGTAGACTGCACCGTGGCTTAGTCCGTTCATAGCGAGGGAGTTTGCCTGAATATAGAGCGCGTCGTGAGCGGCTCTGCGGAGCTCGGCTCTCGTCCATTCTGCGTTAAAATCGGATACAACGCCGGTCTGTGCGTTCCAAGCGCTCGTCATAATGAGATCGCCGCCGGCTGCAAGGATCTGATCTGCAAACGCAGGGGTCACGCCGGAGGTGTAGTCTGTAATGATAGCGCCGTGGAAGCCCCACTCATTGCGGAGAATACCGGTCATAAGAGGCCAGCTTCCGAAGGCGATCCTCGCGCCGATGCGGTTATTGGAGCTCATAATGCCCGTCGCGCCGCCGTCAACAACGCCGTACTCGAACGCCTTGAGGTATATCTCGCGCATTGCCTGCTCTGTCGAGAAGGTTGCTACTCTGCCGTTTGCGGAGCGGTTAGACTCCTGATCGTTCAAGGCGTAGTGCTTCATGTAGACGTAAGCACCCTTGGACTGAACGCCCTTCAGAACCTGGGTCACCATCTTTCCGGTGAGGACGGGATCCTCGGAATAATACTCATAGTTTCTGCCGGAGAAGGGAGTTCTGTGGATGTTGACTGCGGGAGCATACCAGCCGGAGACCTTGTAGATGCCCTCGCTCATCTTGATCATATCGTTTCCGATTAAGCGGCCCTCTTCATAGAGAAGCTCGGGATTCCAGGTCGCCGCCATGGCGATTTCGTTGGGATAGGAATAGCCTGCGGTGTCGTTTACGAAGCTGTTTATTCCGGTGGGGCCGTCGTACTCGAGAGTTTTCGGCTTATTGATGCTCTTTATCTCGATGGTGCCGTAGCCCGCGTGGCCGTAAAGCTCATAGATTTCTGAGAACTTCATCTCGTTGAGAAGCGTATCCCACATCGGGTTATCGTATTCAAGTCCCTGAAGGTCTACAAGCTCAATACCGCTGTCCTCGGAATAGGTGCGGTTTGCTTCATAGCTGTCGATGCTCTTGGGGTTGCCGGACGCTTCATAGCCGGATTTATTAAGCTCAGCGAGGAAAGCGTCGGAAGGCGTCATAGTGCCGAAAAGTCCGGAGGCGCCCATGGTGTTGGAGCCTGCGCCGGAGCCTGTTGCGGTGGTGAGAGAGCCTGCGCCGAGAACGCCCTCAACTCCCGCAGGAGCGGAGAAGTCCATCTTCGACCAGTCCGCGCGGCTGAGATATGTATCTCTGTCAAGGGCGGCATCGTCAAAGAGGTTTCCGATCTTTTCTCCGGTTGGAGCGGTGTCAAGCGCCTTTGTCTCGCTGACGGCGTACTTCTCCGCTCTATTTGCGTCGCCTGTGCCGACAATGTTGGAGTAGCCCTTCTTGAGAAGAATGTTGTTAACAGCCTCGTGAGAATCTCTCGCGGCGGTGATGTAATAGTCGCCTGCCTCGAGAATATAGGTCTTATACTGTCCGTAAGCATCGTAGCTCTTCATATCGGAGACGGGGAAGCTTATTTCAACAGTTTCGCTCTCGCCCGGATTGAGAAGCTTCGTCTTGCCGAACTCGACGAGGCTCACGGCGCTCTTTTCAACGCCGTTCTGTCTGTCATAATCGGTGTAGGGCGACTGGAAGTAGATTTCAACTACGTCCTTGCCCGCCATTGATCCGACATTCTTAACGTCGACCTTAACGGTGACAGTGTCGCCGTTTACGGAAGCTGAATAATTCGACCACTCAAATTCGGTGTAGCTGAGGCCATAGCCGAAGGGATAGACGACAGTCTTTGCATAGTCGTAGCTGCCGGCGTTATTTACGCCCATAACTGCGTCTTCATAGCGTGTTTCATAGTAGCGATAGCCTACGTAGATGCTCTCAGCGTAGTTCGTATATGCCTGAGTCGGCTCGCCGTTTATGAGGAATCGGAAATCGCCGTGGTTCTGAGCTGCGGGATTTGAGAGGTTGTCAAAAACGTAGGTATCGACAAGTCTTGCAGAGGGGTTTACTTTGCCCGCAAGAATTTCGCCGACGGATTCAAGACCGACGGTGCCGAGACCCGCGTACCAGAGCGCGGCGTCGACGCCGTACTTATCGAGCTCTCCCAGCTCCATGGGGTTCGGGCAGTTTACGAGCATTATAACCGCGTCAAATGCCTTGCTGTCGCGTATGCCCTCAAGGGTCGCCTTTTCGGAGGGTGAGAGAGTGAGGTAATTATCCTCGTAAGCACCGCCGTGGTTATCCATTGTGCGGGGAAGGTCGCCGCCCTCGCCGCAGCCGCGGTTGATTACGAAAATTGCCGCATCGGAATAGCTCTTAAAGGTATCGGCAAGCGCGCCGGTCGGGAAGTCGGCTTCCTTGCCGAGCGACCACTCGCCCTTGTCTCCGCCGCCGCCTGCTGCCGTTCCGGTGCCGTGGGCGGTGCTGTTCTTAGCGTAATGCGAGATGACCTCTTCATTTATCTTAAAGCCTGCGTCCTGAAGGCTCTTTACAATGCTCTGTCCGGCAATGCTTACCTCACCCGAGCCTGTACCGGTGGATGATCCTGCAGTTGCCGCCATACCGAAAAGCGTAACGGCGGCGCCGGACTTTGTGATGGGGAGCTTTCCTCCCTCGTTGCGGAGAAGCACGACCGCCTCGTCCGCCATCTGCTTATTCAGCGCCGCCTGTTTATCGGCGGTGTAGTCAGCGTCAAGCTTAAAATACTCCGTGTCGCCGGTGCCGTCAGAGGCGGTGATGCCTCCTCCGACCGAGCCTAAAAACTGAGTAACGATGGAATCATAGGAATTGAGAACGATTGTGAGAACGAGCATAAATGCGAGAATCAGCGCAAACACGCCCGACCACACGCCGAGGAACGTAGATTTTTTCATGCCTTTCTTTTCCATAATCTGCCTCCTGTATAATGCTTGCGGGCGGAGAGTACTCCGCCCGCAGTATTAAGCGGATATTAATCGAATGCGCTTACAATGATATAGTCAAAGGTGCCGTTAGCCGGGTTGACCTCAACAGCCTGAGAGGTGGTGTTGGAGGCGGGAACTTCCTCTTCGGCGGGGTGGGAGTTTGCGATGACGTAGGGGCCGACGAAGTGCTCGATAGCCCAGAAGTATCTATCGGTCTCGCCCTTCGGCCATACCTTGTCGTTCTCATTGCCGCTGCCGTTCTTGAAGCCGTGGTTCTGGAAAACGCCCCAGTCCTCGCTCCACTGGCAGGCGGTGGGCGGGTTGAGCGTTACGGTGGTGCCGTCGGCAGTGTATGTACCGGTGAAAACGTATTTCAGAACTACGGGGCCGGTGGCTGCGGGAGCCTGCGCCTCCTCGATAAGCTTTGCCCAGTCGGCGTTTGCGTAGGTCTCGGGAACGTCGGAAGTATAGCTGAGCTCGGCGCCGTCCCAGACAAGCTTAGCGCCCTCTGTCTGAGCGGTCTTGTCGCCTATGGTGATTGTGTTGCCCTCATAGCTTCCGAGAGACACGTTTACGGTGCCTGCGTTATCCTCGGCGAGGTAAACGGTGCCGTCAGTGAGCATTATCATCGTGATGGCGACCTCGTAATCGTTGCCGTCGGAGGTTTTGCGTGTGGCTGTGCCGGTAAAGGCAGCCCTTACATCAAGAGCCTCAGCCGGAGCGTCGGAAGCGGCGGCAGGCTCATAGCTGCCGGTCTGTCCGAGGGCGTTGCCCCAGACATCGCTCTTTACGATGAAGTTCTGATTGAGCATGGAGTTGATCGCCGCCTCATAGTACATCTTGAGGGAGTGCTCCTCATCCATCTCGACCGCGACCTCAGCGCCGTCGGGCTTCGTGAGCGTCATGTTCCAGCTCTCCCACTTCCAGGTGCCTTCCTCGGAGATGGAGTAGGACGGGAACTGGAACTCATAGGTGCCGTCAGCGTAGAAATCCATAGTGCAGCTGCCCTTGCTGTCGCCTTCGTTGTTCGGCTCCCAGCTGAAAAGAAGCGGAGCGGAGGTGGAGGCAAGAAGCACGACCTGCGGAACTGTGGTGTTTGAGGTGAGGAGGACAAAAGAACCTGTGTTCTCGGTCGAAGCTACGCCGGAGGCTATGATCGTCTCGTCGGTGGAGACGAGCTTTGTGTACTCATAGGTGCCGTCGGCATTGAGAACAAGGGTGTTCTTCTCCTGACCGCCCTGGCTTGTTATGTAGCCGGTGTGGCGGATATTGCCTGAGATCTCCTGCGTACCGTATGTGACGGTGTAGGTTCCTGCGACGTCAGCGCCGCTGGCGGCGGGCGCATCGTTTGACGGTGCAGGCGTCTGGGTGCTGTCATCTGTGCCGCTCGATGGCTTCGCAGTATTGCCGTTTCCGCAGGCGGCAAGAGCGAATACCATAATAAGTGCGAGAATAAGTGCTGCTGTTCTTTTCATTGTTTATCCTCCTTAATTTTGGATTATAAATCCATTTTAACTGCTAAAAGCAGTATAACAACCGCTTTTTCGTGAGCTAAATAAGTATTTCGCAAGCTAAAAGCGAGCGCCGCCCGTACCCAAAAGGATACAGGCGGCGCCCATAGTATAGGAAGAAATGAAGAAAGCTTATTTCGCGGCCTTGTTCTTCTTCGCGCTGAGCACCCACATAACGACGCCGAGAGCAGTGAGAAGCCCGAAGAAGCCGGTAGCGCAGTAGAGGGTCATCTGCCACCACGGGATTATCTGAACGATGGTCGCGTTGCCGACGTTCATAGCGTGGGAGTGCGTTACATTGTAGGCAATGTTCTTCGCTCTCTCCTGAATAGCGGTTACCATGGCGGCGTCATTGTTCAGCCCGTCGAGGGTCGCCATACCCATGGAGTAGCCATCCCAGAGATCCTGACCGGCGAGAACGCCGTAGCGGTAATCCATGTACTTCGCGTAGACGGAGCAGTCGGTGATCGCGGCGCCCTCCATTCCCCACTCATCGCGGAGAATGCCGGTCATAAGACCGCGGTGCGCGCCGCTCCAGATAACGCCGAGGCGGTTGAAGGAGCTCATTACGTTGCCGCCCGCCTCCTTGACCGCGCCCTCGAAGCCCTCGAGATAAAGCTCGCGTATAGCCTGCTCATTTGACCAGGTGGAAATGCCGTAGCGTCCCTCCTCCTGATCGTTAAGGGCAAAGTGCTTTGTGAATACGTAGACGCCCTTGGCTCTTATTGCTGCGACCTCAACTGCCGCGACTTCGCCGGATACCCAGCCATCTTCGCCGTAATACTCGAAGCAGCGTCCGGAATAAGGCGCTCTGTGGATGTTTGCGCCGGGGCCGTAGAGACCGGCGTAGACCTTGTCTGCGCCTGCGGGAGTGGCGTGGAGGAAGTCCTCACCAATGCAGGAGCCCATGTCCTCGATAAGTTCGCGGTTGTAGGTCGCCGCCATAACGTCCTCCGAGGTGTAAGCCATAGCGGAAGCGCCGCCCATAAGAGACGCGGTGAAGCCCTGCGGACCGTTTTCGTCAAGAGTTCCGGGGAGGCTTATGGAGGGAGCCGCCTCGGTGAAGTGGAAGCCGTTATAGATGAGGGTCGTCATCTCGTCATAGGGCATCTGGCTTATAAGCTCCGCCCACTTTGGATCGTCATAAGAAGCCTCAGCCATATCGCCCGCCTTGAGCGTTCCGGCGGCGCCGACAGTCGGCATAGTCGCGCCGGGATAATACGCAGCCTTCATCTTCTCAACGATGGCTGCGTGACCGGACTCCTCGTGGGTAAGTCCGTCAGCCCACATATCGGGGGTGATGTAGAGAGTCTGTGTGGTGGGATAGGTTCCC
Organism: Oscillospiraceae bacterium; assembly: GCA_017412765.1. GTDB lineage: Bacteria > Bacillota > Clostridia > Oscillospirales > Oscillospiraceae > RUG626. The sequence goes on along the minus strand of JAFPWN010000065.1, from coordinate 8,604 downwards.
TGCCAGTCGGAGCGGGAGAGATATGTAACGGTCTGATTGCCCGCGCCTGAGTACTTATTGAGGTCGGCATTGTCAAAGAGGTTAGTTATGGGCTTGCCGGTCTTGGAGGATACGGAGTAGGTCTCCTTGTCAAACTTGTCGTTTGTCCACTTCCCGGTAAGCTCGGCATTGCCGGGGACGGGAGCGCCCTTGGCGGCGAGGATGTTGTTTATCGCGTCGTGGGCGTTCTTGCCGATCGTGAAATAATAATCGCCCTCGTCAAGGATATATGTCTTTGCAAGGTGAGCGTCGTAGGAAGTCAGATCCTCCTTGTCGATCTCGATCTTGAAGTGTTCGGTCGCGCCGGCGGCGATCATCTTCTTGTCGAAGCCGCAGATCTCAACGGCAGCCTTCTCTACGCCGTTGCGCTTGTCATACTCTGTGTAGGGGCTCTGGAAGTAGATCTGAACGGTGTGCTTGCCGTCGACAGAGCCGACGTTCTTTACGTCGACCTCAACTTCGAAATGGTCATTCTTTTCGTCGAGCTTGAAGTTCGAGTATTCAAAGTCGGTGTAGCTGAGGCCGTAGCCGAAGGGGAAAGCTACGCAGTCGTCGTAGCTCCAGTCGCTGGAGTTGCCCTGACCGAGAACGGAGTCCTCGTAGCGGGTCTCGAAATAGCGGTAGCCCACGTAGATGCCCTCCTGATAGACGACGTAATCGGAGTTAGCCTTGGCGACGCCGGGGTCGGTGTTGTTCTGCGCGGTCTCGGTCTCATACTCCGCGCCGTTAGTGTACTTGTAGGCGCCGAAGTTCTGCATCGCGGGAGCGGAGTGGTTATCCTTCATGAAGGTATCGACTATTCTGCCGGAGGGGTTGACGTCGCCCGCGAGGATATCCGCAACGCCGAGGGAGCCGGTCATGCCGACGTCGCCGATCCACAGGACGGCGTCGATGCCGTACTTGTCGACGAAGTCGAGCTGAAGAGCGTTGGAGGAGTTGAGGAGGACGACGATCTTCTTGAAGGTGCCGTCAGCCTTGAGCTTTTCAAGGTTTTCAAGCATCTCTATCTCCTCCTTGCAGAGGCGGAGATAGTCGCCGCCGGTCATGTATTCCTCAAGCTCGGGAAGTCCACTGGGAAGGTCGGCGCCCTCGCCGCCGGAACGGGCGAGGACTACGAGAGCAACGTCGCCGTAGCTCGACCATGTACCCTTGAGCGCGTCGGGATATTTCTCCCAAGGCACCTCGTTTATGCGGTACTGCGCCTGATTGCCGCCGGTGGTCGCCGCGTTCACGCGCTTGTAGCCGCTGGTGACGTAGAATTTCCACTGGTCTGTGTTGACGGTGCCCTCGCCGAAAACGGTCTCAAGGGCGGTTTTGAGGGTAACAGCATCGTCGGCAGCCATGGAGCCGGAGCCGGTGCCGCCGTAGAGCAGGTTGTAGCTCGACTGCGAGAAGGTCGTGAACTTCGTACCCTTTGCAAGGGGCAGGGTGTTGTCGCGGTTAATGAGAAGCGCGGCGCCCTCGCCCTCGATCTGGCGGCAGAGCTCAGCCTCGTGGGCTACAAGCTCCTCCTCGGAGTCCCAGGCGCTCGCAAAGTAGATGGTTGCTCCGTCCTCCGCCACGATCTTCTGCGTCTGTGCCTTTAGCGCTACGTTGATAACGCTCGCAAACTGTGCGGACACCGGTATCGCAACAATGCAAACTACGAGCAGTACGGCAAAAATCGGGGTAAGGATTTTCCAAATGCGTCCTTTTTTCATTTATATTCTCCTTTCAAATCGTTATCTTCCGGGTCTGTAACGCTGGGCAAGCTTTATATCGGCTTCGACGTCGGGGATAAGCGCCGTCGGATCCGGGGCGAGCTGAAGTCTGCCCATAAGAAGCGGAGTATAGCGCTCGCTGAAATCTGCGGCGTAGGTCTTCCACAGCTCCACTGCGTTCGTGAGCTTTTCGATAGCTGCGTCCTGATACTTCGTGTCGCTTGTCGCGTTATACATTCTGAGGTCGAGCGCCGCCGCGGTCTTCTCTGCGTAATAGTATCCCATCTCCGCCTGAAGGCGCTGATCCTTGACAGTCGACCAGAACTCGCGCTCGCCTATTGAAGCGTAAGAGCCCGGCTCATCTGTGAGGAGCGCGTTCACCTTCTCCATGGCGGAATCAGAATAGCCTCTCAGAAGCTCGATCAGCTCCGGCGGAGTAATCTGCTCAAAGGTCTCTGTGCCTGCCATTACGGCGTCCACGTAAGCCGGCATGCTCATCATTCCGCCGCCCTCGAGGGCGTTTTCCGCGTTTGCCCAGAGCTTGACGGTGAGGAAGCCGAAGGCGGTCTTGTTAGTGAGGCACATCTCGGGGTAATAGGCGTCTGTGTTTATCCAGAAAAAGCGGGTTGTGAGCGGAACTATCTTTCCGGCGTCGTTCATAGCGCCGAAGAGAAGCGCCGCCTTATCCTTCTCTACGCCGTAGTGCGTGGCGATAAGGCTTGTGAAATAGTCCTCTGAGAGCGTCGGATCGTAGGATAGCCTGCCGAGAAGCGCGTATTCGTACCAGCACTTTTCAATGTGCAGTCTGCCGCGCTCCTCAGAGTCGAGGCTTGTGTAATCTCTGCCGAAGATGTAGCCGTCCGGCCCGAAAAGGAAGCCGCGGAGCTTACTCTCATCCGGCATACCTGAAACGTAGTCGCGTATGAACTCGTAGTCGCCCCAGCGTGCGTAGTACATATCGTCCCAGCGCACCTCAAGCCACATTCTGCGGTTTTCCGGAAGAAGCGAGAGTGTTTCGTCGGCAAAGTGCGGGGTCGAGGTGGAGTGCATATGAGCGAAGGAATACTTGTCGGAGTAATCGAGAGTGCCCTTGAAATCCGCCCAGACGGAGTCGGAAAGGGCGAAATCCGTGAGGTGCATACGGTGGATGAGGGTGAAATCACGCTCAGGCTCGGCTTCAAGCGCGTCGTTCACGCCCAAGCCGTAGGTCTCCCAGAGCCAGCTTTCGTTCTTCTCCTCGTCGCCCGCCTCCCACTTCATATTCTCTCCGGCTGTGATTCCGATGCCGTCAAGATCGGGATAGGTCTCCACCATTGCCTTGGCGCAGGCGCGGTAGTAGGCTCTCGTAGCCTCGTTGTCAATGTCGGTCGTAAGCCCGTACTTGCCTTGCTCGCCGTAGAGATAAATGTTCCAGGTGAATACATAGAACTTGATGCCGCGGTCATGGGCGTAAGCCATTACGGAGCGCCAGAAGTCGATCTTTTCGTCGATCGTCATGGTCTTTACGACCTCGTAATTCGACCAGTGCTCCTCGCGCACCATATTAGTCGCGGTGCCGTTATAGCTTCCGTCAAAGGGGATCGTGGTTTTCCAGACGTCGTCAAGGGCAATGTCCGGGTAATCGGCAAGCTTCACCATAGAGGGGAACGGGTTGAGGTTCCAGATGGAGAGCGCGTTGAAGCGGTTGCGCGCAAGCTCATCAAGCTCCGCCTTCCAGAAGTCCATATCCCACATATTTTCAATATTGAGCTGAGCGGCGTCACCGGCGTCAGTGTAGCTCGGAGTGCGCATATCCAGCGGAATGTTGAACTTTATGCCGCGGTTCAGAACCGTCGGCGCGCCGGTGGAGCTTTTAACGCTCTCAAGACCTCCGAAGCTTATCTCGTCGGCAACCTGAAGTCCGCCGTACATAAGTCCCGCCGCGTCGCCGCCCGTGACTGTGACGGAGTTGTCCTTGACCTCGACCGTATAGCTTTGTGCGCCGAGGCTTTCGTCGATGTTCTCAACGGAAACGCTCCAGTCAGCGTTAAGCGAAGTGTTTGCCGCCGCCTTTTCGATTTCGCTCTTTGCAAACTCCGCCGGAGGAAGCGCAGCCGCGTTTACGGTAAGCGCGTAGGTCGGCGCTGCGGGCGCCGGTTCATCGTTCTGTGTGTTCGGCGCCGGAGTTGTTTCCGCCGGAGCCGGCACCGGCTCGCCTGAAGAACAAGCCGCAAGAATGCCGAGGAGCATAACTGCGGCTAAAATAACAGAAATAATCTTCTTATTCATAACCGATCCTTTCAGACAAGCATCGCCGGAACCGGATATACCGATCCCGGCGACAAAAAGGGAGGGGGAAATTATATCATATTTATCTTAGAACTTTACGCCGGTGGCGTCGGAAACTCTGCCGCGGACCTCGCTGTGAACAGAGATGTTGCCCTCTGCGTCAACGGTGCCTGTCATGGTGCCGCCGAGACGGCCGTACTCCGCGGTGATGTTGCCCTCTGCGTCAACGCTTCCCTCAAAGCCGGTAAGGCCGGAGGCGTCGACTGCGCCGTGAACGGTGCCGTCTTCGTCGATGATGAACTCCTCAAAGTAGCTCTCCTCGCCGTCGCCGTTGACGTTCTTAACGTCATACTCGCCGGCATAGGGGCTTGCCTCGCCCTCAAAGGGAACGTATGCCTCCATGGTGCCGTCGTCCTTGAGCTTGAGCTCATGAGGAACAGCGCTCCATACTGTCGCCTTCATATCGGCAGGCTCCTCAACGGGAGTGAGGGTTACGACGCTGCCGTCCTTGGTGTAGGTGCACTCGAAGGTCATAGCTGCGACGAAGGTTGCATTAGTATCATCAACGAGGGTGAGAACTGCGTCAAACTCGTTTTCGCCGAGAGTGAGAGGCATATGATACTCGTTAGCTGCGGTCTCAGCAGGCTGCTCCTCGGCGGGTGCAGGCTCCTCGGCGGGAGCTGTCCATGCGTAGGCTGCCTTGAAGGACTCATCGTCGTACTTCATCTCGTTTGTGCCCTCAACGGTGAGATTGCGCTTATAGTCCATTCCGATAACGATGGGGAAGCTTATTTCAACAGAGTATGTGCCGGCCATATCGTAAGCATATACGGTCTGCTCGTTTGTCTTTTCGCCGTTGTTGTCGCAGGCGAGGTCGATCTTGAGGCAATCGATGCCGTCCTTCTGAGCGGCAGCCCAGGTGCCGGTCATAAAGGTATCCTCATAAGTATCGCTCATGTAGCGATAGCGGTCAACGACAACGGTGCCGTCCTTGTTGAGGTCAACCTTGAAGGCGGCGGAAACACGGTCTGCGCCCTCGCCCTCCTCCTCGTACTTGCCGACGAGCTGATAATTCTCAGTTGCGGCAGGAGCGGGAGTTGTGTCTGCGGGAGCGGTATCTGCCGGGGTGTTGTCTGCCGGTGTGTTGTTTGCCGGGGTATTCGATGTGTTCTCTCCGCCGCAGGCTGCGAGCGCGAAGATCATCACAAGCGCGAGAATAATGGCTAACGTTCTTTTCATTGTAATATCCTCCTAATTTTCCGCTTTCGCGAATTGGTTATAAGTGCATTTTAGCCAGAAACACCCTTGCAAAACAACCGATTTTTCGTGCAGTAAGCAATTATTTCGTGAACTAAAGGGTCGTTTATTGACCGCGCGGAAAAAAGGTGATATTTTATATTAGTACCGCGAAAGGAGGATGAAAATGTCGGAGATTCTCAAAATTTTTCCTCAAGATCTTGTCCAGCAGCTATTCATACAATTAAGCTCCTGCGTTCGGCTGATTATAAGTCTGCTAATTTTCATATTTCCCCTGAGAAGAAAGCCCGCCTACGGTCTCAGACTCGCGTTCTCTCTCCTCATTTGCGCTCTGGCGCTTATCTGCACGGTTTACCTCAGATACAGCTTTGACAATATCTACACCCGTGCATTCATGCGCTTTACCCAGTTTTGTATGCCGCTGCTTATTATTATGCTCTGCTGCGAGGGCAGCATTGTGTCCCGGCTCAAGGTGCTGTGCGCCTCTATCGGTGCAACGGAAATCGGACTTGCCTTCTTTTCCCTCATTCTCACTCTTTCCGGCGGCGATGAGCGCGAAACTATTTCCCTTTTCAGAATAGGCGGAGAGTTCAACACCACTGTATGGGACTGGCTGTTGTTCTTCGTTATCAACACCATAGCCTACTTTGCTCTTTTTAAGCTCTTCCGTTACGAAAAATATGAGGAGCTGGACAAAAAAAGCAGCACCTCCACGGTGCTGCTGACCACCTTCTGTCTCTTTATTCTGATCGTTCCGGACTGCCTCAGGAAAGAGTTTCCGTCGGACAGTCTCGCCTCGTTTATGCTCTATCGCCTCTATCTCGTTTCGATCTCGATTTTTATTCTCCTCTACTCCAACGAGATCGCTTTCCGCAGCCAATACCGAACCGAAAAGGAAATTATGGATCAGGTACTGCGTGAGGAGCGCAAGCAGTATCTGCAGCTGAAGGAAAACATCGACGTCATCAACACCCGCTGTCACGACCTCAAGCATCAGCTTGACGACTTTTCCGGCAGGCTTACAGACCGTGAGCTTGACGAGCTGCGGGGCGCCATGGATTTTTACGATTCCAACATCAAGACCGGCAATGAGGTTCTGGACGTGGTGCTGCGCATCGCCCAGCTCTCGTGTGAAAAGGAGCACATCCAGCTCAGCTGCATAGCAGACGGCGCGGCTCTCGGCTTTATGCGCACAAGGCACATCTATTCCCTTTTCAATAACGCTCTCTCAAACGCTGTCGAGGCGGTAAAAAAGCTCGATGATGAGAATAAGCGCGTGATCAGCATGACAGTCGGTAAGAAAAACGGCGCAATACATATTGAAATCACAAACTTTTTTAACGGAGCCGTAGTATCCGCCGGTGAAACCACGAAGTCCGACTCCCACCATCACGGCTTCGGAACGATGTCCATGCGCTATATCGTAGCCGAGTACGGAGGCACTCTGAACGTTCAGACTCAGAAGGATATTTACACCGTATTCATCACCATTCCCCTGCCTTTAGCTCACGAAAAAAACCTTTAGTTCAAGAAATACGGCTCGAAATGACAAAACGTCTTTGCTAAAATGGAGAAAAAGAAGGAGGTGCGTTATGACAGTCCGTATTGCAATAGTCGAGGACGAAGGAAAGGCGCGCGAAACCCTTAAGGATTACCTCAAGCGCTTCGGAGATGAGAACGATATTGCTTTTCTTGTCGACACCTACGTTTCTCCCCTCATGCTTCTTGAAAAATACAAGGCTGAGTACGATATCATCTTCATGGATATCCAGATGCCCGACATAAACGGAATGGACGCTGCAAAGCGTATACGCGCGCTGGACGCAAGCGTAGGGCTGATTTTTGTAACGAGCCTCGCGCAGTACGCGATTCAGGGCTACGAGGTCGAGGCGCTCGACTATATTCTGAAGCCCGTGCAGTACTACAACTTCGCTCTGAAAATGACAAAGGCGATACGCCACCTGAACTCCGATGAAACCGACGGACTTATGGTGCCGACCGGCTACGGGACGGCGCGGATAAGCCTGCGCGATGTGACCTACATCGACGTGCAGGACCATCTCCTCACCTACCACACCTTTGACGGCACATATTCCGAGTTTCAGACCATCTCAAGCCTTGAAAAGCTGCTCTCCGGCAAGGGCTTTGCCCGCTGCTCCAACTCCTGCCTTGTAAATCTAAGATACGTTCAGGGTGTCAAGGGCTACACGCTCTATATGCAGGACGGCACCGAGCTGCGCATAAGTCAGCCGAGAAAGCGCTCGCTTATGAACGCCGTTGAGTCCTATCAGAAGCTTAACTGATATCTGCGGCGGGTTCAAGTCCCGCCGCGCGCGCAAAAAGAGGAGATACCCGTCGCGGTATCTCCTCTTTTGCTTTCTGTGCAATGGACTCGAATTCATAATCGCGATATGCCGGCGGCATACGCATTTTTCATCTTCATCAGAGCTTGAAAAAGCTATATTTATTTAGTATAGTAAAAGCGACTTCATTGATATTTACGGAGGAATATATGGAGCTGACTACTGCGCACTATGTTTTTCACTATCTGAAAAACAGCGCCGCCGAAAAGGAAATAAATGAAACAGCAGCGCTTCAGGAAGGCTGTTACCGCTTCATAACGAGCGTTTTGCATACAAGTGTGAGCGGAAAAATCCATTATCACTTTTTTGAGTCTCGGGAAGAAGTCGGCCGTCAGTATGCAATTACCCATAATAACGACGATGACGAGCCGTGCAGCGGCTTTGCAATTCCGGAAGCAAAAAGTGCGGACGGCGCGAATCATATTTATGCCGTATACAATGACAGCGTGAAATGCGTCGGATTCCATGAGGATGCGCACATCATTTCTTATTCTCTCGGCAGACCGGCTTCTCAGTTCATCCGTGAAGGTCTTGCTATGTTTTTTGACCGCTATTGGTGGGGAATTGACAACTTATCCCGGACCCGATGGTATGCTGAACAAGGGATAATACCACCCTTGAGCGAGCTGCTTGATAACAGCAAGTTCAACGAATACAGCGACGTTCTTACTTATCCTGTCGCAGGCGCGTTCACGGGATACCTGATCGAGCGCTTCGGAACAGAAAAATACGTTGAGTTTTACCGATGCATAGCCTTAAAAGGAAATCAGGCTTTTCAGGATATATTCGGAGTACCAGTCCGTATTCTTGAAAAGGACTTTTCAAGCTACATAAAACGGGGACGCGGACGAATTCTTGGACCAAAATACTAAAAGGATGGTATCAAGATGTATTCATATGAAGATCGAATTCGCGCGATTCAACTCTATGAGAAATACGGAAAGCGCGCATCCGCTGTCATTCGCGAGTTGGGATAT
>JAFPWN010000013.1 GCA_017412765.1 Oscillospiraceae bacterium | reverse complement strand
CGTACAAAAGAGATGAGCGAAGTCTCGCCTATTCATGGCATTGCAGTTTTGGGTACTGTTGCTTGTGGGCCTGGACAAGAGGAAGAGCAGCGCTTTATTGCTCCGGGCTTGTGTTCTGTGCGGACCGCAAAGCCAAAATGCGCTACTGCACCACCAGTTACTTTGAGGAGCGGCAAGACCACTTTGTCTGTGCCAATTATCGCAGCAATACCGGAACTTGCTCGGCACACTTTATCCGCGCCGTCGTTCTGGAACAACTGGTCTGGAAGCACATGCAGATGGTCATCGACTATGTTCTCCGCTATGAGGATTTCTTCCGTGCAAAAATAGAACAGCGGCTTCGTGTAGAAAGTAACGAGATTCTGAGAGTCAAAAGGAAGCAGCTTGACAAAGCAGAGAAGCGTATCCTTGAGCTCGACAAGCTCTTCGTGAGAATCTACGAGGACAACGTAGCCGGAAAGCTGAGCGATGAACGCTTTGCCGTCATGAGCAGCAGCTATGAAGAAGAGCAGCAGGCCTTGAAGGCGGACGCGGAGACGTTACGGCAGGAGATCGAAGTACAGGAACAGCAGAATCAGTATTTGGAACTATTTATCCAGAAGGTTCATCAATATGCGGATCTGGACGAATTGACCGCTTATGCAGCTCATGATCTGATCAGGGCGATCTACATCGGGGCTCCTGACAAGAGCAGCGGAAAGCGGCGTCAGAGCATCAGTATCTGTTATGATTTCGTAGGCTTTATCCCTCTGGATGAACTGATGAAACAGGAAACGGCATGACCCGTAAGTCATGCCGTCCCTGCAAAACACTATAAAACTGTTTTACGACACCCGCCCATTATATCCGCATTCTTTCTTTGCTGATATGGCGCGCCGGATTCAGCGCGCTATAACCTCAATATTGGACTTTTTCTTAAATCTTCTCACGTTAAAATAGGTTAATATTGCTATCAACAGGAGCGGAACGACCGTCAGAGCTATACGCATCACCCTATCCGTCGGCATGCCGGTGGGGACGCTGCCGGGAGCGGAGCCGTTCATAGCGCTGGAGTTCGCTACGGTGTAGAGGTGGTGGTGCGCCGCCTGCCTTGCGTAGTGGTAATCGGCGGAGGAGTCCTTATTGAAGGTGTACTCCTCGTCCTTTAGATAGCGGAGGGAGCCGTCGCCGCCCGCCTCTATCATCTGCGCTCTGTCCATATGGCCGAGATAGCTGTTGGCGTCGGTGATGACGAAGCCGTTAAAGCCCCACTCACCGCGAAGTACGCCTGTAATCAGGTTGTAATGTCCGCCCGTCCACGTAGCGCCGATGCGATTAAAGCTGGTCATAAGGGCGTTTGTGGCAGGAACCGAGCCGGTTTTAAGCGTATAATTGCCGTTTTCGAGCGCGGCGTAGCTTACGGGGACATCCGGGAGCTTGATGCACATCTCGAAGGGCTTGAGGTATATTTCGCGTATGGCCTGCTCATTATTCCATGTCGCGACACCCTCGTCTCCGCCGTCGCCGCGGTGGTTCTCCTGATCGTTGAGGGCGAAATGCTTGATATAGGTGTACATACCCTTCTTCGCCGCTTCATAAACCTCGGCGGAGGCTACATACCCCGCCTGGAAGCCGTCCTCGGAGGGATACTCGTTGTTTCTGCCGGAGAAGGGCGTGCGGTGAATGTTTATTGCGGGGCTGTACCATCCGATTACGCCGGAGCCCATAAGCGCGGAGTTGCCTATCAGGTTTCCAAGCTGCTTCGCGAGGTCGATATTCCATGTCTGCGCGAGTACGTTGATGCCGGAGTATGCGATGCCCGAGCCGCCGAAGACAAGGCCGTTTGCGGCGTCCGCATCCATGGCGTAGGGCTTATTCACGCTCGTGAGCGTTACGGTGCCGTAGCCGGAGGAGGTTATGATGGTCTGATAGTCTTCCGGGGTGAGCTGATCGAGGAGCTTTTCCCATTTGGGATCGTCATATATAAGGCCGCGCAGGTCGGGAAGACCGAGACCGTTCTTAGCGCCGTATACCGGCTTATCGCTAAGGCTTGAGGCCGCTACGGGCGAGCCGGAGTCATGCCCCGCAAGCTTTTGAAGAAGCTCCGCCGATGCGGTCTTCGTCCACTCGTAGGAGGCGGGAGCTCCATTGGCGTCTGTGCCGTTTATCTCGTTGCCCCATGTGCTTACAGTGGAGCTGGCGGTGCCGTCATGCACAGGGAAACTGCCCGTCCAGTCGGCGCGGGTGAGGTAATTGAGATCGCCGCTTGCGTCGTCAAATTCGTTGGTGACGGGCTTTCCCGTGCGGGTGTCAACGTAGTAGGTCGTCGTATCAAGGGCGTCAACGGTGAATTTGAAGGCGAGTTCGGCATTGCCATACTCGGTCATACCGTCGGCGACCGTCTTGCCCTTCGCGGCGAGAATGTTGTTCACGGCGCTGTGAGCGTTGTCGGCGGCGGTAACGTAGTAATCACCTGCGTCAACGATATAGGTCTTCGCCTTCGTGTAGTCGTAGGCTTTAAGCTCAGAGCGGTCAAAGGTAACGGTCACGGTCTCACCGGCGCCGGGCGCCAAAAGCCCGGTCTTGGCGTATCCCACAAGCTGGACTGCGGCCTTTTCTACCTTGTTTTCTTTATCGTATTCAGTGTACGGCGTCTGTAAATAGACCTGCACCACTTCTTTTCCGGCGACTGAGCCGGTATTTTTGACTGTTACGGTAACGGTGCAGGTGTCGCTGCTCCATGAAGCGTGGAAGTCATTCCACTCAAAGGCGGTAAGGCTCAGGCCGTAGCCAAAGGGGTACTGAACGGTGGCGGCGTAATCATAATCTCCCGCATTGCCTTGACCGAGAACGGCGTCCTCGTAGCGAGTCTCGTAATATTTGTAGCCGACGTAGATGCCCTCCGCGCAGCTCAGGTAGGTGTAGTCGGTGAGACTGCTGGAGGCGTCGGAGTAGTAGTAGCTGCCGTAGTTCTGACTTGCCGGAGAGGAGAACGCGTCATAGGCGTAAGTATCGACAAGGTGACCGGAGGGGTTCGTATTTCCGGCTAAAATATCTGCTATGGAGTTTAGACCGTAAGAGCCTGTCAGGCCTGTATAAATAACGGTGTGGATGTTTTCGTAGTCCTCTACCCAGCCGAGCTCCATTGCGCCGCAGGTGTTCACAAGAAGCACGATGTCCGAAAAATTGCGGTTAAGGTAGTCAATAACGCCGAGTTCCACGCTGTCGGGCTCAAGGTAGCTTTTTACCCGATCCTCAGGGATATCCGTGTGGCTCACCATGGAGCGCGGCATATCGCGTCCCTCTCCCACAACTCTGGATAGCACGAACACGGCGGTTGTATCGTGGAAGGTATCGGCAAGTCCCGCTTCGCCGGTTATTACGCCGATGGGGACTTCGTTTATAGAGAAATCCTCGGCTGCTCCGTAGTTTATTGAGCCGGGGCCGCGGTTATATTCAGACCCCGCTCCGCTTGAATAGAATTTCCAAAGAGCCTCGTTCACCTTCATCCCACGGCTCTCAAGAGCGTCCTTGAGCGTGCCGCCGCCGCCCAAAAGGCTGCCGGAGAGGTATGCCGCGCTGGAACGGCTGAACAGGCTGAACGCCGTACCCTGCGCGTAGGGCATGTATCCCTCGGTGTGCTTTAGCAGCACCGCTCCCTCCGCCTCGATCTGCTCATTTAGCGCCTGCTCGGCGGCGGCAAGGTCGGCGGATGAAGCGAAATCTGGCTTATTGTACTGTAGGTCAAGGGCTTTAGCTTCATTTGGCGTGTTCCAGCTTTGGCGGTAGCCGATGACCTCTGTCACCATTCTGCCATAGGTGGGCAAAAGCGTGTTCGCAACGCCTACAATAATTGCGAGAACAATGATTGCGATGGAAGACAGCACGGTTTTTACTATCTTGCCGGCGTTGCCCTTTTGCTTCTTTTCCTTCTTCATTTTGTGCCTCCTTGAATAGTAAATGATATAAAGTCCGCCGCATTCTCGCCCTCGTAGGTGAAGTAAAGCGGGTGGACTCCGGCGCTTATTTCAAATCCTGACGAGCCGTTTACCGGTACGGTTGCGACGGTGTTTTCACCGCTTTCGTCGGTGGATACGCGGAATATTCCGCTGCCACTGCCATTTACGCTGATTTTTGTTTCGGTGCCGTCAAAGCTAAAATACTTAAAGCCCGCCGTCGCGCCGTCGCGCATATTGGCTATGTACTGGTCGCCGTCGGATTCTCTGTCCTTGCCGGTCTGGGTGAAATAGGGGTGCCCCTCCGTGGCCTTTTTGCCACGGTCAACTCTGGCGGTGGTGTGACCCTTCGCCCAGAGGTTGCAGGCTATGCGGGCTTCGTAGGTGCCTTTGCCTATGAGAGGCTTGCCGTTTAGGCCGCAGGAGGTGACTTCCGCCTGCTTGAAGCCGCCGTCCGGCGTGCGCTCCAATTTTTCCGCACAAGCCTGCCTTGCGTAGCTCGTGCGGTTCGTCTGGCGGTGGTAAAAGATGTACCAGTCGTCGCCGATGTTCAGAAGCCCGCCGTGGGTGTTGCCGAGGTAGTTGTTGGCGTGGGTTTCATCGGTGTTCCCGTCAAGATACAGGTCACCCAGGTCTACCAAAACGCCGCCGTACTCAAAGCCGCCGTCCGGCCTGTCGCTCATGGCGTAGCATAAATCGTGGTTGTACTGGCTGGAATACACAAAGCAATACTTGCCGTCTACCTTGCGGATAGAGCTTGCCTCGAAAAAAGCGTGAGGGAACGCGCCGGGCTTGCCCTTTATGGGAAAAATCACCTTCGGCTCGGTCTTTATCGTTACCATATCCGGCTCTAATTCCATCACCACGCCGCCGTCATTCTTGAGGTCGTGCCATCCTGAAGCCACAAACGGTACTTTCGTTTCAAAGCCGGAATACAGCCAAACGCGACCGTCGTCGTCCGTCAGCACGCCGGGGTCAAAGGGGAACTGCTCGCCGGACTTCTTGCCCCAGACCTTTCCGTTTTTGTGGTGGACTTTTCCGTAAAACTCGTACTTTCCTGCCGGAGTATCGCATACGGCAACGCCGAACTCCCCAAGGAAGTCAAAGGCGTAGTAGAGATAGTAGCGCCCATCGGGACCTTGGGTAACATCGGGAGCGTAGAGCGAACGGATACCCAGCCTATTTCCGGGGTCCTGCGTCTTCTTGTAGATAACGCCCTCATACCGCCAGTCGGACAAATCATCCACCGGCGCCGACCAGCAGACGTAGTCGTTGACGCAGAAAATCGGCGCTCCAAATGCGTCGTGGCTACCGTAGACGTAAACTCTGTCGCCGAAAACGTGTGGTTCGCCGTCGGGAACGTATTCCCACGAGGGAAGATAGGGGTTAAAAACCTGCTGTTTCACATTATCCGCTCCTTGACAAAAATTCTGAAAAGAAATAAAATCATTTTGGGTGATTTGCCGTGATAAAGCTTGCCATTATTGAAGACAACGCAGAGGACTATAAGCACCTTAATGCTCTTGTGAAGCGATACTCAGAAGCGTCGGGCGTTGAGATAGATGAGAAGCATTTTGAAAATGCCCTCAATTTCCTTGACGCCAAGGAAAAATTCGATATTATCCTCCTCGACATTATGATGCCGGGGTATAACGGTATGGAGATGGCTCAGCGGCTCCGCAAGTTTGACGAGGACACTGAAATTATCTTCGTCACCACTATGGGTCAGTACGCCATTGACGGCTATTCCGTAAACGCCACGGGGTTTCTGCTGAAGCCTGCCTCCTATGAGCGATTAAAGGGCGTATTGGATAAAACGATACGGCGCGTAAAAGGCAAAACCTCGGCGATAATAACCGTAAAGACCTACACGGAGCTTATTTCTATTGACGTTTCCACCGTCGAGTACATCGAGGTCAAGGGGCATTACATAGTATTTCACACTCAAAAGGGCGATATTGAGACGAAAGGAACCCTAAAGGAGCTGACGGAAAAGCTGGAAAAATACAGCTTCATTCGGGCGAACAACTACGCAATAGTAAACGCCCGGCATATCCGCGCTATAAGGGACAACACAGTGGTGCTTTCCTCCGGCGCTTTAGAGCTATCCCGCCGCAAAAAGCCGGAGTTTATTGAAGCATACTTGAGATATTCGGGGGATTTGAGCGATGCTTGAAGCCTTTGTCGATCAAAACAGCTTCTTTTGGGAGCTGTTCATTACCTCGATGATGTTTGCCTTCGTTTTTCAACGGCGCTCGCGGTATGCCTTGCGGCTCGCAGTCTCCTTTGCGCTTGGGTTAATCGTTTCTATGCTGATCCCCACGCAGCCTGAGCTCGGCGCAAGCTTGCCGCCCATGTCGCGTATCCTGTTATACAGCCTTTATCCAAGGTACGTAATACTGTTTTTAGTTTGCTTTTCAGCCGTCCGTTTTTGCCTCGACTGCTCGCCGTGGGAGGCGGTTTTCGCCACAGTCTCCGGCTACTGCATCCAGCACATTATTTACAAAACCTACGACTGCTTAAATGAGGCCGTGATACTTCTCACCAGCGTCGAGACCGCCCGGTATCTTATCTACGCCATATCCCGGTTCATTATTGCCCACGCTTTCTTTGCGCTTTATTGGTTCCTCTATGTTAAAAAGCTCAAAAGCCTCGGAGGGTTTAAGATAAACAATAAGTATATGGTGGTTCTTGCTGTCGTCGCCGTCTCCGCGGCGAATATGCTGAACGCAATTTTCTACACGATGTATGTTACCTATCCCAACGAAAGTGTAAGACCGCTGTTTCTTATTGTCTACGCCGCTTTTCCGCTGCTTGTGTGCTTTCTCTGCCTTTTCGCCCTCCTGGACAGCACCTATGGAGCCACCACGAGCGCGAACCTTTTAATAAGCCAGTCGCTTTATGATAAGACACGGGCGCAATACGAGATTTCCAAGCAAAACGCCGACCGCATCAACATCAAATATCATGACCTGAAGCGTTTTCTTGAAAACTCCACATATTCCCGGGAGGCATCGCGTGATATACGCCATGCGGTGGAGCAGTACGAGGCGCTTCCGAAAACCGGAAACAACGCGGTAAATATCGTCCTAAGTGAATAGCTCGGTGAGATGAAGGCGGAGGGCATTGAATTTCGCTCAAATATAAATGCTGAACCGCTGGGCTTTATGCACGGAACGGACATTTACTCCTTCTTATCCAACCTTCTCTCCAACGCCATCGAATATCTGAAAACCGACGAAAACGCCGAAAGATACATCGCCCTCGACATTGTAAAGAGCGGCGAAATGGTGAAGATACGGCAGGAAAACGCCGTTTCCGCTCCAATCACGGTTGACCGGGAGAGCGGACTTCCGCAGACCACGAAGGCCGACAGGGAAAATCACGGTTTCGGAGTTAAGAGCATGACCGAGGTTGTTTCAAAATACGGCGGCAACATACTTTTTGACTCAAAGGGCGGGAAATTTACCGTCGTCGCTCTGATACCTATTCCATAACAGTAATGCCGCTCCGCCGGGGAGCGGCATTATTTTTACGCCTTTTTCTTTCTTCTTATCGCCCGGAGGAGCATAACAATGCTTCCGGCCAAGAGCACGCCGAATACGATCTGTAAGTCGGTAACGAGATACTGCCACCAGTTTGTGACAATCTCAAGCTCAGTGTTCGCGTCCACGCCGTTCATAGCGGAAGAGCGGGAGACCATATAGTTTATCCTCATAGCCGCCTGACGCATAGCCGCGGTGGCAGTTGGCGAGTCCTTATACTTTATAAAGCTGTCCACTGGGTTGCCGTAAAGCCAAATATCGTTTCCGGCGAGAACACCGTCGATGAATGACATATATTCCACCACCGGGCAGTCGGAGATAACGACGCCTTCAAAGCCCCACTCACCACGCAGGACGTTTGTAAGAAGGTACCTGTCGCCGCCGCACCAAAGCGCACCGACGCGGTTAAAAGCGGACATTACGCCGAGAGCGCTACCGTCCTCTACTGCCATACGGAAGGGTTCAAGGTAGATCTCGCGTATCGCCTGTTCATTTGCGAATGTGGCTACGCCCTTGCGGTTGATCTCCTGGTCATTCATAACAAGGTGCTTTATCATAACGTATCCGCCCTTAGTCTGGATGCCGACGGTTTCCTTCGTCTCGCTGACAGCGGAAAGGAAGGGGTCTTCGGAGTAATACTCATAATTTCTGCCGCTGTAGGGCGTTCTGTGGATGCCGCAGGCTGTGCCGTAAAGCCCGTTGTAGCCCGCGTGCAGCATGCTTTCGCCCTTCAGCGCGCCGATTTCAAGAAGCAGTTCATCGTTAAAGGTCGCCGCCACCGTGGGAGCTGTCGGGAAGGACATAGGTGCGTGCTTCGAGGCTGTCCAGTTGCTGCCCTGACCGAGAGGACCGTCGGTTTCCTTCGTACCGGGCTTGTCGAGCGAATCGATCTTCGCGGTGTTCTTATAGGCACTGGCCAGAAGCTCCGAGGTCTCCTCAAGGGTTATCTGGTTCATAAACTCAGCCCACTTCGGGTCGTCGTATGCCACATCAGTCATCTCAAAGAGAGAGTATTTCTTCTCCGCTCCGTAGGTGGGCGTAACGGCGGCGGGATCCTCGTCGTAGGCCTTATCGTAGGCGAGGGCGGCTATAAGCTCCGACGTAGCTTTAAGCTGCACGGGCGCAGGGAAGGTGGCCTCCCAGTCAGAGCGGCTGAGATAAGTGATCTTCTCATCGGAATAGCCCGTCTTGTTCCAGTCGGCGTGGTCAAACTGGTTTTCGACAGTGCCGCCGGACTTGGATACGGAATAGGTGGTAAAATCGTCAGCCTCAACGATAAATTCATAGGCAAGCGCTGCGCTGCCGTCCGCGTCCATACCGTCAGCTACGGTTTTGCCCTTGGCGGCGAGGATGTTATTGATGGCGGCGTGGGAGTCCTCAGCAGCGGTGAGGTAATAGGTTCCGGCTTCAAGGACGTAGGTCTTTGCACCGTTTGCGTCGTAGGAGGCAAGCTGCGACTTGTCAACCGTTATTCTGACGCCTGCGCTCTCGCCCGCCTTTATAATTGGCGTTTTAGCAAAGCCCGCAAGCTCGACAGAGGACTTTTCAACGCCGTTCTCTTTGTCATATTCGGTATAGGGCTTCTGCAAATAGATCTGAACGGCGTCCTTTCCGTCAACAGAGCCGGTGTTCTTAACGGTCAAGGTGATGGCGTAGCTGCCTGCCTCCTCACTTACGGCAAAATCGGAATACTCAAAGGTGGTATAGCTTAGCCCGTAACCGAAGGGGAAAGCCACCTCGCTCGCGTAATTCCAGCCGGTTCCGGAAGTAGCGCCTTTATCGGATGCGGCGCTACTGTTACCGAGGACGAGGTCCTCGTAGCGTGTCTCAAAATATCGATAGCCAACGTAAATCCCCTCGTTGTAGACGATATAGTGGCTCTGGTGCTCGTTGAGCAAGGAAATATCTCCGCCGAAGGTATTGTCTCCGTATGCCTGAACAGCGGGAATAGAGCTTGCGTCATAGGTGTATGTATCGGGCAGATGTCCTGATGGATTGCGCTTTCCGGCAAGTATCTCGGCGGTAGCGGTAAATCCGACACCGCCCGGCTGACCTACCCACACGCAGGCGTCAATGTCGTCCATATAGGGCTCAATGGCGCGGAAATTGATGGTGGCGCAGGTGTTGATAAGAAGAACGACCTTCTTGAAGGTACCGCCTTTCTTTAGCGAAATAAGCCCCTCGATGGCGTCCTTTTCAGCCCTCGAAAGGTCAAGATTATCGCCGGATACAGTGTCGGAGCCTTCTCTTACAAGGTCGCCCTCCTCGGTTCCCATTGTAGTTATGGTAAAGATGGCGGCATCAGAGTAGCCGGAAAAGCTCTGGTCTGAGACGGAACTCCAAGCGGCCTCGTTTCTGTTAAAAGGAGCGGAAAGGTCGCGGGCAGGCTGTCCTTTATAAAACTCAACAAGGCTGTCGTTTACCGAGAAGCCCGCGTTTTTCATAGCGTCTACTAAGCTCACTGCGTTTGCGGTGTTGGCAAGCCCGGAGCCCTGCCCGGAGTAGCGCGGATCTACAGAGGAGCGGGAGAAAAGGCTTACGCCGGAGCCGTTCGCAAGGGGCAAAGCGTTATCGTGGTTCCAGAGGATAACGGTGCCCTCCTCCACGGCTCTGTTAGCCGCTTCCACGCTGACGTTCCAAAGGCTGTTCGCGTCGCTTACCTCTCCATCGCGGGTGTAGGCGAAGTCGGATTTGAAAATATCCTCGGAGCTGCTGCCGACAGTCCTGAAGGAGTCGAGACCGAGAAATTCGTTTATTGCGGTTCTGTTCAAATTGGCGATATTTCCGCCGACAATCGACGCCGCAAGCAGCACCGCCATAACGCCGGAGAGTATCGACCACAGTGCGATTCCGTTTCCTTTCTTTTTCATAAGTCACCTCTCAATATGATTTGAAGCCGGCTTCCTGTTTGAAAGCCGGCTTCACAGGTAGGAAGCTGTTTCCTTAATTACGCATTCACGCTGGTGATCTCGCCGCTCACCTTATTCACTCTGACGGTGATGGTCGTCACGGTATCGCCGAGACCGAGACCGGTGCCGAAGGCCTGAGCCAGAACGCCGTCCTTGGTGGTTGCGTTCTCGCCGTCAAGGGTGTCGGGCCAGGTCGCGTTGTCGTCGGAGTCGATCCAGGTCGGGTCGATCTGAGTGGTAACGGCGTCTATCTGGCCGTTGGCGTAGATACCGCGGGTGGGAGCAGAGAGGGTGTAGACCAGCTCATCGCCGGACTCGGTTACGGTATATGTACCAAACAGGGAGCCATAGTAGCTGATGTTGATCCAAACGTCCATGGTAGTGCGCTGCGCTCTTGTAAGCTGATACTCACTGCCGTTTACGTTGAGCGTGTAGGACTCGACAACATCCAAGGCCGCGCCGTTGGAATCGTCAACATAAGAGGTGACAGACCAGTAGGATTTCTCCACCTTAGCGGAGCCGCCGGAGCAGCTTGCGAGAGCGCCGACCATAAGTGCAAGCGCGAGAACGATAACGATAGTCTTTTTCATGATTTTTCCTCCATATATTTATTTTTTTGTTTTCTCACGGCGTCGGCCGACCTTTACCGCGCCGTGTTGTTTACGTTTGCATAATATCCTATAAAGCCTTCCGTTTTAACTAAAAGGTTCACAAGTGGTTGAAAATCCGAAATAAGTGGTTTACTTGGATTTCACGAGCTTTAGTATCTTACGGATAAGAAGCGCAATGCCGACGAGCGCTATAAGGTCAAGGGCGAAAACTATAAAGTAGTGATACGGAAGGAACGTGCTCTCCACGCCGTGGATAACTCCGTTCATAGCGCTGGAGTTTGCCGTTGCGTAAAGGATGTGCTTAAGCGCCTCTTTAGCATAGTGGTAATTTGCTCCGTCAGCATCTACATCGAACTGTGCCGCGTTTGACGTATTTACCGTGTACACAGTACCATCGTACTCCGCCTCGCCGATGAAGCTCAGCTTGCAGTCGGCGCCAGCCTCCAACATCTGATAGGTGGACATATATCCGCCGTTATCAAAGTCGGTGAGGATATTTCCGTCAAAGCCCCACTCGCCGCGGACGATGCCGGTTATGAGGTCGTAGTCGCCGCCCGTCCATGTAGCGCCTATGCGGTTAAAGCTGGTCATAAGTCCCATAGAGGCGTTGCGGGTGTAGGTCTTTTCCTCGTAGGTAGTGTTGCCGTCGTCATCTACCTGACGGTCATAGTAAGTATCCTCTATGGTGTTACCTGTCAACACCATCTGGAATGGCTTTAAGAATATCTCTCTGGCGGCCTGCTCATTAAGCCAAATAGTAATGCCCCAATCGCCTACTCCGTCGGCGAGGCCGGCAAAGATGGATTTATCGAAAACGCTGTCGCCCTTCAAATCGGCGCTGGCGTTTATGTTGTTGGAGCGGTCACCGCGGTGCCCCTCGTTATCGTTAAAGGCAAAGTGCTTTATGAAGGTAATAAGCCCCTTGGAGGCCGCGCCGCGAACGCTGGCTCTCCCGAACACGCCGGAGATAAAGCCGTCCTCGGAGTAATACTCAAAGTTTCTGCCGGAGAAGGGCGTTCTGTGGATATTCATAGCCGGAGCGAACCAGCCGCTTATCTTTGTGTTTGTGTTATTCAGGCACTCGTCGCCCACCAGCTTGCCGAACTCCTCAGCGAGAGACGGATCCCAGGTCTCTGCCAGCAGGACTTCGCAGGGGAAAGTGTAGATAATACCCTTCGGGCCGTCGCGCATTGCCTGAGCCGGGTCGTTTATAGAATTTATCTTCGGAACGGTATACCCGTTTTTCGTAATAAGCGTAGCCATATCTTCAGCGGACATTTTTGAGATAAGCTCATCCCACATGGGGTCGTCTATGCTTCTCCCGCGAAGGTCCACGAGTTCAATGTCACTCGCCTGTGAAAAGGTCGGAGCGCCGGAGGCTCCCGTGCCGGGATTACCCGAATCTGTTCCGCGTATTTTATCGTACTCCGCCTGCGTTATATTGAGGGCGTACATATATCCGGCGGTGTTAGTATTGTTTATCCTGTTAGAATAAACGCTCACCCAGCTTGTCAGCTCTCCAATGGGCTTCGGGAAGGTTCCTTCCCAGTCACTTCTCGTGAGGTAGCGGAATGAGCTGTCATGGTTCGTCCAATCCGCGTCGGAAAGGCGATTTTCTATCTTGCCGTCGTCGTTATAGGTCTCACGGTTTGCCACGCTTAGCGTACCGGCGAGGCTCGCATCGCCTGCGGTCTTCTCGGAGGGAGAGGCAATAAGCTCCGCGGCGGGGTTTTTAACGCGAAGTATGTTGTTTACGGCGGCGTGAGCGTCCTTCGCTGCGGTTATGTAATAGGTGCCGGGGTCAAGTATGTATGCCTCGGACTCGGTGTCGTAGGACATGAGCGATGTGCGGTCTACGGTAACGGTAACGCTCTCAGAAGCGCCGGGAGCCAGCTTTCCTGTCTTTTGGAAGCCCACAAGCTGGACGGATGCTTTCTCAACGCCGCCCTCGGTGTATGGAGCCTGTGCGTAGATTTCAACGACCTCGCGGGAGGCGATGTTGCCAGCGTTCTTAACGTCCAATGTAACGGTTATCTCGTCGCCGCTTTCAGTTACGTTAAAGTTCGACCACTCAAAGTCCGTGAGGGACAGGCCGTAGCCGAAGGGATACTGGACGGTGGTGGCGTAGTCGTAACTACCCGCGTTGCCCTGATCGAGCACTGCGTCTTCATAGCGGGTCTCGTAATATTTGTAGCCGACGTATATACCCTCGGCGTAAACCATGTAATAGTAGAACATTGTGTCCTTGCCGTCCGGCTTCTGACCGTTCAGAAGGAAGATGCTCTCGTCAAAGTTCTGCACGGCGGGAGAGGAAAAGGCGTCGTAGGCGTAGGTGTCAACAAGTCTGCCGGAGGGCGCTTCCTTTCCAGTCAGCACGTCAATGAAGCCCTCAATGCCGTCCTCGCCGGTGCCGGGGACGTGGAACACGGTCTTTATCTTGCTGTAATCATTTATCCAGCCAAGCTCCACCGCGTTATTGCAGTTGACAATGAGGACTATCTCATTAATGTCGGGGCTGTTTTGGAGATATTCGATAACTCCAAGCTCGACAGAGTCGGGCTCAAGATAGTGCTTCGTCTGATCCTCTTTGATCTTTGTGTGCTGCACCATAGAGCGGGCAAGATCACGCCCCTCGCCGCCTGTGCGGGAGAATACGAACATCGCCGTTGTGCCCTTAAAGGTTGCTTCAAGTCCGGCCTCGCTCTTTATGACGTCGATGGGGCACTCGTTAATGGAGTAATCCTCATTTTCGCCGTAGTTAAAGGAGCCGCCGCCTCGGACATAACTCTTGCCGTTACCGGCGTTGTAGAAGTTCCAAAGGGTATCGTTTACCTTTAAGCCGCCATCCTCCATTGCAGCCTTGAGGGTGTGCTTGCTGGTGCCGCCGCCGGAGCCCGTGCCACCCGCGATCCAGTCAACGGAGGAGTGGCTGAAAATGCTGAAGGTCGTGCCCGCGGCGTAGGGATAGCCGCTGCCCTCACGTTTTTCAAGAAGCACGACACCGTTTTTGCCGATTTCGCGGCTCAACTCTTCCTGCGCCGTTTTCAGCGCATTGGAGTCGTGACTGCTCTTGTAGTAGGCAAGGTCAAGGGTGCTGGTGTCGCCCTTTTTCAGCTCGATTCCGCCCATAACGTACTCAATAGCACCCGAAAAAACCGAAAGCGCAAGTACGTTTACCACGATGCAGAGCACCAGAATGATGGCAACTATTGAGCTTAGTACGGCTATCTTTTTCTTGGGATTTGCATTCTTTTCCATTTAGGAGCCCTCCTCTCTTATTTCGCCTTTAGCCTAACATTATTTTGCGTTTTGCATAACGTAAAGGGTCATAAGTGGTTGAAAATTTGTGATAAGTGGTTATATCCTTTAAGATAAAGGCTCCTCATCGTGATAGAGATTAACGACCTCCGCCGTATAGTCGTCCATGGAGTTATGCCATCATCGCCAAAACAGACTCTCCAAGAGGAAAAATCATTATAAACGGCAAAGAAAAAGGCTCACGGTTCAAGCCAACCCGTGAACCGTTCAACATATTTGCTCCTTGAATAAACTTTTTCTCTTTGATTATGCGGCGCGGTTTTTGAGCTGATTTCATGTCCTCTCCTGTTGCGCTGTAGCCGCTTTTGACCACATATCATTCCACATCCAGGAACAGTTTTCAAATTCTTCCTGCCCGTTTTGCTTCCGTTTTTCAGGAGATTTTGCCACTCGGACGAGGGGCTATATTATTGTCCTTCTTCGTTTTGTTTATATATTTAGTCCGCATGTGCTGAGGCGGGGGTGGCTGCTCCTGCAGGTACGATGGTGTGTACGTTTATGGTATAGCCGGACTGAGTATTCATGTGAACGTCAACGGGGATGTACATATCCGCATTCGCATAGAGCTGAGTGAAGCCGAGCTCCACAAGCTTCGCTGTCTCATATCCTTCAAGCTTGGTCGGCTTCACGTTGAGGTGTACCTTTGCGATACCTCTTACCGCTGTCGTCAAATCATCGATACTGTCGGACTGGTAAATGCAGCTTGTGTCGGTGATGAACTCGACCGAGACGCGCTCTGACTGGTAGTTTACGCAGCTCTTTGCCTCATCCACTACCGCAGCGTAGAAGTCATCGGCATTGTCGAAGCTGACTGTCTTGCCTCCCATATAGTAGGTGCCGAAGCGGTTGAGGGCGTAGAGGTGCTCACGGGCGTTTGCGTAGTCGGTGAAGGAAGCTCTGTCGGTGCCGTAGAAGAATGCGAGGGTGCTGGAGTTATTTCTCTCTTTTGCCTCCTCATAGCCGATTGCGAACTCAGGCTGAGTGTAATCGAGAGCGCGGAGTGTGGCGATTTCATCGGCAGAGAGTGTGTCGCAGTAGATTCCGACGACCTTGTAGGTTCCGCTGTAATCCACATAAGCGCCGAGCGCCTCAGCTACAAAGCGCACTGGGATCATCGTTCTGCTGTCTGAGTTGACGTAGGGCTGTGCGTCGGGGAAGGTCACGACCCTGGCGTTGACGCGGATGGTGAGGTCGTTTGCCGCGCCTGCAGAGAACGCTCCGAGAGCGAAGACCATACTGAGCGCAAGCACGGTTGCAAGGATTTTTCTTGTGGTTTTCATTGGTTTTTCCTCCTTAAGAATTATCTTCCCATCTCCGCCCGCATTTCCTGCACGAGCGCAGCGAGCTTCTCGCGGCACTCGGCTTCGGTGGGAGCGTAGACGTTCTTCACAAACCTCGTTCCGTCGGGC
This sequence comes from Oscillospiraceae bacterium, assembly GCA_017412765.1. Taxonomy (GTDB): domain Bacteria; phylum Bacillota; class Clostridia; order Oscillospirales; family Oscillospiraceae; genus RUG626. The sequence continues at coordinate 7,208 of JAFPWN010000013.1, read as the reverse complement.
AGACGCGGCGAATATCTGCCCTGCCAGCAGTTTGGACTCAGCTGCTTTACATACCCGACCTTGCGCGCAGGTGCTGCCTTGAAATCGCTCGGCGCGACCGTTCTCTTACCAACATTACCCTCAGTGGCATCGCATCCGGCGATGCCCTTGTCTTTTATCCGCGCCGCCTGCTCCTGCATCGCGTCGGTGACGTGGGCGTAGATATTCAGTGTGGTCGCGGCGGAAGCGTGACCGATTACAGCTGAGAGCGTCTTTATATCTATTCCGTGCTCCAGCGCGAGCGAAGCGAAGGTGTGGCGCAGGTCATGGAAACGCACTTCCTTGCACCCTGCCCTTTCGAGCACCGCCTTCATTCTCTTTCTTGCCGACGATGGATCGCGCGGCGAATCCTCCTTCTTCGGCGACGGAAACATCCAACGCGAATCAACGCTCTTCCGGTACTCCTTCCGCACCGCGACAACGCTTTGCGGGAGAATCATCATTCTGTGTCCGGCGCTCGTTTTCGGTTCTGAGACAAGAAGCTCGCCGTTAGTTCGCCGCACACTGCGCCGGATGGTGAGCTCGCCGGACTTGAAATTCAAGTCGCGCCACTGGAGCGCCAGCAACTCTCCGAGTCGAAGCCCGGTCGAGAGCGCGACGAGATAGATTTCATAGAACCCGTCGCACTTTGCCTGAATGAGAAACCTCTGCATCTCCTCCGGAGTCAGCACCTTCAGCGGCAGTGAACCTATCGCCGGAATGATGTGCTTGTAGATTCTGTTTTCGTAGACCTCGCGTGTGCCGGGACGAACGCCCGGCTTTATGTAGGTTCTGTACCACTCCTCAAGCCACTCGCCGAAGGTGGGCTCACCGCTTGTCTCCTGCTCAACAGGATTGATTTCAACTTTCAGCTTACTGAGCTTTTCACGGCACTCGTTTTTTGTTTTTGCGAGAACGTTTTTAGTTTTCGGCAGACCGTTTTCATCGTAGCCGACAACGATTCTGCCCTCCCATCTCCCATCGCTTCTGTATCGAATCAGACCGTCGCCTGCTCTGCGCCTTCCCACGGCTTCAGCTCCTTTCCCTTTGGGAACTATGTAACCATACCGAGAACTGTCTTCGCTATGGCAACCTTGCTCTCGTCCTTCATCGCTCTCCGGAGAAGCTCAAACGCCTTGTCGCCGCCCTTTTCCGGTAAGGCATGGTATGCGGCGTCAAAGTAAACGGGACTGATAGCCTGCAGGTCTGTGAAATGCAGAATATGGATAGTACTGTCCTTCTCGGTCTTCGCCTTTTCAAAGTCCTCGTCAGTCATTGTGACATACATTCCCGGCTCGTACTCAAAGCCCTTTACTATGTCCGCTGAACTAACCTCTTTTCCGCAGTGGGAACAGACTTTTTTATATTTTATCCTGCTTCCGTCCTCCTTGCAGAGCTGGTTGAAGTGTATGTCATTGTCCTGCGCCGCGGTGTAGAGTCCGACCGGAATATGCACCATTCCGAATGAAATTGCGCCTCTGTGTGATACTGCCATTGGAGCGCCTCCTTTGACTTTAGTATGGCAGTTACACTTGCTATTATGCCAAATGGATAAACTCTACCGCAAGGGGAGAATGAAATCCGTTTTTTGCTGAAAAATACTTATATAGTATATTGAAATTTCTAACTAATAATGTAATAATATACAAAAATATTATTATAAAGGGGGAAATGTTTGTGATGATTAACCACAATACTAAGATGAGGCGAATTCTGTCGATTGTGCTGTCGCTCGCAATGCTCATTTCCCTGATGGCTCTTGGCGCTTATGCCGAGGAAACGTCAGGTTCAGGCAGCTACGTGCTTGAGGCAAAGGATTTGGAAGCGTTTGCGGCGGGAGCAAAGAAGGACGGCGACACAACAAATGCAGCAGACTTTTTCACGATAATATGGAGCACAAAATCCAAGATAGACGGCAGCGAAAAGACATGGGACGATGGCTATAAATCGGCTCAGCGCATTAACTTTGGCGGCGGTGCGGCCATTAATAAGAATTCGGTAAAATTCACGACTGCCGGTGCGGCAACGGTCAAAATCTGGTGGGTGGCCGGAGACGCTAATCGTCAGATGACCATACTTGACAGTAACGGTACCTCCGTTGCAGCAACATCCGGCGAAACAGTCAAGAACAGCGCATACCTCTCTGAACTTGAAATTACTGAGGGCGGTACTTATTACCTTGGTGGCAGCGGCAGTAATAACTACATCTTTAAGATTGAAGTCATTCCCGCAGCGCAGACCTATACTCTTGAGGCAAAGGATTTGGAAGCGTTTGCGGCGGGAGCAAAGAAGGACGGCGACACAACGAATGTAGCGGACTTCTTTACGATCATATGGAGCGCAAAATCCAAGGTGGACACCAGCAACAAGACGTGGGACGACGGATATACCTCGGGTCAGCGCATTAACTTTGGAGGCAAGGCCGCCACTGAGAAAAATGCCGTGAAGTTCACGACTGCCGGGGCGGCAACGGTCAAAATCTGGTGGGTGGCCGGAGGAGACGATCGCCCGATGGCAATACTTGACGGTACGGGCGCATCCGCAGCGGTGACAACCGGCGAGGTAAAGAGCAGCGGAATATACATTTCCGAGCTGGAAATAGCCGAAGCGGGAACATATTATCTCGGAGGATCAAACAACAATAACTACATCTTTAAGGTTGAAGTCACGACCGGGAAGGTTGAGAAGCCGCCGAGAGCGGACTGGAGTGAAATTCCCGCGCCGTCTTTCGGCGAAACTGATCCGGTCGCTCTGTCCGCGGCGTCTGCCGACACAATCGTTGTCAATGTAAACGCCGTTGTCGGCTATGACGGAGCGGACAAGGTCTACGTCGTCATGAAAGACGCGGCGGGTGCGGTTATCGATACCCAGTCCTCGGGCAGGGAAGCGGAGCAGCACACTCTGAGCTTCAAGCCCACCGCGAGCGGCACATATACATTCTCCGTCTATGCTGTGCGCGCAGAGGAGGAGAATCATGAATGTGCCGAGAATGTGAAGCTTGAGTTCACTCTACCTCTTGTTACGCCGTACATAAAGAGCGCGGCGAACGCAGGCGGAGGCTCGGTCACTCTCGAGTGGGAGAGCGTACCCGAGGCCGAAAAGTATGTTGTCAGCGTCAACAGAACCGATAAATCCGTTGAGACTGATGAGCTGACTGCGACTGTGACCGGGCTCACAGTCGGTGAGACTTATACCATAGCGGTTAAGGCTGTCAGAGGTCAGGATGAGAGCGAGTCCGCCGAAGCTCGGGTAACTGTAACAAATGAAGCGGAGACTGTCTGGCGCTTCTCTGCCTTCGGCACCGGTATTGACGCGAAAAATAACGGCTATTCCGGCAAAGCAAACGATGGCTCGGTGAGGGTTTACTCAAAGGGAGGCAAGGGAAAGCTCGTTCCGGCGTCAACTGACGGACTGTCCTTCTACTACACGAAGGTCGACCCCAAAACAACGAACTTTAAGCTTACCGCCGTCGCAAACGTCAATAACTGGACTTATTCCAACGGTCAGGAGGGCTTCGGCCTTATGGCTGCCGACGCGGTCGGCAAAAACGGAGACAGCGCCACCTTCTGGAATAACTCCTATATGGCGTCTGTCACAAAGGTCGAGTTTACTATCGACGGAGTAAAGAACTCCATGAAGCTGGGTGTCGGCTCTCAGGAGAAGATCGGAGTAACGAGCGATAACATAAACGCGGCTTCACAGCTCGATGATATGAGCAAATTTTCCAGCACTATGACTACGCTCGATACCTCCTGCCTCGAAAAGGGTGCCGGAACCTACAATCTCGTCGGCAAGTTCACTAACGCGAGCGCGCCGGACGGAACGATTGAAAATCCCCTTACATCGTTCAAGCTCACTATCGAGAAGAATAACACCGGTTATTTTGTGAGCTATACAAATCCGGAAGGCATTACGACTACCCAAAAGTATTATGACACCGAGGCGCTGAGCAAGCTCGATCCCGATAATGTCTATGTGGGCTTCTTCGCCTCGCGCAACGCGGATATTGAGTTTACCGATATAAGCTTCACGACCTCCGATCCCGCCACCGATCCCGAGGCAGAGGAAAGACCTATGGCTGAGGTTGAGCCGAGCTTCATCGTCGAGAGCGCCGCTTTTTCGAGCAAATCGAATTATACCCTTGTCTATTACGGCAACGCTGACGGTGTCCTTTCAGTCAGGAACAGCGCCGGAAGAGAGATATATAATAAGAGCGTCACCGCTAAAACGAAGGTTCGTATCCCGGTAACTCTTTCCAAAGGCACGAACACAATAACGCTTACGATGACGCCCGATAAGAGCTATAAGCCCTCGGAGTATGAGATTCTCAGCTCCTATGAGCCGGTCACATTCGTCCACAATGTTATCCAAGAGACAAACAATCAGAAGGTCGTATATGTCTCCCCGAACGGCACTGACGCGGCGGCCGGAACGAAAGAGGAGCCGCAGAGTATTACCGCCGCAGTCAGAAGGGCGATACCCGGTCAGACGATAATACTTACTGAGGGTACCTACAAGCTTTCAGACAAGCTGGTCATTGAGCGCGGGATCGACGGTACTGCGAGCAATAATATCAATCTCTTTGCCGATCCGGACGCAAAGGCCCGCCCCGTTCTTGACTTCGGTCAGAACAGTGCCGGAATCGTCATCGGCGGAAGCTACTGGCACTTCAAGGGCTTCGACGTCACGAACTCCAAAAACGGCGAGAAGGGCATCCAGGTTTCCGGCAACAACAACACGCTCGAGCTTCTCGAAACATATAAAAACGGCAACACCGGCATTCAGATAGCCCGTTTTAAGGGTACTGACGCGAGAGACGAGTGGCCCAAAAACAATCTTATCCTCAACTGCACCTCTTATCTTAACGCGGATAAGGGCTATGAGGACGCGGACGGCTTTGCCGCGAAGCTGACGATAGGCGAGGGGAACGTTTTCGACGGCTGCATCGCGCACCATAACGCCGACGACGGCTGGGACCTCTACGCGAAGATCGAGAACGGTCCGATCGGAAAGGTTATTATAAGGAATTCGGTAGCCTATAAAAACGGATATATTCTCGACGCCAGCGGCAAGGAAATAAACGCCGGAAACGGAAACGGCTTTAAGATGGGCGGCGAGAGCATCTCCGGCTACCATACTCTCATAAATTCTGTTGCTTTCGCCAACAAGTCAAAGGGCATTGACTCCAACAGCTGCCCGGACATTCAGGCGATACGCTCAACAAGCTTTGATAACGAGAGCTACAATGTCGCATTCTACACCAACACAGCTGTAAATACCGATTTCTCCGCTGATGGAATCATCTCGTTTAAGAAATCCAACTCTGTCGGTGAGAATATTAAGCCTGTCGGCAGTCAGAACACCGCAAAGATTTACGGTGAAACGAACTACTACTTCAACGGCACCAAGTCGCTGAACAGCACTAACGCAGAGGTTAAAGAGAGCTGGTTCAAATCGCTCGATACCGCGGCTGCAATTAACGGCGGAATAACGCGAAACGGCGACGGCTCCATAAATATGAACGGCTACCTTGAGCTTACTGACGAGGCACCGGCAAACGCCGGAGCCAGACTTGTCGGACGCATTTCCGCTGAATTTACGGACGGAAGTCACATAATCATTACCGGTCTGCCCACGGATATAGCTGATCCGACAGCCACGGTCATCAACACCGCTACCGGTAAGACCGTTGCCGAAAATGCAAAGATGACTGACGGCAGGGTTACAGTCTACGGCGCGGTCACCGGTACATACACAGTAAGTGTAGCGAGCGCTAACTATGCCGAGTTTACCGCGACCGCGAGCTATACTGCACCGGCTCCGGTTGAAACTCCGAGCTCCACGGAAATCACGACAACGACCAATGATGATGGCTCCGTTACTTCCGTTGAGAAAACCGAGGACGGCGGCACAGTGACCACAACTAAGAGCGCTGATGGCGCAGTTGTTAAGGAAACAAAGGCATCCGACGGCAGCTCTGTTGTTGAAAGCTCCACACCCGGCGGCAGTACCGGTGAGGTTAAGCTCAATGCAGACGGAACACTCGCTTCCGCTGAAGCTACTGTCGGCGCGCGAGATTTTGAGAAGGCTTTAGAGAACAAGGCTCCGGTGCAGATTCCGGTTACTGTTCCGGTCGCTTCCGATGCTGAAGGGGAGGCCGTCGCTGTAAAGATCACTCTTCCGGAGGTCGAAGTGAAAACCGGAAGCGTTGCCGCTCTGCCTGAGGTTGAGATTCAGATCGTCGGCGGCGGATCGGGTACGGTTGCATATGTGAAGAATGAGGACGGCTCGCTCACGCTTATAAGGGAATGCCGTCCGGGAAGCATAATCCTGCCCGTCGACAGCTCATGCGAAATCGTCATTGCTGATAATACGCAGAGCTTTGATGACGTTGCTGCGGACGACTGGTTTGCCGAAAATGTGACCTTCACGGCTGCGAGAAAGATTTTCAACGGCTGGGAGTCAAAGTTCTCGCCGAATGAATTGATGTATCGCTCGATGGCTGCGCAGGTTCTGTACAACTATGACAGATACAGCTCGGCGGGTGACGGCACCGTATTTGACGATGTTAAGGCAAGCGACTGGTTCAGCGGCGCCGTCGGATGGGCGCATAAGATCGGTATCGTTTACGGCTTTGACGGAAAATTCGGCGCCGATGAAGCGATCAGCCGTCAGGATTTCGTGACGATGCTCTTCCGTTACGCGGAGAAAGTCGGCTTTAAGGTCGAGGGAAAAGCGGAGCTCAGCGCTTTCACAGATGCGTCGGAGATTTCGGACTATGCTCTGGAAGCGATGAGATGGGCGGTCAATAAGGGTATTCTCGTAGGCTTCGACGGAAAGCTGAACCCCAAGTCCGGTCTGAGACGCAGTGAGGCTGCGGCAATTATGCAGCGATTTGTAATGAACGCGAGATAAAGATTACTAATATTCAAAAAATGCCGTTCGCAGTTTTTTGCGGACGGCATTTTTTTATAGCGCTCTCCGTTCTTTCTGATTTAATCAGAGATTTTTCTTTTTATGCGGAACACAGGAGGCAGACGATGCAGGTCAACGAGATAAAGCACGCAGCAAAACTTGAGGTATGGCAAAGACGAATAGCTGAATGCAGGTCCAGCGGAAAGCCGGTTAGAAGGTGGTGCGCAGAAAACGGCTTATCGCATTCAACATATTACAGTTGGGAACGTGAGATT
>JAFPWN010000064.1 GCA_017412765.1 Oscillospiraceae bacterium | reverse complement strand
AGCGACATCAAGGGCTGGCTGATGAACAAGTAAAATACGGATTGCCACGGCAGTGTGCGCACTGCCTCGCAATGACACGAAAACAGGGGAGGGCAAAACCCTCCCCTTTAGCGTAAAGGAGAAAGATATGTACGACGTAATAGTAGTCGGCGGAGGTCCCGCCGGAATGACGGCAGCGCTCTATGCCCAGAGAAACGGCAAAAGCGCCCTCGTTATCGAAAAGGGCGGCTTCGGCGGTCAGATAACCCACTCACCGAAGGTCGAGAACTATCCCGGAACGCTCACCATGAGCGGCAACGAGTTTGCGGATAAGACCCTTGAGCAAATTTTAGCTCAGGGCGCGGAGATAGAGATTGCCGCAGTCACCGAGGTAAGAGATTGCGGAGATAAAAAAATCGTCGTCACAGAGGACGGCGGCGAGTTTGAGGGCAGGACTGTCATCATCGCGACGGGCGTCAAGCACCGTATGCTGGGACTCGAGGGCGAGGAGGAGCTTGTCGGCGAGGGCATCAGCTTCTGCGCCGTGTGCGACGGCGATTTCTACGCCGGCAAAAAGGTCTGCGTCGCCGGCGGCGGCAACTCAGCACTTCAGGAGGCGATTTTACTCAGCGAGAAGTGCAGCGAGGTGGTGATGCTCCAAGACCTCGATTTCTTTACCGGAGAGCCGAGGCTCCAGGAGGTGCTTTTCTCACGCCCGAACGTAACTAAGCACACCGGAGTTAAAATCACCGGCCTCATCGTTGACGGCGGCGCTTTGCAGGGCGTGAACATCGCGTCAAAGGACGGCGAGGACTTCATCGACTGCGACGGACTTTTCGTCGCCATCGGACTTATCCCGGAAAACGAGCCGTATAAGGCTCTTGCTGACCTCAATAGCTGGGGCTACTTCGACTCCGACGAGCGCTGCCTCACAAAGACCCCGGGCGTGTTCGTCGCCGGAGACTGCCGCAGTAAGGGTGTGCGCCAGCTCACAACCGCAGTAGCGGACGGCGCTACCGCCGCGCTCGCCGCGTGCAGATATATAAACGGACTGTAATAAAGGACGTGCTGCAAAAAGCCCGTACTGTGTCATTGCGAAGCTCCGGAAGGAGCTGTGGCGATCCGTTTACCTCTACATAGGGTATTACGGATTCCCACGCCGGCGTGCGCGCTGGCTCGGAATGACACTTTTGCTTTTTGCAGCACGCATTTTTATAGATTCAGCGTGACGGTTATGCTCACGAGATTTATTATCATGTGCAGGAAAATCGGCGCGTAGACGCTCCTGCCGCGCTCATAGCACCACGCGAGCACTATACCGGCGGGGATATACTCTGCTGCCATCAGGAGAAGCTCCCAGCTGAATTCCGTAAAGAGGTAGCCGGAGAGGTGATAGAGGGCGAAGAGCAGCGCAGAAACGACGTAGGCGAGGGCGCGGCTTTTCCGCTGTATCGTGCCGAAAACGACGCCGCGAAAGAGCACCTCCTCGCACACCGGCGCGAGAAAAACGCCGACGGCGAGCATCGCGTTGGGGTTAAGCTTCACCTGCGAATCGACCGCCGCCTGATTCGGATTGACCTCGCCCGAGAGGATGAGCTGCATAATGAGCGAAACGGCGAACATCGCGGCGAAATAGTAGGTGTAGCCGAACAGAACGGCGGCGAACGTGCCGCCGATATTGCGCGTCAGCGATGAAAAAGACGCCTTCATAAAGCGCGAGAGCGCGAGCATCAGGAGAGCGAACGATACGCCGTAATAGATTACGTTCATCGCCGCCTCGTCAAGGCTTAGCCCGGCGCCGGTGAGAACGGGGTAGAGAAACTCACCGATAACCTGCGGCAGAACGAGCGAGTGGATGAATACCCATACCCAGCCGAAGATCGCCTCGCCCTTAGTCATCGGGTGCTTCAATCCCGTACCTCCTTTTTGAGAGAATACAGGAGATTGAGCGCCTCAAGCGGAGTCATCGTGTTGATATCGGCGCGGCGTATGCGCTCGATGACCTCGTTTTCAGCAGCGGACTCAAAGGACACCTGCATATCCAAAGGCTCGGGAGCGCTCCTGCGCTTCGCTTCGGGCGCTTTTCCGGCGATGAGATCGGAGAGCACCTTGTTTGCGCGGCTTATCACGCTCTTCGGAACTCCCGCGAGATTTGCGACCTCGATGCCGTAGCTGTCGTCGGCGCCGCCGGGCACGATCTTTCGCAGGAAGATTATTTCGCCGCCGCGCTTTTTTGCGGAGATGTTGTAGTTTTTGACTCCGGCAAGCTCGTTTTCGAGGACTGTCAGCTCGTGGTAATGGGTTGCAAAGAGCGTTTTCGCGCCGAGCGACTTCGGGTCGGCGCAGAACTCGACTACTGCGCGGGCGATCGCCATTCCGTCGTAGGTGGAGGTGCCGCGGCCTATCTCGTCGAGCAGGATGAGGGAGTTTTTCGTCGCGTTTTTAAGGATCTCCGCGACCTCGCTCATCTCGACCATAAAGGTCGATTTGCCGGCGGCAAGATCGTCCGAGGCGCCGATGCGCGTGAAAACGCGGTCAACTATGCCTATGGAAGCGCTCTTTGCGGGCACGAAGGAGCCCATCTGCGCCATAAGAGTGATGAGCGCGACCGAGCGCATATAGGTCGATTTGCCCGCCATGTTCGGGCCGGTGATTATCGCCGTAGTGCCGTAGGCGCCGCCGATGCGAACGTCGTTCGGAACGAACAGCGTATTTTTCTGCATCTGCTCGACTACGGGATGGCGGCCGTCGGTGATCTCGATCACTCCGTCGGCGGTGATGTCGGGCATGCACCACGAATTTTTGACCGCGCACTCGGCAAGCGAACAGATGACGTCGAGCGTCGCTACGGCGCGCGCCGCGCTCTGAACTCTCAGCACCTCGCCCGCGATCTTCAGCCGCAGATCGTTGAAAATGCGGTACTCGAGATCAGCGACCTTGTCCTTTGCGCCGAGAAGCTCGGCCTCGAGGTTTTTAAGCTCCTCGGTTATGTATCTCTCGCCGTTCACGAGCGTCTGCTTGCGGATGTAATCGTCCGGCACGTCGCTCGTCTGCGCCTTGGGTATCTCGATATAGTAGCCGAAAACCTTGTTGTAGCCTACCTTGAGCTTCTTGCCGGTGCGCGCCTTTTCGCGCGCCTCGATGTCGGCAAGAGCCTGCGTTGAGCCGCGCAGAAGTCCGCGGAGCCTGTCTACCTCGGGGTCAAACCCATCGCGTATCATCTCGCCCTCGCGCACCGAAAACGGCGCGTCGTCGGCTATCGCGGCGTTTATGTCAGCGACGAGGTCGCCTATATCGTCGCAGTTCAGGATCTCGGTCAGCAGAGCGCCGGACTTCGCTCCGAGCTCGCGCTTCAGGTCGGGTATCGCCGCCGCCGAGGAGGCAAGCGCGAGGAGGTCGCGCGCGTTGGCAGTTCCGTAGACGATCTTCGCTATGAGGCGCTCAATGTCGCCCACTCCGCGCAGGATGAGCATTACCTCGCCGCGCGCCACGTTGTCGTCGTACAGCTCTCTGACTGCCGCGGACCGGCGCGTTATCGCCGCCGGGGAGAGGAGCGGGCGCGAGACCCATGAGCGCAGAAGGCGCGAGCCCATCGGGGTTTTGGTCTTGTCCATCGCCCAGAGGAGAGAGCCCTTCTTCGAGCCGTCGTGCATTGAAGATACAAGCTCAAGATTGCGGATAGTCTGAATATCTAGCTCCATGTATTTGCCGTCCGAGTAGAAGTCGAGGCGGTTTAAGTGGCTCATGTCGGTTTTCTGCGTGTCCTTTATGTAGCCGAGGAGGGCGCCGATCGCGCACACCGCCTGCGCTTCGTTTGACAGCCCGAAGCGGTCGATCGCGTCGGTGCCGAACTGCTCGGCGATGCGCATCGTGGACTGCATATAGTCAAAGCGCGCGTTCTCGGTCTCCGTGAGGCACTTTAAGCGCTCGTGCAGGAGAAATCCCACGTCCTCGTCCTCGCCCGCGGCGGCGTTCAGCACCGCCTCGGATGGGTTGAAGCGCGCAAGCTCGTTTAGCGCGCGGCTCTTTTCATCGGCGGGGAAGGAACGCGCCGCCAGCTCGCCCGTTGAGATATCGCAGAAGGCGACGGCGGAGCCGAGTGCGTCGTAGCACACTGCGGCAAGGTAGTTCGACTTGCCCTCGTCGAGCATGGAGGAGTCGATGACCGTTCCGGGCGTGACTATGCGGATAATATCGCGCTCGACAAGACCCTTTGCGAGCGCCGGATCCTCCATCTGCTCGCAGATTGCAACCTTGTAGCCCTTCTGAATAAGGCGCGCTATATATGCCTCGGAGGAGTGGAACGGAACGCCGCACATCGGCACCTGATCCTCTTTTTCCTTGCTCCTGTCGCGCGTCGTCAGCACAAGGTCAAGCTCGCGCGAGGCGGTCTTTGCGTCCTCGTCGAACATCTCGTAGAAGTCACCGAGGCGGAAGAAGAGTATCGCGTCCTCGTGATCCTTTTTTATTTCGCGGTATTGCCGCATCATCGGCGTTTCTTCTGCCATTTCTGATCTCCTTGTCTGTATGCGCTCCTGCTGTTATATAAGCTCTCCGTACAGCGCCCATGTGTTCGAGCCGGTAATTTTAACGTCGGCAAATTCACCGATCATGCGCTCGCCGCCCGTGACTCTTACGAGTCTGCCGCCGTTTGTGCGGCTTGTGAGATATTCGCCGTCCCTGCCGTCGATGAGCACGCGCTCGGTCTTGCCGACGTAGGCGGCGTGCTTGCGCTCTGAGATCATATTCTGGAGCTTTACGAGCAGATCAAAGCGCATCTGTTTCATTTCGCGCGTCGCGGGGTCGGGGTACTCCGCCGCCGGCGTTCCGGGGCGCTTCGAGTAGATAAACGTAAAGAGCGCGTCGTACTCTACCTCCTCGACGAGCGAGAGAGTGTCTGCAAAGTCCTCCTCGGTCTCGCCGGGAAAGCCCACGATAACGTCGCTCGTGAGAACGACGTCGGGCATATACTCCCTCGCCTTATGCACGAGGTCGAGGTATTTTGCTCTGTCGTAGTGACGGTTCATCGCGCGCAGTATGCGGTCTGAGCCGGACTGGAACGGAAGATGTATGTGGTGGGCGCACTTCGGATTCTCAGCCATCGTTTTGAACAGCTTCTCCGTCGCGTCCTTCGGGTGGCTCGTCATGAAGCGGACGATGAAATCGCCCGGTATGGCGCAGACCTCGCGCAGAATGTCGGCAAAGTCCACGCCGGCTCCGAGATCCTTTCCGTAGCTGTTGACGTTCTGACCGAGGAGCGTAATGTCCTTATATCCGGCCTCGACAAGACTTTTTGCTTCGGCTAAAATATCCTCCGGCGTTCTCGAGCGCTCGCGCCCGCGGACGTAGGGCACGATGCAGTATGTGCAGAAGTTGTTGCAGCCGTACATTACGGAGAGCCACGCCTTCACGGCTCCGTCGCGCACCTGCGGAATGCCCTCGGCGATAGCGCCGTCGGATGGGGTGATCTCAAACACTCTGCCGCCCTCGGTCAGCACCTTTTTGAGAAACTCCGGAAATCTCCAGAGCGCTTGCGGGCCGAAAACGATATCGACGTGGCGATAGCTCTCGCGGAGCTTATCCGCAACTGACTGCTGCTGCGCCATGCAGCCGCAGATGATTATTTTCTGATTCGGATTTGCCTTTTTCGTGTGGGTGAGAGCGCCGACGTTGCCGTAGACGCGCTGTTCCGCGTGCTCGCGGACGGCGCAGGTGTTCATAACGACGACGTCCGCCTCGTTTTCATCGGAGGTGAACTCATAGCCCATCTCGCGGAGCATACCGCGTATCTTCTCGCTGTCCGCCTCGTTCTGCTGGCAGCCGTAGGTATCGACCATCGCCTTCGGCGCGGCGGGCAGGGCGGCGTTTATCTCCGCCACCTCCTGCATTATTTTACGCTCGTAAGCGAGCTGGGAATCGGAAATTACGGTTCTCATATCAAAAATCCTTTGCTAATAAAATCGCACCACATATTTTATCAAATTTCTGTGGATTTTACAATATAAATGTGCTACAATTAACTATTGAAAATTGGATTATTGTGCCCGAAAGGAATTATATATGGCTAAAATCAGAGAAATGCCGGCGCATCTTGCGGATCTTATCGCCGCAGGCGAGGTGGTTGAGCGCCCCTCGAGCGTGGTCAAGGAGCTCGTTGAAAACTCAATAGACGCCGGAGCTGACACCGTAACGGTCGAGATACAGTCCGGCGGCATGGCGCTCATACGCGTCAGCGACAACGGCTGCGGCATGAGCCCGGAGGACGCGGAAACGGCATTTCTGCGCCACGCGACGAGCAAGCTCTACGATGAGCGCGGGCTTGAGGCTATCGGAACGCTCGGCTTCCGCGGCGAGGCGCTTGCGGCGATAAGCTCCGTCAGCCGCGTCGAGCTTCTCACAAAGGAGCGGGACGCCGACACCGGCACGAGGATAATGCTCGAGGCGGGAAAAGTCGTCGAAAAGGAGCCTGCCGGCGCGCCGGACGGCACTACGATGATCATACGCGACCTCTTTTTCAACACCCCGGCCCGCAGAAAATACATGAAAAGCGACAAGGCGGAGGGAACGAACGTGTCCACCGTAGTGACCCGCCTCGCTCTCAGCCGCCCCGACGTTTCGATCCGCTTCATCAAGGACGGCAAAGAGGAGCTTCACACGCCCGGCGACGGCAGGATAGATTCCGTCGTCTACTCGACCCTCGGCAGAGAGTTTGCAAAGAGCCTTCTCAAAGCGGAGCGCGGCGACGACAGACTGCGCGTATCCGGCTACATTTCAAGTCCCGCGGGGAGCCGCGGCAACCGCGCGTGGCAGTTTTTCTTCATAAACGGGCGGTTCGTAAAGTCAAAGCTAATGCAGGCGGCGCTTGAGCAGGGATATAAAAACAGCCTCTTTACCGGCCGCTTCCCGGTCTGCGTGCTCGACATAGATATGCCGCTCACGGCTGTGGACGTGAACGTACACCCGACTAAGACTGAGGTGCGCTTCGAAAACGAGCGCGAGGTGTTCGACGCCGTTTACTGGGCCGTACGCAGCGCGCTTGATAACGAGGACAAGCCCGCGGAGCTGAAAATCTCGCCCGCGACAATATCAAAAATCGAAAACGGCTACCGCGAGGCGCCGAAGTCCGCACCTGCGCCGGCCTATGAAGCGCTGAAGTCCTCGCCGGCGCCGGAAAAGACCTTCAAAAGCGCGGACTTCTACCGCGCCGCCGCTCAGAACACATACAAAACGAGCTATTCCGCGCCGCAGACAGCGTTCAGAACGTCGTTTCCCGGGCTCGGAGAGGCAAAAAAACCGCTCGAGGTGCATGACAGCGCGTTCGACAGCCTGCAGGAGAGCTTTGCGATGCCGGCGGAAAAGCCGATCATCGCGCCCGACGCGCCGATACGCGAGCCGAAGCGCGAGTATCAGTGGCGCTATATCGGGGAGACGATGAACACTTATCTCATCGTCGAAAAGGGCGAATCGCTCTACCTCATCGACAAGCACGCAGCGCACGAGCGCGTGCTGTTTGACAGGCTCAAGGAAAAAGCCGTAAAGCCCGACAGCCAGATGCTCATAACGCCGCTTATCTGCCCGGTCGGAGCTGAAAACGCGGAGATAATAATTGAATCCGCCGCTCTCCTCGCTGAATTCGGCTTCGAGGTCGAGGAGTTCGGCGAGGACTCCGTTGCGCTCAGACAGGTGCCGGCGGACGTCGATATCGACGAGCCGGAGCGCTTTATGGAGGAGATAGCGGACAAGCTCAGAAAGGGCGGGCGCCGCGAGATCGAGACCCTGCGCGACGATCTCAGGCACACCGTCGCCTGCAAGGCGGCGATCAAGGCGGGCAAGCCCTCGGAGCCGGAATCGGTCTACGAGCTTATAGACCGCGTGATGCGCGGCGAGGTGCGCTACTGTCCCCACGGCAGACCCGTTGCGATGGAGCTGACGAAGTATCAGCTCGACAAGAACTTCAGGCGCGTATGACGAAGGTGCTTGTTATAACCGGCCCCACCGCCACCGGCAAAACGGCGCTGGGCGTCCGGCTTGCGAAGACACTCGGCGGCGAGGTCGTGTCCGCCGATTCGATGCAGGTCTACAAATATATGGACATCGGCACCGCGAAGCCGACGAAGGAAGAGATGCAGGGCGTTGCGCATCACATGATAGACGTCGCAGAGCCTACTGAGCGCTATTCCGTTTCGGAGTACGTTCCCGCGGCGACCGAGTGCGTTGAGGATATCGCCTCGCGCGGAATGGTGCCGATTATCGTCGGCGGCACGGGGCTTTACGTCGAATCGCTCATACTCGGCAGAGACTTTGCCGACGAGGGCTCGGATTCAGCCGAGCGCGAGCGGCTGTATGCGCAGTATGACGCTCTCGGCGGCGGGAAAATGCTCTCGCTTCTCGCGCAGTACGATCCGGAGCGCGCCTCCAGGCTCCACCCGAACGATAAAAAGCGCGTAGTTCGCGCGCTCGAGATCGCCCTCGGCGGCTCGACGATAACGGCGCACGATGAGGAAACGAAAAAGCGGGAGCCGAGGTTCGACGCGCGTATCGTCGTTCTGGGCCGGCTCGACCGCGCGAAGCTCTACGAGCGGATAAACCTCCGCGTCGATGAGATGATGGAGCGCGGACTTGTCGATGAAGTCAGGCGCCTCATGGATATGGGCTTTGAAAAGAGCACCGCGCTCCAGGCGATAGGCTATAAGGAGCTGCGCGAAGCCCTGCGCGGCGAGTGCTCCGTTGAGGACGCCGTTGAGCGGATAAAGCTCGGAAGCCGCCGCTACGCGAAAAGACAGATCAGCTGGAACACAAGATATAGCGAGGCACTGCGGATAAATTGGGAAAATTTTCCAAATATTGATGATGCGCTCCACGCTTCGACAGAATTTTTCCTAAAGTAATACTATGATGGTGTCGTCCAACAAAAATCAGAAAGGATGACATTACAATGTACACAGCAAAAGACAAAAACCTGCAGGACGCTTTCCTGAACGAGGCGCGGAAAAAGGCGGTTCCGGTGACGGTGTTTCTCATGAACGGCTTTCAGATGAAGGGCACCATCGCCGGCTTCGACGGCTTTACCGTGGCGCTTCTGTGCGAGGGAAGGGAACAGCTCATCTACAAGCATGCGATAAGCACGGTATCTCCCGCGCGCAGGCTGGAGCTCAGGGAGCCGGAAGCGAGAGAATCAATAGAGATATAAGAAGGATACACAATGGAGAGAAGCGGCAGAACGATAAAAATCGCCACGGCGATAATATTTATCGCCCTTGCGGTGTACATCATCGCGGGAGTTATTACCGGCGGGCAGAACAGCCTCAGAACGGTTACCGTAACCGGCATGAGCATGAACGACAGCATCATGACCGAGGGCTGGTGCGTCCGCGACGAGGAGTATATGCTCTCGCCCGAGGGCGGCGCCACGGTCACGATTGACGAGGGCGCGAAGATAGCCCGGGGCGAGGCTGTCGCGATCTCCTATAATTCGCAGTCTGACCTCAGAAGAGCCGAGGAGATCCGCTCGCTTACGGTCAGGATCGACGTTCTTGAGGCCTCAAAGACGGTGAAAAATCCCGCGGAGGCGGCAAAGGCGGGGGTCAGAACGGTAGCCCATATGGCGTCCACCGGCGACCTCTCCGATCTTGACACCGCGCTCTACGACCTCGACCTCTATCTGTTCGGCGACGGAGAGGTGGATACCGCCTCTGTCGATGCTGAGATAAATGAGGCGAAGCTCAGAATACAGGGCCTCCAGTCAAAGGCGGGAGGCAGAGGCATAATCTACGCCGAGAAGAGCGGCACCTTCTCCTCCAACACTGACGGACTTGAGGGAATTACGCCGGATATCCTCACCGGCGCCCTCACCCCCTCCGAGGTGCGCGATATGTTCACGCACCCCGCGAGAGTGCCGGATTCCGCATTCGGGAAGATTTCGAGGGGAATAAGGTGGTATTACGTCACCCTCGTCGATTCCAAGTGGGCTTCGCGCCTTACGGGGATCGGAAAAATAACGGTAAAATTCACCCGCAGCTACTCCGACACCGTTGACATGACGGTGCAATCGATAGGCCAGGCGGAGGACGGAAAGTGCGTTCTCGTCCTCTCAAGCGACCGCTATCTCCAGGCGGTCGCGGGCGTGCGAGAGCTGATCGGGGAGATAATCCTCTCGAACGAGTCGGGTGTGAGAGTGCCGAAGGAGGCCGTGCATCTCAACGATAACGGCGAGCCGATCGTCTACGTCATCAAGAAGCTTCAGGCGTCCGAGGTCAAGGTCACGATCCTCGGCGAGGAGGGCAGCTGGTACATGGTGGACGGCGGCAGCGCGCTCCGGCCCGGCAACGAGGTGATAACCCGCGCGCCCAACCTCTACGACGGCGCCGTTGTGCTCGATTGACGCCTCATTTGAGGCGCAAATTGGCGGAAAAGTCTTGACACCGCAGAAAAAAGATGAAATAATGTAGATTGTATTTCTGCCAATATAATTTGGAGGCTCAAGAATGAAATTTTTAGATGAACTCAAGAAAATCACCCGTCCCTACGATGAGGAGGATGAGGAATTTGAGGATTTCAGCCCCCGTACCCCTGAGCGTGTGCCCGTAACACCGCGTACCGCGGCGCCTCAGCGCACCTTTGTGAGCGATAATTTCAATCAGGAGAAAAGGGACAATAAGGTCGTAAATATTCACGCCACGACGCAGCTTCAGGTCGTGCTCGTAGCGCCGGAGCGCTTTGAGACCGCCGCCGAGATCGCGGATCACCTGCGCGAGAAGCGCACGGTTGTGCTTAACCTTGAAAAGACGAGCAAGGAGATCTCCCGCCGCCTGCTCGATTTTCTCTCCGGCGTAGCCTACGCGCAGGACGGTAAGATCAAGAAGGTCGCGGTAAACACCTATCTCATCACACCGTACAACGTCGATCTGATGGGCGACCTGCTCGATGAGCTCGAAAACAACGGTCTGTATTTTTGATAGAGAATA
The DNA here is from genome assembly GCA_017412765.1 of Oscillospiraceae bacterium. Taxonomy (GTDB): domain Bacteria; phylum Bacillota; class Clostridia; order Oscillospirales; family Oscillospiraceae; genus RUG626. The sequence goes on along the minus strand of JAFPWN010000064.1, from coordinate 7,787 downwards.
ACACAGGAGGGATAGAGATATGCTGACACCCCAGGATATTCAGGATAAGGAATTTTCCAAGGCAGTATTCGGCGGCTACGATATGGCGGCTGTCGATGATTTCCTTGAGGAGCTTGAAAAGGACTATACCGCTCTTTACAAGGACAACGCTGTTCTGAAGGGAAAGATCAAGGTCCTCGTCGATAAGGTGGAGGAGTATCGCTCTACAGAGGACAGCATGCGCCTCGCTCTCTCGAGCGCGCAGAAGATGGCGGACGATATGATGGCTGAAACTCAGGCAAAGTGCGATGCGATGCTTGCCGAAGCGGAGAAGGCGGCCGCCGCGAAGAAGGCGAACGCAGAGCGCGACATCACCGCGGAGAGCGTGAAGCTCAACAAAGCAAAGCGCGAGACGGAGACTTTCATCGACTCCGCAAAGAAGCTTATCGCCAAATTCGGCGAGGCTCTCGACAAGGCAGGCGACGAGCTTGATCTCGAGGAAATACCCGCAGCCGCGCCCGCGGCTCACGACGAGCCGGTTTTCAGCCCGGAGCCGGAGAGAAGCGTGAAGCAGCCGGTCAAGGTCGCGGAGCCCGAGGAGAGCTCCGCGAGCATCGAGGATTTTATTCAGGACGTAATGCAGGGCGGCGCTGAGGAGGATCCGGACGCCACAAAGCGCGTGCCCGACCTCTCAGGCTCGCTGGACGATACCAAGATCTGGACTGAGGAGGACGAGGAGACCACTCCGCGCCCCAAGTTCAACTTTGACGATCTGCAGTTCGGCAAAAACGTCAATAAAAACTGAAAAATCATTAGCGGGGGTTATGCCCCCGCTGTTTCCCGTTATATATTAGATAAGGAAGGAACAACACTGGAATGGACTACAACGCGACCCTGAATCTGCCGAAGACCGAATTCCCGATGCGAGCCGGTCTGCCCGCGCGCGAGCCGGGAATGCTCGAAAACTGGTACAAGCTCGATCTGTACCACGAAATGCTCAAGAGAAACGAGGGTAAGCCCAGCTTCATCCTCCATGACGGCCCTCCGTTCTCCAACGGACACCTTCACATGGGCCACGCGCTCAACAAATCAATAAAGGATTTCATCGTCCGCTATAAATCCATGGCGGGATACAAGGCGCCCTTCACGCCCGGCTGGGATAACCACGGAATGCCTATCGAGAGCGCCATCATAAAGCAGCAGAAGCTTAACCGCAAGGCTATGACCATCCCGGAATTCCGCACCGCCTGCCACGAATTTGCGCAGAACTTCGTCAATATCCAGCGCGATGAGTTCAAGCGCCTCGGCTTTGTGGGCGACTGGGATCTGCCATATCTCACTATGGAGCCGAAGTTCGAGGCCGAGGAGGTCAAGGTGTTCGGCAAGATGTACGAGAAGGGCTACATCTACAAGGGCAAAAAGCCCGTCTATTGGTGCCCCTCCGACGAGACTGCTCTCGCCGAGGCTGAGATCGAGTACAAGGACGATAAGGTCACCACGATCTTCGTAAAGTTCCGCGTGACGGACGATAAGGGCCTGCTCGGCGGCGTGGACCTCAATAACACATACTTCGTCATCTGGACTACCACCACCTGGACTATCCCCGGCAACCTTGCGATATGCCTCAATCCGGGACTTGAGTACTGCGTGGTCGAGGCGTCGAACGGCGAAAACTATATCATGGCGCAGGAGCTCTGCGACAGCGTTCTCAAAAAAGCGGGACTTGAGAGAGTCAGAACCATCGCTGTGTTCAAGGGAGCTGAGATGGAGCTTATGACCGCGCGCCATCCGCTCTTCGAGCGCGATTCTCTCGTCATTCTCGGCGAGCACGTCACACTCGACGCAGGTACCGGCTGCGTTCATACCGCGCCTGCCTACGGCGCGGACGACTACAACGTCTGCCGCAAATATCCGCAGATCCCGTCCGGCCGCGACCTCGTCGTGAACGTAGATGACAACGGACGCTTCAACGCCGCCGGCGGCAAGTACGAGGGCCTCAAGGTCCTCGAGGCGCACGCGCCCATCTTCGCCGACCTCGTCGCCGCGAACGCGATCCTCGCCTCCGAGGACATCGTACACAGCTACCCGCACTGCTGGAGATGCAAAAATCCCATCATCTTCCGCGCCACCGACCAGTGGTTCTGCTCCGTTGACGCTTTCAAGAACGAGGCTGTCGCAGCCGCGGAGAGCGTAAAGTGGCTGCCTGAGTGGGGCTGCGAGCGCATTTCCGGCATGATCCGCGAGCGCGCCGACTGGTGCATCTCGCGTCAGCGCCACTGGGGTCTGCCGATCCCCGTATTCTACTGCGAGGACTGCGGCAAGCCCGTCTGCACCGCCGAAACTATCGAAAAAATAAGCGAGATCTTCCGTGCCGAGGGATCGAACGCGTGGTTTATAAAGGAAGCCGCGGAGCTTCTGCCTGAGGGCTTTGCCTGCCCGCACTGCGGCGGCAAGACCTTCACGAAGGAGACCGACACCCTCGACGGCTGGTTCGATTCCGGCTCGACGCATATTGCCTCCATGGAGCTTGACGCTCCCGGCTGCTGGCCCGCAGACCTCTATATGGAGGGCGGCGATCAGTACCGCGGCTGGTTCCAGTCCTCGCTTCTCACCGCCGTCGCCGTAAAGGGCAAGGCGCCGTACCGCGCCGTTCTGACCCACGGCTGGACTGTTGACGGCGAGGGCAGGCAGATGCATAAATCCCTCGGTAACGGCGTAGCCCCCGAGGACGTTATAAAGAAATACGGCGCAGACCTCGTCCGCCTCTGGGCGGCCTCCGCCGACTACCGCCAGGATATGCGCGTGAGCGAGAATATCCTCAAGCAGCTCTCCGATAAGTACCTCAAGATCCGCAACACCGCGCGCTACATCCTCGGAAACCTCGACGGCTTCGATCCGAACGCCGCCCTCAGCTATGAGGATATGCTTCCGCTCGACAAGTGGGCGCTCGGCGCGGTCGAGGAGCTGAGAGCGAAGTGCATCGCCGCGTACGACAAGTACGAGTTCCACGCGGTGAGCTACGCTATCCACAATTTCTGCGTAGTCGAGATGTCGAGCTTCTACCTCGACGTCATCAAGGATCGCCTTTACTGCGACGGTAAGGATTCCGTCTCCCGCAGGAGCGCTCAGACCGCGATCTGGACTATCCTCGACGAGATGGTGCGCCTCATCGCGCCGATCCTCGCCTTCACCGCCGACGAGATCTGGCTCGCCATGCCTCACAAGGCGGGCGACGACGGAAGAAACGTCGCCCTCAACGATATGCCCGCGGCGCATCCCGAGTGGGTGCTCTCCGACGGGGAGAAGGAGAAGTGGAGCTTCGCCCTCGCTCTGCGCGGAGAGGCGCTCAAGGCGCTCGAAGCTAAGCGCGCCGACAAGACCATCGGCAAGCCGCTCGACGCCGAGATCGAGGTCACTCTCACCGAGGACGAGAAGTCGAAGCTCGAAGCTTACGACCTCGACCTTGCGGAGCTGTTCATCGTGAGCCGCGTTGACGTCACCGTCGGCGAGCACGGCGTTAATGCCGAGCCCTGCGATAACGAGAAGTGCCCGCGCTGCTGGAGAAGAGATCGCTCCGTCGGCGAGGTGAAGGCACATCCCGAGCTCTGCAGAAGATGCGCCGAGGTCGTCTATCCCGACTGATAAATTACGGAGTTTTCAATGGAGTACATTGTTATCGCCCTTATCGCCTGCTTTCTCGATCAGCTTGTGAAGTTCGTTGTTTCGAGCAATCTCGACTGGAACGACGTGATAACGCTCATTCCGGGACTTCTCAGCATCACGAAGCGCGCGAATACCGGCATGGCGCTCAGTATGCTCGAGGGCAAGACCCTTTTCCTCGGAATTGTCAGCGCCATTGTCAGCGCGGTGCTGATCTGGATAATCCTCGGGTGGAAATTACCCAGGTGGGAGAGGCTCAGCATCGCCTGTGTGCTGGGCGGCGCCCTCGGAAATATGATCGACAGGCTCTTTTTCGGCTACGTTGTGGATATGATCGACGTGCGGATATTCACCTTCAACGTCGCGGATGCGTTTATCACCTGCGGCGCGGCGGCGTTCGTCGTTCTCTATCTTATCCGCAGCATAAAAGAGGAAAAAGAGGGCAAAAGCGGGGATAATAAAGGTGAAAACTGAGATAATCTCTGATAAAAAAGGCGTCCGGCTGGACGCCTTTTTGGCTGAAAGCATGCCCGATTCCTCGCGCAGCTTCATAACGAAGCTTATTGAGGACGGGCTTGTCACTAAAAACGGAAAAGCTCTCAAAAAGAGCTACAAGACCGAGAATGGCGACGTTTTCGAGGTCGATATATCCGCGCCGGAGCCATTAAAGGTCGAGGCGGAGGATATTCCGCTCGACGTCGTCTATGAGGACGACGACCTCATTGTTATAAACAAGCCGAAGGGCATGGTAGTCCACCCCGCGCCGGGTCACTCCGGCGGCACGCTTGTGAACGCGCTCATGGCGCACTGCGGCGACTCGCTCTCCGGCATAAACGGCGTTATCCGGCCCGGGATCGTCCACCGGATAGACAAGGACACGTCGGGACTTCTGATCGCCGCGAAAAACGACGCCGCGCATGCGTACCTTGCCGAGCAGCTCAAGGATCACTCGCTCTCGCGCACTTATGAATGCGTGGTCATCGGCAATATGCGCTCTGAGCGCGGCACAGTGGACGCGCCGATAGGCCGTCACCCGACCGACCGCAAAAAGCAGTGCGTTACCGAGAAAAACTCGCGCTCTGCCGTGACCCACTGGGAGGTCATCGCGCGCTACCCGGGATATACACATCTCAGGTGCCGCCTGGAGACCGGCAGGACGCACCAGATAAGAGTTCACATGGCGTACATCGGTCACCCGATTCTGGGCGATACGGTCTACGGCGCTAAAAAACCGGTCGCGTGGCTCGAGGGTCAGTGCCTGCACGCGCGGCGCCTGCGCTTCCGACACCCGAAAACGGGCGAGGAGATGGAGCTTGAGTGCCCGCTTCCGGATTATTTTGAGGAAACTCTCAGAAGAATAACATAAAAGCAGGGTCACCCCTGCTTTTATGTTTTGTATTTTGCAAAGTCTATTATCTGCTCGCCGTCGCGGAAGCCCTTGTAGTAGAGGCTGAGGAGCGCCGCCTTGTCGCGCGTGAGCGTATCCACGCCGCAGGTGTCGTCCGGCGCCAAAATCAGCACCTTGCCCGCCTTTTCAAGCTCCTTCGCCTTTTCTACCGATGCGTTGTAGCGCGGGGCGCGGAGTATGAGATTCTTCGCCGCGAGGGGGTAGCGCTTCGAGATAAGCGAGGCGAAAAGCTCGTCTTTGCCCACCTGCCGCGGCCTGTCCTTCGGCTTCGAGAGGAGAACTATCACCTTGTCGCAGCCAAGCTCCAGCGCCTTTATGACAGGCACGGGGTCCGCGAGCGCGCCGTCAAAATAGCGCCTGCCGCCGATAGGATAGGGCTTGCAGATAAAGGGAATTGCGCTCGACGCCTTCATGATATCGTAGTTATTGCGCGAAATATCGGCTTTCGTAAAGTACTTCGGTATGCCGCTGTCGGCGTCAGAGGCTACGACGATAAATTCCGCGGGATTTGCGGCTATCGCGTCGTAGTCGAGCGGGAATTCACCGTCCTCGTTGGAGAGGATAGAGTAGGGGTAGTCGAGATTGATGTAGGAGCCGAGGCGGGCAAAATTGCCCATGCTCATATACTCCTTGCGGAAGGTATATTCCGTGTAAAAGGTGAGGAGTCTGCCGCGCTGAGATGCGAGGTAGGTCGCAAGATTCGCGCTTCCGGCGCTCACGCCGATGCAGAGGTCGGCTTTAACGCCCTCGTCCATGATTCTGTCGAGCACGCCGGCGGAGTAAATATCCCTGAGACCGCCGCCGACGTCAACTATTCCGAGCTTCATTTTTTCTTCGCTTCCTTGGCTTTGAATGAATTTCTCTCACGGCACAGCTCTTTATAGAGCGCGGCGACCGTCCAGCCCATGTTCGTGGGTGTGGATACCGCCTTGAGCGAACTGATCCCGGCACTTCGGAGACTGATGAGCGCCGCGTCAAGCTCTTTTGACGTTATGCCGTGAAAGATTATGAGATTTTCGGGTATTATTTCACCCGATTTGAACTTTCCCTGCAGTATTTCACCGACCGTCGAGCCGGTTTTGCTCTCGTCAAGCGCGAGAACGGGCAGGCTGAGCGCGGACTTTATCGCCTCAAGGTCGCTTACCGAGGCAACGAGGGCGCATTTACTGAGCGTAATCACTCGGGTCAACCCCCTTTACCCACTCGATTGCGCTGAGAGGAACGTGGCAGTAGCCTCCGGGATTCTTGTCGAGGTACTTCTGGTGGTACTCCTCGGCGGTGTAGAAGCTTTTAAGCGGCGCGCACTCTGTAACGATGGGGAGACTGTAGCTCTCCGCGAGCCGCGCAAGCTCCTCGCGGATGATCGTTTCGTCCGCGGGGTCTTTAAAGTACACGCCCGTGCGGTACTGATTGCCGACGTCGTGCCCCTGACGGTCGAGAACAGTCGGGTCTATGATGCGGAAAAAGAGGCGCAGCAGGGCGCGCAGCGGCAGAGTATCGCCGTAGACTACCTTGACGGTCTCGGCGAAGCCGGTGTCGCCCTTTTTTACAAGGGCGTAGTATGGGTTATCGACTCTTCCGTTAGCGAAGCCGACCTCGGTGGAGATCACGCCGCGGATATTGTCGCAGTATTTCTGAACTCCCCAGTAGCAGCCGCCTGCAAGATATATTTCCTTCATCCGAGCACCTCGAATTCCTTTGCTATCGCCTCGAAGAGCGCCAGATCATCCTCGCCGAAGCGCCCGAGTACCGGCGAATCTATATCGAGAACGGCGATGATTTCGCCGCTTTTGTTCCTTACCGGCACCACGACCTCGCTCTGCGACGCGCTGTCGCAGGCAATATGCCCGGGAAACGCGTGAACGTCCGGCACAAGCTGGCTGAGACCGGTCTCGAGAGCCGTTCCGCACACCCCCTTGCCGCGCTTTATGCGCGTGCATGCGACCTTGCCCTGAAACGGACCGAGCACGAGGTCGCCGCCGATAACGCGGTAGAAGCCCGCCCAGTTGAGGTCGGGCAGAGAGTAGAAAATCGCGGCGGAGGCGTTCGCCATCGCAACTATGGGATCGGTCTCGCCGTCGAGTATCGAGCGCACTTGCTTTACTAACATATCATATCACCCAATCATTGCCGGTATTCGGCTCGCCCATGAGGTCACGCAGGGTGTAGCCGTCAAAAAATTCGTTTATGAGCTTGTATAGCTTTTCCCACATCGGCTTCGTGCGGCAGTCCGGCATTCTGTGACACTCCTTTGCCTCGGCGGACAGGCAGGCGACCGGCGTAAGCTCACCCTCGGTAAGCCGCAGAATATCGCCGACTACGTAATCCTCCGGCGCGCGGGTGAGGCGATAGCCGCCGCCCTTGCCGCGCACTCCGTCCACAAGTCCGGCCTTCACGAGAGCCTTTATGATGCTCTCGAGATACTTTTCGCTTATCTCCTGCCGCTCGGCAATATCGCGCAGGGGAATATAGCCCTTGCCGGTGTTCTCCGCAAGGTCGAGCATAACGCGAAGCGCGTAACGCCCTTTCGTGCTTATCAGCATAGTAAAAACCCTCTTTCCTTATAGGATTATACCATAAAAAACCGGCAAGGGCAACCTGAACAGCACCCCATTTGTTAGACAAGTATGGTATACTACTAACAAGTGGGGTGTTGTTATATGCTGAAAGGAATACCGAACAAGAAATACACAGGCGAATTTAAGCAAAAAGTCGTAGAGACCATGATACGGGAAAAGTT
>JAFPWN010000063.1 GCA_017412765.1 Oscillospiraceae bacterium | reverse complement strand
CTTCATCATCGTCATCGTCGTCGTCATGGTGATGGTGACGGCACTCCTCGCAGTCGCAGTCCTCATCGTGATCGTGGTGATGATGGTGATGCTCGTGCTCCTCTTCCTCGTCCTCATCGGCGTGCTCCGCGTTGTGCTGCTTTGCAAGCTCGATAAGCTCGGCGGTGAACTTATCCTCGCCCATCATCGCCTCAAGGATCTGGTCGCCGGTGATGGAATCCCAGTCGGTGGTGACGATCTTCGCGTTCGGGTTCTTCTCTCGGATAAGCGCGACCGCGGCGGCGAGCTTTGCCTCGTCCATATCCTTCGTACGTGAGAGGACGATGCAGCTCGCGTGGGAAACCTGATCGTCATAGAACTCGCCGAAGTTTTTCATATACATCTTGACCTTCTTCGCGTCCGCAACGCAGACGAAGCTGCGGAGCTGAAGGTTATCGTCCGCGACTGCCTCGACGGCGCGGGTCACATCGGAGAGCTTGCCGACGCCGGACGGCTCGATCAGAATGATGTCAGGCTCATACTGCGCGATAACGTTCTTAAGCGCGCTTCTGAAATCGCCGACGAGCGAGCAGCAGATGCAGCCGTCGTTCAGCTCGTTGATCTGGATGCCGCTCTCCTTGAGGAAGCTGCCGTCGATGCCGATCTCACCGAACTCGTTTTCGATGAGAACGACCTTCTTGCCCTTGAAGGATTCGCGGATAAGCTTTTTGATAAGCGTAGTCTTTCCGGCGCCGAGAAAGCCGGAGAAAATATCAACTGTGATCATAATTTAGTCCCTTCTTCGGTAAAAATTTTCAACATTATTATTATAATACTCTTGTCAAGAGGAATTGTTGATTTTTTGTAAAATAAATCCCACCGGTTTTCCGGTGGGATTTGATCGCTATTTCACACTCAGCCGCGGACGCGGATCATAAGCTCCGCCTTTACGTCGTCAGCGGTAGCGCTGATGGTGCAGGTGCCTTTTCCGACTGCGGTGACCTTGCCGTTCTGAAGAACAGCCACAACGCCCTCGTTACTGGACTCCCAGACGACCTCAGCCTCGATGCCCTGCGGGGTGACGGCGGTGCCGAGGTTAAGAGTCTCGCCTGCCTTCATCGTGATCTCATAGAGACCCTCGGTGGAGTTGTAAACGCCGGCCTGGCGGTTGTTGTAGGTGATTATGATGGTGTTCACCATGGGCTTCGGAACGTCGTTATTCGTCGGAGTATCGGTGTTCGTCGGCTCGTCCGGAGTGGTGTTTGTCTCGCCATTCTCGGGATCTGTAACCGTGCCCGGATCGGTGATGTCGGTCGGATCGTCTGTTATCGGATCGTTTTCAACGCTCGTCGGCTCGTTGGTTGCCGGAGTATTGTCAGCGGGCTTCTGAGTCGAGGGAGTTTCGTTTGCGCTCGTTACGATAAGCACAATAACGGCGGCGATGAGGATCACGAGCAGCAGAACGCCAACGACGACCTTCCACATGGAGTTATCCTCCTGCGCTGCTCTCTTGGAGCGGACATATCTTCTTGCGCCGCAATAGGGGCAGCGGGTTCTGAGCCCGGAATACTTTCTGTCGCAGCGCGAACATTTTACCTGAGGTATGATTGCCATACTGAGTCCTCCTATCTGAGGTATTCAAATTCAAATCATATTTTACAACAATATCTCGGTTTCGTCAATCACTAAACTTTTATTTTACAAATTCTTAATGCACTCTTTACTTTTTTAGCGAATTAGCGTAGAATATCATATTATTTTTGGCGATAGCGAGGTTCGTTTATGAAAATGCCGGAATACTATGGGAGCAAGGTGTTCAACGACGCCGCAATGAAGGCGCGCCTTACTCCCGAGACTTACGAAAATCTGAAGCGCACGATCAGCGAGGGCAAGCCGCTCGTTGACTCGATCGCCGATCAGGTCGCGCAGGCGATGAAAAACTGGGCGGTCGAAAACGGCGCTACGCACTTTACTCACTGGTTTCAGCCCTTAAACGGCGTCACCGCCGAGAAGCACGAGGCTTTTCTCTCCCCGGAGCCGGACGGCACGGCGATAATGAAATTCTCCGGCAAGAGCCTCATTAAAGGCGAATCCGACGCCTCCTCCTTTCCCTCCGGCGGTTTGCGCGCTACCTTCGAGGCGCGAGGCTACACGGTCTGGGATCCGACGAGCTACGCATTTATCAAGGGCACCACGCTCTGCATACCTACCGCATTTTACAGCTATTCCGGCGAGGCGCTCGATCAGAAAACGCCGCTGCTGCGCTCGATGCGCGACCTTGAGAACGAGGCAAAGCGCGTTCTCCGGCTGCTCGGGCAGGACTACAAGCGCGTCGTGCCGACGACCGGCGCAGAGCAGGAGTATTTTCTCATCGACCGTCAGAGCTATTACGCGCGCCGCGACCTCATGTACACCGGCCGCACTCTCTTCGGCGCAAAGCCGCCGAAAGCGCAGGAGCTGGACGATCACTACTACGGCATGATCCGCCTGCGGATCGGTCAGTTCATGAAGGAGCTTGACGAGGAGCTGTGGCAGATGGGCGTAGCCGCAGTGACCGAGCACAACGAGGTCGCGCCCGCGCAGCACGAGCTCGCGGTCATCTACAACACCTCGAACGTCGCCTGCGATCACAATCAGCTGACGATGGAGGTCATGCGAAAGGTCGCAAAGCGTCAGGGACTGACCTGCCTCTTCCATGAAAAGCCCTTCGAGGGCGTGAACGGCTCCGGCAAGCACCTCAACTGGTCGCTCGCCGCGGACGGAAAAAATCTCCTCAATCCCGGCTCCACGCCGGAGGAAAACCTCATCTTCCTCGTTTTCTTCTCCGCCGTGATCAAGGCGGTGGACGACTATCAGGAGCTTCTTCGCCTCACGGTCGCCACAAGCTCGAACGATCTGCGCATCGGCGCGAACGAGGCGCCGCCCGCGATAATCTCGGTTTTCGTCGGAGATGAGCTTGACGCGATACTGACAGCGATACGCAGCGGCGGCCACTACGCAAAAAAGGACTGCGGTCTGCTCGGTCTCGGCATCGACACTCTCCCGACCATACCGACCGACTCCACCGACCGCAACAGGACAAGCCCCTTCGCCTTCACCGGCGACAAATTCGAGTTCCGTATGCCGGGCGCCTCGCTCGCCCTTGCGACCCCGAACGCTGTGCTGAACACCATCGTCGCGGAATCTCTCAGGCAGTTTGCCGACGAGCTTGAGCGCGCCTCCGACGTTGAGAGCGCAGCGGCTGAGCTTATAAAGCGCGTGAATATCGAGCACGAGCGCATAATCTTCAACGGCAACGGCTACTCCGAAGAGTGGCGAGAGGAGGCAAAGCGGCGCGGACTCTCCCGCCTTGACACCGCCGCCGACGCGATCCCCCACCTGCTCGGCAGGAAAAACGTGGAGCTTATGACGCGGCATGGGATATACACCGAGAAGGAGCTTGAGAGCCGCTGCGAGATAATGCTCGAGAGCTACTGCAAGACTATTAACATCGAGGCGAACACGATGCTCGAGATAGCAAAGCAGGACATTCTGCCCGCGGTTTTGCGCTACTCCGGCGACCTCGCCGGTATAATCGAGCGCAAGAGAGCGGTTTCCTCGCTCCCCTGCCGCGCCGATTTTGCGGTGCTGGAGCGCATCTCCGCCGGCGCCGACGAGCTGTTTGAGGCTGTCCAGGCGCTCGAGAGCGCGGTGAACAAGAACGCGCCTAAATCCTCGACGAGACCCGGGGACGCGGCGTATTTCCGCAGCAAGGTGATCCCCGCGATGGCGCAGCTCAGGCGCGTTGCCGATTCGCTTGAGGAGCTGACGCCCGACTGGCCGCTCCCGAGCTACGGCACGATACTTTTCAGAGTATAAAAATTTGACCCGGGGTCATCTGACCCCGGGTCGGACTGTAGGCAAAGAAGAACAGCGTTGGATAAAGGTGGCGGGGTTCTGTGAAGGGGCCGGCCAAGAGGCCCCTTCACGTCGCATCACCCGCCCGCAGGCGTCATATTTTGCACTCTGAGAGTGCAAAATATGTTCGATGCGGAGACTTTGTCGACGCATTGACCCGGGGTCATCAGACCCCGGGTCTTGTATTTTAAAGCTCCCAGCTCTTCAGGTACGCTTCCTGCTTTTCCGTGAGCTTATCCACCTTCATGCCGCAGGAGGCGAGCTTTCTCGCCGCGACGTCGTTATCGACTTCCGCCGGTATATCGTGGCATCTGACTTCAAGCTTTCCGCGGTTCAGAGCGACGTACTGCGCGCCGAGCGCCTGTATCGCAAAGCTCATATCCATGATCTCGACGGGATGACCGTCGCCGGAGGCGAGGTTTACGAGTCTTCCCTCAGAGAGTATGAAGATCGTTCTGCCGTTCGTAAGCGTATAGCCCTTTGTCAGCTCGTTTCTGCCGGGGCAGGTGCTGACGGCGTTCTCCCCGAGCCATTTTACGTCGATCTCAACGTCGAAGTGGCCGCCGTTGCAGAGTATCGCACCGTCCTTCATCTTCGTGAAGTGGCGCTCGGTGATCACGTCGCAGCAGCCGGTCTCGGTGATGAAGAGGTCGCCGGTCGGCGCAGCCTCGTCCATGGTTTTGACCTCAAAGCCGTCCATCATCGCCTCCAGCGCCTTGACGGGGTCGATCTCGGTGACGGAAACCCTCGCGCCGAGGCCCTTCGCCCTCATCGCAACGCCGCGGCCGCACCAGCCGTAGCCTGCGACTACGACCTCTTTTCCGGCGACGATGAGGTTTGTGAGGCGGTTGACGCCGTCAAAAACGCTCTGACCCGTACCGTAGCGGTTATCGAAAAAGTGCTTGCACTTGGCGTCGTTCACGCAGATCATCGGAAATCCGAGCTTGCCCGCGGCTTCAAGCGCCTTGTCGCGGATGATGCCGGTCGTCGTTTCCTCGCAGCCGCCGATTATGCCGCCTATAAGCTCCGGGTGGCGCGCGTGGATCGCACTCACAAGGTCGGCTCCGTCGTCGATTATTATGTTCGGTCTTTTTGAGAGCACCATTTCAATATAGTGCTCATACTCCTCCATAGTGCAGCCGTAGGTCGCGTAGACCTCGGCTCCGGACGCGGCAAGAGCCGCCACGACGTCATCCTGCGTGGAGAGCGGATTCGAGCCGCAGACGAAAACCTCCGCGCCTCCCGCCATCATAACGCGGCACAGCACCGCGCTCTTCGCCTCAAGGTGCAGACAGATAGCCATTCTGAGCCCCTTAAACGGCTTTTTTTCTATAAAATCCGCCTCGATCGAATTCAGAAGCGGCATATATCTCTTTGCCCACGCCATCTTCATCTCGCCGGCCGGCGCAAGTGAAATATCTTTTATCTCTGACATAACGCGATCCCTCCATGCTCTTTTTCCCATATTGTAGCATTTATTTTGCCGCTTGTCCACACGCGATTTGACGATTTTCTCCCGCTCGCAATGATATAGTTTCAGCGGGTGATGGATATGCGGTACATTTACGTTGACGAGGTGCTCTGCCTGAACTTTGCGATGGACTATGCGCTCGTCATTCTCACAAGCAAGGTCTGCGGCAAAGCTTACCGCACGTCGCGCGCTCTGATCGCGTCGGGCTTCGGCGCGCTCTGGGCGCTCGCTGTCAGCCTCATGCCGGCGCTCTCGCACCCGCTCATATCCGTCATCTCGGCGGCTGTGATGGCGGTCATCGCTTTCGGTCTCAGGGATACCACCGCGCGAACTCTGCTCGTTTTTCTCGCCCTCAGCGCCGCCTTTGCCGGACTCGGAAGCATAACCGGCGGCTCTCTCAGCGTATTCATACCCTCGTTTCTGTGCGCATATTTAATATATTCCCTCGTTTTTCGCGCATTTTTGCAGAATAAAGTTACAGGAAGCGAGTATAGCTTCAAGGTTTTCCGCCGCGGCAGAAGCGCGGCGTTTACCGCCCTCGCGGACACCGGCAGCACATTGCGCGATCCGCTGCGCGGTCTGCCCGTGACGATCTGCTCGCTCGACGCGGTGAGAGGGCTTTTTGACCGCGAGGAGGCGGCTATCCTATCCTCCTTCGGCGCGGTCGAGGCGGTCGAGCGATTGCGCGGTTTCTCGCTTATTCCGTACAAAAGTGTTGGTAAAGAAGGTTTTTTACCGGCTTTTACGCCGGAAAAAGTAACGATAAACGGTAAATCCGTCCGCTGTGTGATCGCGGTCGACCCCGATTGCTCGCTCGCGGCGATAAGTCCTGTGCAGGAGGTATGAAATGAAATTTATAAATCTTTTGCTCGCTTTTTTTGCTCGCCTTTTTCCGCAGCGCGTCGATTTCATAGGAGGCGGCGGCAATCTTCCGGCTCCCCTCTCCCGTGAGGAGGAGAACGCCGCCGTTTCCGAGCTGAAAGCCGGCTCGGAGAGCGCGCGCAGGAAGCTCATAGAGCACAATCTGCGCCTCGTGGTATTCGTGGCAAAGCGCTTCGAGAACACCGGCGTTCCGCTCGACGACCTCATTTCGATCGGCACCGTAGGGCTCATCAAGGCTGTCGAGAGCTTCGACCTTGAAAAGAATATAAAGCTTGCGACCTACGCCTCGCGCTGTATTGAAAACGAGATCCTGATGTTCCTGAGAAAGACGAGCGCGCGAGCCCGCGAGGTGTCGATCTCCGAGCCGCTCAGCACCGACAGCGACGGCAACGAGCTAAGCCTCAGCGACGTTCTCAGCTCGGACGGAGAGGAGCTCGGCGCGGCGATGGAGAGCGAGGAGGACGGTAAGATCCTCCGTGAGGCGCTCTCCAGGCTCTCTGACCGCGAACAGCAGCTCATCACTCTGCGCTTCGGTCTGCGCGGCGGCGACGAAAAAACGCAAAAGGAGGTCGCAGACCTCCTCGGGATAAGCCAAAGCTATATTTCCCGCCTCGAGAAGCGCATACTGCTCCGTCTGAGGCGGGAAATACTTAAATTAACCTCTCACTGACCCTCACGCCGTCGACCGCGGCGGAGACTATGCCTCCGGCATAGCCCGCGCCCTCTCCGCAGGGGTAAAGACCCTTGAGCTCGCTCTCAAAACCGGCTCCGCGCAGTATCCTCACGGGGCTTGACGAGCGCGTTTCGGCGGCTGTCATAACAGCGTCGGGGTCGTCGAAACCTCTGAGCTTTCCTGCAAGCGCGGGAATGGACTTTTTGAGCGTTTTTGTTATGACTTCCGGCAGGCAATCGCGCAGATCGCACCATTTTACGCCGGGTTTATACGTCGGGATGACCTTTCCGGCGCCGGTCGAGGCTCTGTCAGCGAGGAAATCTCCGACCCTCTGCGCGGGAGCGGAGTAATCGCCGCCGCCCAGTCTGAACGCCGCGCTCTCGATATCTCGCTGCCAGCGCATACCGCCGAGCACGCCGGGGTACGGGAATTTGTCCGGCGTGAGCGTTACCAGAAGCGCCGCGTTCGCGTTCTCCCCTGCGCGGTCAGAGTAGCTCATGCCGTTCGTGCAGACTCTGTTCTCCTCGCTCGCCGCCGCGACGACGTAACCGCCCGGGCACATACAGAACGTATACGCGCTGTCGCCCTCCGGAAAGCTCACGGAGAGCTTGTAATCCGCAGGCGGAAGCTCGCGGCGCTCCGGAATGAAGCCGTACTGCGCAAAATCAACGCTCTTTTGTCCGTGCTCTATGCGAACGCCCATTGAAAAAGCCTTCGGCTCCATCGGAACGCCGATCTCCTCGAGATACTCCACCGTATCGCGCGCGGAGTGACCGATCGCAAGAATAAGCGCGTCGCAGTCGATGATCTCTCCGCCGCTCACGCGCGCGCCCGTAACTCTGCCGTCCTCGACCCTGAGGGCGGTCATTTTTGTATTGAAGCGCACCTCGGCGCCGAGGGAAATAACGTACTCTCTGAGATTTCTGACGACCTCGCGCAGGCGGTCGGTGCCGATATGCGGCTTTGAGTCCCAAAGGATATGCTCCTCCGCGCCGAACCCGACGAGACGGTTGAGAACATAGCTGATCCTCTCGTCCTTCGTGCCGGTGGTGAGCTTTCCGTCGGAAAATGTACCGGCGCCCCCCTCTCCGAACTGTACGTTCGTCTCGGGGTCGAGCGCTCCGCCGCCCCAGAACCCGTCGATTTTTCCGATTCTCTCGTCAACGCTTCCGCCGCGCTCCAGAACTATCGGCTTCATCCCCGCCTCGCTCAGCACGAGGGCGGCAAACATTCCCGCCGGGCCGAAGCCGACGACGACGGGGCGCTTCGCTCTGCTCTCTGCCGAACTTTTCGGCGCGTAAACCGGGGGTATATCGGGCTTTTCGCCCTTTTTCCAGACGGATACGCGGTAATTTATTATGACGTTCGGCTTTTTGCGCGCATCGATGCTCTTTTTGAGGATGCGCAGACCTCCGACGTCCTTTTCCTTGATTTTCAGAACTTTTGAGGCATAAAAGCGGAGCTTATCTTCGCTTTCGCCCGGTCTGAGCGTTATTTCAACCGTCATCTGAGGCACCCCGCAAGTCTGCCGGACGACCACGCCCACTGGAGGTTATAGCCTCCGCAATCTCCCGCAACGTCGAGCACCTCGCCGCAGGCGTAAAGCCCCGGAACGAGCCGGGATTCGAGGGTTTCGGGTTTGAATTCCTTTGTATCGGCGCCGCCGAGAGTGACCTGCGCCTCGGGAAACCCCGCCCTGCCGGTGACGGTGAGGGTAAAGCTTTTTGCCGCTTTTGCGGCTTTTTCTATATCATTTTCGCCCAGGGAGGCGAGAAGAGCTCCGAAGTCCAGCCCGCAGCGCTTGATAACGGCTCTCCCGAGCCGGGAATGGAGCACGCCCGCGAAGAGGTTTTCCGCGCTCTCCTCCGGCGTGGCGGCCGCGCGGGAAAGGAGCTTTCCGCGAAGCTCCTCCGCACTCACCGGCGGCAGAAGGTCGCAGGAGAGCGTATCGCCGTCCTCCGCGAGAAGCGAAATATCCATTATGACGATGCCGCTCACGCCGCCATCTCCGAACTGCACTTCGCCGCTCTTCTCGCAAACGAGCACGCCTTTTCTCAGAAGCCGCACGCTCGCCTTCGCGCGAACGCCCTTAAGCATTTTCGTTATCTCCTCGGCGCTCTTGAGCCGCACAAGCCCGGGCGCGAGCGGCGTTATGCGATGTCCAAGGCTTCTGAGCAGCTCATAGCCAAGCCCGGTGCCGCCGAGATGCTCGCCGGCTCTTCCTCCGCAGGCGACTATCACGCGGTCGAAGCGCTCGCCGTTTACCGAAAAGGCGCCGCTTTTCCGGCGGATCTCTCTGATCTCCGCGCCGGTTTCCGTCCTTACACCGATCGCGTCGCACCGGAAGCGCAGAACGTCAAGAACGCTCCCCGCCTGATCGGAAAACGGGTAGACCCTGCCCTCAGAGTCCGGCTCGCAGACAAGTCCGAGGCGGGAAAACCAAGCTATCGTGTCCGCGACTGTAAATTCACCGAGCGCCGGAGCGATAAACGCCTCGCCCGCGCCGTGGTAGTTTTCAAAAGAGGCGCCGAGATTTGTGAGATTGCAGCGCCCGTTTCCGGTTGCCATCAGCTTGCGCCCGACTCTCGCCTGGCGCTCGAAAAGCGCGACCTCATGTCCGCTCTCGCGCGCGGTTATCGCCGCAGCCAGACCTGCCGCGCCGCCGCCGATCACCGCAACTTTCATTCTCTCACCTCACAACAGCTCACGGTAGTAGAGTCCTCCCGTCCTCGGCTTTTCCGAGGGGCGGTCAAGCCTGATCTCATCGAATATCCCGCGGCACTCCGCCGCGCTCTCGATGGTAAAAATACACAGATAAAAGTCGCACGCAGCTCTGCCCTTTCCGCCGATGTGGAGCGGAACGGAGTTCAGAAGCGTCTGACTGCGGCGATCGTGGCAGATAATTTGGAAATTTGCGCCCTTTCTGTCGGTAAGGTGGGGACTTCCGTCGCACTTGCCGCACTGACCGTTTTTGCGGTTCGGGCAGCTGCGAAAGCGCATCACCGGCAGGTATCCGTAGGCGACTATACCGCGCGGAAGCGTTCCGCCGAGGGCGGAAACGCGGCTCATGCGCGTCTCCCAGCTCACGCTCGCCGCCTCGAGTCCGAGAGTCCGGTACTCCTCGAGCGCCGCAGAGGAAACGATATTCAGCTCCGGCGCGCCGAAAACGCGCAGTCCGAGGTTCTTTCCGAGCTCGATCCCGCCGCAGTTTGCAGCGTACACGCTCGAGAGACCCAGGTGCCTGAGTTCGCTGAGCGCCGCTCTCGTCTTGTCCTCGGTCTCCGGAAAGTCGAGGTCGGGCAGAGCCGCCGAGAGGCGAGAGCCGTATTTTTCAATAAGAGCGCCGTCGATCTCGCCGATTGGCAGGATATACCTGTCCGCGCCGTCGAAAAGCTGGCTCTTTTTCTCAAATTTTGCCCAATATTCCGGCTTTTCAGGGGCTTTATATTCGGAAATTTCAAAATTCCACTCGCGTCCTGCGTGCGGAGTCACTCTTGAAAGCTCACCGTTCAGCCGCTCGACCGCTTCGCGCCGCAGGGAGTTAATGACCGACGGCGGGAGCATAAGGTTTGCCGGATTACTCAGTCTGACAGAGCCGAGGCAGAACTGCGTTCCGCCGAGCTTTGAGAGATTCTTCTCCGCAAGCGCTTCGTCCGTCGGGCGCGAGAGCGCCTCTATGCCGCCATCGCCGGAGACGGTCACGCTTTTTCCGAGCGCGGTGGCGGTGAGCGCGGCGCTTTCACCGATCGTGAGGTCGAAATCGACCTTCACGCGCGGCGCCTCCTTATCGTAAAGCCGCCTCAGCGAGCCGAGAATGCCCTCCGCGCTCGTCACGTCGTCCTTTTCGCGGTGACCGAACATATCTCTACGTGAGCCGGTCGCGTAGCCGTCAGTAAAGCCGGAGCGCGAGAAAACGGCGCGGAGAGCTTCTTCATCGTACTCTTCGCCCCGAGCCGCCTGCCTTGCGCACGTGACCGCAGCGGCGACGTACTCAGGCCGCTTCATCCTGCCCTCGATTTTGAGCGAGGCAACGCCGGCATCGACAAGCGCCCTGACGTGGGCAAGGTGGCTCATATCCTTCAGCGAGAGCGCGTAGCCGCCGTTTGCGCCCTTGAAGTCGAGCCGGCACGGCTGGGCGCACAGTCCGCGGTTTCCGCTTCTGCCGCCGAGCATTCCGCTCAGATAGCACGCGCCGGAAAGGCACATGCACAGAGCGCCGTGGACGAAGGTCTCAAGCTCGACCCCCGTGGCGGCGCGGATCTTTTCTATTTCCTTTATGCTCAGCTCGCGCGCGAGCACGACTCTGTCGACCCCGTAGTCCTCAAAGAGCTTCACCCCGTCGGTGTTATGCACCGCGCACTGGGTCGAGGCGTGCAGCTTCAGAGTCGGGTATCGCTCCTTCACGAGCCGCATAACGGCAAGATCCTGCACGATGACCGCGTCTGCGCCGGACGCGGCGACCTCGTCGAGCGTGCGCTCAAGCTCTTTCATTTCAGAGTCAAAAACGAGCGTGTTCAGCGTAACGTGAACGTCGACTCCGCGCGCGTGACAGTATCCCGCTACGGCGGCGAGGTCGTCGAAGTTCTCGGCGTTTCTGCGGGCGTTGAAGCCCTTTGCACCGAGATAGACAGCGTCGGCGCCGCAGCGTACCGCGGCTAAAAGCTGCTCCTGTCCGCCGACAGGAGCAAGTATCTCAGGAATATTCATATAAACCTCAATAAAATTCTATAACGGCGTCGCGCTCCATTCTGAGCTTGTCCACCGCAATGCGGAAATCGTTTCTGTTGAGCAGCAGGTCGCCGATCTTCCAGATGCAGAACGTGCCGACTATGCTCATAAGCTCGAGAAACAGGTTATCGTTGTACACGCTTGCAAGCGAAAACCAGCCCACAAGTCCCATAGCGCCGCCTGTTGCCATGATCGCTACCTCGAGCCGCCAGCGGAAGAGCGACTTTTTCGCGGCTCTCAGCTCATCCTCATAGTGCTCGCGGAAGGCTTCCCGCACCTTTTCCTGAAGCGCCTCTCCGATATCGGCGCCGTAAATATTCACGTTCAGCTTTTCCCTGCCTCCGAGCTGCTTTACGAAGCGGTCAACGACCGAGAAAATCTCGCTTCTCAGCTCAACGTGAGGGCCGAGAACGTAAGGATCGAACAGCATATCACGCTCTTTTATCTTTATATCAAGCGTTTCTTCCTTCATTATCTTCCTCTTCTGTTACTAACGGCAGGGCTCTGACGCCATACCGCTTTATATCAACCCGGCTCCCGTCGAGGAAGCCGACGCCCTCGTTTTTAAGGAGCCGCACCTGCTCGTTTCCGCCTCCGAAGGCAAAGGCAGGCGAAACGGAGCCGTCCTTTTTGACGACTCTGTGGCAGGGTATCACCCCCGGCTCGGGGTTTACGTGAAGCGCGTAGCCGACGGCGCGCGCGTAGCGAACGCTCCCCGCCGCCTCCGCGACCTGCCCGTAGGTCGCAACATAGCCGCGCGGTATGGTCTTGACTGCGGCGTAGATTCTGTCGAAAACTCTCATTAAAAGTTGTGCGGCAGAAGCTCCTTGCCCGCAAGGACTTCGGTGTAGTCCTTGTAGTTGCGCTTCAGGAGGTTCGGAGTGTCGAGCCCATAGGGGCATTTGGAGGCGCAGGAATAGCAGCCTATGCAGTCCGGCACCTTGGCCATTATCGCCTGCCCGTGTTCTCCGAGGTTTGCGGCGGAGGGCGCGCGTCTGAGAAGCAGGCTCATTCGCGCGGCGGTGTTTATCTCGATCCCCGCGGGGCAGGGCATACAGTAGCCGCAGCCGCGGCAGAACTCTCCGAGGAGCTGACTGCGGTCAAACTCGATGACCTTCTTTATCTCCTCCGTCTCCTCGGGCGGGTTTCCTATATACGAGAGGAACTCCTCAAGCTCATTCTCGCGCTGAACGCCCCAGATCGGCATAACGCCCGGGTAGCGGCGCATCCACACCGCCGCGGCAGCGGAGTTGTTGATAAGTCCGCCGCTCATGCCCTTCATGCACACGTATCCCATGCCCGCCTTCAGCGTTTCGTTCACGAGCGCGATCTCCTTTTCGGTCGAGAGATAGCTGAACGGGAACTGCAGGACCTCGTAAAGTCCGCTCCCGACCGCCTCGTGCGCGACGTCAAGGCGGTGGTTCGTGATGGCGATGTGACGTATCTTGCCCTGGGCCTTAGCCTCGAGCATAGCCTCGTACAGTCCCGTGCCGTCCTCCGGCTTCGGGCAGAATTTCGGATTGTGAAACTGGTATATATCTATGTAGTCCGTTCTGAGCGCGCGAAGGCTCGTTTCGAGATTATTCCAGAAGCCATCGCGCGTGAAATCCATCGTTTTTGTCGCGATAATGACCTTATCGCGCATACCCTCGAACGCGGCGCCGACCTTTTCCTCGGAATCGGTGTAGGCTCGCGCTGTATCGAAATAAGTAACGCCGCCGTCATAAGCGCGGCGAAGGAGCTTCACCGCCTCAGCCTTTGTGACGCGCTGGATCGGAAGCGCGCCGAAGCCGGTGTCCTCCGCGTAAAGTCCGGTTGAGCCGATCTGAATTTTTGCCATAGTTTTTTCACTCCTCAAAGTATTCCGTAGCACAAGAGCCCGAGCGCCGCGCCGGTGAAGATGACGGTCGGTATGCCGAGCTTGAAATGTCTGAGCATAACGAAAGCCGCGGCGCTGATCGCGATCGCAAAGAAGTCTATCCCGGCGCCGGGGAAGAACGTATCCCTGCCGAGCGTTATGATCACGTTGAGGATCATCGCTATGCAGATGGGCTTTATGATCCTCAGAATATGCGTAACTGCGCTGCTTTTTCTGAATCTGGCAAAGAAAACGCCGACCGCGAGCGTCAGCGTGAAAGCCGGCATCAGCACGCCGGCGACGGCGAATATGCCGCCCAATATGCCCGCCGTCTGCGTTCCGGCGAAGGTGGCGCAGTTGACTCCGAGAGAGCCCGGCGTCATCTCCGCGATAGCGATGAGATTCGTCAGGTCCCCGGCCGTCATCCAGCCGTGCGCCTGCATCTCCTCAAGGATGAGCGGTATCATGCTCATTCCGCCGAAGGAGGTGAAGCCGATCTTCATAAACGAAATGAAAAGCTCGATGAGTATCACTTCTTCTCACCCGCCTTCTCAACGCCGATCCAGACGAGCGCGATGACCACGCCCGCGGCGATCATAAGGATATTGGAAATGCCGGTGAAAAGACCGAGCAGAAACGCTATCGAGCATATCACGATCGCAAGCTTCTCCCTGAACGCCTCTCTGCCGAGGCTCAGCGCGGTGGAGGCAACTATTGCGATCACAGCTGCGGAAACGCCCTTCATCGCGGCGGAAAACCAGTAATTGTCCCTGATGAAATCATAAAAATACGTAACGCCGGAGAGGATGATCACAGCCGGCAGCGTAAGCCCGACGACGGCGGCAATGCCGCCCGCAGGCCCCGCAAGCTCCATGCCCATCAGCATGCTGATGTTCGTGATCATTATTCCCGGCACGCTCTTTCCGACGGTCATGATCTCGAGCAGAGTCTCCTTCGATATTTCCCCGCGCTTTACGATATACTCCCGCTCGAGCTGGGCAAGAACGCTCCAGCCCGAGCCGAAGGTAAATGCGCCGATCTTGAAAAACGTCAGGAAAATGCTCAGGAGCTTTCTGAGCTTTTCCATTACTCAAGAGGAAGCGAATCGACCTTTTTGAGAAGCTCCGTTACGTTCTGTACGGCTCGCTCAAATCTCGCCTTTTCGATCTCTTCCTCGTCTATGTGCTTTGCGCTGTGGCGGATCATTCTGCCGTTTGCGAGAAGAACGATCCTGTCGAGATTGCGGGCGAGAACGTCCTCGCTCTTGCCGGCAAAATACTCCTTGAAGGTCTCCTCCCAGATCCTGCTCGTTACGGAATAGTCGAGTTTGAAAAACTCCTTCGGGTTATTTTTGTCAAGCTCCGCGTAACCGATATAAGCGAGGTATATCCCCGCGAACTCGAACACCGGGTCGCCCACGGCGAGCGTATCCATGTCGATGAGCAGGCTCTCGCCGTTCTGGACCATCACGTTCTTTATGTGGAAATCACCGTGGAGCATGTGGAAGTCCGGCTTAAGCGCCTTTGCGAGCGCGATGAACTTGTCGCCGCTCTCCTTATCGAGATACTTTGCGATTTTCTCGGCTCTCTCAACGCACAGCTCGTCCATTCTCGGAAGCGAGCCCTTCGTAAGCTCGGTGGAGTGGACGGTCTTAAGCACCTCGACGCCCATCTTCGCGATCTCCTCCGGAGTCTTTTCGCCGGAGAGGAGGTAATCCTGATAGCTCTTAGCGCTCAGAAGCTCGAACACCGAGCCGTAGTAGCCGCCCTCGACCTGAACCACGTCGTAGGGTATGGCGGTGGGAACGCCGAGCACGAAGGCGGTTCTCGCAAGCTCGCGCTCGCGGTTGATCTCCTCAAGCGCGTCGCCCTTGTAGTAGACCTTTACGATAGTATCGGGGTCTATGCGGAACACCTTGCCGTTCGCGCCGGTGCCGATAACGTCGCAGCCCTCGACCGAGATCCTGCGGAACGCCTTTTTGATGTCCATCATCTCTGTAAAGCCGGTCATTTCAAAAACCTCGTAGACGTCGGAGGATACGTTTATGACCTCGACGTCGCCAACCGCCTTTTTAAGCCGGAGAATGATCCTCAGTCCGGCCGATGAGATATAGTTAAGTCTGCCGCAGTCTACGGTTACGCTCTTCGCGTCGCCCTTCGCCTCGTTCACCTCTGCTTCGACAGCAGCGGCGTTGGAGGAGTCAACGTTGCCGATGAGATAGATCGTGGCTCTGCCGTTTTCGATTTTTGATTCAATATACTTCATTCGGAACACCCCAAGTAAAAAAATTATAGTGATTTATTATACCATAAAGATCAGTATCTTTCAAGATATACTGACGATAACTTATCAAATAGAGCGAAGATAACCCTCTAAAATAAGCGTCGCGGCAACGGCGTCAACGATCTGCTTGCGCCGTTTCCCGTGGCGACCGTTGTCGCTTATAATCCTGTGCGCGTCCACCGTAGTTCTGCGCTCGTCCCACATTATCGGCTCGATACCGGTCTTTTCCTTCAGCAAATCGCGGAAAGACAGGCTCTTTTCGGCTCTCGGGCCGGCGGAGCCGTCCATATTGAGGGGATAGCCGAGAACTATGCGCTCTGCCTTTCGCGCGCGCACCTCCTCCGCGATGCGCTCGGCAAGGCGCTCCGGGTTCCACTCGTCAACGGTGAACGCCTCGCCCGCGATGATGCCCATGGGGTCAGAAAAGGCAAGTCCCGTGTGCTGATCGCCGTAATCGACTGCAAGAATTCTCATATTGTCACTCCTAAATGCTCTTTTTCGTGATTATAGCTTGTAAAACCCCGGTTTGCAACGAAAAATTTTATAAAATAGTGCTTGACCTTTCGATTTCTCTTTGCTATAATCAATGTTACCTGTCGAGCTATGGGTGCTTTTTGCGCGCCCAAAATCTCAATCCAAAGCAGGGAGGCAAATTATATAGGAGGTGCCGAAAAATGGCTGCTGAAAACAGAGTCAAGGTCGTTCTCCGCTGCAACGAGTGCAAGCAGAGAAACTACAACACGACCAAAAACAAGAAGAATACTCCGAACAAGCTCGAGCTCAACAAGTACTGCCGTTTCTGCCGTAAGCACACCGTGCATACTGAAACGAAGTAAGGGAAAAAGGAGTCAATTCTAATGGCAACAGCTGAGAAGAAAAAGTTCACCGAGCGCCTCGCCAACTGGTGGCGTGGTATGAAGGCCGAGCTTAAAAAAGTCGTATGGCCTTCCCGCAAGCAGGTGGTCAACAACTCCGCCGTGGTCTTTGCTTCGATCATCGCCTCCGGCGTTGTTATCTGGGCATTTGACTGGCTTGCTTCCAACCTCATTCAGATCATCATCAAGCTTTTCTAAGAGGGCTCAAGATGGCAGATGAGGCAAAGTGGTATGTAGTCCATACCTACTCCGGCTACGAAAACGCCGTAGCCGACACGATCATGAAATCCGCCGAAAACCGTAAGATGACCGATCTTATCCACGAGGTCAACATCCCGCTGGAGACTGTTACCGAGATCGAAGACGGCGTCGCAAAGACCGTCGAGAGAAAGGTATTCCCCGGCTACGTCCTCGTAAAGATGATACTCACCGACGAGAGCTGGCACCTTGTCCGCAACACCCGCGGAGCTACGGGCTTCGTAGGCAGCGGCAACAACGCTATCCCCCTCACCGACGAGGAGATCGCCGCTCTCGGCGTCGAAAAGCACGACGTTGTCGTGGATTTCGAGGTTGGCAGCAACGTCAAGGTTGCGGACGGACCTCTCGAGGGCTTCTTCGGAACCGTCGAGGAGATCGATATGGAAAAGGAGACCGCAAGAGTCGTCGTTTCCATGTTCGGGCGCGAAACGCCCATCGAGCTCGAATTTGATCAGATCGAGCTTATCAAGGACTGAATTTGATCGCAAGCGTAAAACCGCATGAGCTGACAATCCGTCAGCACGTGGGAGAGTTTCAAGAGAGACTCGCCTAACCACATCTATATTAGGAGGTTCACGAAAGTGGCACAGAAAGTTACAGGAATCATCAAGCTTCAGATCCCTGCCGGCAGAGCAACCCCGGCTCCTCCCGTAGGCCCGGCACTCGGCCAGCACGGCGTTAACATCGGTGCTTTCACCAAGGAATTCAATGAGCGTACCAAGGCCGACATGGGTCTTATCACCCCTGTCGTAATCACAGTTTACTCCGATCGCAGCTTCACCTTCGTCACGAAGTCCGCTCCCGCCGCCGTTCTTCTCAAGAAGGCAGCCGGCATCGAGAAAGGAAGCGGCGTTCCCCAGCGCGATAAGGTCGCCCGTCTCAATAAGAGCGAGATCCAGAAGATCGCCGAGACCAAGATGAAGGATCTCAACGCGGGCTCCCTTGAGGCCGCCATCAGCATGATCAGCGGCACCGCACGCAGCATGGGCATCGTAGTAGAGGAGGGCTGAGAATATGTTCAGAGGTAAGAATTATAAGGAAGCTCAGAAGCTCATCGACAGAGCTGTTTCCTACGAGCCCACCGAGGCATTTGACATCGTTACCAAGGCTTCCAAGGCCAAGTTCGACGAGACCGTTGAGCTTCACGTAAAGCTCGGCGTTGACTCCCGTCACGCTGACCAGCAGGTCCGCGGCGCCGTCGTTCTTCCCCACGGCACCGGTAAGACCCGCCGCGTTCTCGTTTTCTGCAAGGACGAGCGCAAGGAAGAGGCTCTCAATGCCGGCGCTGATTTTGCAGGCTCCATGGATATGGTCGAGAAGATCCAGAAGGAAAACTGGTTCGATTTCGACGTCGTTATCGCAACTCCCGACATGATGGGCGTTGTCGGCCGTCTCGGTAAGGTCCTCGGCCCAAAGGGTCTTATGCCCTCTCCCAAGGCCGGCACCGTAACTCCGAACCTTGCTCAGGCTGTCGCCGAGGTCAAGGCCGGTAAGATCGAGTACCGTCTCGACAAGACCAACATCATCCACTGCCCCATCGGCAAGGTTTCCTTCGGTGCTGAGAAGCTCACTGAGAACTACAACACCCTTATGGACGCCATCATAAAGGCTAAGCCCGCTGCTGCGAAGGGCCAGTACATCAAGTCCTGCGTCACCGCCAGCACCATGGGCCCCGGCGTGAAGATCGTCGCAAAGATCTGATCGATCCCCGAAAAAAGCTCAAATCCCACGGTTCAAAACGAACCGTGGGATTTATTTATTTGAAGCTAATATCCAGGTTACCCGAGATCGACTCGAAGCTCAGCTTGTACTCAAAGGGCTGCATCTCATACGCACTCAAGCTGTTCGAGCCTGAAACGGAGCTGAACAGCACAAGATAATCCTCGCGTCTGGCGTTCAGCGTGCCTGAGGCGGAGGCTGAGACGGAGGTGATGTCGATATTTCCGGCGCTGACGTTCTCAAAAACAACGTCGCCGGAGACGCTGTCAACGTTAACCGCGGCGCAATCCGCCCCGACGCTGATTTTTCCGCTGACAGTCGTCAGCGCAAGCGCCGGCGTATATCCCTTCGGGAGACTGACTGTAACCGGATTCGAGCCGTAGGCAGTGCCGATGCCGTGCGGCTTGACAGTAATCGTTACGCCTCGCACGACCTCATAGCCCCTGCCCGCATCGACGTGGATACGTTCGTCCGGGCTTTCTGTGATCGTTATATCGCCGGATACCGATTCGACCGAAATCACCACCACATCATTGGGTGAAAGCTCAAGCGGCTCGGGAACGGCTGCTATATCCTTTGCGAAAAACGACACTGCTTCACCGGCGGCGAAGGCGACGGAAGCCGCGATAATTACTACGATCAATACAGTAAGCAGGGTTTTGATCGCCTTCTTCCCCACCTTTTTCTGCTGAGGTGTGCTTTTCAGCGCTGCGCTCTCCACCTGAAGCGCTATATCGTCCAGCGAGCCAAGTGAGGCGACCGCCTCCTCCTCGGTCATTCCGCCCTCGATCTTATCGTCGATAGCCTCGGAATAGAAGCTGACCGCCCGCTCCGCCTCCTCCGGCGGGAGCATCTTTATACGGCGGCACAGCTCGTCTATGAACTCGGATTTCGTCATCTTGCTATCTCAATCCTTATATCGCCGCTTGTGGTGCGGGCGCGGACCGCGTTGGGCGCTTCCGGCTTATCCGCCGGCACGTCAACGTCGCCGGAGACGGATTTTGCGCTGACGGAATACTCCTCGCCGTGGCCGTAAAGCCCGATGTCGAGGTCGCCGGAGACCGACTCGAAGGAGCCGACCTTCAGAGGCGAAGCCATGCACAGATTCACGTCGCCGGAGACGGACTTCACGACCGCCTTGTCCGCGATAAACGCCTCGTCGACCTCAATATCGCCGGAGATAGCGGAGAGCTTCAGCGCCTTCGCGGTCACGCTCTTCAAGTCCGCATCGCCGGAGGCGGCGGTTATTTCAATACTCTCCGCCATCAGCTCGTCGACGTTTATATCTCCGGAGCCGGTTTTCAGCTCAGCCCTGCCGCCGACAGCGCAGGAATCTACGTCGATGTCGCCGGAGCCGGTGGTCAGAGATACGGAAAGCGCCGATCTCAGCGAGTAGCCGACGTCGCCGGAGCCGGTCTTGCAGTCGATCGCGGCTCTGAGATTTTCCGGAACGTCCACGATAACGTCTGTGTTATTGTTGAAGTCCGCGCGGAACACGAAAAGCCCGAAGCCGAAGTTTATGTCCTTGCCGCCGAGCTGTTCCTTCGTAACGCTGACGACGCCGTTTTTCTTTGTGACGATATAGCGCTGGCGCTCGGATTCCGTGACGTGGACGTGTATCTTATCATCGCGCGAGACGCGGAAATTGACGTCGCCGCCGCCCTCCGTGACCTCGATCGTTTCCACTCCGTCGGCGCTCACTACGTAATCCCTGCGGTGGGCGCCCTTGACCGCGACCTCGTCCGTAAAGGTCTCGACCTTAGCCTCGCCGCTCACCTCGCGCACGAGATCGTCGATACTGCCGACCGCAGTGACTGCCTCCTCCTCGGTCATTCCCTCCTCGATCCTGTCGTCAATGCTCTCTGTGACAAAAGCCACAAGGCGCTGAGCCTCGTCAACAGAGGCGTAGCGCAGGCGCCTGCAAAGCTCGTCAAGAAACTCTTTCTTATTCATTTTATACCCTCCTTAACAAAACTGTACGCGCGCATAATGTCCTCCCACTCGGTGAGAAAATCCGAGATGCGCTCTCTTCCTCTGTCCGTTATGCAGTAATACTTTCGCAGTCTGCCGTTGTGCTCGGCACTCCGCACAGTGAGGCATCCCGCGCCCTCAAGGCGCTTCAGGATCGGGTAGAGCGTCGATTCCGAGATGGTCACATACGGCGAAATGTCCTTGATGATGGCGTAACCGTAGCTCTCGCCGCCGGTGAGCGAGCGCAGAACGCAGACGTCCAGCATTCCGCGCCGAAGCTGTGTATCCATGTTATCCCTCCTTACGCGTTATACTATACGATACATAGTATTATTTGTCAAGAGGTATTTGCAAAAAATATCGAGGGCAGGAAAAGCTGCCCTCTAATACTAATCCCTAATTAAAAGCTTTAACCGAGCGCGCAGAATTTTTTGCGTCATACAAGGCATCCGGTGCAGACAATACTTTGTGTATTATCAAGCCGGATAACGAAGTATGACGCGAAAAGGGCAAGCGCGAATTGAAGATTTTGATTAGGGGTTAGTATAAAGCTCGTATGGATTTATAACGATGACCTCAAGCCCCTCGCGCGAGGCGTAGTTTACGGTCTGGCTCGTGCCGCCCATGGTGCCGTCGAACACGGCGACCAGCACGCTCGAGGAATCGACCATGTACTTATTGCGGCGCAGAAAGCAGTCCTTTGAATAACCGTGCTGCAGGACAGTTTCGCGGTCGCACTGGGCGGCGAGGTAGTAATAGCGCTTTTTGTCCTGCGCCGACCACTTGTCGCTCTGCCCGTCGAACGGAATAGCCGCCTCAAGAGTCACGTCCTCGCGCTCCTCGCGCAGGGCGATGACTGCCTCGCAGAAATAAGTGTCGCAGCCGCGCGCCATGCCGCAGATAAAGCGGCGTATCCCGCTCGCATACAGCGCTTCGACCACGTCGCCGAGGCGCTCCTTGAGGGCATAGCAGCGCGGGTCGCCTTCGTCGCTGCCCCACGGCAGCTTTTCCGGCCGGTGACCGGTAAAGCAGGCTGTTTCGGTACGGAACATCGTCAGTTACTCTTTCCTTTCAGAAGCGGGCTTATGCGCTTGTAGATAAGCGCGCAGAGGATAACGTCGAGCATACCCTTAACGAAGGTGAACGGCACGTTGAAGATGAGCAGGCACGCGAAAAGTCCGTCAACGCCCGGGTTTATCGCCTGATACGCGCCGATTATCGCGTCAAGCGGCATGAAGTTCTGGTAGAACGGATAGGTTATGTAATAGTTTATCGGCAGGCTCAGCGCCGCCATGGCAAACGCTCCGGATACGGAGGCGATCATCGCGCCGGTGCGGGTGCGCCTGTGCTTGTATATCGCGCCGGCTACGAGGGTAAAGACGGCGCCGAGCAGGAAGTTGGCGAGCTCGCCTACGCCGCCGGTGGTAGTTACCGCGAGGTGCAAAAGGTTTTTGAGCAGGCACACGCCGGCGCCCCACACGGGGCCGAGAGCGAACGCCGCCAAGAGCGCCGGAAACTCCGAAATATCCATCTTCACGAAGTTCGGAATCAGCGGCACGGAGAAGTCAAGGAGCATGAGAATGAAGCTCACGGCTGTGAGCATCGCGGTGACAACGAGATTGCGTACTGTTTTTGACATATCGGTTCCTCCTGTTTTCCAAAATAAAAAATGTACACCAAGGCTTGCGCCTCTGAGTGTACAAGCGGAGAAACCGCTCGCCTTCTCCCATCCGGACTATACCGTCGGTCACGGAATCACGCCGTGTCAGCCATTGGCTCGCAGACTTTACTGCCGGTGGGGATTTTCACCCCGCCCCGAAGACGCAATATTTGGTTATATTCTTATTATACACCGCAATAATCTAAAATGCAATCTTGCAAATTAGTCTGCGCTATGATAAAATAACTTGATTATCACAAAGGAGTTGAGCTTTATGGCTTTTGAACCAAAAAACTTTATAGAGGCTTTCGTAGCCGAGGACATCGGTCCCGGGGGGAGGTTCGAGGGCCAGACCGTTCACACGCGCTTTCCGCCCGAGCCTAACGGCTATCTGCATATAGGTCACTGCAAGGCGCTGTGCATAGATTTCGGCACCGCCGAGCGCTTCGGCGGAATCACAAATCTCCGTATGGACGACACAAACCCCGCGAAGGAGGACACCGAGTACGTTGACGCTATCCAGGAGGACATCAGGTGGCTCGGCTTCACGTGGGGTGACCGCTTCTTCTACGGCTCCGATTACTTTGAAAAGACCTACGAGCTTGCGGTCTCCCTCATTAAAAAGGGTCTTGCCTACGTCTGCGAGCTGAGTCCCGAGGAGTTCCGCGAATACCGCGGCGATACGAACACCCCCGCGAGAAGCCCGTGGCGCGACCGCCCGATCGAGGAAAACCTCGACCTCTTCGAGCGCATGAAAAACGGCGAGTTCCCCGAGGGAAAATACACCCTCCGCGCGAAAATCGACCTTGCGAGCGGCAACTTCAATATGCGCGACCCGGTGCTGTACCGCATCCGCTACATCGAGCACCACCGTCAGGGCACGAAATGGTGCATCTTCCCGATGTACGATTTCGCGCACCCGATCCAGGACGCGCTCGAGGGCATTACCCACTCCCTCTGCTCCCTCGAATACGAGGATCACAGACCCCTCTACGATTGGGTCATCAACAACGTCGAGGTTCCGTCGAAGCCGCGTCAGATCGAGTTTGCCCGCCTCGGCATAAACTACACCGTTATGTCGAAGCGCAAGCTCCGCAAGCTCGTTGAGGAGCACTACGTTTCCGGCTGGGACGATCCCCGTATGCCGACCCTCTGCGGACTTCGCCGCCGCGGCTACACGCCGCAGTCGATACGCGATTTTACAGATCGCATCGGCGTTGCGAAAAATCCCTCCACTGTCGAATACTCCCTGCTTGAGAGCTGCCTCAGGGACGATCTCAACCTCCACGCGCCGCGCCGTATGGCTGTTCTGCGCCCCGTAAAATGCACGATCGTAAACTATCCTGAGGGCAAGACAGAGACCGTCGAGATCGAAAATAACCCCAACGACGAATCCGCCGGCACGCGCGCCGTATCCTTCAGCCGCGATCTCTACATCGAGAGCGAGGACTTCATGGCAGTTCCCGCGCCGAAGTACAAGCGCCTCTTCCCGGACGGCCCCGAGTGCCGTCTTAAGGGCGCGTACCTTGTAAAGTGCGTCGGCTGCAGCACCGATGAGAACGGCAGCGTCACCGAGGTGCTTCTTGAGTACGATCCCGACTCTCGCGGCGGCGACCCCGCCGACGGCCGCAAGGTCAAGGGCGCGACGATCCACTGGGTAGACGCCAATAACTGCGTTGACGCCGAGGCGAGGATCTACGATTACCTCTTCTCCGACCCGGAGCCGGACGCCGCCGAGGACTTCCTCACCTGCCTCAACCCCGATTCTCTCGAGATTGTGAACGGCATCAAGGTCGAAAAGGCGCTCGCAGACGCGAAGCCGACTGATTCCTTCCAGTTTTTGCGTCTCGGCTACTTCGCCGCCGACAAGGACTCCACACCGGAGCATCTGATCTTCAATCGCGCTGTCGCCCTGAAGGACAGCTTCAAGAAATGAGAGAGGACTTCAATCGCATAATGGAGGCGGAGATTGCCGGGCTGTCGGGCTCGCGCCCTCCGCTTCTTCTCCACTCGTGCTGCGCGCCCTGCTCGAGCGCCGTGCTTGAGCGGCTCTATGAGCATTTCCAAATCGTGCTTTTCTATTTCAATCCGAACACGCACCCCTATGAGGAGTACGTTAAGCGCGGAAACGAGCTTCCGAAGCTCCTGCGCGCCTCCGGCATGACGGACGTTGAGCTTATCTGGGGCGACTACGATCCTGAGCGCTTCTACTCCGCCGCAAGGGGCAAGGAGCTTGAGCCGGAGGGCGGCGCGCGCTGCGGCGACTGCTTTACTCTGCGCCTCGGTGAGACGGCGAAGGAGGCAAAGCGCCTCGGAATCGAGCGGATCGCAACGACGCTGACGGTCTCGCCGCACAAAAATGCCCAGCTCATCAACGCCATCGGCGAGGAGCTTGCCGGAAATGAGGGCGTGAGCTGGCTTCACAGTGACTTCAAAAAGAAAAACGGCTATCTCCGCTCTATCGAGCTGAGCCGCGAATATGAGATCTATCGCCAGTGCTGGTGCGGCTGCACCTTCTCGCACGAGGCTATGGAGCATTAATACTAATCCTTGATATAAAACTGACTTGTAATTCTGAGCAGAAATTGTGCCAGACAAGGCAGAAAAGCAGAGCATAATGGATATATATGGTCAAGGGGGCTAACGCAGTATGGCGCAATTTCTGCCAGAAGGACTGTCAG
>JAFPWN010000062.1 GCA_017412765.1 Oscillospiraceae bacterium | reverse complement strand
CGGGATACAGTCGGAAGAAGGCAGTTCTGGATCGTCGGAGTCAGCATCTCAAACAAATCCATCTTCTGATCATGCAGCCGAAGATCCCGAAATGGATTCTACCGAAGATTTGATTTCTCAGCCCTCTGAGAGCCCGGAGAGCGATCCGTCCGATGAGGAGACGAACGGCGCGATGAAGCTGATGATCGGCGATTCGGAAGTGCCTGTACAGTGGGAAGACAACGAGAGCGTTGAGGCACTGAAAGAGCTGGTGACCGAAGCACCGGTAACGATCCAGATGTCTATGTACGGTGGATTTGAACAGGTCGGCTCCCTTGAAACAAGTCTTCCGAGAAACGATGTGCAAATCACGACGCAGGCCGGGGACGTCGTTCTGTATTCCGGAAACAATAACTGAACTGTCTAAACGTTATGTAAAGAAATATGATGTCATAAACGCATATCCGTTTTTACCTATGTCCTGAGAGGAAGATATCCTTCGACGGCTTCATCAATTATGAAGGCCGCAGGTTCGGCGTGCCGTATACTTATACGCCTGCAGTTTTGACGCTTACGGTGACGAAACGGTGAAAGAAGAATATCGTGGAGAATAGCATAACGCCGCCGGAGCAGCAAAATGCTCCGACGGCGTTCTCTTTGACTTAGGCGCGGTAGTTTGCGGCGTGAAAGCGGTAGATGAGATGGTCCAGACAATCGAGCTCGCGGCTGTGACGGTGTATTTCCTCCATTATCTCTGCGCGGCGTTGGCGGAGAAGTCTCAGCTCGTCCTGCCTCTCGCCCTGGAGATGCTTTTCAAGATAATGCCTGCACAGCTCTTCGTTGCAGCCTGCGTCTATAAGGGTTTGCCTGATTTCAGCGATTTCCGGCTCCATACCCGTCGTCCTTTCCTCTTTGACTAGCTCTCAGTGGCAAATTACCGCGGGAAGCCCTTATGTTACGATAAATGTTCTTCGGCGAAGTCAGCCATACGGGTTTTCGCCTGATTTCTGTTCTTGCCGGTAAAGCCGTGTCCGGCGCCTTCAACAATCTCAAGAACTGCGGAGGGGAAGGTTTCGACAGCCTTTTCAGAATAACTCAGAGGAACCAATGGGTCCTTTGTTCCGTGGAGTATCAGCACGTCGCCGGTATAAGAGCCGATAACGTCATAGATATCAAAGCTGGCAGCGTCGAGAGTATAAATCTTGCCAACCGTAGTGCCCATAAGAGTCTCGGTCTCCGGCATAGTATCCGGATCGTGGTCGCGCTCCAGCGCCTGGTCGCAGATGACGTAGGCCGGATACAGAAGCATAAGGGCCCTGACATCTTCCGGGCGCTGCGCCGCCACATAGGAGGAGACAAAACCGCCCTGGCTTTCGCCCATAAGGAACAGATTTTCCTTTTGAGTAAAGCTCTCGCCCAGTATGCCGTCTATTACAGCATTCAGGTCTCCGGCTTCGGTCAGAACACTCATCTGAAGAAGGTCGCCGTCCGACTGGGAAGCGCTGCCGCCTCCGGGATAGTCGAAGGCGTATGCCGCAAAACCGCGCTGGGCAAAATATTGGGCGTATTCGTCGACTACGCCGTGGGTAACTCCGAAGCCATGTGAGAGAATTACGACGGGATAAGTATCTCGCACTTCCTCCGGCAGATAAAGAACACCGTAGATTTTGACGTCACCGTTATAATATAGCTTCTCCTCCGTGCGTATTTCAGGCGTTTTTTCCTCACCGGAGGGCTCGGAGGGGGCAGTCTCCGAGCATCCGGGAAGAGAAAGAATGAGGAGTAATGTCAAAAGGACAGCTGTAAGTTTTTTCATATTCTTATACCACAGCGCCGGTAGCCTTGAGAATAAGCGGCAGGAGAGTTACGAAGAAGAAAATTGTAAAGGCCACGACGAGAACGCCGATTATTGCCCACATAGTTATCTTCTGCTTCTTCGACATTCCCGGAAGGGCGTCGTACTCCACCTCGGAGAGTCTCGCCTTCTTCACAATGTCTATAGTCTTGACGATAATCAAAAGGCCAACTATAACGTCCAGCGCGATGAGCAGTATTTTATAAACTGCGAAGCCTGCGGAGTATTCCGCTCCGTGCTCCATACCGTTCATTGCGAGAGAGTTTGCCTGAACGTAAAGTATATTATGCGCTGCTCTGCGAAGCTCTGTGCGGCTCCACGCAGCTTTTGAATCGGAAAGCTCGTTTTTAACGGTGGAGAGTATCATATCGTTTCCGGCGGCGAGGAACTGGTCCACCTTGCCGGAATCCAAAACGCCCTTGTAGTCGGTGATGGAAACGCCCTTGAAGCCCCACTCGTTTCTGAGCACCTCGGTAATGAGATTATAGTGGCCCTCGGCGTTTCTGACGCCTATGCGATTAAAGGAGGTCATAATGCCTCTCGCCTGGCCGTCAATAACTGCTCTCTCGAAATTCTTGAGATAGATCTCGCGTATAGCCTGCTCGCTTGCAAAGGTGCAGACGTCCATACGGTTCGTCTCCTGATCGTTCAGGGCAAGGTGCTTGACGTAGACGTAAACACCCTTGGACTGGGCGCCAATCACCTCAGCTGTGCAGAGAGTGCCGGAGAGAACGGGATCCTCGGAAAAATACTCAAAATTTCTGCCGTCGAAGGGCGTCCTGTGAGTGTTCGCTCCGGGAGCATACCAGCCGGAGGTTTTGGAGTTTATGGCGTCGCAGCCGGCAAGAGAGCCGAACTCGGAGAGAAGCTCAATATTCCAGGTGGAGGCGAAGGTGGTCTCCGAGGGGAAGGAGAAGGCGTGGCTGCCCGTGATGAAGTTGGAGATGGATGCCGGGCCGTCGTACTCGTAGGTCTTGGGCTTGTTTATGGCGCTTATCTCGTCGTTACCATAGCCGGATTTGCCGTACATAGTGTGCTGTTCGGAGAGCTTGGTCTCGTCAAGGAGGCTGTCCCACAGAGGATCATCGTAGTCCTTGCCCATAAGGTCGATGAGCTCGACACCGTTTTCCTCGCCGTAGTTATAGCTGGGATCGTTTCTGGAGGCAAGGGCGGGTGCACCGCTGGCCTCATAGCCCGTAGCGTTGAAGGCGGCAATAAGAGCGTTATTTCCGCGGAGCACCTGATTGCCGCTCGCGTCTATTTCGCCTACCATAAGGCCGTTATTATCCATCATAGCCCAGTTCTGACGGGTGAGATAGTTTACTGCGCCGGGGACGTAATAGTTAAGGTCTGCATCCTCAAAGCGGTTCTGGAGCTGGGCGCCGCCGGGGGTGGTGGCATAGCTCGTTTTGTCGAGCTCGGCGCGGCTGAAGACACCGGCAAAGCTCGCGTCGCCATCTTCGGTCATTCCGTCAGCGACGGAGTAGCCCTGACAGGCGAGGATATTGTTCAAAGCGTCGTGAGCGTTTCTGCCTGCGGCAACGTAATAGTCGCCGGCGTCAAGGACGTAGGCTCCGCCGTCCACGTTAGCAGCGTAGGATGCCATAACGTAAATATTGAAACTGACGGAAACGGTTTCACTCGCTCCGGGCTGGAGCTCGGAGGTCTTACCGTAGGCGGCGAGCGCTACGGCGCTCTTTTCAATGCCGTTTTCTCTGTCGTAGTCGGTATAGGGCGCCTGATAGTAGACCTCGACGACCTCTTTTCCGGCTCTGTCGCCGGTGTTGGTTACCGTGACGGAGGCGGTGATGTTTCCGTTTGCGTCAGGCTCGGTGAAGCTGAAGCCCGACCAGGTGAAATTGGTATAACTCAGGCCGTAGCCGAAGGGATACTTGACCGTTGAGGCGTAGT
Organism: Oscillospiraceae bacterium; assembly: GCA_017412765.1. Lineage (GTDB taxonomy): Bacteria > Bacillota > Clostridia > Oscillospirales > Oscillospiraceae > RUG626. The sequence continues at coordinate 55,089 of JAFPWN010000062.1, read as the reverse complement.
CGAAGTCACCCACGTTTTCCGCGCCCATAACGAGATCAGCGTAGCGCGTCTCGGCGTAGCGGTAGCCGACGTAAATACCCTCGGCGTAGGTCACGTATTTTATGGTGGTGGGGTTGCCGCTCTCGTCGAGTACGGTAAGGTCGCCCATATTCTGCATAGCCGGGGCGGACATATTGTCATACCAGTAAGTATCAACGGTGCGGCCGGAGGGATTATAGTCGCCCCTGAAAAGCTTGCCGACAGCCATAAGACCGTTTACGCCCGTGTTGCCGACCCATACGCAGGCGTCAACGCCGTATTCTTCGCTGTCCACGGCGCCAAGCTCCATAGGATAGGCGGAGTTTACTACAAGGACTACCTTCTTGAAGCCCTCACTTTTAAGGCTCTTCAGAAGCTCATCCTCCTCGCGGCTCAGGGACAGATAGTTGCGGTCTGCCGTTCCGCCGAACTCAGACATATCTCTGGCAAGATCGCCGTTTTCACCGCCGGTTCTGCCCACGACCATAATAGCCACGTCATTGTATCCGGAGTAGCTCGCCTTGACCTCCGCTGTGTACTCAGCCAGAGGCACTTCGTCTATCGTCCAATCGCGGGTGGTGGAGCCTGAGCCGTGCTTGTGGGTGGAATTGCGATAGAAGCTGAGGAGCGTCTCGTTTACCTTGAAGCCGGCCTCCTTGAAGGAGTTCTCCCAGGTGCAGTTTTCGTCAAGGTCCGATGAGCCGGAGCCGGAGCCCACTGTCACGAGGCCCTTGGAGGAGAGGCCGAAGAGTGAGATGCTCTCACTGCCGGAAAGAGGAAGCGCACCGTTGTTTTTTAAGAGAACTATGGATTCCGACGTGGTGCGCTCAGTAAACTCCCGCTGTGCGGCCTCAAGCGCCTCCTGCGATTCAAAGCCGGTGGTATAATAAACGCTGGAACCGGAAGCGGAGCCGGTATCTGTCACGCCTACGGTGCCCAAAAGGCGGCTGAGTGCGCCGTCCCAGGCGACAGCAGCGAAGTTACCTATTATGACGGCGACGAGGATGACAGCCAAGACCGCCGACCATATAGCGATATATGATTTCTTCTTTAGCTTCTTCATCTTCGTACTCCCGAATCAATCGTCCTCAGAGCTGGCTTCGACGGCGTATGTAAAGGTCTTGGAGTCCTTGTTTACGGTGATATCCTGGGTGCCGGTCTTCTCGCTGTCGAGATAGTAGGGGGTGAGGAACATATTTTTCGGATCGTGGCCGCCGCCAATGCTGTTGTCAGGCTGAATGATGCGTCCGCACATAATGCCGGTGTCGCCCTTGGAGAGCTGGCCCTTAAGAACGCCGGGGAAGAAGCCCATCTCGATGAACTGACCCCAGTCAACGTCCCAAATGACGTCAGTGGGAGCCGCGAGGGTCACGTCGCTGTCTTTGAATGTGTAGGTGCCGGTAAACTCGATGTTGATGTGGATGCTATCCTCATCTAGCTTCTTGGTGAGGGAGTAGGTGCCGTCCTCGTTAAGCACGAGAGTGTTTACCTGGCTGGGAACGGCGTCAGCGAGAAATGCGGAGTGCTGGGAATTGCCCGCCACGTCGGTGGGGTCTACTGTGAAGGTGTAGGTGCCCGCCACGCTGGGAGCGGAGCAGGAGGACATAAGGCCGATGCAGCTCACGACTGCAAGGATGAGTGCCAATACTTTCGCGACGTTCTTTTTCATTTTACGTTTCTCCTTTTGTTTTTTTTTCGCGCTTTCTTTAGCGCAGTTTTATTATAAAATGGCAGCTTCAAAATGTAAAATGCTTATTCTAAATACTTTACAATACGGTTTTTGTATGATAAAATAACAAAAAAGAGAAGGAGCAGTGACGAATGGAGCTTCGGACGCTGAGATACTTTTTAGCTGTGGCGCAGGAGGAGAATATCACCCGCGCAGCAGAATTTCTGCACGTTACCCAGCCAACGCTGTCGAGGATGATAATGGAGCTTGAGGATGAGTTCGGCAAGCAGCTCGTAATACGGGGAAAGCGCAAAATATCCCTTACACCGGACGGGATCCTTCTGCGAAAGCGCGCCCGCGAGCTCGTGGAGCTCGCCGATAAGGCGGAGGCGGAGCTTACGAGCGACGTGGGCGGTATTTCCGGAGACATCTATATAGGCTCCGGCGAGACGGACGTTGTCCGGTTCCTCTCCGAAACAGCGGCGGAGCTCAGGAAAGCCCATCCCGGTATTCGTCTCAGAGTGATGAGCGGCGATGGTGACGACGTTAAGGAACGGCTGGACAAGGGGCTTGTGGATCTGGGCTTCGTATTTGGCCCTGTGGATGAAAACAAATACGGCCGCTTTGAGCTGAAGCCCGCGGATCGGTGGGGCGTGCTTATGCCGAAGGACTGGCCTCTGGCGGCAAAGGATACCGTTTCGCCCTCAGACCTGTGGGAGGTCCCACTTATCATTTCCAAGCAGGCCACGGACACCGGCTTTCTCCAGAGCTGGCTGGGCCGTGAGCTGAATGATTTGAACATATCCGCAACCTATACTATGCTCCTGAACGCGGAGAAGATGGTGGAGGGTGGCCTGGGCTGTGCGTTGATGCTTGACGGGATTTTTAACACAGCGGGCACCAATTTGGTCTTTCGCCCCTGCGAGCCGCCGCTCACGGCGAGCGTATCTCTGATATGGAAAAAATACCAGACCTTTTCAGCCGCCACCGAGGCATACTTAGCGGCAATAAGAGAGCGATTTGGATAAAAAAACAGCCGGCTCTAATGAGTCGGCTGTAATAGTATTCAGTTATGGCGGCCGAGGCCATTTATGCCTATTTTCCCGCTTTTTGCAAGTGGAATGAGCTCCTTTATCCATCTCGGCGCGCACACCGGATTATGGATCCAGTAGTAGTCCATATACTCGGCGCCCAAAAGGTGGGCGCTCTCCCTGTACATTTCAATAACGGCGTTTTCGGCGCGTGGAGAAGCGCATTGAGGCGTAAATTTCGCTGAGATCTGATAACTTTCCCTCGAAACCGTTCGGAGAAAGCCTCCAAGCGTCATCTCCGACTCGCCCATCCCATAGACATAGGCAGTGTCCCACAGGGTTAGCCCCAGCTCCATAGCCCTGTCAAATACTGGACGCAAGTCATTTGCGCTGAGACTGCCCCCGAATGTGCCATCGTTACCCCGGGCCCAGGCGCCGAGAGCGATTTTTGCGTTTTCCAGATATCTGCTCACTTTCTCAAATTAGCGCCGAAGAAGTCGGCGAGCTTGGTAAAGGGTATCTTTGTCTTGTCGTCATACAGATCGCAATGGCCCGCGCCCTCTACCCAATACATTTCCTTCGGCTCGTAGGCCTTCGCGTAGCACTCCTCGCTGTAGACTCGGCTATGGGCATCGGTGCCGCAGACCACAAGTATGGGGCGGCCTCCCAAAAGGTCCATATTGATGTAGGGGTCGAAATTGAAGAGCGCCGCAAGGCTGTTAAGAGCTATTTTACCCACTGAATACTGGTGCCGTCCGCGCCGATTATTGAGGTAGTAGTCAAAAAACTCCCGGGAAACGGGATCGAGGGAATAATATATCTCCTCAGTGACCACACGCGGGAATTCCATCATAAACTCCGTGTCCGCACCCTCATATTCCGCCCAACGCTGCTCTCCAGCATGGCGGAGCATCTCCTTGCGAGCTTCGGCGTCCCTCAGTCCGAACATAGTGCGGTAGTTCTCGCCGATGTTGTACATAGTCACAGCAGCTACTGCCTTTATGCGCATATCGGTTGAAGCCGCAGCCACGGCGAAGCTGCCGGAGGCGCAGACTCCAACAAGCCCTATGCCGTCCCGCAGAACGAACGGACGGGTCCCGAGGTAATCTACCGCTGCCTGGATGTCCTCAACGTGTCCCTCCGGCGTAGAGATATGTCGGGCAGAGCCGCCGCTGCCGCCGTTTGACGAAAGATCGATGGCAAAGCCGATGAAGCCTGCCTTGGCAAGCTCCTGAGCGTATAGTCCGCCTGACTGCTCCTTGACTCCGCCGTGAGGGTGGCTCACGATAACGGCGGGGTAATTTTTGGAGGGATCGAAGTGCTCCGGAAAAAAAATATCCGCCGCGAGCTGAGTCCCGTAGCGATTGCGGTAGTAGACCGGCCTGTTTTCGATTTCAGGATAGACCTCGTAGGTCTTGCCCTCGTTAAAGCTGAAGCGTTCCATAAAATCCCCTTTTCCGTTTTTTATTTTATTATACGGCTCGCAAATTGGAATGTAAAATGCTTATTGTAAATAGTTCATTATGCGGCCTAAGTATGATGAGCCCAGTATGGACGTGTATGAAGCGACGAGCGTGATAATAGAAAATATCGCGGTATGCGTGGAAGCATAGTATGAACTTTCAAAAAAGTTTGAAATCCCCCTTGACAAAGCTCGGCTTCTCTCGCTCATATTGTGCATCAATTGATAGAGTTCAGGGGATTACTTTCACTGTACCGGATATTACGGTTCAAAACGACACCGTGGAAAAGGTTTTTGAACTGGAGGAATCGATCAAGATGGCGCAGATGCAACTGGATTTATTAAGTGACAAAAGAAGCAAAATTATTCAAAGTTTCTTGAATTGACTTAAGGTGAAATGTTTATGTCAAGAAAATCATATAGGTTAAGCGATTACAAGATCCGCATGTGGTCATCATAGGGGCGGGTGCATCAAAGGCAGCCTGCTCCTTGGATAAAAACGGAAGAGAGGTCCCATTGTTGAGGGATATCCATAAGGTTCTCGGTCTATATAACGTCAGCATTGGAAACAGAAATAATCCGTAAAGCGTGAAGAGCAGGAATAAATGAGTTGCTATGTATTCAATATCAAGAGAATCCGCCCCACGAATTATAAAAGCTATAAATGTTCCAAGCATTGAAGCCCCAAAATTAACATACACAAAAGGACTGCGTTTACAGGGAAAACGTCTTATCATATCGGCATTCCTCCAACTTATAGAACATTCGGTCATTAATCATTGACGCGAGGATAATATTATGATAATATTATGATAAAGGGGTGTGAGCGCTATGTTAAACATCAGGCCAGTATCAGACCTTCGGAATAAGTATCCCGAAATTGAAGAAGCCGTGCTGAAAAACGGAGAGCCCGTTTTTCTGACCAAGAACGGATACGGCTCAATGGTAGTGATGAGTCTGGAGAAATATTCCGAGCTTACGGATGACATTGAGTTGAAGCTCGACGAGGCCGACTTTGCGGCGGAACTAAGCGATGAGCGTTTTGCCGCCGACGAAGTGTTCGGCAGAGTCAGGAGGCGTATCCGTGAGCGAAAAGCACTATGAGCTGCGCATACTGCCGCTGTTTGAGTCAGACTTAAGCGAGATAGTTGACTATATCGTGTTTCGCTTGAAAAACCCGATTGCGGCGGAAAATCTTGTTGACGCAGTCGAAAAGGCAAACTATGAGCGTCTGCCAAACGCAGAAGCCTTTGATCAGTATCAGAGTAAAAAAGAGCGCAAGTTTCCATACTATCGCATACAGGTCAAAAGCTTTACCATTTTCTACGTTGTAATCGACAACGTGATGGAAGTCCGCAGAATCTTATACGGACGCCGCAACTGGAAAGAAATCATTTAACCACATATAACGGGGGAATCAGCCGGGTGATCGGTCTGGTTCCCCCGCCTGTACAATAGTATAACTTTGTCAAGAGCAAATTATGCCATTGAAAAAAGTCCTGCGGTGAGGGAAACTTCTCACCGCAGGCACAGTGCATTATTTACTTGTAGATATATTCGGAATAGATCGTCTCTTCCACTCTTGTGCGTATGCCGTTCATTCGTCTGATCCATTCCATCTGATTTTGAGCCTTCAGCTCCTCGGTAATTCCGTCAGCTTCTGCATACTCTTTTATCAGCCTGTCGAATAGCTCGTTTGCTGCTCTGTCGGTTTCCTCGAGGTGTGAATTGAGTTTTCCGCTGAGAAAGAGACCTGTATAGACTGGATCTTTAAATTTTTGCAGGTGCTCCTTTCTGCGCATTCCCCATATGCCTATATTAAGATTATTCAGTGCCTTAAGATTCGGCAAAAGATAGTCTCCGGCTTGATGATACTTGATTTTCGCAGCGTCCATTATTTACCTCCCAATGCCTTCAATTTGGCCTCTTGTATACTTTGTAAGATTTTTCCAATCCGACTGGAATTTTGACTGGAATGAGCTCGAAAAACAATGTACTGAACGCAAATTAAAGTCTTAAAAGTTATAACTTTTACATTAATTACTGTATTTTTGGCCACTTTTGGCCTTAAAATGTTTTGGATGGGCCGATGGGGTTCAAGAGGCCGCTGGTTCGAATCCAGTCACTCGGACCATAAAAGTCCTCGAAATCGTAAGGTTTCGGGGCTTTTTTGTGCCAAAAAGTTATAGGCATCGAAATATTGCTAACAATATTCAGCCCCTCTCCCGCTGTCGGGAGAGGGGCATTAAGCTGTATTTGCTTATTTTTCAAAATATCTCCTGAGCATGGTCACAGTCTGCGCGCGATCCGCTCCGGTCTTTGGCGAGAGCATATTATTCCCCGTACCCCGGATTACTCCGTTCATGCTCACCCAGCACATCGCCTCATATGCCCAATCGGAAACCTCGTCGGCATCAGAAAATTCAAGTTTATATGACCAGACCTCGCCGGACGCTCTTCCTTTCAGTTTCGCATAGCGATATAGTATCGCGGCAAGCTGCTCTCTCGTTATATCGTCCGACACGCCGAAGGTTCCGTCGCCGTATCCTCTTACGATGCCTGCTGATACCGCCCACTTTATAGGATCGGTATACCACATTCCGTCCGAAACGTCCGAGAACCGAACGTCGCCTTCGACCGCAGGCTCGCCCTCTATGCGATAAAGCATCGTAACTACCATCGCTCTGCTTGCGGCGTCGTTTGCTCCGAACAAGCCGTTATCGTATCCGTTGACGATGCCGTTTTTCAGCGCCCAGTGGATTCCGTCATGGTACCAGGCGTTCAGGTCAAGATCTGTGAAAGCCGATGCCGGACAAGCTCCATTCTTCTCGCAGAGAGCTGTGCTGTCGGCGTTATATGCAACGACGTAGTTTGAAAAATGATTTACGCTGAAGGTTATGAAACCGGATCCTGCTGCCGCAGGGATCCTTTCTGTGCTGCCGTCATCCGATACGTACCAGACCTCGAGTCCCTCAGACTTTTGATCGGCTTTTAGCTCGTAGCCGACCTTAACGGCAGCGCTTCCTCCACCGAAATCAGTTATGCGCTTCTCGCCGGATAAAAGGCTTATATCATAAACGGTCTGAACGTCTATATCCGAAACGGCGTTTTTCTGCGCCGCATTCAGGCTTTGCTCGGCTGCAATGCGGACGCACAGGACAATATCCTCTTCCGTCTGGCTTCTGATCTCAGCAAGAGCGGCTGCGTCAAACGTCACCGAGCTTTGCGGCAGCTTTATAATAAGAGTCCCGCTGAGATCGTCCAATTTCTCTTTGGGAATCGTTACGCCTGTTATATCCTCCGAAAGCGACGAGAGGTCGATCGTTACGGAAGCGGTCTCTCCGTCTTTGCCCTTTACGGTAATCACCTGAGTTTGTGGGATCGGGATTATGTTTTCATCTTCGGTTTTTTCTCCGCCCGCCTCACCTGCGTCGGTTATTGATTCCGCCGGCGGCGTATTGATGATTCGGCTCCACTGCGCATACAGTTCGAGATCGGCAGTGATCGCTATTTTCTCGCCATCCGCGTAATAAACGCCGCTGCCGGAGCGATCGGTATTCCAGCCCTCGAAAGTATAGCCCCGTCTTGTAAAAGCATTGCGGTTCAGCTCTGCAAAAACGCTGTCGGCAAAATACTGGTCCTCCATAGCGCCGTCGCCGCCGTTAGCGTCAAAAGAAGCTATGTGTGACTCGATACGCGGATAATAATCTGTCCCGCGCTCTCCGTCGGGAGAATTCAGGCTGAAGATCGACTGTCGCAGCACCTCGGGGTCGTCGAATAATCCGAAGCGCGAGGTTTTTACCTGAAGCTCCGGGCGATCGTACATCGCGGCGTTCCATATATTCCTTGACGCGGAAACGCAGTTGCCGATAAGCAGCGAGTAGCTGTTGCTGCTCTCAACCGACAGGTAATTCTCCATTGCCGCAAGCTCATCAGCGGTAATCTCAACGGTGAAGTAATCGCAGAAAGAATACCTCGTAGTGCTTGCAAACTGCGTAAAAAACTCTCTGCCCAGCGTTATGCCTCCTTTGGTCAAGCCGTCCGCCGGGTTTGTTCCCGTCGAATAGATGGACATGATAACTTCCGCAAGCGTTGAGATCAGGCTGTCAAACAGTTCCGGTCTGTCAAATTCTTCATCGTTCAGGTATTTTTCAAGCTGATCGACAAACATTTTCGCAGCCGCGCTCGATGAGATCTGTCCGTTTTTGACAGCGTCGCTCACCATCTGCCACTTGGATTCTTCGTAGGGATAGCTTGTGAAGGTCACGGTCTCGCCGGGCTTCAGCGAGAGCTTCACGGCTTCCGGTCCATTGCCTCCCTCAAGAATATCAAAATACCCCTCGCGGTTTTCAATGTATATCTCATCGGAAATGACCGCCGGGTCAGACGGGTAGTTATCTCTGTTATTGGCGTAGTCGCGCATGAGGGCAAGATACGCCTCACTGGGCTTGTAGTACCGGTAGTAGTTTACGGACAGGTCGGTGTAGTCGTAGGGAGTAAACGAAACGTAAGCATGGGTAGCGAGAAGCTGGCTCAATGTAAACTTTCTTGTCGCAATAGTCGCTTTTCCGACGATTCTTTCTCCGTCGTAATTGCCGACGATCACCTTGCTGTACACTTTAAGGCCGCTGTTTCCGAATTTTACATTCACTATGACCGGAACCGCTTTGCCGCCCTTCGGTATCTCTCCGGCTATTCTGACCATGCCGTCCTCATCTATCTCAACAAGCCCGTCCAATGATTCGTAGCTGTATTCCACATCGGCAAAGGGCTTGTTTCCGTCCTCACCGAGTACGTATGGCTCAAGCCTGAAGGTATCTCCGGCTGAAGGAAGCTCGATCATCTCAGGAACTCCGTAGACCGAAACGGGCGAGAAAACGAACTCAACGTTCACGCCTTCCTCGCCGATAACGATCGGCTCGCCGGGGGCGATGGAAACGCCGTTTACTATTATTTCCGTCAGGAGATGGTCGTCGAGCGCGTAAGCTTCGTACGTTATTTCCGCGCCTTTTCTGACGTAATAGCCGGAATAGCTGACAGCCGACTGCGAGCCGTCATAATTGCTGTAAAGGCTGACCGTTCCGTTTCCGTTCGTTTCCCACGTTAACGGTACCACGCTGCCGTCCGCCGGGAAAATATGCACGGCGAAGAGACTGATGGCAGATTCGCCGTCCTTCATTTTCACAAACGCGATTGTGTCGCCCTCGCAGGCTGCCCTCAATACGGTATGATCGTCGTTGCCGTACTCAATAGCCTCGCTGAATTCAGCGCCGAACCAGACTGCCGACCCATCGGAAATATCGATCTGCTCATCCCCTGCATACAGCTCTACGTAATCGCCTATGTCAAGAGTATCTCCCACAAAGCACTGAATAGATTGCTCGCCCTTCGCTCTTGCCGTATAGCTCGAATATCTGATTGAAAGCTCCGCCTTCTCCTCAGGGATCGTCAGCTTGTAGCTTCCGTCCTCCTCCGGCAGCAGCAATTCGTCGTTGAGCGTTATCTCATCTAAATATCGGCCTTCGGTCTTATGATCTCCGGCGATTATATATATCTCCGTTCCAGCAGCGGGAATATCCTCATCGCTATGTATTTCAATCTCGTCTTCACCGGAAAAATAATAAATTTTTGCATAGCTGTCCGGCGCTCCGCTGACAGTTATCGTAAGCTTTTTGTCGTCCTCCTCAGCGGGCTCTTCAGCTTCAAGCTCCATCTCTTCCGGCGCGCTTACGTAGACCCACTCGCCCGCCTGCCCGTCATAATATCCGGCGGAAGGCTCCTCAACTCCATCGGAGCTGTTCAGGTAATGGCCCGGAAGCCTCTCGGTGATATTAGTCTTTACCGTCTTAGGCGCGTCGATGAGCGAAAAAACGCCGCTGCCCTCAGGCTCAAGGTAATACGCCGTCCTCTCGCCGTCTCTCATTCCGACCGCGGCGTTCCAGGCTCTGAGGGCGACGGTCACGCAGCTGTTTTTCAAAATTGAGAAGTTGTTGAGATTTCCGCCGAGCGTGCCAATAAGAGCTTCAAGCTGATTTTCGGTTATATCAAGCTCATACGTGACGTTTTCAAATTGATCGTATTCAAGCTTCTGGTTATACAGCTCGCGGTTAAAGCAGACGCCGCCGTTCACTTTTCCGTCCAGCCAGTCCTCAAATTTCAGGTTTCCCGCGCTGCCCGCCAGTCCGAAAAGGCTATCAAAAAGCGCAGCTTCGTCGATCTTTTCGCTCTCTATGACCTCGAGAAACGTATCAATGGCAACAGTCTTTGCTTCGTCGCTCAGCTTTCCCCAAGCCGAGCTGTTTTTGAGGCATCCGAGGGCTGCATCCGCAACGGACAAACCAAAATCACGGTACATTCCGATAGTTACTATCTCGCCGCGGTCGAGCACTGTTGTATTGCTGCCGTATCTGAGCGTAAAGTACCTGTCAGTATCAGTCCCGGTGCGATGAGAACCGTTTGAGACGTCCTTTCTTATATCCGTGTAGTATGCGTCCGAAATATCGTATCCCGCGTAGAGATCGTCTACCGTTATCTCAACGCCGTCCTGATAGGACGTAAAGAGCAGATACACGTGTCCGTCATAAAACTGCATGGAATCGTTGAATCTGGCAAGGATCTTGAGCTGACCGACCACCTCCGAGCCGTCGGAATAGTCGTTTACGGTTACACTGTATTCATCTCCGTTCACAGTGACCGTGGCGACGCCCTCTTTCAGTGCGTTCAGATTACCGTCGCCGTCTACCCACGCGATCTCGGGAGCGCTCGAAAAGGTCTCTTTGCCCGCAGCAAAGCCCGATATGACTTCACCCTCGAGCATTACGATCTCGTTCGGCTCTCCGTCGGCAAACGCCTGTGCCGGGACTATGCCCAGCACAATAATAAGGCTGAGTATTATTGCAAGTGTTTTCTGAAGTCCGGTTTTCATGAAGCTGCCCTCCAACTTATAGGGATTTGCAGATGATATATACTGATTCTATCACAAATATTCAGTCTTTTCAAATAAACAATCCTGCAAATTTACGCTAACGTCTGCTCGCATATTCGTCATAACAACCATATAAAACAACAGCAGCCTATCCTCGAAGGCTGCTGTTATTATTGCGAACATATTATCTCCGGACCGACTCGCAGTTCAGAACTATCTGAGCGACCTGCGCGCGCGTCGCGTTATTATTCGGCTCGAGCATTCCTTCGCCGCTGCCGTTTACGATACCCGCGCCGACTGCCCATCGCATTGCGTCCGCTGCCGAAATGCTGCTGTATCTTCTTCGTGAGCCTCTTGGCCTCAGTCTGCGTGATGAATTTGGACGCTTGGACGCTATCGACGATAAGGCGCAGCTCATAGGCTTCAAAGGGCGGATTATACAAAAGCCAGCCCTTCGCTTTTTCGTCATAGGCTACATCTACCTTGTGGTCGTCTCCCTGTATGGCGTGAAGGTCGTTATAAACAGTTTTGAGGCTCGTATTCTCAAATTCCTTGCTTCGGTAGTATTCCATTATTGCCTCAGTCGTGACCGCGTGCTTTTGGTCGGCGTTGGCATAGAGAAAATCACGCAAGGCAAGCAGTCTGACCGCTATCTTTCTTCCGTTGTTCCTGTTCATCGTCTGCCCCTCCGCTGTTGGATTGATGTTATTGTAGCACAGAGCGAGACAGAAAAAAAGGAATATTGCTAATTATCGATTGTATTCTTAATAAAGATGTGATAAAATAATTTTGCCACACAATCTAATACTTGGTCATAGCAAGGATGTGTTTTTACCTTTGGTAAAAACGCACCCTCCATTTTGGCATCCTTGTGTATGACCATAATGATTGTGTGGCAGCAAGTGAGGCTGTGCGTTTTTCGGTGGCGCGGCTTCGGCTTGCGCCACTTTTTTATTTGATGAAAGAGGGAGATTCAAATGGGAAAAAACTATGTGCTAAATCCACAGAACGGAAAAATCCACATTATCGGCTATTGCCATTTTACAAATCCCCATCCGAAGGAGTGGAAAGCGTTTTTTACCGAAGAAGACGCTCGTGCGTTTTTCGGAAATCAGTCAGCAGGATTGTGTAAATATTGTCTAAACAAGAGAGAAGAAAAGCTTGGAAAGGAGAAAAATACGCAATGATAGGAGATATAATAGAAATAATTGTACTTCTTGTATTTTTAATAGGATTAATTGTTTTTGCACGAAAAGCATTGGGCGCATTTGGAGGAACCCCGTCAGAGAAATTCAAAGCAACACTGGAGAAAAACGAAGAGCTAAGTTATGGGCTAATAATTGTGGCGGGGGGGATTGCAGCTGTCGTTGGATTTATAATGGTGTTTTCAAAGGAGCATAATACTATAGGTGCCTTTCTTACACTTTTCGGGATTATTTTCTTCATTATAGGTATTAAAGCACAAAAGGGCTTAAAAGAATCTGAAATCGGTTGTTATTTCATAGAAAAAGGAACACTGGTTGTAAAAGAGAGAAAAATGGATGTAGGTAAAATCGTCACGATCATGGATGATTATAATCCTGTAGTGAAGTATGAACCTGAAAAATTGCATATTGGAGCTGTTACAGTTGGAGGCATCACTACTGGTGGCACTTATACAACAGGCGGTAATTACTATGTGGCAGGCAAGGAAAAAACAGGACACTATAGGTTGGTTTGTAAAGATAACACGATATATAAAATTCAACTAAGTGATGAACAATTCAAACTTGCTCAGAAATCAAGAATTAATAAGTATTTAAACGAAGAAAAGAAGCAAATAATGGTTGTGGATGAAGTGAGTTTAACCGCAAGCGAAATGATAGAATATGTGGCAACAGCAAAATCGTCGGGCTATTTGACTGGCGGGGAAGTAGGAAAGAAGGGGTTTCCTTCTTATGAAAAATGTAGAGAAATATTATCTTGGCTATGTGGTTGTAATTGACAGATTATTCCTCCAAAAGCCCAATATACTTATAAACCGTCGTTCTGCTCAAATCGCATACCCTCGCAAGTTCCGACACATTCAACGCCCCTGCCTTATTCGCAGGGTAATAGCGAAGGAACGCGGCGGGAATATCGTCGGCGGTCATCTGCGGCCTGCCGATGCGCCGCCCCTTTGCTCTCGCGTTTTCCACCCCTGACCAGACCCCTGCGCGTATCATAACGTCTGCTCGCATATTCGTCATAACAACCATATAAATCAACAGCAGCCTATCCTCGAAGGCTGCTGTTATTATTGCGAACATATTATTTCCGGACCGACTCGCAGTTAAGAACTATCTGTGCGACCTGAGCGCGCGTCGCGTTGTTATTCGGCTCGAGCATTCCTTCGCCGCCGTTTACGATTCCCGCGCCGACTGCCCAGCGCATTGCGTCCGCTGCTTATTATTCATATCTGACGCGCATGACCGCGCACAGTCAGCGCCGAACGCCTTGTCTACTGAACGTCCGTCAGCCTGAGATCTCTGATTTTTCTCAGCGCGAAGGCGTTTATCGCGGCTATGAAGCCTGCCGTTATCACTATCGCGGCAATTACGGCGGGCCACTGTATCTCTCTCAAAAACCTTGACGTTGCGGTTTCTATGAGAAGCACTACCCTTTGCGCGAACATCACCCCGCCGACGGAGCCGATGGCAATACCGAGGATCGTCGTCGCTATCGACTCGCGCGCGACGTAGTTTTTGACCTCTCTGACCGTAAAGCCGTTGACGCGCATAATGGTCAGCTCGCGCTTTTTCTGACTTATGTACATATTTATGAGGTTCAGCAGGATAAAATACGCCATCGCGCCCGCGACGACTGTAAGAAGCACCGCTACGACGTTAAGTACCGACGCCATTCTCTCGTAGCCGTCACGCACCGCTCCTACGTCGGTGAAGCTCACAAAACCGGCTATATTCTTCAGCTTCTCTCCGAGCTGAGCGACGTTCTCTCCTTTTATGAAGTAGGCGTTCTTCTTCGCGTATTCTCCGAACACCGCCTTGTAGCTTTCCTCGCTCATAAGCATCTCGGTGCCGATATAGTTGTCGTATGTTTTGACTACCTTCGCCTCAAAAGGCTTCATACCGTCGTCATACATCGTAACGGTATCTCCGACAGCGAGATTTCTTTTCTCCGACGTACGAACGTTGATTATGAGCCCGTATTCATCCGGCGCTCCGCCGAAGGCGAAGTAATCCCGGACCTTCTCAAGATCGCCTGCGATAAGTTTCGCGGCACAGAGCTTACCATCCACAGAAAAGCTCGCCGGGGCATAATATAACTCGAGGCACTCAGCTCCCGCCCGCTCGATCTCAGACTCAATCTCTTCTTCGACCTCCGGCAGCATATCGGCGTTGAAGGTCGCTGCCGCGTCATAAAGCGAAATCTCCTTGAACTGATTTGTGATCGCGCCGCCGACAGCCATGCGCATCGTAAAGCCCGTCAGAAGGAGCGCGCAGACTCCGGCTATGCTGACCACAGTGACCGATATGCGCTTGAGATCAGTGCGCATATTGAGGATTATAAGCCGCGTATAGAGCGGCAAGCGGCTCTTTTTATTGCTGCTTTTGTGCTTTATCTCCGGAGTTTTTTCCTGCATCAGCTTAGTCGCCGTCGATTTAAGCAGGTTCGAGGAAGCGGCCCAGACCGCGACAGCCGTCAGCGCGCAGCCCGCCGCAGTTACCGCCGCCGTAAGCCCCGGCAGGAAGCTCAGAACACCTGTGCCGTAGACGTAAAACGTGGAGTAAGCCCTCAGGATGATGTACTGGATCAACGTGTATCCGAGGATTATCCCGATCACCGTTCCGATAAGCGTTGCGGTGATCCCGAAGAAAAGGTACTTTGCGAATATCTCGCAGTTAAAAAGTCCGAGCGCCTTAGTCGCGCCGACAAGCTTCCGCTGCTCTTCAACGATCTTGCCGACCGTCGAATAGATCACGAGCGCGGCAACGAAGATGAAAAGGAGCGCAAAGGTTATTCCGAGCGCTTTCATATTGTCCGCGCTGTCCTTTATGCCGAGATAGCCGGCGTTGCCCTCGCAGTCGAGAACTACCCAGCGGCAGTCGTCCAGCTCGCTGTACTCCCTTTTCGCGGCAGCAAGCTTCTCCATGCCCTCTTCGAGCTCTTTTTCCCCGTCGAGGTAGTCGCGCTCGCCGCTCTCAAGCTTCTCGAGCGCTTCCGCGAGCTCGGCTGTCCCGTCTGCGTAGTCCGCTTTGCCCTCCGACAGTCTGAGCGCGCCTTCGTCGTATTTTTCAAGTCCGTCGGCGTAATCCCGTTCCCCGTCGCGGTAAGCTCTGAGGGAGGCGTTGTACTTCCGAAGTCCCTCCTCATACTCCGCGATGCCGCGATCGAGCTCTTCGCGCGCTTCCGCGAGAGCCTTTTCGCCCGCCTCGTACTCCGAGAGAGCCTCCTCATACTTTTCGTTATTCTCTGCGTAGCTCGCCTCGCCCTCTTCGTACTGCTCCTTGCCCGCCTCGTAATCGGCAAGCCCCTGCCCGTACTTCTCAAGCGCCTCGCCGTAAGCCTTTTTGCCCTCCTCGAGCGCCCTTACGCCGTCCTCATAGAGCGCTTTCGCGTTTCTGTAATCCCATAGTCCTGCTGTATAGGCGGAAACGCCGGAAAGATACTTTTCGTGACCCGCGTCCCAGGCCTCAAGATTATCGTAGATCTGCCCGACAGGCTCTGCGGCAAACTCGGCGATATAAAGGTTCGTTATCGCGTCGTTTACCGCGCTCTCCTCTTCATCGGACAGCGGAAGATTGTCTTTTACAGCTTCAAGCGCGTTTCTTATGACCGGTATCAGATCTTCCGCGTTTTTCACTGCGTCATAAACAGCGGCGAGGTCTATGGTAACTGAATCCGTGACCTTGAAATCCATGGCTCTCAGGTCGCTTCTCAAAACGTTGACCCTTATTTCGGGCTCAGCCCACTTTATGTCAGCCACCACGTTGAGCAGTTCATCCCTGCGCGAAGGATCCGCAGAAGCCGCTTCGATAACGGTAATCAGCGCGTCCTTTATTATCTCGCGGGCGTTTTCCTTCAGTTCCTCTATCTGCTTCCAGCCTTCCTCAAGCTCCTCTCTGCCGGCTTCCAGCTCCCGGAATGCGGCGTCGAGCTCCGCTTCGCCGTTATCCAGCTCTCTTTTGCCGTCCTCAAGAAGCTTTTCATTCTTTTCTATCTCAGCCCGCGCTTCGTCGAGCTCGGCCTTTCCGCTCTCAAGCTCGCTCTCCGCTTCTTCAAGCTGCGATTTTGCCTCGTCAAGCTCTGCTCTGCCCTCATCGAGCTGTGCTTTGCCGTCCTCAAGCTGTCTCTTCGCCTCTTCGAGCTTATCTGCGCCGTCCTCGTATTCCTTTTCGCCGGCATCTATCTCGCGCTTCGCTGCGTCAAGCTGCCGCTTCGCGTCCGCAAGCTGTGCCCTCGCGCTGTCAAGCTCCTGTCGGCCGCTTTCAAGCTCCTCCTCGGCTTCTGCCAGCTTCTTTTCGTTATCCTCTATCTCGACCTTCGCATCCGCGAGCTTCTTTTCTCCGTCGCGGTACTCCCTCCAGCCGTCGTCAAGCTCGGCTCTGCCGTCTGCGAGGGTCTTTTCCGCGTCGGCTATTCTCCCCTCAGCGGCTGTGATCTCATCGGAATATGCGCCCCTTATCTCAGCCGTGCGGAGTCTCTCCCGAACGTCAGCGATCGCCCGGATCGCTTCCGACGCCGACGAAGCCGCCGCTATGTACTCGTCAGTCACGTACTTAAGCCCCTCTGTGCTCTGCGCCTTGGCAAAAGCGCGCATATATGCGCCGCCGAGCGCCTCTGTGTCAAACGCGCTGTCCCTGACTATAACGTATCGGTTTCCCGTCACGACACTCTGCATGATCGGATTATCCGCGTGCCAGACAATGCCTACGACCGTAAACTCTCCGGTTTTCAGAAAAATCGCCGGCTCGCCGCTGTCATTCCGGACGGAAACGGCAGCGCCCGTTCCTATGCCCATCGCCGCCGCGACGTCCTGCTCTACGGCGCACTCGTTCTCGTTTTCCGGAAGGCGCCCCTCCACGATTATCGGCACGTTTATCCGTTCTGAAAGCGAGATAACGTCAACATTCTCTGAGACCTCTCCGCAGACGGCCCTGCCGGATGTGAAGTAGATCCCCTCAACGTCGGTAATGCCGGCGGCAGACCGCACCGCCGACAGATCGTCCTCCGTAATGAGCTTGGTCGAGATGATCTCCACGTCGCGGAAGTTTGCTTTTTCGTAATATAAATCGCCGTTGTGCGCGATCGCGTCCGCGCCGAAGTTAATTCCGAGATACGCCATTACCGCGAGCGCGGCGATTACGAGTATGGATATCCACGATACCCGTTCCTTCCGGATATTTCTCAGCGCGTCAATTAATTGCGTTCTCTTCATCGCTTCACCATACAAGCTCCGAAGCGTGTACCGGGCGCATATTGCGCTTGATACCCGCTATCCTGCCGTTGCGGACCTTTATCACTCTGTCCGCCATCTTTGCGATCTCGGCATTGTGCGTTACCATCATGACGGTCGTTCCCTGGTTTTTAACTATGTCCTCGATCACACTCAGCACCTCGATGCTCGTCGCATAATCCAGCGCTGCCGTCGGCTCGTCAGCGAGGATCAGCTTCGGCCGCTTGACTATCGCTCGGGCGATGGAAACCCGCTGCTGCTGACCGCCGGACATCTGACCGGGGTAGTTGTGCGCGCGATCGCTCAGTCCTACCTTTGCGATAGCCTCCTCGCAGTCCATCGGATCCTTTACAAGATCCGCGATAAACTGTACGTTTTCGAGCGCGGTGAGGTTCGGCATGAGGTTGTATGCCTGGAATATAAAGCCGATATAGTTGCGCCTGTACTCCGTAAGATCGGCGTCTGACGGGTGGGAGAAGTCCTTCCCCTCGATCGTCAGCGTCCCCTCGGTAAGAAAGTCCATGCCGCCGACGATGTTCATCATGGTCGATTTGCCGCAGCCGGACTCGCCGAGCACCACTATGAACTCATTTTTATATATCTCAAGATTGATCCCCTTGAGCACCTTAAGAACTCCGTCGCCTGATGGATACTCCTTGGTCACGTCCCTGAGAACGGCGAGCACCTCTTTTTTCTCCGCGAGGTCTACAACGAGGCCCTTCTCTTCGATCGTTATCGCCGCGAGCGACGCCATGTGCTCGGCAAGGTGCAGCTCACTGTCATCGTAGAGCGAGCCGTCGCGCTTGTTTACTATCTGCACGCAGCCGACGGTTTCGTGCAGATTATAGAGCGGCACGCAGATCATCGTCCTTGTGATCAGTCCGTTATCATCGAAAACGCTGCCCTCAAAGCGCGGATCGGTCTGCGCGTCGCTTATCATTACCGATTTGCCGGTCTTGTTGACGAGTCCCTCGATCCCGATCCCGTTTTCGATGACGATATTTGAGATATCCGCAGGGCCGATGTGAAAAAGCGGAGTGAGGCGATCTGTACGCTTATCTAAGAACCAGATCGCGCCCGCCTCGCTTTTGAGTGTGTCCACAATTATCTCAAGGCTTCCCGAGAGCGCCTCTTCGAGGTTATCCACCTCAAGGAGCGCCTCCATGATCTTATATGTTGCCTCGGTATATTTATTTATCTCAGCCATGTGATCGTTCCTCCGGCTCCGATTTTTATTTATTATATCACCATATTCCTTTTTTCTCAACACTTAAGAAGAGAACACCGGTTATTTAGGTATTGAAAGAATCGGCTGTTTGGAGTAAAATATATTGAATAGATTCAGCTAAACAGAAACAAAGCTTTCAGGAGTAGTGAAAAATGAAGCAAAAAAACTTATTCAGCAAGCTGGCAGGCATATCGCTCGCTGCGCTTATGCTTCTCCCTCTCGTTTTCGCGGCTCTCGCGGCGGACAGCGGCGAGGATATTGACCTCAGCGCCAAGGGCGTTAAGATCGGCGTTGAGAGCGGAACGGATCAGGAGCGGCTCGTAAACGAGCTGTTCCCCGACGCGGACATATCCTATTACGAGCATCTGAATGGATACATTGCCGTTCAGCAGGGTAAGATCGACGCCTTCATCTACGGAAAGAACAAGATGAAGCTTGCCGCAGAGTCCGGTCTGAGCGGCGTCAGGGTGCTCGACAGTACGATAGGCGACCCGATACAGATCGCGCTGGGACTTTCGGATAATTCCGAAATTCCGGAGCTGAGGTCGAAGGTAAACCGCTTTATAGCGGAGGTAAAAGCCGACGGCACGCTCGACGATATGTATGACCGCTGGGTAAACAAGGGCGACTACGAAATGCCCGAGATCGAGCTTCCCTCCTCCCCGCAGTATCACCTCAAGGTCGGCACTACGGGACTTGTCGAGCCGTTCAGCTTCTTTATAGGCGACAAGCTCGCCGGCTTTGATATAGAGCTTCTGTACCGCTTTGCCGCATGGCTCGGCGCTGATCTGAGGTTCGAGATAGTGGACTGGTACTCGATAGTCGAGGCGGTGCAGAGCGGCAAGGTCGATATAATCGCAACTAATCTTCAGATAACCCCCGAGAGAGCCGAGATCCTCACCTTCTCCGACGTGCTCTATGAGGAGGAAAACGGCATTATGGTGCGCGATACCTCCACCCCGACTGACTCAGGCTCCGTTCACTGGCGCGATTACAACGGCAAGCGCATAGGCGTTCTCGTCGGCCCTCTGATGGAGGACGCGGCGAAGGAATATTTCCCCGACAGCGAATATCTCCTCTTCAACTCCTACCCGGACTGCATTACCGCTCTGCTCGCCGGAAAGATCGACGCCTATCTCGGCGACGAGCCGGGCATGAAGGCTGTTCACGCCGAGCAGCCCGAGATAGATTACATCAAGGACAGAATCACCCAGAACAATTACAGCTTTGCTTTCCGCAAAAACGACCCCGAGAGCGCCGCGCTCTGCAATGAGCTGAACGAGTTTCTCGCGCAGTGCTGGGCGGACGGCACTATGCAGGAGCTTGACGATATATGGCTCGGCGTTGACGAGGCGAAAAAGGTCGTCGATATGTCCGACCTCACCGGCGAAAACGGCACGATAAAGGTCGTCACCACCTCGACGGATATGCCGTTTTCCTACATAAAGGACGGCAAAAACGTCGGCTACGATATAGACCTCGTAGTTCGCTTCTGCCGCGCGAGAGGCTACGCTCTCGAGCTTGGCGACGTGGACTTCTCCGGCAGGATACCTGCGATTCAGTCCGGCAAATACGATTTTACGACGGATATGAACGTCACTCCGGAGCGCGAGGAGCAGGTGCTTTTCTCCGATCCCACGAGCTACGGCGGCATAGTGCTCGCCGTTTTATCCTCCGACCTCGCGCCGAAAACCTTTTCCGGCTCCTCGGAGCCGGAGTTCAAAACCTTTGAGGAGCTCAGCGGCAAGACGATCTCGATGCTGACGGGCGCGCCCTTTGAGGAGCTTATTTCATCCAAGGTCAAAAACGTAAAGGAATTCACCTATTACACCTCGATGGCGGATATGATGCTCGGCGTCAGGACCGGCAGGACCGACGCGGGCTTCATGAACAACGTCGTTGCCCTGCTTGCCGCAAACCGCGAAGAGGACCTCGCCGTTTTCCCGATCTCTCTCGGTGAAAGCTCCTTCGGACTCGGCTTCAGAAAGGGCGATGAGCGATGCGCGGAATGGCAGAAAGCCTACGATCAGATCCCCGAAGCCGTGAAGAGCGCGCTCATCGACAAATGGACCGGCGCTGACGAAAGCGCGAAAACCGTTCCGGAGCAGACATGGCCGGGTCTGAACGGCACAGTGAAGGTCGCCGCGTGCGACGCGCTCGAGCCTATGAGCTACGTCGGTGAAAACGGCGCGCTTCTCGGGCTTGACGTTGAAACGATACTCCTCATCGCAAAGGAGCTTGACGTTCGCGTTGAGTTTGAAGCGATGGACTTCCCCGCGGTTCTCGCTTCGGTCGGCTCCGGCAAGGCGGATATCGGCTGCGGCTCGATCGTTATAACAGACGAGCGCAGAGAGTCGATGGACTTCGTTGATTATCAGCCCGCCTACTACGTTCTCATTGTCCGCGCAAAGGCGGCGGAGAGCGCGGCTCCCTCGTTTTTCGAGAGCATACGCTCAAGCTTTGAAAAGACCTTTATCCGCGAAAACCGCTGGAAGCTCTTTCTGGAGGGCATCGGAACCACGATGCTCATAACCGTGCTTTCCATAATCTTCGGAACGGCGCTCGGCTTTGCCGTCTATATGCCGTGCAGAAACGGAAACAAGTTCGCAAACCGCATAACCCGCTTTTTCGTATGGCTCGTGCAGGGTATGCCGGTGGTCGTGCTTCTGATGATTCTCTATTACATTATCTTCGCCAGATCCTCCGTTAGCGGCACGGTGGTCGCCATCGCAGGCTTTACGCTCGTCTTCGGCTCGTCGGTCTACGGGATGCTGCTCTCCGGCGTCGGCGCGGTGCCGAAGGGTCAGACCGAGGCGGCTTACGCCCTCGGCTACGGAAGCATAAGCACGTTCTTCCGCATTATTCTGCCGCAGGCAATTCCGCACTTCCTGCCCGCCTACAAGGGCGAGATAACCGCTCTCATAAAGGCTACGGCGATAGTCGGCTATATCGCGGTGCAGGATCTCACGAAGATGGGCGATATAGTCCGCGGGCGCACCTACGAGGCGTTCTTCCCGCTTATCGCGGTGGCTGTCATCTACTTTATTCTCGCCGCGATACTCACGTTTATAGTTGACAAGATCGAGATCGGCATAAATCCGAAGCGCCGCAAAAAAGAGGACGTTCTGAAGGGGGTGCAGACGCATGATTGAGCTTAGACATCTTAAAAAGATCTACGATAACGCAGAGCCCTTGAAGGACGTATCCGTGACTATAAACGACGGCGACGTGATCGCCGTAATCGGTCCCTCCGGAACGGGTAAATCCACACTTCTGCGGTGCATTAACCTCCTCGAAAAGCCGACCGGCGGGCAGGTATTTCTGAACGGCGAGGAGATAACCGCCGCGGGCTATGATATACGCAAGGCGCGCAGCAGAATGGGAATGGTGTTCCAGTCCTTCAACCTATTCGGGCATCTCACGGTCATTGAAAATCTCATGACCCCTCAGATGGATCTTCTCGGCAGAACGAAGCAGGAGTCCTATGACAAGGCGATGGAGCTATTGCGGCGCGTCGGCATGGCTGACAAGGCGCTCAATTACCCCGACGAGCTGTCCGGCGGTCAGCAGCAGCGCGTTGCGATAGCGAGAACTCTCGCGCTCGACCCGGAGATCATACTCCTCGACGAGCCTACGAGCGCGCTCGACCCGACAATGGTCGGCGAGGTGCAGACCGTTATCCGCGATCTCAGCCGCAGCGGCAGAACGATGATGATAGTCACGCACGAAATGAGCTTTGCCCGCGCGATCTCAAACCGCGTTTTCTACATGGACGAGGGCGGAATTTACGAGGACGGCACGCCCGAGGAGATCTTTGAATATCCGAAGCGCGAAAAGACCCGCAGGTTCATAAAGCGCCTCAGAGTTCTCGAGTTTTCCGTTGAGTCGAGAGATTTCGATTTCGTCGGAGCCGGCTCCGAGATCGGGCGCTACTGCATGGAAAACGACGTTTCCACGGCATCGCGCGAGCGAGTGCGGCTCGCTGTCGAGGAGCTCGTTCAGCAGATACTCCTCCCTGCGCTCTCCGAAATATGCATAAACGTGCTCATAGAGCACTCCGCTCAGGACGGGCACACGGCGGTGACGGTAACCTACTCCGGCGCGCAGTTCGACCCCGAAGAGAGCGGCAACGAAATATCTCTCGCGGTGCTGAGGGGCGCGGTCGGCGAGCTGAGCTACTCCTTTGACCCCTCCGCGGCTCTGCCTAACCGCGTCGAAATACGGATAAAATAAAATATTAAAAAACCAGAAAGGGCGGTGCAAAAATGTCACTCACTTCCGCAGATATTCGCAGACTCATTGACGAAAACGGCATTAAGATGGTTGACCTCCGCATCGTGGACATTGACGGCGGTCTGAGGCACGTCACGATCCCCGCTTCGCAGTTTGGCGAGGAGATGATGAAAAACGGCATCGGCTTCGACGCCTCGAATTACGGCTACGCCGTAGTCGAGAAGAGCGATATGGTCTACATTCCGGACTATGACACCGCGCGGATCGACCCCTTCTCCTCAGTTCCGACGCTTGCGATGATCGGCAACGCGATGATCATCGGAACGCCGAACAGGCCTCTCGCGCAGTACCCGCGAAACGTAACGGCGGCGGCTGAGGCGTATATGCGCTCGACCGGCGTCGCGGATACGATGATGATACTGCCGGAGTTTGAATTCTACCTCTTCAGCGAGGCGATCTGGCAGGTCGAGCACAATGCCGTCGGCTACTCCATCGACTCCCCTCAGGCGCACTGGAACGGCATAAGCGAGGGTCAGGGGCGCGTTGTCCCGCTTCAGGGCAACTATCACGTCGCTCCCCCGCTCGACGCGACCTATGAGTGCCGCAGCGAGATGTGCCTGCGCATTGAGGAGGCGGGCATACCCGTAAAATACCACCATCCCGAGGTCGGCTCAGCAGGTCAGTTCGAGATCGAGCCGCTGCTCTGCCCGATGGGCCGTATGGCGGACGGAACCGTTGAGATAAAGCAGATCATCCGCCAGGTCGCGCAGAAGCACGGACTTGCCGCCACTCTCATGCCGAAGCCGGTCTACGGAGAGGCTGGCAGCGGAATGCACGTCCACATGCTGCTTCTGAAAAACGGCGAGCCGGTGTTCTCCGACGATAACGGCTACGCGCACCTAAGCCGCGAGGCGCACTGGTTCATGGGCGGGCTCTTAAAGCATATCGACTCTCTCTGCGCGTTCACTAATCCCTCCACAAACTCCTTTAAGCGCCTCGTGCCCGGCTTTGAGGCGCCTGTAACGGTCGGCTACGCGACCTCGAACCGCAGCGCGGTCATCCGAATCCCCGCCTACGCAAAGGAGCCGGCGGAGCGCCGCTTTGAGCTGAGAAGCCCCGACGCCACCGCAAATCCCTATTACTGCTACGCCGCCATCCTAATGGCGGGTCTTGACGGCATAAAGAATCAGATCGACCCGCACGCCGAGGGCTGGGGTCCCTACGACATGAATCTCTTTAAGCTTCCGCCCGAGGAGCAGGCAAAGCTCCGTCAGCTCCCGGCGAGCCTTGAGAGCGCCCTCGACGCCCTTGAGCGCGACCACGATTATCTCACCGCCGGCGGGGTATTTCCCGAGGAGCTCATCAGAACGTGGCTCTCGCGCAAACGCAAGGAGTGCCGCGAGATTGCAAATATCCCTCACCCCGCAGAATTTCAGAGATACTTCAACTCTTAAAAAAACAAGGCGGCGAGGAATACTAATCGCCGATAAAATGCTTTATTAGATTTCCGAGGCAGAATTGCGCCAGACGAGGCGGCTTCCGTAGAGCATAATGGACATATATGGTCAAGGAAGGGGCAAAGTATGGCACAATTCTGACCGGAAAAATTTAAATGATTTTATTGGCGCTTAGTATAAAACCCTTGCCGCCGTTTTATTCTTTTACTCACGAGGTGTAACTATGACTCACACCGAAAAGCGGCTTTTTCTCATTAAAAGCCTTCTTGACGAGGACCCGCGGTACGGCGATATCGAAATACCGCGCGATGAATACGATCAGAAGCGGCTTCTGCGAAGCCTTTTTAACGTCCGTATGCCGGCGCCTGTCAGCGGCGAATTTCTCAGAGTGCAGGATGAATACCTGCGCGAGGCGGCGCATGAGAAGGGCGTGACCGCGCTCGCTGACCTCGCGCCCGTCGAGCCCGGGATCTATCTCTGGCAGGGCGACATCACGACTCTTGAGTGCGACGCCATCGTAAATGCCGCGAATTCAGGCATGACCGGCTGCTATCAGCCGTGCCACGGGTGCATTGACAACTGCATTCACACCTACGCAGGAATCCAGCTTCGCAATAAGTGCGCGGAGATAATGAAAAGGCAGGGTCATCCCGAGCCGACGGGCGAGGCGAAAATCACGCCGGCATACAATCTTCCGTGCTCTTTCGTCATCCACACCGTCGGCCCCATCGTGGACGGGCGGCTAACAGAAAAGCACTGTGAGCTGCTCGCCTCCTCTTACCGCTCCTGCCTCGAAGCCGCTGTGGAAAACGGCTGCGGGAGCATAGCCTTCTGCTGCATCTCCACGGGAGTTTTCGGATTTCCGCAGAGGCGCGCGGCGGAGATCGCGGTCGAAACGGTCAGAAATTTCAGAAAAGCAAGCGATATTGAGGTGATTTTCAATGTTTTCAAGCTCGAGGATCTCGAGATCTACCGAAGCATACTCGGATAAGATCGCGGCGCTGCGCAAGGCGCTCGACGACTGCGACGCTGTGGTTATAGGCGCCGGAGCGGGACTTTCGACAAGCGCGGGCTTTACCTACTCCGGCGAGCGGTTTGATAAGTATTTTTCCGACTTCGGCAAAAAATACGGCTTTAAGGATATGTACTCCGGCGGCTTTTACCCATACCCGACCGAGGAGGAATTCTGGGCGTACTGGTCGCGCTATATCTTCGTAAACCGCTACATGGACGCGCCGAAAAGGGTCTATGAAGAGCTTTTCCGGCTTGTGCGCGACAAGGACTACTTCGTCATCACGACGAACGTCGATCACTGCTTTCAGAAGGCGGGCTTTGACAAAAAGCGCCTTTTCTACACGCAGGGCGACTACGGACTTTTCCAGTGCTCAGTACCCTGCCACGACAAGACCTACGATAACGAGGCGGCCGTCCGCGAAATGTACTCGCGGCAGGAAAATATGCGCGTGCCGACGGAGCTTATTCCGAAATGCCCTGTCTGCGGCAAGCCGATGACGCTGAATCTCCGCTCGGACGACAGATTCGTCGAGGACGAGGGCTGGCACAGTGCCGCCGAGCGCTACTCCAATTTCCTGCGCACCCGCCGGGGCAAGGTGCTCTATCTTGAGCTCGGAGTGGGCTATAACACCCCGGGGATAATAAAATACCCCTTCTGGCGCATGACCGCGCAGGACGAGGACGCGACCTACGCCTGCCTGAACTACGGCGACGCGACCGCGCCGACGGAGATCGCCAATCGCTCGATCTGCATCGACGGCGATATAGGCTACGTTCTCTCTGACCTGGCGAAAGCTTGATATGCAGAATATGGAAATCTGGGATCTGTACAATGAACAGCGTCAATTAACGGGTCGTGATCATATACGGGGGGAAGAAATACCTCAGGGGTGCTTTCATCTCGTTGTTCATGTATGGATCAGGAACAGCAGGGGTGAATATCTGATCTCCCAGCGCAGCGCAGATCGACCCACGCACCCCTTAAAGTGGGAATGTACCGGCGGTTCCGCATTAAAAGGAGAGGACAGCTTGGCCGCTGCACTCAGGGAAACGCAGGAAGAGCTTGGTCTGATACTATCTCCCAGTAATGGGAAGATAGTATTTTCAGAAGTCGGCAGAATTAAAAACGGTGTCCGTTTTTCTGATATTCTTGACGTTTGGTTATTTGAGTATGACGGTTCTGTTGATTTATCAAAAGCGACTACAAAGGAAGTAGCGCAATTTGCCTGGCTTGACAGAGCTGAGATAAAGGCTCTTTTTGATGAAAAGGAGTTTGTAGATACCCTCAGTTACTTCTTTGATACAGCGACGCTTAATTCTGATTAATTGAGCATAGCAAAATAGGTGCGAGCCGTCAAAGCTCGCACCTATTTTTTATTTGCACTCAGCGTCTCCGAGCGGCAGACCCTCGTTGAAGTTATGCGCGCTCTCGAGCGTGACGGAGGCTATCGCCTGGAGCGCCTCGCGCGTGAAAAACGCCTGATGGCTTGTCAGCACCACGTTCGGGAACATCTGAAGCCGCGCCGTTACGTCGTTGATGAGATAGTCGTCCGAGTGGTCGGTGTAGACGTTCGCCTCCTCGCCCTCATAGACGTCGATCGCGACTGCGTGGAACTTGCCCCTTTTGAGCGCGTCGATCAGCGCCTCAGTATCAACAAGCCCGCCTCGCGCGGTGTTGACGAGCATCGCCGTGTCCTTCATTTTGGCCATCGCCGCCTCGTCGATTAGGTGATAGGTCCCTCCTTCGCCGTATACGAGCGGCGCGTGGAGCGAGATGAGGTCGGCTCTCTCAAAGAGCGCGTCCTTTTCAACGTAGGCGAGAAGCCCCTCCTCCTCGAGCTTATGATTCGGATACGCGTCCCATGCGATGACGCTCATGCCGAAGCCCTTGCAGATGCGCGCCATGCACTGTCCTATCTGTCCCGTTCCGACTATCCCCGCGACCTTGTTGTGCAGGTCGAGTCCCATAAGCCCCGAGAGCGCGAAGTTATTTTCCTTCACGCGGTTTACTGCCTTATGCAGGCGGCGGTTCGCGGTCATTATTATGCTCATCGCGTGCTCGGCTACGGCATAGGGAGAGTACGCCGGAACGCGGCAGACGGTTATGCCGCACTCCCTCGCCGCCGGCAGATCGACGTTGTTGAAGCCGGCGCAGCGCAGAAGAATGAGCTTTATTCCGTAGCTGTGGAGCGCTCTGACCGTCTCCTGCGGGCACTCATCGTTTACGAAAATGCAGACAGCGTCGTGCCCCTGCGCGAGATAAACAGTTTCCGACGTGAGGCGCACGGAGAAAAAGTCGATATCGCAGTTGAACGAGCCTTCGCCGGTGTCCTTAATAAGCTCGGAGAAGAATATCCTGTCGTAGTCCTTCGTGCCGAAAAAGGCGATTCTGAACCTCGGTTCGTGCTTTTTATCCGAGAATCTTGCGCTCAGTATTTCGAGGATCTTTTCAAGCGAGGCTTCCTCATCGCCGCCATCGACGGTAATATCGAGCACAGAGCCCTTCTTCGCGCCGAGGCGCAGAAGCTGGATGAGGTTGCTGCCGCTGGCAGTGCGCTCACCGCATCTGAAAGTGATCTGACTCGGCAGCGCAACGCAGATCTGCGCTATCATGGCTGCGGGGCGCGCGTGGATCCCGACCTCGGTCTTTATCTCAAAGCGTGCAGTTTTCATTTCGACCTCCTGATCATTTCTGGTAACCGTATTATAGTTTATCCCGGAATCGTTGGCAATATAAAAAAGCCGCGGAGCTTTCGCTTCACGGCTTATTGTTTTATTCGGCTATGTGTCCCTGCGCCTTTATGACGTCGATAACGCCGTCAACGTACTTCTCGCAAAGTTCGTCGCTCTTCGCCTCGACCATAACGCGGATAACTGGCTCCGTGCCGCTCTCGCGCACGAGGATCCTTCCGTCGTCGCCGAGCGCCTCCGCAACGGCCGCGACAGCCTTCTGCACCTCGGGATCGTTCTGCGCCTCGGGCTTGCTCTTTACTCGAACGTTTTTGAGCACCTGCGGATAGAACTTACACGGCGCCGCAAGCTCGCTGAGCGGCTTGCCCTTTGCGATGATGACCTCCATCATCTTGAGCGCGGTGAGGATACCGTCGCCGGTGGTGGCGTACTTCGTGAAGATAATGTGACCGGACTGCTCTCCGCCTATGCGGTGGCCGTTCTGCACCATATTCTCGTAAACGTACTTATCTCCGACCTTCGTCTTTTCATACTCGATTCCGACGGCGTCGAGCGCCTTGTATAGACCGAAGTTCGACATAACAGTGGTGACTATCTTGTTATTGAGGAGCTTGCCGCGCTCCTTCATGTATAGACCGTAGACGTACATTATATGGTCGCCGGTCACTACGTTTCCCTGCTCGTCAACACACAGGCAGCGGTCGGCGTCTCCGTCGAAGGCAAAGCCTACGTCGAGCTTGTTGGCAACGACGAACTTCTGAAGATTTTCAATATGCGTGGAGCCGCACTCGGTGTTGATGTTCATGCCGTTCGGCTCGGCGTTTATAACGAAGGTCTTGGCTCCGAGCGCGTCGAAAACAGCCTTTGCAATATTCCAGGCCGCGCCGTTTGCGCAGTCAAGTCCGACGTTCATACCGCGGAAGGAGTACTTCGAGGTGGAGATAAGGTAGCCGATGTAGCGGTTTCTGCCCGCAACGTAATCGACAGTGCAGCCGATCCTCTCGCGCCTGGCAAGCGGTATCTCCGGCGTCTTGCCGTCGATGTAATCCTCGATCTCGAGGAGCGTTTCCTCCTCCATCTTCTCGCCGTTGGAGTTCAGCAGCTTAATTCCGTTGTCATAGTACGGATTGTGCGAGGCGGATATCATGATGCCGCAGTCAAAATTATCAACGCGGGTGATATACGCGACGGACGGGGTCGTCGTGACGTGCATGATGTACGCGTCGGCGCCGGAGGCGGTAAGTCCGGTGCAGAGACCGTACTCAAACATATAGGAAGAGCGGCGGGTATCCTTGCCGATCACGATCTTTGCCTTTTTGCCCATTCTCTCGCCGTAGTACCAGCCGAGGAAGCGGCCGATCTTTACCGCGTGGTCAAAGGTGAGGTTGACGTTCGCTTCGCCGCGGAAGCCGTCGGTTCCGAAATATTTTCCCATAAATGTCAATCCTCCTTCTTGATTATCTCGCCGGAGTTTTTATAGATGCTGTGCTCCGGCACAACGCCGCGAACGCAGCTTGTCGGATATACGTTTGAGTGGCGGCCGATGACAGTTCCCGGGTTGCAGACAGAGTTGCAGCCGCACTCTACGTAGTCGCCGAGCATTGCGCCGAACTTCTTCATGCCGGTTTCAATATCGCCCTCCGGCGCGTGGACGATAACGAGCTTTTTATCCGAGCGGACGTTTGACGTGATGGAGCCCGCGCCCATGTGGCTGTAATAGCCGAGGATCGAGTCTCCGACGTAATTGTAATGCGGAGTCTGAACGTGGTCGAAGAGGATCACGTTTTTGAGCTCAACGCTGTTTCCGACTACGCAGTCCGCGCCGACGAGGGCGGAGCCGCGGATAAAGGCACAGTGCCTGACCTCCGTATTGGGTCCGATTATGCAGGGCGCGCCGAGATATACCGACGGAAAAACCTTCGCGGTCTTGTGTACCCAGACGTGCTCGCTTCTCTCCTCATACTCATTCTTGTCGAGCTTTTCGCCAAGGGCGACTATCATTTCCTTAATGCCCTTGAGCGCCTCCCACGGATAGGTGAACTGACTTAAATAGTCCTTCGCCAGAGTGTGGTCGAGGTCGTACATTTCCCTGATGGTGTACATTCACTCATCTCCCGATTAAGATTTTATAAAAAATCATCGAATATTATACCACTTGGTTCCGTAACTTTCAAGATTTTCAATACAGTAGAGTATAAAATTTTTTACGGAGTCAGATTTATTTTGAAAACATATAGTTATTTTTTTCAAAGTGTGCTATCATATAAAAAATATGTCCCCGGACGGTGAAAATGTTGAAACAGGCTTCAGCCTT
Organism: Oscillospiraceae bacterium; assembly: GCA_017412765.1. GTDB lineage: Bacteria > Bacillota > Clostridia > Oscillospirales > Oscillospiraceae > RUG626. Next base: position 24,611 of record JAFPWN010000062.1, on the reverse strand, counting down.
CATCAGATCAAAGCCGTTTTCTCGTCCCTGACCGGGCAGCCGAAAAGCGCGGCAGTTTATGGCCATTCCGTCTAATGGTCATTTTGCGCCTTGAGTAAATGCGAAGGGAATGGTCATAACTATGGAAAAGAACACACGCAAGCGCAAGATAATGGTGATCGGTCACAAAAACCCCGATACCGACTCCATCTGCGCCGCAATTTCATACTCATATCTCAAAAACAAGATCTCCGACACGTATCACGAGCCGCGCAGAGCCGGTGAGATAAACCAGGAGACGGCGTTCGTGCTTCAGAAGTTCGGTATGCCGACCCCGAGGCTGTGCGAGAACGTCTCGCCTCAGGTGCGCGACATCGACATCCGCGAGGTCGAGGGCGTAGCCGGCGGCACTACGATGCGCGCCGCGTGGGAGACTATGCGCGACAAGGACGTGACGAGCCTGCCGATCCTCAATGAGGACGAGCATCTTCTCGGGCTTGTCACCTTGCAGGATATCGCCATGGCGAATATGGACTCTCTCGACCCTCGCACCATCTCAAACGCCGGAACGAGCCTCAGAAACGTGATCGACACGCTCGACGGCAATCTCGTGGTCGGCGACCCGGAAACGCGTCTGTCCGGCGGCAAGGTCGTCATCGGCGCCGGGAGCCCGGACGTGCTCGAGCAGAGCATGGACGAGGGCGACATCGTCCTTCTCGCAAACCGCTACGATACTCAGCTCTGCGCCATAGAGATGAACGCCGCGCTCATCATAATCTGCGGCGCGCCCGACGTTGCAAAGACGATCGTCAAGCTCGCTACGATGAACAGCTGCGCCATCATCACCACTCCCTACGATACTTATCAGGCGTCGTTCCTGCTCAACCAGTCCATACCCGTCGAGCATTTTATGCAGCGGAATATCAAGTCCTTCTCGCTTCTCACGACGGTTGAGGACGCGCGCAAGCTTATGGGTCAGGTCAGGTACAACTACTTCCCCATCGTAAACGGCGACGGAAAATACTGCGGTCTTATATCCAAGCGAAATCTTCTCAACTTCAAGCGCAAAAAGCTCATCCTCGTCGATCACAACGAGCGCACTCAGTGCGTTGACGGCTACGAGGAGGCGGAGATACTCGAGATAATCGACCACCACCGCATCGGAACGCTTGAGACGAACGGCCCCGTGTACTTCCGCAACCAGCCCGTTGGCTGCACGAACACGATAATTTACAGTATGTTCCGCGAGCAGGGCGTTGAGATAGAGCCCGCGATCGCCGGGATCATGTGCTGCGCGATCCTCTCGGACACGCTCGCGTTCCGCTCTCCGACCTGCACTCAGCTCGACATTGACACCGCCCACGCCCTTGCTAAGATCGCGGGCATCGACCCGATGGAGACCGCGAAGGAGATGTTCGAGGCGGGCGAGCGGCTTGACGGCAAGACCGCAGAGGATATAGTCAAGACCGACTACAAGATCTTCGCCCACGGCGATACGCAGTTCGGCGTCGGTCAGCTCAGCTTCATGAGCAAGGACTCTCTCAAAAAGGCGAAGGAGCTGATACTGCCGTATCTTCCGGAGATGCAGAAAAAGCAGCGCCTCGACATGGTGTTCTATATGCTCACGAGCGTTCTGGACGAGTCCACCGAGACGATCTGGGCGGGCGCCGCCGCGCCTGATGCTCTGCAAAAGGGCTTCGGCATCGAGATCGATGGCGAAAGCGCCGTTCTTCCCGGCGTAGTTTCAAGGAAAAAACAGTTCATCCCCGCCGTTATGAAGGCTCTTGCCACCGACGAGGACGACGTCTATATGGAGTAACAGATGAAAGCATACGAAAGATTACTTAAATACGTCACATTCTGGACGACCTCCGATGAGGAGAGCGAGACCTGCCCCTCTACCGCGAGGCAGAAGCTTCTCGGCGCGGCGCTCGTCGATGAGATGACTTCTCTCGGCATCGAGGGCGCGAGAATGGACGAAAACGGCTACGTCTACGGTTATATTCCAGCCTCAGCAGGGCTTGAGGACAGACCCGCGCTCGGCTTTATCGCGCACATGGACACCGCGCCCGACGCATCCGGCGAGAACGTAAAGCCGGTGCTTCACGAAAACTATGACGGCGGCGACATCGTTCTGAACGGAACTGTGATAGATACCGCGCGTTTTCCGTTTCTTTCTTCGCTCAGGGGCCGCACAGTAATCACCTCGGACGGCACTACGCTCCTCGGCTCCGATGATAAGGCGGGCATCGCGGAGATACTCACCGCCTGCGAGGAGATAATCGCAAAGGGACTCCCCCATCCGAAGCTCTCTATCGCCTTCACGCCCGACGAGGAGATCGGCCGCGGCGCGGACAGATTCGACATTCCCGGCTTCGGCGCCGACTTTGCCTATACCGTTGACGGCGGCGAGGAGGGCGAGATTGAGTACGAAAACTTCAACGCCGCGAGCGCTGTCGTGACAGTCAAGGGCTTTTCCGTTCACCCGGGAAGCGCCAAGGACACGATGATCAACGCCGCGAACGTAGCGATCGACTTTCACACTGCTCTGCCGCGCTACGAGCGCCCCGAGCACACCGAGCTGCGAGAGGGCTTTTGCCACCTTACCTATATGGAGGGTGACGTCACGGAAACAAAGCTCCATTACATCATCCGCGACCACGACGCGGCGCTTTTCAACGAGAAAAAGGCGCGCTTTGAGCGCATCGCAGAGCGTCTCAACAAAGAGTACGGCGAAGGAACGGTGACAGTTGCCGTAAAGGACAGCTACTACAATATGCTTGAGAAGATCAAGCCGCACTTTCACCTCATCGAAAACGCGCGTTTGGCGATCGAAAAAGCCGGTCTTACTCCGAAGGAGAACCCCGTCCGCGGCGGCACAGACGGCGCGCGCCTCAGCTGGGACGGACTTCCCTGCCCCAACCTCGGCACCGGCGGCTACAACTTCCACGGCTGCGCCGAGCTGAACACCGTCGAGGGCATGGACAAGTCCACCGAGATAATTCTGAACCTTGTGGAGCTCTACGCAAAATAATATGGAGTGGATATGGTACGTCGTAGCCTCGCTGGGAGCCGGGATCGGCACAGGGCTTGCGGGACTTTCAGCCGCAACCGTCATGGTTCCCATTCTGATAGTCCTCTGTCCATCCTTCTCCGGTGAGACCGGCGCGTATCAGGCGACCGCGATAGCGCTCGCCTCTGATATTCTCGGCTCCGCCGTCACCGCGTACACCTACGCGAAGCACAAAAATATCGACCTGCGGCGCGGCTGGATAATGCTCGTCTGCATAATTGCGATGTGCGCTGTCGGCAGCTGGGTCGCGTTCATCGTCGGAAACGCAGTGCTCGGAAGCTTCACGCTCTTTCTGACGTTATTTATCGGCATTCGCTTTCTCATAAAGCCGGACACAACGCGCCGCGATACCGCCTTAAAGGGCGAGAAGCTCGATATAAAAGGCGCAGTTATCTCGGTTTTTTTCGGTCTGACGATAGGCTTCGGCACCGGCTTTGTAGGCACCGGCGGCGGTATGATGATGCTCGTCGTTTTCACCGCTTTTCTCGGCATGGAGCTTAAGACCGCGGTCGGAACGAGCACGTTCATAATGACCTTCACAGCGCTCATTGCCTCAATAAGCCACGTTCTCATCCATCCGGCGATAGTTCTCGAAAAGTGGGACGTGATGCTTTTATGTATCTCCGTCGCAACGACGGCGAGCCTCGCTTCGGCGCGGTTTGCCAACCACGTAAAAAGCCGCACCGTCGGGCTTGTGACCGGCGCGGTGCTGACACTTCTCGGCGCGGCGATGCTTATACTGAACTTTTGGGGCGTTCTTTCCGGGATCCCTCTTTTCGTCGATACGCTCCTCTGCCTCGGGCGCCTTGTCGCCTACATTATCCCCTGCGTGCTTATTCTGCTGCCGATACGCTTTCTCACAAAGGTGCCTTCGTTCGTATTCAGAAAGCTCCTGCACATGGTCGCGTTCACCTGCTTCGTAATTATGCTGCTCGGGGCAAATTCGTGGCAGTCAGCGGCGCTCACGAGCATAGTCATCGCCCTTGCGATCTATCCGATACTCGCGCTCCTTGAAAACGAGAGCTGGTACGAAAGGCTGTTCGTTCAGAAGTCAAAGGGCGAGATAAAGCGCAGTCTTATTATGCTGTTTTTCATGTTCGCGGCAGTGATCTTCGTCGCCTGCGGCGGCTTCGGCAATCCCTACGCGGCAGCCGCGGCAATACTTATGTGGGGCGTCGGGGACGCTTCGGCGGCGCTTGTCGGGATCCCGTTCGGGCGTCACAAGCTCCTGCGCGGCGGGAAAACCGCCGAAGGCTCGTGCGCGATGCTCTGCGCGGCATTTCTCGTCGGCTCGGCGTTCCTTTTCTGGCGCGGGTACGATTTTCCGACCTCTCTTATCTCCGCTCTCCTCGCCGCGCTTGTCGGAACTGCGGCGGAGCTTCTCAGCCCGAGCGAATGGGATACCGTAACCGTTCCGGCTGCGATCCTCGCCATTCTTTTAATTTTGCTGTAAAAAACCGCAGACGCTGGAGTTTTCTCAGCATCTGCGGCGCTTTTTTATTTCGCGTTCCCGCTCTTCACAAACCCGATCTCATCGGCTCTCTCGCGGCTCATAAGGTGGAAGTTGCACTCATCGTCGCCGCAGCCGAGCGTTTTCGTGCGGTCGAGCACCGCGCCCTGCATCTCAAAGGTGTAGTAGCCCATCATGCAGAGGTATTTCGTTATCTCCTCGCAGCCCTCCTGCCGGGTTAGCTTGCATATTCCGCACTCCTTGTGCGTTATGTAGTATTCATCCTTTCCCGGAACGGTCTTGAAGTAATAATACCAGTTCATCGGGTACTCTTTTATATGCTCGCGCGACCACTGAGCCTGTGCGGTGCGGTAAAGTACCGATGATACCGTATTTCATACAGTTTTCTCCTTTTCAGACGCTCTCGGTTCTCTCCCAGCCGTCGCCTGCGTCGCTGTCGTGGCGCACGAAGCGAAAATCGCACCTCTCTCCGCCTCGGCACAGCGTCTCGGTGCGGATAAAGTCGGTGTACGGCAGGTTTCCGTAGTTTATTACGTCCGCCTGACAGCACATTGCGCCGAGCTTCATCAGTCCGCGCCTGCCGAGGATCTTCGCGTAGATGCACTCGTTGCACTCGAAGTGAAATTCATCCTTTTTATCATCCTCATACCAGGTATATCGCCAGCCCGTGCCGGAGCCCTTTTTGAACCCGAGCGGCACGATCTTTTTCATAAGCGGCAGGAAAAAGCTCAGCTTCGCAAGCTTCTGCATCCCCGATGGGTCGAGAAATTTCCACATTTCCTCAGACACTTCCCTGTAAGCCTCATCCTCGCTCGCGCCGTGCTTTATGAGCACCTCATAGAGCGCTATCGAGGTCACTATCTGCGCCATATGCTTGTAATTGCCCTTGTCGCAGTATGCTTTTTCCTCCTCTATAAGCTCCGCCATACGCGCTAAAACGTCAGCCTGCACGTTCTGCGGAAGAGTCGGATAATAGTTCTGATACCTGCTCGCCGCAGCGAGCTTTTCAGGTGTGTAGTTTTTCATTTCTCGCCTCTCTGTTAGCCGTCTTTAACTTAATTAAGGATAACTACCTTCGGCAAAAATGTCAAGAGTTTTTCATTCCCCCAAGGCTGCCGCGTTGTTATCGCCGTCTGTGACGGCTTTGCGTGCAGGAAGCAAAGCCTCGGCGAAAAATATAGGCGAAAAACGGCGGATTTCCTGCAAGTTAGCAGTGACTAATCCGTATCCTCTGTGTTATGATACCTTTAAAGGTTTGACAAAAAAATGGCAAGCCGAAATAATCTTCCGCAGAAAGGCTGGATGATACTTTATGAAACTCCAAGAATCTGCCGTAGCTCAGATCACAGCGATCTGCGAGCGTTACAAAAACGAAAAAACGCCGCTTATGATGATCCTGAGCGATATTCAGAATGAATACGGCTATATTCCGCTTGAGGTGCAGGAGCTTGTCAGCGAAAAGACCGGCATCTCCGTCGCCGAAATTTACGGCGTTGTCACATTCTATTCCTTCTTCTCCCTCACCCCGAAGGGAAAATACATTATCGGCTGCTGCCTCGGCACCGCCTGCTACGTCAAGGGCGCGCAGAAGGTCATCGACGTTTTCTCCGAGGAGCTGGGTATCCAGCCGGGCCAGACGACCGACGACGGTATGTTCACGCTCGACGCGCTCCGCTGCATCGGCGCCTGCGGTATCGCTCCGGCTGTCAGCGTAAACGGAAAGGTCTATCCCAAGATGACCGGCGCGCAGGTGCGCGAGGTCATAGCTCAGCAGTATCTTAACGAGGGGAAGGAGATGCCGAAATGATAAACTCCGTTGAAGAGCTCAACGCAAAAACCGCATCCTGCACGAAGTGCCTTGACGATAAGCTCAAGGGTCTTGACGGCAAGCGCCACATCGTTCTCTGCGGCGGTACGGGCTGTCTCTCCAGCCGCTCCGACGAGATAATGAAGAGGTTTGAAGAAGTCCTCGCGGAAAAGGGCGCAGCTGACAAGGCGACAGTCAACCATGTAGGCTGCTTCGGCTTCTGCTCGCAGGGTCCCTTCGTAAAAATCTACCCCGAGGACACTCTCTATCGCCTCGTTCACATCGAGGACGTTGAGGAGATTGTCGAGTCCGATATCATCGGCGGCAAGGTCGTAGAGCGCCTGCTCTACGTTGAGCCAGGCACAGACGTAAAGGTCGCAAAACAGGACGATATCAACTTCTACAAAAAGCAGCGCCGCGTCGCTCTTCACGGCTGCGGCGTCATAAACCCCGAGGACATCAACGAGGCTCTCGGCTTCGGCGCTTTCCAGGGTCTGAAGCGCGCTCTCACCATGACCCCGCAGGAGGTCGTTGACGAGGTTCTCGCCTCCGGACTTCGCGGCCGCGGCGGCGGTGGATTCCCCTCCGGCAGAAAGTGGCAGTTCGCTCTCAACCAGCAGAACGACGAGAAGTACGTAGTCTGCAACGGCGACGAGGGCGACCCCGGCGCGTTCATGGACCGCTCCATTCTCGAGGGCAACCCTCTCGCGGTCATCGAGGGCATGGTCATAGCAGGCTACGCCATCGGCGCTCACGACGGATACTTCTACGTCCGCGCCGAGTACCCCATCGCCGTAAAGCGTCTTCGCATCGCCATCGCTCAGGCTACCGAGCAGGGGCTTCTCGGCGAGCACATCTTCGGCACCGATTTCTCCTTCAGCTGCCACATCCGTCTCGGCGCGGGCGCCTTCGTCTGCGGCGAGGAGACGGCGCTCCTTAACTCCATTGAGGGCAAGCGCGGCATGCCGCGTCCGCGTCCCCCGTTCCCCGCTGTCAGCGGACTCTGGGGCAAGCCCACCATCGTAAACAACGTCGAAACGCTCGCCTGCGTACCCTACATTCTCCGCAACGGCGCCGCCGAGTTTGCCTCCGTCGGCACTGAGAAGAGCAAGGGCACCAAGGTGTTCGCTCTCGGCGGCAAGGTCAACAACGTCGGTCTTGTCGAGGTCCCGATGGGCACCACCCTCCGCGAGCTTATCTACGACATCGGCGGCGGCATCCCGAACGGCAAGAAGTTCAAGGCCATCCAGACCGGCGGCCCCTCCGGCGGCTGTCTTACCGAGGAATTCCTCGACGAGCCTATCGACTTTGACAATCTCGTTGCCAAGGGCTCGATGATGGGCTCCGGCGGCGCTATCGTCATGGACGAGGACAACTGCATGGTAGACGTTGCGAAGTTCTATATGGAATTCATCTGCGACGAGTCCTGCGGAAAGTGCTCGCCCTGCCGCATCGGCACGAAGCGCATCCTCGAGATCCTCACGAAGATCACCGAGGGCAAGGGCACGATGGCGGATCTCGATGAGCTTGAGGTACTTGCCGACACCGTCAAGAACAACTCTCTCTGCGCTCTCGGTCAGACCGCCGCAAACCCCGTCGTTTCCACTCTCACGCACTTCCGCGATGAGTATATAGCCCATATCGTTGACAAGAAATGCCCGGCTCACGTCTGCAAGAGCCTCATGGAGTACCACATCGACCCGGACAAGTGCATCGGCTGCGGTATGTGCCACAGAGGCTGCCCGGTGGACTGCATCCACAAGACAGAATACGTCGCGCCCGGTCACAAGCTCGCTTCCTGGGCAATCGACTCCACCGTATGCGCAAAGTGCGGCTCCTGCCTCAGCGTCTGCCGCTTCGGCGCGATCGAGAAGCGATAAGGAGGGAACAGTCATGAGTAAAGTCAACATAAAAATCGAGGGCGTTCCCTACGAGGTAGAGTCCGGCCTTACAATACTTGAAGCTGCCAAGGCGTGCGGCTATGAGATCCCGTCGCTCTGCGCCTTTAACCACGGCGAGTGCAACCCCGGCTCCTGCCGCGTCTGCCTCGTTGAGGCGACCGGCGCGCGCGGCCTCGTCGCAAGCTGCGTCTACCCCGTCAGCGAGGGCATGGAGATCCGCATCTCCACCCCGAAGGCTACCGAGGCGCGCAGAAGAAGCGTCGAGCTTCTGCTCTCCAACCACAATCAGAACTGCCAGCAGTGCGATAAAAACGGCAAGTGCGAGCTTCTGCACGTCGCCAAGCTCACCGGAGCGCGCGAGGGCGCCTTTACCGGCGAGCACAGCGAAACTCATTACGACGACGTCGCTCCCGCGATCGTCAGAGACACCTCCAAGTGCATCCTCTGCGGCCGCTGCATCGCTCGCTGCCAGAATGCCCACGGTCTCGGCATACTCGGCTTTGAGAACCGCGGCTTCCGCACCTTCGTTTCCCCCGCTGAGAACCGCAGCTTTGCGAATTCTCCCTGCATCCAGTGCGGTCAGTGCATCACCGTCTGCCCGACCGGCGCGCTTATGGAAAAGAGCGAGATCGGCAAGATCGACGAGGCCGTAAAGGCCGGCAAGCACGTTATCGTGCAGGTCGCGCCCGCCGTCCGCGCCGCGCTCGGCGAGGAGTTTGACTATCCCGTCGGCACGCCCGTGACCGGAAAGATGATCGCCGCGCTCAGAAGGCTCGGCTTCGAGAGAGTTTACGACGTCAACTTCGGCGCAGACCTCACCATTATGGAGGAGGGCACCGAGCTTCTCGGCCGCCTCACAAACGGCGGCGTTCTGCCGATGATCACCTCCTGCTCCCCCGGCTGGGTAAACTACGCCGAGATGAATTACAGCGACCTTCTGCCGCACCTTTCAAGCTGCAAGTCGCCCCATCAGATGCAGGGCGCGATCATCAAGAGCTACTGGGCAAAGGAGCACGGAGTCGATCCGAAGGATATCTTCGTTGTTTCCGTCATGCCCTGCGTAGCGAAGAAGTTTGAAAAGGAGCGCGAGCAGGAGAAGGTAAACGGCATTCCCGACGTTGACGCCGTTATCACCACCCGCGAGCTTGCCCGCATGATCCGCCGCGCAGGTATTCTCTTCAACCGCCTGCCCGAGGAGGATTGGGATCAGGATATCATGGGCGATTACTCCGGCGCCGGCGTTATCTTCGGCGTTACCGGCGGCGTTATGGAGGCGGCGCTCCGCACCGTCTACTTCAAGCTCACCGGCGTCGAGCATGACAAGATCGTCTTTGAGGCTGTCCGCGGTCACGACGCAGGCATACGCGAGGCTTCCATCGATATTAACGGCACCGTTGTGAACGTAGCCATCGCCTCCGGCATGAAGAGCGCGAAGGTGCTGCTCGACGAGATCCGCGCCGGCACCTCGAAGTATCAGTTCATCGAGATCATGGGCTGCCCCGGCGGCTGCATCAACGGCGGCGGTCAGCCGTACGTCCGCTCCTGCTTCCTGCCGAACGAGGCCGACGATATTCTCGACACCTACAAGGAAAAGCGCGCCGGCGCCCTCTATTCCGAGGATGAGCGTCAGGCCGTTCGCCAGTCGCACAATAACCCGCAGATCATCGAGCTATACGAGAAGTTCCTCGGCGAGCCGAACTCACACCTTGCCCACGAGCTGCTCCACACCTCCTACGCCGCGCGCGAGGGCTTCAAGAGCTGAAAATATTAAACGCAAGCAGCCGGTTCAAAACGAACCGGCTGCTTTTTAATGCGTCGACTATACAAATTCGAGCCCTCTTGTGCGACTACCGGGAGTGGCAAGACGAGAGTAGGGGCCGCAGCGTGAAGAAAATGTGCCGGTGGCACATTTTTAGCGTAGGCCGCAGCGGCTGCGCCGCGAGGAGGGAAGTTACGGCGCCGCAGTGGTGACAGCAAAGGGCGGGTCTCCGCGCCCGCCCTTTTCCTTACCCATACATCCCGTAGGGGCGGTGAGCGTACCCGCCCGAATGTCTGTAAGAGTGTAAAAACACCTTAATCTCCTTAAACTCCTTAAACTCCCGAAACACACTACATAATAATACTTAATATATAATATAATAAGATTAAGGTCTTTCAGGTGTTTCAGGTGTTTTCGTGCGTATGACCTTTGCTCACACCTTACTTACAAGCTTAACGCCCGCGTTCCCTTTTAAGAATGCTGATATCCGCGCCTTGTAGTCCGGCGCGGTATCGTAGGCGGCGTGGCCGAAGCCATCGTAAACGTACTGCTCAAAATCGTCCCTGCCGCCGAGCGCTTCGGCGATCTCGCTCTCCGCGCCCTCTCCAAACACGCCGTCGTCGCGCGAGCTTAGGCACAGCACCGGGCAGGCGATCTTGCCCAGCTCATCGGTAACGTCGAAGCCCTCCATCGTTTCTGCAAGCTTAGCAAACCGCGCAAGCTCCTTATCCGTAACGCCCTTTGCAAGCTCTCTTAGGAAGGAGCGCGAGGCTTCAAATATTTTTTCGGGATAGACACTCCTTCCGAAGTCGAGATACAGCGCCTCGGCGTCGCCCTTATCCGCAAGAGCTATCCACTCCGCGATCACGCGGAAGCGCTCAGCGGTGACTCTCGCCGTCGTGGATCCGAGAACGAGCTTATCTGCCGCCTCCGGGTGCGCGATTGCAAGCGCGAGCGCTGTCATGCCGCCCTGACTTGCTCCGAAAGCGCTCGCTGAGCGCAGCCCGAGCGCGCACATAGCTTCAAAGGTATCCTGCGCCATATCCGCGATTGTGTACTTCTCCGGTAGCTCTCTCCTCCGGTCAAAGAGATACACCGTGTACTCCTCCGCAAAGAGAGAGTACGCCGCCTCGACCGCCTTTGCCGAGAGCATAACGCTCTTTACACCAAGTCCCGGGATTATCACAAGCGCTTCTGTACCCTTTCCGAATTTCAGATAGTCCATCGAAAAGCGCGCGGTATTAACTGTTCCTGTCATCGCTCCACCTCCGTATTCCTGATTATACTCCAAATATTTTCCCATAGCAAGAGCCTCGGAAAGCCCTTGAATTTACTGCGTTTTTCAAATATAATATCTTATACTAATCCCTAATCAAAATCTTCAATTCGCGCTTGCCCTTTTCGCGTCATACTTCGTTATCCGGCTTGATAATACACAAAGTATTATCTGCACCGGACGCCTTGTATGACGCAAAAAAATTCTGCGCGCTCGGTTAAAGCTTTTAATCAGGGATTAGTATGAAAAGGAGGCGTTTCGATGGATTACAAATACGTTCGCATTCAGGGGCGCGAGCTTGCCGCCTCTACGATGTACGCAAAAGGCGTTTTCAGTATGTGCTGGAAGCTTATTCAGGACGACGTTATGGACGGCGAGGACGCTGATCTCTTCAAGGAGATCGACGCCTGGTTTGCCGAGAATCTCCCCTTCCCGCCTCAGTGCATGAACAGGGAGAAGGTAGTCTGCTTTTTCAAGACCGAGAACTCGAGCGAGATGATGAAGTGGATCCGACCGGCTCTGTGGCTGCTCGACAGATACAATCACCCCTACTACGTTGTCTACACCAACACCCCCGGCGAGATAGTCTACGAGGATCACTATCAGGTCGCGGTCAGGGTCGAGGACTGGATAATCGAGGACTACGAGCACACCTGGGTCGGAAAAGACGAATAAACAATGGGACTGTTGCAAAAAGCAAAAAGTGTCATTCCGAGCCAGCGCGCACGCTGGCGTGGGAATCCGTAATACCCGTTTATTAAGGCAAACGGATTGCCACGGCTCCTTGCGGAGCCTCGCAATGACACAGTACGGGCTTTTTGCAACAGCCCTTTTTTCACGCCGCCGGCGCTTCAAGAAATTTATCGCGCAGCAGCGTTATCTTCGCCTCGTCAATACCCAGCTCCTGAGCGAGATAGCCCTCCGCGCCGCCGTAATTCTCTTCGAGCCACCGGAGCGCGTTCTGCATAAGAACAGGATTTACCCCGTCCATCGCAATGAGATAGCGGTCGAGCTTTTCTGCCGGGATCCCGCTCTCAGCAAGCATCTTCCGCTCGCCTGCGATCTTGCGGGAGTTGAAGTCATTTGTTAGGAGATAGTCGCGCATGATCGTCTCCTCGTCGGCGCCGAGGGCTGAAAGTATCAGCATCGAGGCGACCCCGGTGCGATCCTTGCCCTGCGTGCAGTGGAAAAGAAGGCTCTGTCCCTCGGGAAGCGCCAGAAGATCCTCAAATAATTTGCGGTAATTCTCTTTTCCGGTCTTTCCCACGAGAAATTCGACGTACATATTTTCGCTCACAATGCCGGAGTCCACGGCGGCAAGCAGCAGCGTCATAGAGTCGGCGGTTTTGTAGTCCACGCCCTTCTCGGCAAGGCTCTTCATCATTTCCGCGCTGCGCTGCGCGAGCAGCTCCATATCCATAATGGGCAGATACCGGTTTATAACGCCCTCAAGCTCCGGCTCCGGAGCCTGCGCGACCTCGCTCTCCATGCGGAAGTCGGCAAGCTCATAAAGGCGATAGGTTTCCAGAAGCTTATTAAGATCCTCCCCGGTGCCGTCCGAGGGCTTCGCGGTGCGAAGGAGAACGCCGCGCTTTACAGCTCTGCCGTCCTCCATGACGTAGCCGCCAAGCTCGCGCGCGTTGCCTATACCCGTAAGGCCGATGCTCTGAGAACCGATCGTATATACCGACGAGAGTGCGTAGTCCGGGTGCCTCTGCGCCCAGCGATATAGCATCGTCGCCGCCTGTGCGAGGGTGCAGGGCGCCTCCGGCGCGAAGTCGCTGCCGCCCACGCCGATAACGATCCCGTCCATCCATGCCCACGAGAGAGCCGCGCCGGACTCGGGCGCGTCCGTAAACGGGTGCCAATCGACCGAAGGCAGCTGCGCGCTCAGCGCGTCACAAAGCATATTTATAGCCTCAATGCGCGTCAAAGCCTCGCTGTCACCGGTCTTTTCGCCGCCGGTAAGAACGGAGAGCATCGAGGAAAGCTCGCTCTCTGTCACGGTTTCGTTAACGTCCGCATCAGCCGCGATCATGCCGCGCTCCTGCGCCCACTGTACGGCTTCAGAGTACCATTCTCCCTGCGCGGCGAATGCAGGCGCCGTCAGCGACAGGCAAAGTATCAGCGTCAGCAAAAGTGCAATAAGCTTTCTTTTCATATAGAGTTTTCTCCTTCGCTAAATGTCTTTTTAATTTATATTAGCACATCAGCGGCTTTTGCGCAAGACGCGAGCGCACGCGCCGCCGATAAACGCAAAAAACGTCAGAATTGCGAGATTTTCGGCAAAAACGAGCGCCGCCGGCTTATCATAGTCGAATAATGCGAACGGCGTGCGGAACAGCATATAATCCGCTATCCCGCTTCTTATAAAGAGCCACATCCCCGCGCACGAGATCACCGCTGCCACCGCCGCAAGGGCGGTTTTTATTTTGCCGCCAAGCTTTGCCGTCATCGCGCAGTGAGTCGGCTGTAAGGTCGCCGCCGAAGGTGCCGTCGTTTCCCCACGCCCATGCGCCAAGCGCGATTTTCGGTAAATTTTTCATTATGAACTCTCCTTTTCAGATAATAGTCTGTTAAGAAAGCTGAGCGTCAGCTCATATGTCGATTGATAAACGTAGTCGATTCCGGCGTTATCCATCGCCGTTTTCTGCTTGTCCGTCACGGCGGTGTAGGGGTAGATGCCGAACATAAACGGGAAAAACATATAAATGAAGCCCGCTCGCTCGCCCTCCCCCATCTCCGGGCGGTACTTTCTGAGAAGCTCCGTCACAAGCTCCATCGACCGGCCGTAGGCTTTTTTGAAGGAGACGAGGTTTTCTTCTCTGCTTGAGGCCTCCATATCGTAGTTATTCATGCTGAGAAGCTTCAGCAGCTGACCGCGCCTTGCGAGCGACCCCGCTATCGCCTCAGCGAGCTTCACCTCGCCGCCGCGTTCGAGTATCTCAGACAGCTCATCGTTCCAGCGGTCGTACTCCCGCTCGAAGAGCGCGAGGAATATCTCTTCCTTAGTCTGAAAGTAATTGTATATCGTGGGGCGCGAGAACGGCACGGCGTTTCCGATGTCCTTGAGCGTTATCTCCTTGAAGCTCCTCGTTTTATACAGCTCCTCGCAGGCGTTGACGATCTCCTCCCTGCGGCCGGCTATCAGCTCCGGCGTTCCTTTAATCATAGCAGTACCTCATACGTTTATTGCTGACACAGTGTCAGTACGGAGGATTCTTTATGTTCAAGATACTTGTCGTCGAGGATAACGCGGAGCTAAACCGCACCGTCTGCGCCTATCTCACTCAGAACGGCTTTGAAGCAGTCGGCGTGCCCGGAGCGAACGAAGCCTATAACGAGATGTACGCCAATATGTTCGACCTCATCATCTCCGACATCATGATGCCGGGTATCGACGGCTTTGAGTTTGCAAAAACCGTGCGCGAGCTGAACAGCGACATTCCCATTCTCTTTATGACCGCGCGCGATGATTTTGAGATCCAGACCGTCCACGGTCTCGGCTACAAGGCGGTGATAAAATGAGAAAGCTGCGCGATCTGGGCAGACTTCTGCTGTATCTCTTCATCGTCGCGGCGTTTCTGACGGTGAATGTTCTGCTCTTTATGCACATCGGGGACATTCGCTTCGCCGCGCTCATAACCGGCGCGAACGCCGTCGCGATGACGCTTCTTCTCTGGTTTATCGACAATCACCGCCGCAAAAAGATGATCGACGAGCCGGTGAAGAAGATTCAGGACGGCATCGACCGCGTGACCGCCGGCGATCTCACCTCCCGCATCGACAAAAAGGGCGTCGGCAACGCCTACGAATACGGCAGCATAATCGACGGCATAAACAAGATGACCGAGGAGCTGGGCAGCGTCGAAACGCTGCGCACCGACTTTATCTCCAACGTCTCGCACGAGATGAAAACGCCGATCTCGGTTTTGCAGAACTACGCCACTCTCCTGCAGAGCGCCGACCTTGATGATAAAACGCGCATTGAGTACGCAAAAAAAATAAGCGCCGAAACCCATCGTCTCAGCGCTCTTATAACGAATATTCTGAAGCTCAACAAGCTCGAAAATCAGCAGATCTTTCCCGAGAAAACGCGCTTCGATCTCACGGAGCAGGTCTGCGAGAGTATGCTCGAGTTCGAGCCGCGCTGGGAGGAAAAGAATCTCGAAATAGAAACCGACCTTGACGACGGAGTTTTTATCGAGGCTGACCGCGAAATGCTCGGCATAGTGTGGAATAACCTCATATCCAACGCCGTGAAGTTCACGCCGGATAACGGCAAAATAACGCTTTCAGTCAAGAAGAACGGTGAAAAAGCTGTCGTTTCAGTTGCCGACACGGGCTGCGGCATGGATGAAGAGACGATAAAAAGCATATTCAGGAAGTTCTATCAGGGCGACGCGAGCCACGCCACCGAGGGCAACGGTCTCGGTCTCGCCCTCGTTCGGCGCATCGTCGATATCCACAGCGGGAGCATATTCGTCAAGAGCGAAAAAAATAACGGCAGCACCTTTGCGGTAACGCTGCCGTTGTGATCAAGTTATTGCAGTGGTTCATTCTGCGAAAAGCGGATCATATTTCTGTTGTAGCCGGTCGTGACGAGATAAGCCTTCTCCTTGTGCGCCTCCATAAGACCGCTCAGAAGGAAGCTGCTGAGTCCGGTTACCTTCGCATCGGGGTCGGTGAGGTCGAACAGCTCGCCCGAGTCGCGCTCGATTACGAGCACCGAGCCGTCCTCATATATCAGCGAAAGCTCTATAAGCACCGGCTTCTTCAAGTTCCTGTTCCTCTCAAGAACGGTCATACCGATCTCCTCGACAAAGAGCGCCGCGCGGCTCGCCTGCGCCTTCGGATAGCCGTGCGAAATAAGGCTCTCCTCGACCTTTCGGGAGAGGGCAGCCGCGCTCTCGGCAGACAGCGTTTCGTTCATGACTTCGATCTCCGAGTCCATGCCCCTGAGTAAGAACGGGAAGCTTTCCTTGCCGAATCTCAGGCGTACAAAGCAGAGCGAGCAGACGATCGTCAGTACCGGCGAAAGCGCGAAGCCCGCCCACATTCCGTTTATGCCGAACAGCGTTCCGCCGAGCGTCGGCAGGAGTATGTAGAGAAGCCCGTTCTGGAGGCAGGCAAAGCACGTCGCCATGCCGATGCGGTCAATGAGCATATAGTACGAGGTCATGAGCGACACCGCGCTGCAGAACGTAAAGCCAAGCGATACGATGCGGATGGCGGTTATCGACGGCGCGAGCGTATTTCCGCCGGATATGCCGAACAGAGCGCAGAACTGCGCCGGGAATATCCAGATAAGCGCCGTCGCTATAACGCCCTCGATAAGCGCCGCCTTCAGCGCGGACTTCATCACTCTCTTGATGAGCCGGTGATTTTTCTCACCGAAGTAAGTTCCGACAAGCGGCTGCATCGCCATGCCGACGCCGTCCAGAACTACGCCGAATTCGATCAGGCTGACCACGACGGCGAGCGTGACGAGTCCCGGCTCTCCGAAATGACTTGAAACGAAGCCTATCATAACGTAGTCCATAAGCGCCCAGCAGAGATAGACCGAGGAGTCCACGATGCTGTAACGCGACGTGAGCAGGAAGTCGCTGAATTTCAGATGCCACACAAAGCGGAGCGTGTTGCCCTTGCGGAAGTAATGCCAGCAGCAGACGAGAATGCCGAGCGCGTTGCCGATTACCGAGCCGAGTATTATGCCGGTCATGCCGAAAAAGCGAGTCAGAACGATGGAGAGAATGACGTTTCCGCCGATCTGAAAGCCGTAGCATATGTTGTTGCACAGCTCGTCGCCGTCGGAGTACACCATCTGCTCAAGATAGAAGATTACGATTGTGAGAAACGCGTTTACCGGAACAAGGCGGTAGTATTCAAGAGCATTCGTGAGTATCTCTCCCGTTATGCCGTTCGCGCTGAAATAGACGCTCTGAATGAGAAAAATGGTGATAGCCGAGATAAGTCCGATGCCGATGCTGACGATAAGTCCCTGGCTGTATATCTCGTCAGCGCGCTTTTTCCTCATCGCGCCGACCTCTCTTGTAAAGACTATACCCACTCCCGTCGAAACGAGATCTCCGAAAAAGGTCACGATGCCCGTTACCGGCGTTATAGCGTTTATCGCCGCAACGCCCGACTCTCCGATGAAGTATCCGGCAACGATGCTGTCACAAAGGAGCATAAGGTACATGACCGCCTTTGTAAAAGTGCCGGAGAGAAACATCGAGCCAAACTTTTTCTCACAGAATCCTTTCATTATCCGTCCTCCGCATTCTGATCTTTCGTATCAAAAAAGTCACCCGATTCGGGTGACTTTTTTATTTGGCAGCAGGTGATGCGACACGTCGCGCAGCATCTGCTTGTTCATAAGGATATTCTTTCAGTTCACCTTGTAAACGTATAATAGCATAGAAAAGCGGGGATTGCAACATATTCCTGCATTCTCACTTAACAATGAATTAAACAAGCCGTCATTCATTTTGATGGCTTGTTGTGAAAACACCATCCTCAATTACAGTCGGGTTCTTCATGCTCAACAGCCCCATCTTCCTCGGAAAAACAGTGTTTGAAAGACTATTCATTCTGTAATTATCATATTCGGCCAGCGGGCCTCGATACGGCTGTCCGGGTACTGCATATCTATGAACCTGTCAAAGTCGGAATACGTCTCAGGCGCCGTTTTGCGAACATTGTATCGGAGCATTGCCGAGCCGGTCAGAAGAGTATTAAGAACCATGAACAGCAGTACGACCCAAGTGGCGATCTTTCCCCAAAGGGGCGGCACCTTCTCAATGATCTGTTCCATGCGGGGGAATATCGTCTTGACCCATACCACGCTGAGAATACCCCAGAAAAACATAAACAGCACATTGGTTCTGCCGCCGATATTGAGAGGCATATAGCTGTAATCCCAGAATACTGTGCCGAACATGATCTCGGTAAAAACGCTGCACATATATTCGTAAGCGCCGCCTATAAAGAAGCCTCCCATAAAAACCCAGCGGTCGTTTTTCTTCGAGAGCGGCAGGAGCGTGATCGTCAGCACAACGGCTCCGACGCCCCATACAAGGCTGAACGGCCCGTAGAGCAGGCTGGAGCGGCTCATCCACTCTCCGTCAACAAAACCGCAGTAAAGCGTTTCGATGAGGTCGCCCAGAAGCGCGGACAGCAGGAACACCCAAAAGAGCTTATCAAAGCCAAGACCCTTTGCAAAGGTATATTTTGCAGCTCCGCCGTCCTTCGTCTGCTTTACGCCGGGATAGGTCTTTTGTACACGGCTCCATATCCTGTCTGCGATACGGTTGGCGAGCCTGCGCTGGGCGGAGTCCTTCTGCTTTTTGTTAAAGCCCTTTTTGCCTCTTTGTCTGAATGCCACAGTAACCGTCGCTATATCCAAAGCTATCAGCGCCATCGCAATCGGCATGGCGATTTTGAGTACCAATGCCGGAACAAGCTGCGTCAAAACGAGAATAAGCGGGTGCAGAATATGGTAAACAAGCAGGTATGCCAGTGCAATGACCGCACTTGCCGCAAAGCCGGTCAGACTGCCTCCGAAAATGCGTTTGCGCTCCGTCCAGACAATATTCGGGCACAGCTTTCTTATGGCGAAATTGACTATGCTCTCCCACGCCGCCGCCTGTAAGAGCGTCATAATGTACTGCCCGACGAGATTGTCCCCGAAGGTCGGTAATAGCACAACGAGCGAGCACATAGTAAAGCCGTATGTAAGGATGAACGGCAGGGAGAGAAAACCAATATTATAGAATTTCCGCTTCGTGACAGCGTAAACCGCCACCTCAATCGTCCATCCGAGAAATGAATATACTAAAAAGAAGAATAATATCTGATACCATGGGAAATACATATTTTTCCTACCTTCGCTTTTTGGAATAGTGAATTATCCGGAGTGTCTGTACAAAGTCAGGTCGATGGTTGGATAATGCGATCTCCGTTTCGTTTCTCTCGCATTGCTTCAGCATAATCTTCTGATTCGCTGAACCAATATGTACCGCTGCTACGGAGAATTTGCCATTGACACCCGGCTTATCGTCGGATATAATATCTGTAGAAGCATCCTTAGTGGACAGAGCCGTCCCTTCACCTACTCGGTGAACACGACTGTTATGACCTGAGGGTGCTTTTGTCATATCAAGCTTAAATTTATCTCCGTTCTGCAGCTCAACATTTACAGCCCTCGGTCTACTCTCTTTGTCAAACTGAACAGCTACCCCGACATTAGTTATATCACCATTAAGTATTGCAGGAGCTGCGAATGTTAATGTTGTAACACCGGTCCCCTCATGGTTTTTCTGTCCTGCTATCAGTTTACCATATTTCGCAACATATGGTGATACCATAGCAGTGGCCCTCAATTCATCGCTTCTGGCATGGGCATTTATTTTGCCGGCTCCCGCTCTGTCAAATTCAAAGCCGATTGTCCCACGTTTCATATAAGAACCGCCGACTTTTGAAACCTCGTTTAAAATAATATCAACTAAATTCTTTGCAGATCTAGGATTATATTCAACCTCAGCAACAGGTGTCATCGCGTTTATTTCACTCTGATGTTTGCTCAGCTGTTCCTTAATGCTCGAATAATTGTCCATCCAGTCCACGCCCTCGAGATTGAGGGCGTCTTCTTTTGTGGAATACTTCACGCCGCGGTTTTCCCTCGCTCCCCCCTCCCCCGCGGCGCGTTCAAGGATATCGGCGGCGCTGACGTAGGGGTGCGTTTCCCTCGGAATAGTTACCTCTCGTCTGTCATAGACGGCGTTACGTACATTCTGAGCCACTCCCCAAGTCTGGACTCCGGCACCGACACCGTTTCTCCCGTCGGGCTCTCCAGCAGATAGATCCGTTCTCTATTCTGCTGTGCCATTTTCATTACCTCCGTTATTGATATTATTGCTCTCGTTATGAGAACTAAAGGCGTTATCTGTTTGGTTTATCGGAGCATAATCAACGTTTGTGTTGACCCCCTCCTGCGCCGCTTCTGTGAAATTTTCCTCTTGACGGCTTTCAGCGGAGCGTGATATATTTGTTTCAGCGGAATCAGTTGGCTCAAGTGGCGTTTCAGGCGTTAGCTGCGGGGAAGATTGTTCTTCCATGTTCAGCACTTGAGAACTGCTTCCGCGCTTTCTTTGCATATATATTGATATTATTGCCCTCGTTATGAGAACTAAAGCGTTCTCCGAACGGTTTATCTGAACTTAATCAATGTTATCATTGACAGACTCCGGAGCTTTATCTGCGTATTCCGCAGCCAATACGTTATCCTTGACATCTTGCCATTTACCTGTTATTCTGTCCTTGAGCTTAACTGATGCAAGCAGCTGGGAAGATCGAATTCCTGTGCCGGGCAGCATTTTGTTAAGCTCATTTTCATTCCTTACGAATATGGTCGAATCCGTCCCGAGGTTATTAAGCAGTCCATCTATTTTTGCTCTGGAATGAATACTTGTCGCTTTATGTGCATTTTCTCCGAACAGGTCATTGCTTAAGTCAACTAATCCGTTCCTTCAGATAATTCTGCAGAGCGGCAAAATCTCCGTGAGGCCACTGTTCGATGGGCAGACCTTTCGGATTGATGACGCAGCCGGTCAAAAGGAAGGGCTCTATGCGAGCTGTCCGGCAACCTTTCTTACCGCCTCTCCGAATGTGGCGGCAAAATCATTCCAGAATGCTTCCTCATTGGTACAGGAACCGTCATTTTACCATTGCCCCCGTTCCGTGCCAGACAGCCTTTACCAGCGCATCCGGCGCATAACCGCGCGGGAGAAGCTTTTTGGCGAGGAGCTTGAAATAGCCTTTGGTGAATGCATTCTGATCCATCGGGAGCAAAGTCCCGTCCAGATCGAATAGTACTGTACTTACCCGCATATAGTATCATCCCTTTCCTTCCCTTCTCAGCATATTATAATGTCTATAAGCTACATTTAGCAAGTCCAAATCTTGGTAAGCCTTTCAGCAATATCCCGCTCGGTCTCGTGCATGATTGTCTCCTGCTCCGGGTTTTTGGCTGGGTACTCCTTCGTCTCGGGATAATTCGTCTCCAGATAGCCGTGAATGGCCTTTTCGTAGAATAATTCCTCGACCGGAACCCCTGCCTCACGCAGCTTCTCGATATATTCCGCAGCCTGATGGCGCAGATCGTCGGTGCCGCAGGAGACGATTATGACCGGCGCCATGCCGCGAAGGTTCTCGGCCGTCTCCGCACCGGGGGAGCAAATCGGATCATCCGCGGGCAGCTCCTTGAAGAATACCGGCGCCAGCAGCTTTGCCAGCTCATCGCCGCCACCGAAGGTAAAGTCCAGAAACGGGTAGCAAAGCACCTGCGCCGAGAGCTTCACGCCCTCCCTGTTCAGAATTTGTCCCGCTGCCGCGCAGAGGTGACCTCCGGCGGAATAGCCCATGATCGCAAGGCGGTCAACGTCCACGTTGAATCTCGCCGCGCTGCGTATAAAGTACTTTACCGTGTCCGTTACCTCATACTGCTGATATGGAAATGGCTTCACATCCGCCTTGGTGTAGTTAATGTTCACCACCACGGCGCCCAGCCTCTTAGCCATCAGGCGGCTCTGGGTGTCGAGGTACAGTGCGTCGTTACCTACCCACGCTCCGCCGTGCACGTTGAAAACGCAGGGCAGCGCACCGGACTTTTCCGGTCGGTAGATATACACTTCCACCGGCTTTTTGCCCTCTCTGGGCACCATAAAACGCTCCCCCGTAGGTGCGCCGACGCTTTTTGCGTATTTAACGCAGTCGCGCCTGCCCTTTTTCGCCGCCAGCTTCATAAAAAACAGCTTCACGCTCATCAATTTGTCTCCCCGAGCTTATCGAGCCCGTATTTCTTTTGTCTGCCGTTTACTCCGTCCCATAGCCATTGGAGGGTGTTCGCGCCGTCCACCGCTGCCGCAGCCGCCTCACTGTCTATTGCGATGCAGTGCTTTGTAAAGCCCAGCTCTCCCTCCCGTCCCGAGGCGGGTATGTCGAAGATGAATATGCCCGCATCGGCAAGCCCATCGCACATAGCGGCAAGATTGCGCTCCATGTGGTCGCCGTATTCCCGCTTCGGTATGAGTTTTCCCACCTCATCATAGCCTTCGATGATTGAGATGTTATAATCTCTCGTTGAGCAGGAGAACATCAGCTTCACCTGCGGGCGCTTTTCCTTAAGAGCAAGGAGACTGTCGAGAACGGCGTTTTCAGTCTTTACGTTGTTCCAGACAGCCTCAGGCGCATTCCAGACGTCACGCACAATATGCACCCAGTCTTTTCTTATAAAGAACGCGCTGTCATTGTAAACCGTTATATCGCCGCACTCCGGAAAGAGATCGATTATGGTATCCGCCATGAACGAGGCTCCGAAGCCTCCGGCGGAGTTGCCGCATATCATAAGCTTCTCAGGTGTTGGGAGATGACGCACAGCCTCCGCTATGGCGTCAACGGTGTTGTCATAGCCGTGGTGATACAGCGTTTTCCGGATGCCGTCCGAAGCGGTGTATGGGAAATCAGCTCTTCCGCAGTGAAAATCACCGGTGCAGTACGGGAGAGATATTATGCTCCAATTGCGGAACGGATTTTCCTTTCCGAGGGAGAAAAGCCCCTTTGTTCCTTTGCAGTGTCCGGCGCGCGGCGTATAGTACATATCGTCAGTATCGCCGTCGAGAGAGGACGGGTGTGCGGCCATGTGCTCATCCCAGCTCATGCCTCCGCCGTGAAGATACACGATAAGCCTGTTTTCCGAGCCGAAACGCATATCAAAGCCGTATTCAGACCCGTCAGATGCGACGTGGCCCGGCATATTCACCCGGTACCACCTGCCCTTTTGCGGCAAAGCGGGAAGCGGCGGGTTCTTCCTTCCCAATACGAGCTTTCCAAGAAATCTGATTATCAGCGGCAGCTTTGCCATTATAGTCCTCACTTTTCATATTTTATAAAATACCACTATCGACTATCACATTATAGCACAAACGGAATAAAATAGTATCCCTCTTTTTGTCCTGATAAATTGGTTGATTTTTAACTGTGCGTGTGATACTGTATAAAGTGACGAAAGAAAAATGGGGGTGTTCTGATGAAAAACCGTGAGCTTGTTCCGGAAATGCAGGGGCTTAATAAGATCGAGATTCTGGCGCGTGAGAAATACGCCTCCACCGGCAAGGTCATGACCTACGAGGAATACCTCTACGTTCTGACACACCCGGATCCGCTGCCGACGGTTCCGGAGCTCCTTTCGCCATGGGTGCAGGCGGAGGCGGCAAAGCTCAGAAGTCAGTTTCGAGAGCGCTACGGCACGGAAAAGCTCAGCGCCGAGGACTTTATAAATGATGACTGCCCCATTGAGGTGGAGTATCTTCAGCGCTACATTGACATTCCGCCTCACCGCCACGACTTTGTAGAGTGTGCCGCCGTCATTTCCGGAGAGTGCAGGCATACGATAAACGGCGTTGAATACGTTCAGCAGGCAGGAAGTCTGGCATTCGTCACCGTGGGAACGCTGCACAAGCTTGACGCCGTGGGGGATTCCTTCTGCGTCACTATGAAGCTCCGCGCCGACTACTTTCAGAGCCTTCGGCTGCCGAATATGATACACTTCATAAGTCCGGTCATGTTCACCTGCGGTGACGATCCGCTCTTCGGCGAGCTTATCCTCTCGCTTGCGAGGCAGCAGCGCGAGAAGCCTCCCTATTGTGACCAGCTTATGGAGCGGCTTTTTGAGGTGCTGTTTCTCTACATCATGCAGAATTATCAGGACACCGTGCAGTATCTCACCAGCGGGACCTCTCAGAACGAGAAGATCATCTCGATAGTCGGCTATATGATGGAGAACTACCGCACCGTGACCCTGCATTCGCTGGCGGAACAGTTTCATTACTCCGACGCCTATATGTCACGCCTTATCTCCGAAGCGCTCCACACTAACTTCTCCACGCTGCTGAAGGCGTACAAGCTCGATCGTGCGGCGGAGCTCCTGCACCGCACCGATCTGAAGCTCTCCGATCTCTGCGCCGAGGTGGGCTATTCAGACACGGCTCAGTTTATCCACAGCTTCAAGGAGCGCTTTGGCGTAACGCCGATCAAATACCGCAGAGAACAAAAAAGCTGACGGTCTTGGGGCGCCCTCCGTAAGGAAGGTGCTTTGAGGAAGCAATCACCGCCTAAAGGGACATGAAACCGGCGTGGCCAATAATGAACAGCACCCCATTTGTTAGACAAGTATGGTATACTACTAACAAGTGGGGTGTTGTTATATGCTGAAAGGAATACCGAACAAGAAATACACAGGCGAATTTAAGCAAAAAGTCGTAGAGACCATGATACGGGAAAAGTT
>JAFPWN010000012.1 GCA_017412765.1 Oscillospiraceae bacterium | reverse complement strand
TTTAAATCTTTCCGGTCAGAATTGTGCCATACTTTGTTGGCTTTCTTGACCATATATTTCCATTATGCTCTGCGAAAGCCGCCTCGTCTGGCGCAATTCTGCCTCGGAAATCTAATAAAGCATTTTATCGGCGCTTAGTATAAAGCGTGCCTCGCGGCACGCTTTTTTTGTGCGGCAATTTCTGAAGTTTCCTTGCAGGGGCGGGTCTCTGCGCCCGCCCGAAAAGCTATCAGTTATCGCTCATGTTGAAGCCGTTTTTCATATCCTTCGAGGACTCAAAGAGCACGGCGTTCAGGCACTTTACCGTCTCGCTCTTTGCCATCCCGCAGAGCTTTTCGTTCGCTTCGGCAAGCAGCTTTTCGTCCTTCGTTTCGGCGTACTTTTTATCGTACTCGGCAACTATCCTTCTGCCCTCGGTCATTACGGCGTTCTGATAGCGCTCGATAAAGCGCACTGTATTGCCGTAGGTGTGGTCTGCGAGCGCCCCGATGAGACGAGACCCCCAGTAATAATTCTCGGTCGAGACGTCGAGCGTGACGTCGGAGAGGTACTTCGGCGCCTTCGGAACGGCGGTGTAGACCGGCAGGAACGCGCCGAAGGTGGTAGAGCCGTAGCATATCCACTCAACGCCCTTGACCTTATCCTCAACTCCGCTTCTTATCTGGCAGATCGAGGTCACGCCGGTGCGGTTTATACCGATGGAGCGGTACATTCCGCGCTTTCCGGTGTTGCGGCTGATGTACGGGTCGAAGTCGGTGCCCTGATAGTGACCCGAGACGAGATAGCGCACGTCCTCGACCGCGATCTTTCTGTCGGGCACGAGGCACCACGGGATATTGTCGCTTTCGGGGGTGAACTCCGCGCCCTCGCCCGTCCACTTGTGGGAGTACGGCGTGAGATAGCGGCCCATAAACCACGCGCGCGGGGTGTTGTAGATGTGGTCGGTGTCGCTGTGCGAGCCGAAAACGTCGCGCGGGTTGAACGCGCCGTTCTGATTGAGGTCGAGATTATTCTCGGCGATGAACTCTTTGAGATCCGCCGAGCAGAGGTGGTCGCGCTTCGCTCCGAAGGCGTCCTCGAGGTCGAACGAGTCCATGGCAAACTGGTTCGGCGCGATGACAACGGCGTCGTCCGGCACGCGCTTTGCCATCCAGTGGTGACCGCCGATCGTCTCGAGCCACCACACCTCGTTCTCATCGTTGAAGCCGATGCCGTTGGACTCGTAGGTGCCGTACTTCTCAAGGAGCGCGCCGAGGCGCTCTACTCCCTCGCGGGCGGAGCGGATATACGGCAGGACGAGCAGGCAGATATCCTCCTCGCCGATACCGCCGGGAATATCCTTTTCTCCGCGCTTTTCGGCCTTTTTATAGCGGACAAGCGGGTCGGCGGCGAGCACGCGCGGGTTTGACGTTATCGTCTCGGTCGCGGTCATGCCGACATTGGCGGCGTTTATGCCGGTCGCGGGCCATACTCCGTGTGCCGGGTCAACGGACGGGCACATCGTGTAGCGCATCGGCTCCTCCGGCAGGTCGATCTCGACCTTGGAGATCACGGACTTATACTTGCGCTTCTGATCCTTCGGCTCGACCACGATGAGCTTCTTGACGTCGAAAAAGCCGTCGTCGGTGCGGGAGATCATCGTTGAATTGTCGTTTGTCGCCTTTTTGCCGACTAAAACTGTTGTGCAGGGCATATTAACTCCTCCTTGCCTCAATAAGAGGCTTATCAAAATATATTTTTCCGTTCCTGAACACGCGCTCGGATTCAAAATACTGCCCGAAAATATCGACCGTTTTCAATCTCTGTACCCCCTCAGTATCGCCTTATGCTCATCGCTCACCCGATATGATTCGCAGGCCTTCTGTATCGCTTTAAGGTGCGTCCATCTGTCGAGCCTGCGCAGCTCGAAATACGGCGCAGCCGCGTCCCACTGCTTTGCGAGCGCTGTCGCAAAGTACCACGCGCGCATCATATTGACGTAGTATTCCCCGCTCTCGACCCCGGCTACCCCGGCAGGATAGTCTGGCGAGAAGCAATCGTCGAGGTAGTGGTTCATAAGCGTAAGGATACCGTAGCGCACGCAGTACGTTTTGCCGGACTCCATCCATCTGTAAGCGTGGCGGTATAGGTCATCGCGGTGCTTTCTGAACACCGGCGGGTTTATCATATCCGTCGTCGCCCAGGAGAATACGCGCGGCAGAAAGCGGTCAAGCTCCGATATTGCCTCGCCGTAGTCGCGGATAAGGCTGATAAGCGCGGCGTGGAGCTGGTACTCCTCGAAGTATTCGTGCTCCGGGGCGGCAAGAAGCGCCTTTGCCTCGTCGGTGTCCCGCAGCTCCTTTGCGAGCGCTCGTATCTGAGGAGTGCGAACGCCGAGCACCGTGCTTTTCTCGACTGTGGGCATGAGAGAAGCCGCAAAATCGCGTTTTTTATCGTCGCGCATGGCAAAAAGCCGCGCCTGAATATCGGTCATGGTATCACCTTCTCGGGGATATAATAGCAAAATATCGTGCATTTTTCAAGAGGCTGGTAATTAAGCCGCAAAGCGCGGTGAATTATGCAGCGGCGGGTCTCCGCACCCGCCGGTTTCTCTGTTCATTCTCTCTCTTTTTCGTGAAAAAGAGAGAGAACGGAACCAAGAGAGAGATAAAAGCTCTTGTCGCTGAATATAAGATTCGGCCCGCCAAGCGGCTCGGTGTCCTTAATCTGATTGGCGAAGCGCCGTATTCGCTTAGCCGCTTACTGCGTGTGTGACTTTCGGAGCGTACTTCTACGGTTCTCACCGCGCTGTGCAGGTGAAAATGATCGCACTTGTCTTTTTGGCCGCAAGAGTGTATAATGCTCGTATTCTTTTATAGGAGGTACTTTCCTATGGCAGAAAGACCAACCGGCCGCAGGCGCAATGTCAGCGGGCAATCGCAGGATATTCACAAGCACGGCTCCGGGCTCGGCACCGGTCCCGTCGGAGACGCCTCCGGCAGACCGCAGAGCGCGGGAAGATCTTCGTCCTCCTCTTCTTCCTCCTCCGGCGCGAGAGCCTCCGGCAAAATGAACCCCATCGTCATCGTTCTTCTGCTCATCATGATGTTCATCGGCGGCGGTGGCGGTCTCGGAACGATCCTCGGGCTTTTCGGCGGCGACGGCGCGACCGCGCAGCCGTCTGACAATACGCAGTCCCCGATAAGCGACATCGCCGGCGGACTTATCGAAAACGCCCTCGGCGGAAACGGGCTCAGCCCGATCCTCGGAACGAGCTTTGAATCGACCCTGAACTCTCTCGGCGGCGCGAACAACTCCACGGGCTGGAGCCTCACGAAAAACACCGGCTCGCTCGACTCTTCCGTAGCCTCCGGCGTGCGTGACCGCTACACGTCCATAAAGGGCGGCGGCAAGGACACCGTTACCGTAATGGTCTATATGTGCGGCGCCGACCTCGAGAGCAAGAGCGGCATGGCGACGAGCGACATTCAGGAGATGTACGGCGCGACGATAAGCGACAGGATAAACCTCCTCGTTTTCACCGGCGGCGCGAAAAATTGGAACAACAGCGTTATCTCAAATCAGACAAATCAGATCTGGCAGGTCAAGACCGGCGGCATCGTGTGCCTCGAGAAGGACATGGGCGCGAACGCGATGACAAAGCCCGCGACCCTCACCGGCTTTATCGACTACTGTAAAAAGAACTACCCCGCCGACAGAATGGAGCTTATCTTCTGGAACCACGGCGGCGGCAGCATCTCCGGCTACGGCTACGACGAGAAGTTCCAGTCCGCCGGCTCTATGAGCCTTGCCGGAATAAACGAGGCGCTCGGAAACGCCGGCATAAAGTTCGATTTCATCGGCTTCGACACCTGCCTTATGGCGACGGCGGAGAACGCCCTCATGCTCTCGGACTACGCTGACTATCTCATCGCCTCCGAGGAGACCGAGCCGGGCGTCGGCTGGTACTACACCGACTGGCTCGACGCGTTTTCAAAGAACACCTCCATTCCGACCATCGAGCTCGGTAAGGTCATCTGCGACAGCTTCCTGCGCGAGTGCGATCGCTCCTGCGCCGGTCAGAAAACGACGCTGTCGGTAGTTGACCTCGCGGAGATCGAAAAAACGCTCCCGGGCGAGCTGAAAGACTTCGCGCAGAGCACCTCTGAAATGCTCGACGGCAAGAAGTACGACGCGGTTTCAAAGGCTCGCACCGACTCGAGAGAGTTCGCGCAGTCGAGCAGGCTCGATCAGGTAGACCTCGTCCACCTCGCCTCAAATATGGGAACACTCGAGGGCAAGGCGCTCGCGGAGGCTGTTCTCGGCGCCGTCAAGTACAACGTAACAAGCTCCAATATGACGAACGCCTACGGGCTTTCGATCTACTTCCCCTATCAGAAGCTCTCCGGCGTTTCGAGCGCAGTGAGCGCATATGAGGCTATCGGCATGGATTCCGACTACGCCGACGTGATACAGAAGTTCGCCTCCGTCGAAACGGGCGGTCAGGCGATCTCGGGCGGAGCCTCCAATCCCCTCAGCTCGATACTTGACGGCTATATCTCCGGCGGCACGGTCGCGGACTCCTCCGAGATGATCTCATCAGTTCTGAACGGACTCCTGGGCGGCGACCTCGGCAACGTGGCGGGGCTTTTTGCAGGCAACTCCGGCTATCTCGGAAAGGGGCTCGACGTCAGCTCCGCGACCGAGTTCCTCTCTGAAAACCGCGTAGATCCCTCGCGCTTTGTGTGGGACGAGGACGGGTATATGCTCCTCGACGAGAGCGAGTGGAGCCTTATAAACGATCTCAAGCTGAACGTCCTCTACAACGACGGCGACGGCTACATCGACCTCGGACTTGACACTATCTACGAGTTTGACGAGTACGGCAGGCTATCGGGCGACTACGACGGCTGCTGGGTCGGCATCAACGGTCTTGCGGTGCCGTATTACCACGAATCGACCGTCACCGAGGGCGGCGTTACGACGATAACGGGCAGAGTTCCCTGCCGCATAAACGACGAGCGCGCGGAGCTTATAATAGTATTTGAAAACGATATCGGCAGAGTTGCCGGCGCGAGATATTTTTACGTCGAGGGCGAGACGGAGACCGTTCCGAAGAGCCTCAGCTCCCTGAACATCGGCGACACCATCGTCTACGTCTGCGACTACTATCAGTACAACGGCATCTACTCCGACTCCTATCTCTACGGCGAGGCGTTTGAGTACGACGGCACGCTCGACGTCACCGACGTGGCGATAAGAACCGACCATGCGGTCGCGCTCTACCGCTTCCGCGATATTTACGGACAGACCTACTGGTCCGAGGTAATGGAATAAAAATGGGGGTACCGAAAATTCGGTACCCTCTGATTGTAGACAAAAAGGAAAAAGCGTTGGATAAAGGAGGCGGGGATCTGTGAAGGGGCCGGCCGAGAGGCCCCTTCACGTCGCATAAACCGCCCGCAGGCGTCATATTTTGCGCTCAGAGAGCGCAAAATATGTTCGATGCGGAGACTTTGTCGACGCATTGAGGGTACCGAAAATTCGGTACCCTCTCGGTTTATTTATACAGCTTCGGATAAGCCTTTTTATCGAGCGCACTGAGGATCACTGCGATAACTATCGACACCGCTATCAAAGCGATAATGAGCGCCCACGCCGCCGACGGGCTCGCGTAATCGTACAGATTGCCGACGGCGATGTCGATAACGAACATCACTGCCGCGCTCAGCACGCTCATAAAGCCGTTGAGCCTGCCGCGGTGCGAGGCGGGCGTGCGCCTCGAAATATACGGCCCCTCTGAAATAGTCGTGAATATCTCGCCCCAGGTGAAAATGAGCATGGCGATATAATAGCCCGGAATGAAGCCGAGAACGAGCGCAAAGACGATATATCCCGCCATTATGAGCGCTCTTCCCGTTATCATCTTGCCCGTTTCGCGCATACGCTTGAAAACGCGCGTTATGACAGGCGTGAAAAGCACGACCGTTATGCAGTTGAGGCTCGACACGGTGCCGTAGATGACCGCGCCCTCGTCGCCGTGGACAGCGCCCATATCGAGCGGCATTATGTAGCTGTACTGGCTGTACGCCGCGCCGTATAGCGCTCCGCCGACGATGCAGAGGAGGATAAGCGGATTCTTACGGAGGATCCTGAATATTCCCTCGCCCTCCTCCGACTTCTGATAGCTCGCCTCCTCGCTCTTATCCTCAACCGGCGTTATATCGCGGATAAGCACAGCGATGAGCAGCGTTGAGAGCGCGACCGACACGCCGCTGATGATGAAGCTCAGCCAGAGGTAGTCCTTAAAGAGCAGTCCGGCGATGGTCGGAGAAAGCACAAGCCCGAGGTTTGCGCCGAGATAGTCGAGCGAATAGGCGCGCTCTCTGTCCTTTGTTGCGGAGAGGTCGGCAAAAAGCGCGTCGTAGGAGGGGTACTCCATGCTCTGAAAAGCGCCCGCGAGCACGAATAGCACAACGGTGACCACGCTCAGCGGGAAAAGTCCGCAGACTATATAGAGCGCTACGCTCACCGCGTCGCAGAAAACTATGACCCACTTTTTATTGAAGCGGTCCGCGAGCTTTCCGCCGATGAGGTTCGCCGGCAGCATTATAAGCGAGCCGGCGACGAGATAATATGAGATGACCGAGGCGGAGAGCCCGAGCTTCTGATTTAGTATCATGGTCATCACGGGCCATATCATACTGCCGAGATTCGTGACCATGCGCCCGAAAAACAGAACGTAAACCTCGCGCCGCAGTCCGCGGTATTGATTTATAAGATTCATAGGCGATTAAAAAACGGGCGGGCAAAAATACCCGCCCCTGCGTTTTATCCCAGCTCCGCTCTCACGCAGTCGAGCGCGGCGCGGATGACCTTGTCCATATCGAAATATCTGTACATTCCGAGCCTGCCGCCGAAAATGACGTCCGGGCGTGATTTTGCAAGCTCCCTATACCGCTCGTAGAGCGCGCCGTTCGGCGCGTCGTTTACGGGGTAGTACGGCTCCATGCCGGGCTTCCACTCAGTCGGATACTCGCGGCTTATTACCGTTTTCGGCTGCGTGCCGTAGACAAAGTGCTTGTGCTCGATTATGCGGGTGTAGGGTATCTCGCGCTCTGTGTAGTTCACTACCGCGCTGCCCTGATAGTTATCGGTGTCGAGCACCTCGGTTTCAAACGAGACCGTGCGGTACTGCAGATGCCCGAGAGAGAAGCCGAAAAACTCGTCTATCGCGCCGGTGAACACCGTCTTGTCCGCGACGCCCTCGTGACCCTTGATGAAATCGAAGTAGTCTGTATCAAGAAGCACCTCGCTGCCCTCGAGGAGCTTTTCGACTATCGTATCGTAGCCCTCGACGGGTATGCCCTGATGCGGGTCGGAGAAGTAGTTGTTGTTGTAGGTAAATCTGAGCGGAAGCCTGCGGATTATGAACGCGGGCAGTTCTTTGCAGTCGCGGCCCCACTGCTTTTCGGTGTAGCCCTTGACAAGCCTCTCGTAGACCGTTCTGCCGACGAGCTTCAGAGCCTGCTCCTCAAGATTTTTCGGCTCGTCGATATCGTACTCCGCCTTCTCCTCCTCTATCTTCGCCTTCGCCTCCGCCGGGGTTCGGATGTCCCAGAGCTTCGCAAAGGTGTTCATATTGAACGGGAGGTTGTACATAGTGCCCTTGTAGTTTGCGACCGGGGTGTTTACGAAGTTATTGAAGCGGGCGAGCTTCGTGACGTAATCCCACACCTCCTCGTCAGACGTGTGGAAGATATGCGCGCCGTAGCTGTGAACCTGAATGCCCTCGACTTCCTCGACGTGGATATTGCCGGCGATATGGCTGCGCCTGTCGATAACGAGGCAGGTCTTGCCCGCCTTCGTCGCCTCATGGGCGAATACGGCGCCGAAAAGTCCCGCGCCGACTATGAGATAATCGTATTTTTTCATCTGCGCACCTCAGTTGAAGTTTACGAACCTGTTTGCGACCTTGTAGCCCCACTTGGCAATATCGCGCCCGGGCTTGCCGGGGAGATTCATCGCAACGCCGTAGAAGCCGTGGCGTATCTTATTGTACTCCCAGGGGTGGTTCTCCTTGAGCCACGCCCACAGCTCGTCCTTCTTTCTGAGAAGCTCCTCCGAGCCGTCGATGAGGCACAGCACGCTCGAAACCGTCGTGATTATCTCCTGATAGTCCAGAATGACCTTCTGCTGCTTCGGGTGCTTTATTGAGGCAACGTCCACCTGCTCGAAAAGCTCTCTGTTTACCCTCAGCTGCTGGTCGATGCGCTTTATCATCGTGGCCTGCTGAACGCTCTGATCGTCGCGGCCGATGAAGTAGTGGTAGAAGTTCACGTCGAGATAGTACATCGTCTCGACGTCCTTTAACGGCACCGTCGCGTAGATGTTATCGACGTAGAAGGTGTGCTCCGGCATGACCATTCCGCTCTTTATGAGCACCTCGCGGCGGTAGATCATCGCGTGCATGAGCATATAGTGGCCCACCTCGAAACGGCCGAAATCGTCCCACGTAAAGACCTTATTGACCGGAAAAGCGCTGCGGTAATCGATGGACTGCTTTTTCTCAACGCCGACCTTGTCATAGACAAAGTTCGAGATGAGCAGATCGACCGGCTTTTCCATCTCTGAGAACTCTCTGAGCTTTCCGAGTATCTGACGGAGAACGTCCTCGTCCACCCAGTCGTCGGAGTCAACTACCTTGAAATACAGACCCGTGGCATTCGCAAGTCCCTTCATGCAAGCGCCGCCGTGACCTGCGTTTTCCTGATGCACAGCCTTGACTATCGTCGGATACCTTGCCGCCCAGGAATCGGCGATCTCCGCGGTGTTGTCCTTGGTCGAGCCGTCGTTTACGATGATTATCTCCATATCCTCGCCGCCGGATACGAGAGTCGAAATGCAGTGGTCCATATACGCGGCGGAATTAAAGCAGGGTACTGCAACGCTCAGTAATTTCACGTTACTACCTCCATAAGTTTAGTCTTGTCCTTATATTATACACCCTGCCGCCGCAATTTCCAAGTCAGTTTTCCACAAATGTGGAAAAATTTTATCCACAATGGGGTTTTCACACTGAAAAAAACCGTTGATTTCTTTTTTATGTATATGTTTGTGTGTATGTTTTTGTTTTGTGTTGTGTTTACAGTTAGATATCATGTGATACGCCTGAGCGCGTCCATTCTCTCCCACGATTCCATCGCCTTCGGCTCTCTGCCGGCGTTTCGCTCGTCGCGGCAATAGACTGCGTAGCGCCGCTTTAAGCACGTTTCCTCGTACTTGCGCGCGTCAGTATCGATTTTGCTCCTTAAAAAACTGAATACAGCACTCGGGATTCCGGCAAGCTGAGGCTCCGTTCCGTTCATGCTGTAATCAATTATCGCTCTGAAGAGAACTCCGCAGTCCTCGTCAGTCATTATTTCAAGTGACGGTCTTATATCGTGATAGATCATCACGCCGGGTTTTTTTGACATATCGCGCCTCCTTTTTTTGAGGCGATTATATCATATGGTTGAGATAAAAATCAAGGTAAGAGAGAAGAAAATCTCACCATATAAGAGGAATAAGTCTCCAGCGCACCTTCGCGCGGTACTCCTCATAGCCGGCAAGCTCGCTTGAGAGGAGCTTTTCCTCGCCTATTATACGCACGACGATGATCGGAATATACGCGAGCATGATGTAAAAGCCGATGAGCGAGCCGAGTAGGAGCGGCATCATGAGAAACATCAGCACGCTCGCGGAGTACATCGGATGGCGCACAATGCCGTAAAGCCCGGTATCGATGACCCTCTGCCCCTCCTGTATCTCGACGGTACGGGAAATGAACTCGTTCTCGCGGAGAGTTTCGGCAAAAACTCCGTAACCGATAAGGAAGACGGCTCCCGCGATAAAGACCGTCTCGTTTGAAAGCTGAGACCAGCCGAAGCGGAAGTCGAGTCCGCTCACGATAAAGGCGGCGATGAACATAACGCCCGAGAGCGCGATGACGAGAGTCTGCACTCCCTCCTCGCGCTCGGTGAGCCGCTTTCTGAGAAGCTCCGGCGCAAAGCGGAGCATAATGAGCCCGCCAATGAGCATCGGAATAAACAGCAGCGCCATAAATATCCAGCCGCGAATAAAATTCAGCGTGCCTGCAGAGATAAATATGAGAGCCGCAACGAGAACTACGCCGGAAATGTACTTGACAAGCGCGTTTTTTATGAGATTTTTATCCATCTTGACCGCCTCTCGCCTATTGCATTTGTGCGCGAAATATGATAGTATTATCTGAATTAAATTATAAAGGAAAGAATCGTAATGCGCAAGTATTATTTTACATCAGAATCAGTCACCGAGGGGCATCCGGACAAGGTCTGCGACCTCATCTCCGACGCCGTTCTCGACGCGATACTCAAAGAGGATCCGATGGGCCGCGTAGCCTGCGAGACTACCGCCTCCACCGGTCTTATCCACATCATGGGCGAGATCAGCACGACAAGCTACGTTGAGATCGGCAAGATCGCCCGCGAGACGATACGCGAGATCGGATACACCGGCGGCGCCGGCGGCTTTGACGCCGACTCCTGCGGCGTTATCGTGAACATTGACGAGCAGAGCCCCGACATTGCGCAGGGCGTAAACAAGGCGCAGGACGGCGACGATAACGGAGCCGGCGACCAGGGCATGATGTTCGGCTACGCCGTAAACGAGACGCCCGAGCTTATGCCGATGGCGCTATCCCTCAGCCACAAGCTCGCAAAAAGGCTCACATTCGTTCGCAAGAGCGGACTTCTCCCCTATCTCAGACCCGACGGAAAGACGCAGGTCACTGTCGAGTACGGCGAGGACGGCAAAATCTTCCGCATCGAAGCGGTAGTCGTCTCCACTCAGCACTCTGAGGAGGTCGAGCTTGAGACTATCCGCAGGGATATGATAAACGAGGTCATAAAGCCCGTTATCCCCGCCTCTCTGCTCGACGGGGACACCAAGATCTTCGTAAACCCGACCGGCAGATTCGTTATCGGCGGCCCGCAGGGCGACAGCGGTCTGACCGGCAGAAAGATCATAGTGGATACCTACGGCGGCGCCGCGCCCCACGGCGGCGGCTGCTTCTCCGGCAAGGACCCCACGAAGGTAGACCGCAGCGCCGCTTACGCCGCGCGCTGGGCGGCAAAGAACGTAGTGGCCGCCGGACTTGCCGACAAGTGCCAGATCCAGCTTGCCTACGCCATCGGCGTGGCGAAGCCCGTGAGCGTGCTCGTTGAGACTTTCGGCACGGGTAAGTACCCCGACGAGGTCATCGAGAACGCCGTCAAAAAGGTGTTCGATTTCCGCCCGACCGCGATAATCCGCACGCTCGACCTCCGCAGACCGATCTACAAGCAGATCGCCGCCTACGGTCACATGGGCCGCGAGGACGTGGACGTGCCCTGGGAGAAAACGAACAGAGTGGACGAGCTTCTTGAGGCAGTAAAGTAATATAAGGCGCTTCCGTCCGGAAGCGCCTTTTAGTATTCTCAGAAAAGCCCCGTGATCCTGCCGCTCTCGTCAACGTCGATGCGCTCGGCTGCGGGGGATTTCGGAAGTCCCGGCATCGTCATTATCTCGCCCGTCAGCGCGACGATGAAGCCCGCACCGGCAGAGACCTTGAGATTGCGAACCGTTATCGTAAAGCCCTCCGGCGCGCCGAGCAGCGCGGGATCGTCCGAGAAGGAATACTGCGTTTTCGCAACGCAGATCGGAAGACCGCCGAAGCCGAGCGCGGTGAGCTGCTGCGCCTGTTTTTTTGCCGCCGGAGTCAGCTCCGCGCCCTCTCCGCCGTAGATCTTCCGCGCGATGGCGCCGAGCTTGTTTTCTATGGTGTCCTCAAGGTCATAGGAGAACTTGAAGTCGCCCTTTTCCTCCTCGCAGAGCCGCACTACCTCGCGCGCGAGCGCCTCGCCGCCCTTGCCGCCCTCTGCCCAGGCAGTGGACAGCACCGTATTTACGCCGAGAGCGCGGCACTTTGCGATTATGAAGTCTATCTCCGCGTCAGTGTCGGTCGGGAAGCGGTTGACCGCGACCACGCAAGGCAGACGGTAGACGTTTTTAATATTTGAAACGTGCCGCAGAAGGTTCGGCACTCCCCTCTCCAGAGCCGCGAGATCCTCGGTCTGGAGAGCTTTTTTATCGAGCCCGCCGTGCATCTTGAGAGCGCGGACGGTGGCGACTATGACCACCGCGTCGGGCTTCAGCCCCGAGGCGCGGCACTTGATGTCGAGGAACTTCTCGGCGCCGAGATCGGCTCCGAAGCCGGCCTCGGTAACGGTGTAATCGCCCATTCTGAGCGCCATGCGCGTTGCGATAACGCTGTTGCAGCCGTGCGCGATGTTGGCAAAGGGTCCGCCGTGTACAAACGCGGGCGTGCCCTCGAGGGTTTGGACGAGATTCGGCTTCAGAGCGTCCTTTAACAGCGCCGCCATTGCGCCGACTGCCTTGAGGTCTGCGGCTGTAACGGGTCTGTCGTCATAGGTGTAGCCGACGATGATGCGCCCGAGGCGCTCCTTGAGGTCGGTTATCGAGGTCGCAAGGCAGAACACCGCCATTATTTCGCTTGCGACCGTTATGTCGAAGCCGTCCTCGCGCGGCGTGCCGTTCGGCTTGCCTCCGAGACCGTCCACGACAAAGCGCAGCTGCCTGTCGTTCATATCGACGCAGCGCTTCCAGGTTATCTTGCGCGGGTCTATGCCGAGGGCGTTGCCCTGCTGGATGTGGTTATCGAGCATCGCGGCGAGGAGATTGTTCGCCGCGCCGATGGCGTGAAAATCGCCGGTGAAGTGAAGATTTATATCCTCCATCGGCACGACCTGCGCGTAGCCGCCTCCCGCCGCGCCGCCCTTTACGCCGAATACCGGGCCGAGCGACGGCTCGCGGAGCGCGACGGTTACGTTCTTGCCGATCCTTTTCAGCCCGTCCGCAAGTCCGACGGTGGTCGTGGTCTTGCCCTCGCCCGCCGGGGTCGGCGTGATGGCGGTGACGAGCACGAGCTTTCCGTCCGGGCGGTCGGTGTCGCGCAGAAGGTCGAGCGAGACCTTCGCCTTGTACTTTCCGTACTGCTCAACATATTTTTCGTCGAGATTCGCCCGCTTTGCTATCTCTGTTATGGGCAGCATCGGGGTTCTCTGTGCTATTTCAATGTCGGATAGATATTCCATTTCGCGCCTCCGTGAAGCATAGTGAAGCTATTTCAGACTGTAAGCAAAAAAGACAAGTGCACTCTGCGAGTGCAAATATGTTCGATGCGGAGACTTAGTCTACGCATTGAAGCTATTTTAAACCAATCTGCCCCTTTTGTAAAGCTTAATGATGGAAAAGGCGCATTCCGGTAAACGAGAGCGTCATGCCGTACCTGTCGCAGGCGGCGATAACCGCGTCGTCGCGCACAGAGCCTCCCGGCTCCGCGATGAACGAAACGCCGGACTTGTGCGCGCGCTCGACGTTGTCCGAAAACGGGAAAAATGCGTCCGAGCCGAGAGAAACGCCGGTTATCGTATCGAGATACGCCCTCTGCTCTTCGGCGGTATAGGGCGCGGGTCTTGAAGTAAAATAGCGCTCCCAGACGCCGTCCGCGCAGACGTCCTCCTCGTTTTTGTTGATATAGCCGTCGATCGCGTTGTCGCGGTCGGCTCTGCCGAGGTCGTGCCGGAGCGGCAAATTCAGCACCTTTTCGGACTGGCGGAGAAACCACGTATCCGCCTTTGACCCCGCAAGGCGCGTGCAGTGGATCCGGCTCTGCTGACCCGCGCCGACGCCGATAGCCGCGCCGTCAAATGCGTAGCAGACGGAGTTGGATTGCGTGTATTTGAGCGTTATGAGCGAAACTAAAAGGTCGCGGCGGGCAAAGTCCGGCAGGTTTTTATTCGCGGAAACGAGGTTATCGAGCGATTCGGGCGTTATTCTGTAATCGTTTCTCCCCTGCTCGAAGGTAACTCCGAACACCGTCTTCTGCTCCCTCGGCTCGGGCGCGTAATCCGGGTCGATTTTCACTACGTTGTAGCCGCCTCTGCGCTTGGCTCTGAGTATTTCGAGCGCCTCCGGAGTGTAAGACGGCGCGATGACGCCGTCCGACACCTCGCGCTTTATTACGCGCGCAGTTACTTCGTCGCACTCGTCGCTGAGCGCTATCCAGTCTCCGAACGAGCACATTCTGTCCGCTCCGCGCGCTCTCGCGTAGGCGCAGGCTATCGGGGATGAGTCAAGGTCATCTATATCGTCAACGAAGCAGGCTCTTTTGAGCTTGTCGCTGAGCGGCAGTCCCACCGCAGTGCCCGCCGGCGAGACGTGCTTGAAGGACGCCGCCGCGGGAAGCCCCGTCGCCTCCTTGAGCTCCCTGACGAGCTGCCAGGAGTTCAGCGCGTCGAGAAAGTTTATATATCCCGGTCTGCCGTTCAGTATCACGACGGGCAGATCGGCGCCGCTTTGCATAAAGATCTTCGCCGGCTTCTGATTCGGATTGCAGCCGTATTTAAGCTCAAATTCCTTCATTTTCAGTCCCCCAGATTTTTATTGTACAGCGTGACCTCGCCGTTAACGTTCGCATAGAGAGAAACCTTGTTATCCTCGTTCAGCGCCCTCCAGACCTCCTCCGGCTCGGGCATATCTATCTCCATCGGCTCGCCGCAAAACGGCGGCAGCGGGTCGCCGTCAGATTCGTAGGTGCTTATGAAATACCCCTTCCCCTCGCTCACGCCCTCGTAGGCAAAAAACGAGCGCAGGCAGCGATCATCAGCTCGCTTCAGAATGGATATTTCAAAGCTCCCGTCCGCGTTCAGTATCGCGGAGATGCGCGGGGTGTAGTTCGGCGCGTCCGGCTCGTATTCGCGCGTTTCGAGCGCCCGGCGGAAGTCGCCGCACTCGACTATCGTGTCGGTCTGGTCGCCGTTGGTGACGACGAGGCTGTCGCCCATTTTCCGCACGGGTGAGTAGATTATCAGGCTCGGGTCGCGCATTTTCGCCTCGTCGAAGGCTCGCGTGCGTATGCCGTCCGGCGTGCGCTCGAATACGCGGTTGCGGCTGTTCTCACTTCGCCCCATTATGAAATAGTACGCTCTGCCGTTCCCGACGACAATACCGCGTCCGGGATAGGAGTTGTTTCTCAGAAATTCAAGCAGATCTGCCATTTTTTACCTCCTCAGTAACAGAAAAAGGGCGCACCTAACTATAAGTCAAGTGCACCCAGACGGACGGCTTTACTTCACGCGGCTTCTCGGTGGTGCTCCACCCTTACCCGTCAGTCACCGCGGGAATATTCGATTATGGCAATACCGCATAATTCATGTGTGCGGATTGCGAAGTCAGATTTTTTGTCAGATTGGCTGAAAACCGCAAGGAAATACTTTGTGTTTTTCCGAGGATTTTCGGACAATATGACGGAATAATATGCAAGCAAGGCGCTCGCACCGAATTGTGCGGTCTTGCCTTATGTGTTACGCTATAAACTGATACGCCGTGAACGCGACGTAGATGCACAGAAGTGCGATGCCCTGCCAGCGCTTAAGCTTGCCGGTGGCGACGGTCGGCAGGGTCATGATGCCCATAACGAGGAACATCACGGGAATATCGACAAGCAGGCTGGAGTTTATGCCCATGAGCATCTTTTCAGCCGGTATCTCGAAGGGGTTTATCGTTATCGCCGCGCCGGAGACGAGGACGATATTGAAGATATTCGCGCCGATGATATTGCCGACGGAGAGCGAGCTGTGACCCTTGACAAGGCTCGTTATCGCGGTGACAAGCTCGGGAAGCGAGGTGCCGAGCGCGACCATAGTGAGTCCGATAACGGAGTCGGGAACGCCGAGCGCCTGCGCGATGAGAGTGCCGTTATCGACGAGAAGTCTCGCGCCGACGGCGATGCATGCGGCGCCGCCGACAAGGAGCAGAAGCTCCATCCAGAGGGGCATTTCCTTTGCCTCCTCCTCTTCCTCGGTCTCCTCGACGGGGTTGCGCTTCATCTGGAAGAAGTTAACTACCATATAAACTACGAACATGATAAGAAACAGAACGCCGTTCCAGCGGTAGAAGCGGCCCGCAGCGTAAGCGAAGCCGGCGTAGATGGCGGCGGCGATGAAGAACGCCGCGACCGGGAAAACGATGGTTTTTTTATTCACGATAGTCGGCTTCAGCGCGATCGTAATCGCGGCAATAAGCGAGGTGTTGCAGATAATAGAGCCGATGTCGTTGCCGTAGGATATGCCGGCAATTCCCTCGAGCGCCGCCTGCGAGGACACCATGACCTCAGGCAGCGTCGTTCCGATGGATACGACAGTCGCGCCGATGAGCAGCTCCGGAAGCTTGAAGCGGCGCGCGATGCCGGTAGCTCCGTCAACAAACCAATCTCCGCCCTTTATGAGCAGGACAAGTCCTAATGCGAACAATAAAACAGGTACTAACATCAGATTTCCTCTCAATTCATATTAAATCTTGAACTATTTTAATACGATTGCCGGAAGTTGTCAACAATCACTTGAAACGCTCGACGGAGTATGGTAAAATATGTGCAAAGCGCTTATATTCCGGGCTTTTTCCGCTCTTTTTTGCAGTATTTGCATAATCTTCAAAAGGGCGGTTTTTGTTTCGGATTCTGCTCAGATTTATCAATACGGCGCGGAAAGCGGTGATTTTTTGGCGGAAATAAAAAATTTCAGGCTTTTTCTTTTCGATATGGACGGCACCCTCTACCTCGGCGACGAGCTTTTCCCCTATACAAAGGAGCTTCTGCGGACAATCCGCGAGTCTGGGCGCAGATACCTCTTCATGACGAACAACTCCTCAAAGAGCGTTGAGGACTACGTATCAAAGCTCGCGCGGCTCGGCATCGAGGCAAGCCGTGAGGACTTCATAACCTCGTCGCAGGCGACAGCGTACTATCTCCACCGCTGTCACGAGGGAAAGCGGCTCTACGTCTGCGGCACCGAGAGCCTCAAGGCGGAGCTTCGGCGCGAGGGGTTCGGGATCACCGGGGATACGGAGAAAACTGAGGTCGTAGTCCTCGGCTACGATACCGAACTAAACTACAAAAAGCTGTGGGATATATCCTACATCCTCACGCTGAGACCGGAGACGCCGTATATCGCAACGAACCCCGATCTCGTCTGTCCGACCGAGTTCGGCTACGTTCCGGACTGCGGCAGCGTTATGATAATGCTGAAAAATGCGACAGGACTCGACCCCGTGGTCATCGGAAAGCCCTCGCCGCTGATGCCGCAGCTTGCGATGGAAAAGCTCGGTGCGGCAAAAAGCGAGACCTGCGTCGTAGGCGACCGTATCTACACCGACGTAAAGAGCGGTCTTAACGCCGGAGTGTGCGGCATTCTCGTAATGAGCGGCGAAACCACGCCGGAAATACTTGAAAAAAGCGCGGATAAGCCCGATATGGTGCTCTCAAGCGCGGAAGAAATCTTAAAAGAATTGAGGAAATGAAATGGCAAGTAAAACTAATTCAGTCGGCTCTCTGAAGCTAAACTACAGGCGCACGGCGCTCATCGGCTTTGCCTTTTTCGGAATCCTGCTCCTCTGGCAGGTCTACGATTCCTGGTGTCCGACCTTCCTCACGGATATTTTTGCCAAGGCCATGTACTCCATGAACTCCGCCGAGCTGCGCGCCACCGGCGACGCCTCTAAGATACTCGAAGTCCAGTGGCTCGTCGGCATCGTTATGGCGTGCGACAATCTCGCGGCG
The DNA here is from genome assembly GCA_017412765.1 of Oscillospiraceae bacterium. Classification (GTDB taxonomy): domain Bacteria; phylum Bacillota; class Clostridia; order Oscillospirales; family Oscillospiraceae; genus RUG626. The sequence continues at coordinate 53,242 of JAFPWN010000012.1, read as the reverse complement.
CTTATCCTGCTGCCGATCTTCGGCTCGCTCTCAGACCGCACCGAAACCCCCATCGGCAAGAGAATGCCCTATATCCTCATCGGCACTCTCGTCGCCGCCGTTGCTTTTCCGTTTATCCCCCTCTTCTTCCACTACAACAACATCGCCGGAATGGTAATCATGATGGCGATAGTTCTCATGTTCATGATGATGTACCGCAACCCCGCCGTCGCCCTCATGCCTGACATCACGCCCAAGCCCCTCCGCGCGAAGGCCAACGGCATCATAAACATCATGGGCTACTTCGGCGGAGCATTCGCCACCGTTCTCGGCATCTTCCTCAAGCTCTCCGACTACATAAACGCAGACTCTGACGCGCGTAACCTCTGGGTCATCGAGCTGCCGTTCATCATCGCGTCCATTCTCATGGTCATAAGCGCGTTCGTGCTCTTTGCGACCATCAAGGAGAATAAGCTCCGCGAGGAACTCAAGGACGAGATGGAGATGGGCGAGCGCCTTGCCGCGGTCGAGGACAAGATCGAGGACGACGCGCCTATGTCCAAGGCAAACAAAAGGATGCTCCTCGCTATCCTCGGCGCGGAATTTCTCTGGTTCATGGCGGATAACGCCATCGGAACCTACATCGGCAACTACGTTATCTACTACCTCGGCTCCGCCTCGAGCGCTACGAGCACGCTGACCATAATCGGCGGTCTCGCCTCCGTCCTCGGCTTCGCCATCGCCGGCGGCATCGCCGATAAGATAGGCAGAAAGTGGACTATCACGACGGGTCTCAGCCTCACCGTTCTCGGCGTGCTCCTAATGTGCTTCATCGCGCCCACCGGCAACGTCGTCGGCGAGCACGGCGAGTACAGCTTCCCCGCTCTTCTCTACGTCGTATGGGTCATCAAGGGCTTCGGCATGAGCCTCGTTCACAACTGCTCCTTCCCGATGGTGGTCGAGCTCTCCTCCTCCAAGACCATCGGCAAGTTCACCGGCTTCTACTACGCCGCCTCGATGTCGGCGCAGACCGTCACCCCGATCCTTCTCGGTCTTGTGTTCCGCATCTCCTTCGCGTGGCGCGCGCTCCCGATATACTCTACCGTGCTGTATCTTATAAGCTGCGTGGTGTTCACCGCGCTCGTTAAGAACATAAAGGCGAAAAAGGTCGAAAACGCGAAGGGTCTTGAGGCACTGGGAGGCGACGATTGATGGACGCGAAGAAAACTCTTGAGACCGCCGTCAAGGTCTTCGAGACCGCTGAAAAGCTCTCAAAAAAAGCCAGGCTCGCCAAAAGGCGCGCAAAAAAGCTCGCCTTTATATCCGGCGCTCTCATCGGCGTCGGCGCCGCCGCAGGCGCCTGCGCGGCCCTCGTTGCGCCGGGCAGGGCGACAGATGAACAAAAGGCGCCCTTTATGGGTCAGAACATCGCCCACCGCGGGCTTCACACCGAGGATAAGACCATCCCCGAAAACTCCCTTGCCGCGTTCCGCCGCGCCGTTGAGCGCGGCTACGGCGTTGAGCTTGACGTGCAGCTGAGCCGCGACGGCAGAGTAGTCGTTTTCCACGACGATACGCTCTCCCGCGTGTGCGGAGTTGACGGCCGCGTTGACGAATACACCTACGCTGAGCTTTCCGAAATGCGGCTCTGCGGCACCGACGAGCGCATTCCCCTCTTCTCCGACGTGCTTGTGACGATAAACGGCAAGACGCCGATAATCTGCGAGCTGAAAACCGGACGGCACAACAATGAGCTGTGCGAAAAGACTCTCAAGCTCATATCCGCTTACTCCGGCGACCTCTGCATCGAGTCCTTTGACCCGACGATAGTCGCGTGGTTCAGAGTTCACGCGCCGGAGATACTGCGCGGTCAGCTTGCGACGACCTTTGAGGACTACACCGGCGGCGGCATGAATCCCGCGCTCGCGTTCGCGCTTGAGAATACGCTTCTGAACGTTCTCTCGCGCCCGCATTTCATCGCGTACAGGATCGGTGAAAAGCCGCTTGCCGTCAAGCTCAGCGAGGCGCTCGGCGCGATGAAGGTCGGCTGGACGAGCCACAACAAGGTAAACGAGCAGGGCCGCGATACCGTTATCTTTGAATTTTACGAGCCGGAAGTGCGTTTCAAATGAATCCTCGCATATCCAAGGGCAGATACTACGCTCTCAGCTTCACCTGGGGGCTTCTCACCACCACAGCCGGGCTTATCGTCGCGCTGTGTTTGCTCATAACCGGTCACAAGCCGCACCGCTGGGGCTACGCGTGGTACTTCGAGGTCGGCAGGCGCTGGGGCGGCGCGAGCCTCGGCCCCGTTTTCATAAAAGACCGCACCGATTCGGAGCACATCAAGAATCACGAGTTCGGGCACAGCATTCAGAACTGCTACTTCGGGCTGTTTATGCCGATACTCGTGTCTATCCCCTCCTCTCTGCGCTTTCATACTCGCAATATAATGCGCCTTTTCGGAAAGCGCCCCAAAACGCCCTATGACAGCGTATGGTTCGAGAGGCAGGCGACCGAGCTCGGAACAGAGTTTACAACTTGGCAGAGAGGTCAGAACGATGGCAAAAAACACTGATATTGAGCTTCAGAGGGAGGTCATCTACTCCGTCTACGTCCGCAATCACACGCCTGAGGGCACGTTCCGCGCGCTCATACCCGATTTAGGGCGCATAAAAAGCCTCGGGACGGATATAGTATGGCTCATGCCGATACACCCGATAGGCGTTATCGCGCGCAAGGGCACGCTCGGCAGTCCCTACGCGAATATGGACTACCGCGCCGTTAACCCCGAGTACGGCACGCTCGACGATTTCAAGGCGCTCTGCGCCGCCGTTCACGATGCCGGTATGAAGATCATCATCGACGTAGTCTATAACCACACCTCGCCCGACTCCGTTCTGTGGAAAACACACCCCGAATTTTTCTACAAGCGCCCGGACGGGCGGCCCGGCAACCACGTCGGAGACTGGACGGATATAATCGACCTCGACTACACGAACAAGGCGCTGTGGGACTATCAGATCGAGTCTCTCTGCTTCTGGGCGCAGTACGTGGACGGCTTTCGCTGCGACGTCGCGTCGTTCGTACCGGTTGAATTCTGGAAGAGGGCGCGAGAGCGGGTCGAAAAGGTGCGAAACGGGTGCATATGGCTTGCCGAGAGCGTTCACCGCTCGTTCGGCGACTACTGCCGCTCTGTCGGTATGTACAGCGCAAAGGACTCCGAGCTTTTCGAGGCGTTCGATATTGAGTACGAGTACGACGTTCACGAGGCGTTCGACGCTTATCTCGCCGGCTCCGCGCCTCTGTCAACCTATATGGAGCTTGTGAGCTTTCAGGACTTCGCCTACCCCGGGCGATACAACAAACTGCGCTTTCTCGAAAACCACGATCAGCCGAGGATAGCTTCACGCGTGCGTGAAACAGACCGCCTTGTATCGTTCACCGCGATGATGTACTTCATGAAGGGCGCCACGCTTATCTACGCCGGTCAGGAGCGCGCCTGCGACCACCTTCCGGCGCTCTTTGACAAGGACACGATAAGCTTCGACACCGGCGTTGACCTCTCCCCGCTTATGCGCCGCCTGTATGAAATAAAAAAGACCGCGCTCGAGCCTATTGACAGCTTCACCGCGCTCTCTTACGGCGACACGGCTGTCATGTACCGCAGGGGCGCGAGCGTCAAGCTCGGAGTTTTCCCCTTGAAATGCGATAAGGGCGAGATTCCGGTCTCCGTTCCGGACGGCGAGTATGAGAACCTCATCTCCGGCGAGACGGCGGGAGTCTCCGGAGGAAAGCTCTTCTGCGATGGAAAACCGATAATTATAAAGCTCTGAGGGACTAACCCTCAGAGCTTCAATGCGTCGACAAAGTCTCCGCATCGAACATATTTTGCGCTCTCGGAGCGCAAAATATGACGCCTGCGGGCGGGCGATGCGACGTGAAGGGGCCTCTTGGCCGGCCCCTTCACAGAACCCCGCCTCCTATATCCAACGCTTTTTCCTTTTTGTCTACAGTCTGAAGCTCTGAGGGACTAACCCTCAGAGCTTTTATTATTTACGGAGGCTGCAAGAAACAGCAGAAAAACGGGCGTTATTATGAACATCGAAATGCCGAAAAACGCGCTTATCGCGTAGCTTAACGCGCCGGCGAGGGCGATATTGCCGCCGCTTTTTATCGCGCGGCGCAGAGAATAAGCGAGCGCGCCGACGGCGCAGAGAAAGGCGAAAAGTCCCTGCTGGGCGAGTACGTTCAGATACTCGTTGTGCGCGCAGTCGATGTAGCGGTAGATGGTCTTGCCGCCGACAACGCGCGAAAACGGCTCAATATCCCATTTGATCATGGAATCGACGCCGCCTCCGAACAGCGGATGCTTCGGAATCTCACCGATAACCGCGCGCCAGATGCCGATCCTGCCGGAGCCGAAGGAATCCTTCACCTCTCCGTGAAGCATGGCGTGCGCTTCCCCGAGCGTGCCGCCGAGGTCAAAGAAAAAGACCGCGATTACGCCTGCAACAATGAGCGCCGCCTCAGCCATGGCGACCCACTTTCCGCGCCGTCCGAGAAGCACCGGCGCCATTACCGCGGCAGCGCCGAAAAATCCGACAATGCCCTCCGCGACCCGCGCCCAGAAGAGGCAGACGAGCGAGAGCGCCAGCGGTATGAAAAGCAGATAATTCCGCTTTTTTATGAGCGCGAGCAACATCACCGCCGCGCTCATTCCGAGCAGAACCGAAGAAAAATCGGCGTTTCCGAGCGTGCCGAAATACTCTCCCGAGTAGCGCACGTTGCCGTCGAGATATGTCATGCCCTCGGGGTAAAGGCGCAATATGTCAAGTCCGAGAAACTGCGTTATCGAAAGGGCGCAGTAAACCGTCATTGTCGCGCCGAAAAGGTAAATATGCCTGTCTCTGAGCCTGCCTAACGCGGCGACAGAGAGAAAAGTAAGGCAATAGATGAGCTGCGTAAGAAGTCCGTCCGAGCGGCTCGCGCCGATGATCGGGTTATAGTCGTACTCTGAGAGCACCGCGGATACGGCCGTGCAGAGAAAGTATCCCGCGACGAGAAGCACGAGCGGCTTCGGCGCCGGAAAAGTTCGCTCTTTGATCGAAAGAGCGGCGACGGCGAGGATATACGCGCCGCTGAGAACGAGAAACGCGGCGTATTTTACCTCGGAGATCATCGTATACGGCGCGAAAACGAGAATATACGCCGAAAGCAGAAGCGAAATATAAATATCTGTAACTTTTTCGCGCGTTACGGGCTTTTTCATCTTATCAGCTCTTCAAGAGTAGCGTAGATTTTATCTGGCTCGATAGGCTTTGAAAGGTGAGCGTTCATGCCCGCCTGGAGAGAGAGCTGAACGTCCTCATCGAAGGCGTTGGCGGTCATGGCGATGATCGGAACTCTCCTCGCGTCCTCCCTCGAGAGCGAGCGGATCGCCGCCGTAGCCTCAAGTCCGTCCATCTCCGGCATACGGATATCCATCAGCACCGCGTCATAGGTTCCCTCGGCGCTTTCGCGGAACTTCTCAAAAGCGACTCTGCCGTTTTCCGCGTGGTCTACTTTCATTTCGCGTATTTCAAGCAGCTCCGTAAGTATCTCTGCGTTTATCTGGATATCCTCGGCTACAAGTACCCGCCTGCCCTTCAGATCCGCGATGTGCTTCTCCTTCAGCACTCCCATGCCGTTGCGCCGCGCAATGCGCTCGAACTCATCGAGAATACTCTTTGTAAAGAGGGGCTTTGCGATAAAACCGTCGGCTCCGGCGCCCTCAGCCTCCTCGATAATATCGTCGTAATTGAAGCTCACAAGAACTACGGCGGTCTCCTCCCTGGAGTATCTCTCGCGTATGTGCCGTATAAGCTCCACGCCGTCCATCCCCGGCATCTTCCAGTCGATTATGACGAGGTTGTAGCCCTCATGCTTTGCGCCCTTAACCTCCATCATATTGAGCGCGTCGCTGCCGCTTTTGCAGGTTTCCGCGTGTATTCCGACCTCGTCGAGGATAAGCCGCGCGTGCTCGGCGGCGATCGGGTCGTCGTCCACGACGAGCACCCGGATATCAGCGGGGTCGATGAAGGATTCGTGATAGATCTCGTGGTCGCAGTTTTTCAGCGTGACAAAAACCGTAAACTCGGAGCCGACGCCCTTCTCGCTCTCGACCGTAATGGAGCCGTTCATCATCTCAACGATGCTTTTCGTGATCGCCATTCCGAGGCCGGTCGAGCCGTATTTGTTGCTGCGGCGGCTGTCCTCCTGCGAGAAGGAGTCGAAGATCTTGGGAATGAAGGACTTGTCCATTCCGATGCCGGTGTCCTTGACGGAAAAGCGCAGAGTTGACTGATCGCCGAAGGCGGCGGTCTTTTCTACCGTCATTGTGACGGAGCCGGGCGCGTTAGTGAATTTTACGGCGTTTGAGAGAATATTTATGAGCACCTGCTTGAGCTTTATATCGTCGCCGATAAAATAATCGTCAACGCGTCCGTTTATACGGCACTCGAAGCTCAGCCCCTTGTCGCGGCACTGGCTCATTACCATCGTGTTGAGCTCCTCCATCATTCCGGCAAAGGAGAACTCCTCCTTGCGGAGCGTAAGGCGCCCGGATTCAATGCGGCTCATATCGAGAATATCGTTTATAAGCCCGAGAAGGTGACGCGCGCTTCCGCCGATCTTCTCAAGGTACTCTCTCGTTTCAGGCCGGAGCGAATCGTCCCTGAGGGCGAGATTGTTAAGCCCTATGATCGCGTTCATCGGCGTTCGTATCTCGTGGCTCATACTCGAGAGAAACGCAGTCTTGGCCTTGTTTGCCTCCTCAGCTACGGCGAGCGCGTCCATGATCGCGCGGTTTTTCGCCATCGTGTCGCGCATTTCGGCGTCGATAACGGTAAAGCCGAGGCCTATCGCGTGAACGATATGGTCATCCCTGTCCTCGGCGTGGCGCACTCCCGCCATACGGAGCATCTCATAATACTCGCGGTCGCTGCGCCGCGCAAGATAGCGGTATGCGATTATAGCCTCGTTTGAGAGCGCCTCGCGGATGGAGTCCGGCTCGATGAATTTCAGAAAGCCCTCGCGGTACTTCTCATCGACAAAGTTTTCGGCATAGTAGTGAAAGCGATCTGAAAAGCTGAAATGCACGCCCTCCGGCGTCTGATACGGATCGTTCGGATCCGCGCGGTAGCACACTCCGTCGTCACTGTCAAGATCAACGTGGTAAACCGCGCGATAGTCCGACGCCATCGCGGTTATCATCTTATCCTGCTCCTCGCGGTGGCGCTGCTCGCGCAGCAGCTCCTCCTCAATTATGCGCTCGGAGTTTTCCTTTTCAACGTGCTTTTCGGTCGCGTCAGATATGAAAACGCAGAACACGCCGCCGAGGTTTGCCGTTTCGGTGTAGTGCCCGAAGTCCTCGACCCAGCGCACGCTCCCGTCGCGGCGGATTATCCGATATTCTACGTAGTCAAGGTCGTTTTCGCTCTCCTTGAGGCACTTTACGATGTCGGCGTCCACTCGGTCGTAGTCCTCTTTATGCACCATTCCGCGAAAGGTTCCGCCGGTGAGCGAGCAGAAATCTTCAAAATCGGCACAGCCGTAAATATCGAAAACCGCTTTATTAGCGTATATGATCTCCTCGCTTCCGCCGGCCTTGTATATAAAGAAGCCGCCCGGCATATGGTTTCCGAGCTCCCCGATAGCGGCGAGAGTGGAATCATTTATCTCAAAACGCTTACCGGACACAGCGATCTCCTCCTCGCAAAGTTTCTATTTTTTTATATAATAGCAGATTTTTGTCAAAAACGCAACAAGATAGCGCAAACTTTAGCGCTTTAAATCCTTGACAAGAGAATATAAATAGTGTAATATGATTTCGTTATGTGAAGCCCGCAGGAAACACCGGTTTTCGGTGACCGAAGGAGCAATACTCTCAGGTAAAAGGGACTGCCGGCGGATGACACTCTGGAGAATCCCGCGATTTGCGGGTGCCGAAGGTGCAAGGCGGCGCAACCGCTAATCTCTCAGGCAAAAGGACAGAGCCGGTTTACCTTTCTATCGGTCTATTTTCGTCTTTTTGGGGAGCTGTGTCTTTGGCGGCTCCCATTTTTTTGTGTAAGGGATGGTAACTATGACCGATTTTTCAAAGCTCTTGTCCGACGTAAACTCCGCCGTCAACTCCTTCGTCTGGGGCGTTCCGGCGCTCGTTCTGCTCATAGGGACCGGCGTTCTGATGACGGTGCTGACGAGGTTTTTCCAGTTTACGCGCTTCGGCCACATGTGGAAAACCACTATCGGCGCGCTCTTTAAGAACAAGCACATCACTAAAAGCGCTGACAAGCAGAGCATTTCGCAGTTTCAGGCGCTCTGCACCGCCCTGTCCGCGACTATCGGCACCGGCAACATCGCCGGAGTCGCTTACGCGATAACGATGGGCGGCCCCGGCTCCATCTTCTGGATGTGGATCGCCGCAATAGTCGGTATGATGACAAACTACTCCGAAAACGTGCTCGGTATCTTTTTCCGCAGGCGCAACGAAAAGGGAGAATGGTCAGGCGGCGCAATGTATTACCTGCGCGACGGCGTTGGCAGCATGAAATACGGCAAGACTGCCGGCCCCGTACTCGCGGTGCTGTTCGCCGTGTTCGCTACGTTTGCCTCCTTTGGCATCGGCAACATGGGTCAGTTCGTCTCAATCTCCGAGAGCATAACAACGCTCGTCCCCTCCGTTCCCTCGGGAACTCTCGCGCTTATCGTCGGCGCTGTCGTCCTCGTCTTTGCCGCGCTCGTTATAATCGGCGGACTGAAGCGCATCGCGACGACTAACGAGCGCATCGTGCCGTTCATGGCGCTCTTTTATATGCTCGGCTCCATAATTATCATCATCATGAACTATAAGAACATCCTCCCCGCCTTCGGTTCTATCTTCGCCGGCGCGTTCAGCTTCAGGTCGGCTGCCGGCGGCATCGGCGGCGCAGTTATCGCGCAGGCTATGACGTGGGGCTTCAAGCGCGGCGTTTTTTCCAACGAGGCAGGTCTCGGCTCTTCCGTTATGGTGCACTCCGCTTCCAACGTCAAGGAGCCGGTCGTGCAGGGTCTGTGGGGCATTTTTGAGGTCTTTGCCGACACCATTCTCGTCTGCACCTGCACGGCTCTCGTCATTCTCACGAGCGGCGTTGTCGATATGACCACCGGCGCGTCCGTATCCGGCGTCACGAAGCTCGGACTTGCGACGGAGGCGTTCACAAAGGCATTCGGTCCCTTCGGCGGCATATTTATCGCAGTCGCCGTCTGCCTCTTCGCGTTCACCACCATCCTCGGCTGGAGCTACTACGGCACGAAGTCCTGGGAGTTCCTTTTCGGAACGAAGTCCACGATAATCTATAAAATTCTCTTCCTCGCCATGATCATGGTCTCCGCCTCCATCGACGCTTCGCTCGCCATAGACATCTCCGACACTATGAACGGACTTATGGCGATTCCGAATCTTATCGGCGTGATAAGCCTCTCCTGGCTCGTTGTAAAGATCACAAAAAACTACACAGACCGAAAAATAACCGGCAAAGCTCCGCACATTACACCGATGTACTCGCATTTTGACGACATTCAGAAGGAAATGGAAAAGCGAAAGGATTAAGCTATATGAACAACTTTAGTTTCTACGTTCCGACGAAGATATGGTTCGGCAAGGGACAGATCAGTCACCTTTCCGAGCTTTCCGAGAGCGGGAGCCGCGTTCTTCTCGTCTACGGCGGCGGCAGCATAAAGCGTCTCGGGATTTACAGCGAGGCGATGACGATTCTGAAGAGCGCGGGGCTTGAGGTTTTCGAGCTAAGCGGAGTCGAGCCGAACCCGCGCGTTGAAAAGGCGCGCGAGGGCATTGCGCTCTGCCGCGCAAACGGTATAGATATGCTGCTTGCGATCGGCGGCGGCAGCGTCATTGACACCGCAAAGTCCATCGCCGCCGGAGTTTGCTATGACGGCGACGTGTGGGAGCTTATCGAGGACTCATCGAAAATCATGGCAGCGCTGCCGATCTATACGGTGCTTACCCTCTCTGCTACCGGCTCGGAGATGAACAAAAACGCCGTACTGAGCGATCTCGGCAGAAGCGTGAAGGCATCGATGTCCTCCGATCTTCTGAAGCCGAAAATGTCGATCTGCGACCCGACGTACACTTTTACTGTCTCGCGCCGTCAGACCGCGGCCGGTACTGCTGATATGATAAGCCACACCTTTGAAAACTACTTCTCGCCCATCCGCGACAGCTACCTCTCCTCTCGCTTCTCCGAGGCGATACTCAAGACCTGCATCAAGTACGGGCCGATCGCGCTCGCGGAGCCCGATAATTACGAGGCGCGCGCAAATCTCATGTGGGCATCGACCAACGCGATCAACGGAATTGCCAAGGTCGGCGCCGAGGTCGGCTGGTGCTGCCATCCGATCGAGCATGAGCTGAGCGCGTACTACGACGTCAACCACGGCGAGGGGCTTGCGATCATAATCCCGCGCTGGATGCGTCATATCCTATCCGATGCGACCGCTTGGAAGTTTGCCGAGTACGGCAGGAACGTGTGGGATCTTGAGGGCGGCGATATGGAGGTCGCGGAGACGGCGATAGCCAGGACCGAGGAGTTTTTCTATGACGTGATGGGTCTGCCGAAAACGCTCGGTGAGCTTGATATCGGTGAAGATAAAATTGATCTCATGGCGGCAAACGCCGCGCCGTCGCTGAAAAAAGCGTTCGTCCCGCTCGACAAATCCGACGTTGCCGCGATCTTACGCGCGTGTCTGTGAAAAAAATCATAGTTATTTAATCGTCCTTTTGTAAGACTGCAAAAATAATAACCGGTCGGAAATTCGACCGGTTATTTCTTTTATTTGGAGGAAACTATTATATAATTCTTTGCACCTGATCCTATTTAATTATCATTAGCTCTCAACCTTAATCTGAGTACGTGTTGTGTAAACGGATCCGGTGTCCATAGTTACTGTAAGAGTCAACGTTGTTTCTCCGGGCTTTAGAGCAGTGATAGTGCATTTTTCCTTTGTCGCATCGCTTCCGATGCTGACGATTTCCAAATCATCCACAGACCAGGCATAACTCTCAGCGGTTTCGTTGCATGGAATTGTTACTTTTACAGTTTCTCCTCCAACATCAATTTCCTCTTCTCTAAGAACCATTTCATATCTGAAAATATCTTTAGTATGAACTATAACAGGCGAGGTATTGTCGACAGGCTGCATATTCATTGTCAGTTTAATGCCTTCAGCCGGATTATAGATTTTGATTGTTTTATCCGCCGTATACACAACACCGTTTTTTGTAAGAATACGGGCGGTAACTATTATATAACCGATGTCTTCAACATCATCAAGCTCACTCAATCTAAGGATAGACGTGGGAAGTACAACGCGATTAGTAGGCTCGTAGTAACCATCGGTATCGTTGAAAGAGTAAAGCGGAACATTATAAGCAGTCTGGACCGTACCTTCATGATTATTTATGGCTGTGTTTAACGCGCCAAGCTTGTCCTCGTAATTTGACTTCAGAGCGTTTTCGTTCTGTTCATATACTGCGGTCGCTTCGTTCAAAGCGAAATTCAGGTCTGAATAATCCTCATCGTCATAGTCTTTGTTGCTCATTGCCCCTTCCAGCACACGAGTTGCTTCGTCTATCGCAGCCTTAAGGATGATGCGTTCATTTTCGCTTACCAGCGTTCTTGCTTCCTCAATCTCCTGCGCAGCTTTTAGAGCTGCTTCATTGACCTTTTGCGATGCAATTACAAGCTCATCGGATGCGTCAATCATAAGCTGTGCAATCCCATCGTTGCTCATCTGTGACGTTCCATTTAAAACTTCATAAGCAGAAGTCCTGCAGCTTTCAAGCCGGTCTGCGTTTTCCAAAGTAACGTTATACTCTGCCGCAGCCGCCTTTACGTCGTCAATCGAAGAGATTATAGACGACATCGATACTGCGGTCGATGCATCAGCGTCATCATTAATATCGGACAAAGCCAAGCCGCTTACGCCCCAGCGAACAGCGATTATTTCATCATTCTTCAGTTTGGGATAGGCATTGTTTTCTAAGTCTAAGCTCGGATAGAGGTCGTACTTATTTTCACTTGATATATAATACTGGTTTCTGACATAGTCTTGCGCTTCAATTTTTGCAACAATTGCCGGAGTCGCACCCGTGTCAAGATCAAGGATCTTAAGGTCAGAGATTACGCGGTGATAATCCTCATCATACCACTTGCCGTAAGTATCAACCTCATCTGTAATGGCGCGGTAATAGATTATGCCATCCAGATCGTAAGCAACATAAAGTACAGCGCGTTCAAGAGAAGTATATGCCAGCTCAAGATTGGTTATCGCATTATTAAGCTGAGTGTCAGACGAAGCACCGTAAAAGTCAGCTGCCTCCGCAGCGTAAAGCGCGTTTGCAAGGGCAGCCCAGCTGTCACGCTTATAGATCGGAGTCTGAATTCCGTTTCCTTCATCATGAAGATTGTTGTTATAATCGACCCGATAAATCTCCGTACCGTTTTCTGATATTTCAAGTGAATAAGCAGAATATGAAACGCCACGATATGCATAGGCGGCGATCTCATCGGTTGATCCGGTAAATGCGCGAATCTCGTCGATCTTCGCTTTCAGCGCTTCGTGGCTGACGACAGTCAGTTCATCATAGGTTTTGCTGAGGTTATTGTACGCTGTTCTGATCTGCGTTGAGGAAGCTGCGGCGTCCTCACTGACACGAGCTGCATACTCATACGCGGCGGCGAAGGCCTTCCAGCTGAGATCGGTATATTTAGAGCCTTGACCCGCGTTGTATACAGAAGTCGGAGTGGGCTGCGGTTCTTCACTCTCATCTTCTGCTAAGAGATCATTCAGCTGAGGACGGCCGGAATTACTGTTATAGAGGCTGCTGTTTCCGGCGGGAATAAGATCCGCGCTGCTTGAAAACTGAAGATTAAGAATCCCGCTGAGAGAAGAAGCATATTCTGCCGAAACCATAGTGTTGTCAACGATGTTGCCGTCAAGCCAGACAACTACGGTAACCGCCTTCGGGATGTTCTGCTCAAGTTCAGTGATTTTCACGTCTCCGGTGCGTCGAGCGCCGACGACAACTATGGGCTGCCCGTTATCGCCTCTTGCAGTGGAGAAGTCATAAAGATAAAGATTGGCTTTGATGCTTCCGTCAGGCTGTACAGAACGATTGCTTGTATTCAGCTTTGCCATTGCAAGGATCTTACCCTCTACGTCGAGGAAGGTCACTCGAATTGCATCCATAAGAGTAACCATGCGGCCGGCAGTCATTCCTGCATCCTGTGAAGAAAACTGCATATAGCTGCCGCCGCCCTGCAGGTCACCGGAAATGGAGTCGGTATACACTCTCTGCTCCGGAGCGATCTGCAATTGAAGATCAGATGTCTGCGCGTTACAGCGGAACGCAAGGTCAATTGCATATCCACCGAGACTTGTTATTTCAGTGCTGGTCACAACAGGCGCTTCGCTGCTGATGGTGGCAGCAAGCGCAGCAAGATGAGAAGATGTCTCGTTTGTTCTGACTGAGAACTCAACGTTCCATGAGAGATAGTTTATCCATGTACTGTAATCGCCGACATAATCGGATATATCAGCAAGAAGACCCGAGCCCGGAAGGAGAGTTAACGTAAAAGAACTCCTGGATAAAACGTCGTTTACATTCATCGAAGTCAGTGGAGAATCATCAAGATATACCTGATTTATATCCATTAGAGCGGCAAGCGGATCATTGATCTGATCCCACGTATAGCTGCCGACGGTAAGCGATGCAGCCGCGGTGTATGCGCTGTTAAGCTTATTCTGAGCCGAGGCGAGCTTTGCAATCCAATCGCTCATCTCAGGCGGGCAATCTTCACCATACGTTTCAAAAAGCTCAGTTAATGATATGTCTGCGCTCAGAATAGATCTGCTTGCTTCAATTGCATTTTCGGGATGCGCTTCGCCAACTTTAGCAACCATTCCGTAACGCAAAGCGCGTTCTATGTAGCTTAAGGAAGTGTTCAGAGTTTTTAATATCTCCTTTATTGAGTCAAGCTCGGTATCACTGAAAGTGGAGGTCGACGAAGTCGCTTTTTTTATAGAAATTCCCAAAAGAGCGTTGCCATTGGAACTGATTGCGCTTATAGCATTGTTTTTAGCAGTACCGGAGTATGCAAGTATATTCGATCTTGCAATACCGACGGCGCTTGCTCCTGCCGCGCTTGAATCTACAACGCCAATACCGCGCACACCATATGTCTGTTCGCCGGAAACCGCAAAAGTTCCGGAATACACAGAACTTACAGTATTTGCATTTAATTCAATGATTCTGCCGTCAGTACCATAGGACGGCATCGCAAGGATTCCGCTTGTAACAGTGTAGCCGGATGCGTCGCCGTGGGAGATCTGAAGCTGAGAAGGCATCATAACAATCTGATCAAGTCCGTAGCTCGGGTCGCCGAGATCAACAAGATTTCCCCACGTGATGTTAGCCTGAAGCGCACCTTTCACGGAAATAGAATCTCCGATATTGGAACCGATCAGATTGAGGTCGGCACGAGTTTCAGCGTTAAGGAGCGCGATCTCAAGGCTTCCGTTTGATCCGATGTTGGTGGAAATACCGGTCACCTCAGGCGCTGTTGACAGGATCAGCCACGCAAACGATGTCGTAAACAGCATTATTCCGGAGAGGAGAAGCATCCCTGCCGATGCAAGCAGCTTACGTCTTTTTGCCCCATCAGAGCTGTAATGCGTCACTTTTCTTTTCATCCTTTTTCCTCCTACTTGTGTATCTGCTTATTATATCTTGAACCGAAAAAGATATTGATGATTAATTCAGATCTATTGTTCTATGCACTCAGTTTACTGCAAAATGAATCGTCGCTCTCATGAGACTCTCATTTCCGGCTCCAACGACGACTTCGCTCCACTTCTCCGAAGATCCTTCATAGTAGACGTCAGTAATGCTGTTGCATCCGTCGAACGCGTAGTCTGCGATGCTCTTCACGCTGTCCGGTATCGTTACATCCAAAAGGCTGATGCAATTGTCAAATGCTGAATCTCCGATGTAAGTCAAACCGTCAGGTATCGCTGCGTGCTCGAGCATGGAGCAGTCAGAGAACATACCGCTGCTGTCGGAAACACGTATTCCGTTCAGCATTCCCATATTCCCGATTGTCTGAAGCGATTTCAAGCCTGCGAACAGTTCTGAGCTGTCAGCCGGAAGCAGTATCCCGCCTTCGTCATATCCGGTCAGGACTATCTCCGTGGCTTCACCTGTCAGATATGCCCGAGCATAGGGAAGATCATCACGGCGAAGAGAAATATACGTTTCAGGAAGTGTATAGCCGCTTTGCAAAGCCTCTGCCTCGTTTTCGAAAACAGTGATCACCGTAATATTCTCGGCCCCTTTGATTGTGCCAATCTCTGCCCTGCGCTCGATCACGGGTTTCTCGGAAGGAACATAGTACTCGTTGCCCGATTCCGCATATTCACTTCCGACCGGACGCAGACCCGCACTGCTGGAGAACTGTAAATTCAGTGACGCTGTGACAGTGCTTCCGAAGGCTGCGGCAAGTGAGTTTTCCACATAATTTCCGTCGAGCCAAACGATCGCCGAAACAATTACGGGAATATTCTGAGGGAGTTCCGTTACCGCAGAATTTGCACCGCGGCGTTCACCTATTATCAGATTTCCCGCAAAAGCGCTGTAATCATATAAATACAGCGGGGCGCGATAACCCTCGTTCCACGGTTCATAATTGCTGGTGTTCAGCTTTGCCAAGGCAAGAAGCCGTCCCCTGCTGTCTATAAAGCTGACGCGCACGGCGTCCATAAGCTGAATAAGCCGGTCAGAATCCAGCTGGGAAGAATAAAACACCATATTGCTTCCGGCGCCGAGAGTAGAATCATCAAGCGTGGCTTCATAAACGCGCTGAGTTTCTTCTGTCTGGAGGAGAAGCTCAGAAGATACTGCGTTCGAGCGGAAAGCAAGATCGATCATATAACCGTAGATGTCGCTTAGTTCAAATAAAGCTGTTCCGTCTGATTCCGCAGGGCTCAGTTCGCTCACAACACCGGAAAGAATGATAAGTCTTGATATTCCCATCGCTGTTCTGAGCTTGATTTCTGCTCCGTCAATATATCCGGAGTATTCTCCGCAGAAATCAGCAATAATTGAATAAGGTCCGCTCTCAGGAAGCACTGAAATAACAGAGCCCGGTTTCAATTCATCTATGCTTTTATCTGCACCGAGAAGCTCTCCATTGTAATATACTTTACTCTTATCTAAAAGCAAATCTATGATCGGCTGAATTTGGTCTCCGGAATAACTGTCTCCTGAAAGCTGAGCGCACGCATCTCTTGCGCTCTGAATGCTCTGCTGCGCTTCATTCAGCTCTCCGGTCAATGCTCTGATAGTCTCAGGAACAGTGACAGGCAAAGTATCAAGGATCGAAGAAAGCGGTACTGCTGTATCCGTAACCATATCACGAACAGTTTCGAATATCGACTGATTATTGATCTCAGACGATAACATAGCCAGGAGAGCCTGACGGACTGCATCATCAATAAAACTCAGCGATTCAGCGGTATCATCCGCTAAATCAACTAATCGCTGAACGTCGGAATCGAAATAAGCATCATCTGAATGGCTCTTAAACAGTACGCTTCCGTTTGATGAGAGCGCTTTTGAAGCCTTTTGCTGTGCCTGAGTACGATCTGTGGGAATTGCGGTAGCCGCATGCATCAGAGCTATCTGCTGCGGTGAACTTTCCTCCGAAACGCCGATGGCTGTTACACCGTGCTGCTGACGCGAGCCATTTCCCAAGAAGCTGCCGGAGTAATATTTCCCCGTTATCGAGCTATCTATGAATCCGCTTATACGACCGTCAGCCCCGAAAGTCGGGAATAAAAGATATCCCTCATTAAGCTGAACGACGTCATCGCGATGTTTTATGCTGAGTGCTGACGGCTTTAAGCTGATTTTATCCAATCCGTATAATTCGTCACTTAAGTCAATAAGATTGCCCCAAGTTATGTTTGCAGTCACCTTATCCTGCGCACTGATAGAATCACCGACGCGCGACTGGATCAGTTCTGTGTTTTCGTATGTTTCATCTGTAAGCAGTGCCATTTCAAGAGCACCGTTTGCACCTATATTCGTACTTATACCTTCGACAGATGGGCGAACCGATAAAACGATCCAAGCATAAGAAGCAAAGCTCAGAATGGCAGCGCTGAAAATGAGTAATACCAAAACCAATAACAGCTTGCTCCTTGGCTTATTCAGTTTTTTCTTCGGTATTGTCATAAACGCCCCCTAAAGCCGTGTGAAACAGATATGCAGAAAGATAGAAGAAACTGAGAATCTTTCAGCCTTCCTGATTGATCTCATTCTCCGGCTCCATTTCATGGAAATATATGAACTCCACTTCGTCGGGCGGGATCAGCCCGGAGTAGAATACTCTTGCGATGAGCTGCTTCTCATAGATAATTTTCTCGTCATAAACCCACCGGAAAAGCAGATCGTACTTTCCGGCCGGGCTGTTTTCCGGTGAGAGCTTCATCGGCTCGCCCTCCCCGTCCGATTCGGTAATGATATCGGCGCCGCTTATGACGTTAAGCTCCGCATTTCCGCAGGCATCCCAGACGGGAAGAATATACCCGCTGTCACCGAGCGCGAGCGGTCTTAAATATGTATCAAAGTCCGGCGCCGGAGCATAAGTCAAAATCGTTTCATCTGTAACCTGATACGTTTCCGGCGTAAAAGCACCCGGCAGCATTATCCGCGCTGTGTCGCTTATTTCAAGAACCGCGTCAGAATATGCGTAATAGAGCTTTCCTTCCGCTTCGCAATACGCACCGGCAGGAATAAATACCGCTGCCGCCCCCGCCGCGGGAGCGACTATCACGCTTACCTCAGGAGCGTAATAATCTCCGTTAGTGATCACTTCACCCGATGAAGCGCGTTCGGAAGCGTAAATGACGAAATCCATGCTCTCGTCCGCATCTTCAGTGTGACGGGTAAGCGTTACGTGAAATTCCGTTTCGATTTCCGGCTCCGGCTGGGGTTTTTCCGGCTCTGTTTCGGCTTCCGGCTCCGGTTCGCTCTCAGGCTCAGTCCCGGTTACTTCCGTATCGGTTTCGATCTCAGTCACTGCCTCGGTTTCTTCCGTATCTGTTTCGCTCTCAGCCACTGTCTCGGTTTCTTCCGTATCTGTTTCGCTCTCAGCCACTGTCTCGGTTTCTTCCGTATCGGTTTCGATCTCAGTCACTGTCTCGGTTTCTTCCGGCTCAGAAGGCTCTTTCTCTTCGACGGAATTCTGCTCCGACTGTATCTCTTCGCCGCCGTTTTGTGAATCGTCATCAGCAGGCTCGGATACTTCTTCCGACACATCCGAATTTTCTTCTTCGACGGGCTCCGTTATTTCACCTTCAACGTTATCGCCGTTCTCTGCATCCTCCGGATCGGCAGCCGGCTCGTTCTGCGCATCATTCTCAGCGGGCTCTGGTTTTATCTCACTCTCCGGCTCGAGAAGCGATATCACGAGCATATCGTCCTCGATTACCGCTTCCACTCTGCTGCTATCCGTGGTTACGAAGTATTCTCCGCTCCCGATCGGAACAGCTGCACTGTCAACAGCGCCGAGAAGAACGGATAATCCGTCGGAGAAAGCGAATTCAGAAGAAATATCCTCAATTACGGGCGAGCGATAAATACCGTGCCAGATCGCTCTGTTGTCGCCGCTGAGAAGCGAGAAAACGTCGCCGTCCTCGGCACTCTCGACAATCAGCGTAAATTCAATGCTCCGATGCGCCGGAACTGACCAGACGCACTCCTCCCCCGCTGTCGAATAAAAGCCGAAGATAAGCCCGTCTCCGTACTTCGTGTGCAGGACAGAGCTTTCCGCGATTTGCTCCCCCGCTGCGGTGAGCGTAAGCTCGCCTGTTTTCAGATAAACCTTTGTTTCAGCGCTCTGCGACGTCGAAATGACGCGCAAAGCGGTATCAATCGTAAGCTCAGTATCGTTAGCGACAGAGAATGTCAGCTCGCATAAGCCGTTTTCAACTATCCATTCAGTCTCACAAAACCGCTCACCGGCTTCAGCCGAGTACGTAACCGTTCCCGGCTGTTCAACAAAAAAGCTCAGAGCCTTGCTCTCCTCGCGCATCTCGGGTCTTGCGAAGGTTGTGCCGATAAGCAGCGACAAAACGAGCGCGGCGGATAACACCGAAAAAGTCAGCTTTTTCACGGCTCCACCGGCCCTTCCTCAGCCGGCATAGCGATCTGAAGCATACCTATGCCGTTCCAGTTGAACTCATTATCCGAATAAGTCTCGCT
The DNA here is from genome assembly GCA_017412765.1 of Oscillospiraceae bacterium. Taxonomy (GTDB): domain Bacteria; phylum Bacillota; class Clostridia; order Oscillospirales; family Oscillospiraceae; genus RUG626. The sequence continues at coordinate 33,897 of JAFPWN010000012.1, read as the reverse complement.
TCGCTCGTCTATGAGCTTTCCGGGACCTTTTCCGTCAACGCCGAAAAGCTGTATAAGATAGCCGTATTCGCTCGAGAGAACGTTATCCTCGCCTCTTAGGAATACTCCCGCGCTCCAATCATAGCCCGCCTCGACGTAGACCGCGTCGCCGGTATCAGTCCAGCCGCTTGAAGCATTCCTTGCGGGCGTTTTTTCACCCGTACCGTTTATCTCTGAGCTGTAAACGTCCACCGTGCCGCCCTTGACCGCAATTCCGGTGTAGCCCGTGAGTACAGAGCTTGTTATCGTCGTTTTAGCCCGCTGCTGCGGCTGATAGAGCGCTGTCCACGCTCCTTCGACGGTGCTGTTGTTTATAACCAGCTCCGTTCCCCAGCGCTCGTCGCCCGCCTTGCTCGTTCCGTTTCCGCTGATGCCGATATAGCCGCTGACTATCGAGCAATCAGACACGGTTATCCTGCTCAACCCGTCGGTAAGGGTTCCGTTTCCGTAGAAGACGATGCAGGTCTCCTTTGACGTGAGATCGCATTTCACTATCCTTATATCGCTGTCAGCCTCGCATTTTGAATCGTCCGCGAAAACCACCGTGTCAAATCCCGTGACCGCGACTCCGCTCATGCGGACAATTCCGCCCTCGCTCGTCACGCAGGCGCTTGACGTTACGCCGGAAACCGCGCTGCCTTCGCCATTTCCGCTTATGCTGCCGTTTATTATTTTCAGAGAAGCGCCTTCTGCAACGTCGAACAGTGAGTATTCGCTCTCCGTTCCGACGTAGTCAAGGCTGTAACCGTTCAGATCGAGCGTATTTTCACCGCTTAGTGCCAGCATTTCACCGAGCTCAAAATTATTGTGAAGCACAAGACTGACCTGCTCATCCGAGGCGAGCGCCTCGATAAGCGCCGCTTTATCGTATATATCGGTTTTTATCGTATTTATCGGGAAAGCTGTTATTATAACCTTTGCCGTCAGACCTTCTGTCTGAGCATCGGCAGCGGCGCTGTCAAATTCATTCGCCGCGTTTATCTCCTCGAGCGTACAAAGATACGCCCATATTCCCTCGCCGTTTTCATCGGCATAGACTTTATAGTAAGTCTTTTCTCCGCTGAATACAGTTTCAAGCTGTTCCTCGTTTTTAAAACCGTCGCTCTCAAAAAGCTCTGTGAGAAATTCGTCTGTTGTCTTTTCTCCGACCTGCAGGAGCACCCTCTCCGGAGGCTCTTGTCCCTCTTCAAGCATAGCAGGATCGACCGGGTCCGCAAAAACGGCGGAGTCTATATCATACTCGATGGGTCTTATATACTCGCTTACATCGACCTCATTTTCAGTGACCTTACCCTTGAAATAATAGCCGGTCAGGGTATAAACCCATTTCCAGCGGATGGGAACATCGCTCGAATAGTTCTCGCTCAAGGTCAGAATATCGCCCGCCGGAACGGTGTAGGAATAGCTGAATATATTGTCCTTTCCGACGCTGAGCCAGCTCGCAGGCTCTTCTCCGGCAGTTCTGCTTTCGTCCACGTAGAAATACAGACGCTTCTGATACTCCTCGCTCATCTCAGACTTGTCCACGGTTATGATCGCGCGGACGTCGTCGCTCTCAAGGCTGTTGTCTACGGCAAGAGGAACGATCCCGGTTTTTCCGGGAAAAACGCCAACCTTTCCGTTCTCCTCACCGATGGTTATTTTTTCCGGATTGAATCCCCACGCCTCGGTCTCAAAGCTTAATCCTTCCATTCTGCTTACGTTTGTGTACCATGCGACAGTCATAGCAAAAATAAGCACTATCATCACAAGCATTGCTGAAGCGACAAGAAGTATCTGCATCTTTATTGACTTTTTAAGTTTTGCGGCTATTTCAGCGTTCCTCGCCGCATTCCTTATCTTTTGCAGCATTCTCTGTAAGCTCCTTCATAAGCTTCTCGATTATCTCCTCGGTATCCTTTTCCGTCAGGTAAGAATAAGAATCAAGGTCTATATCCGACGCTTGCTGTATTTCGGTTTCGGCAAGCTCTTTTACAGCGTTTTTTATCTCCTTGCAGAGATTGTTTATCGCGCTTTTAAGAATAATTATCGCCGCAAGCAGAACCGGCATAACTATGCACGCGAGAAATCCAATTCTGCTTGTCAGAAACTCGATCGCACGGTTTATGAAGCTGTCTCCGCTTCGCCATACCATCTTCCCTATAATATCGTCGCTGTGAATATAATATGGGTCTGCCGTCAAATTTGCGTCGCCTTTGGTTTCAAACGCGATTGCGCCCGACGGCTCACGAATTATATCCGCTATCCTGTGTGTTATTATCGCGCCGCGCATACCGGACAGCGGCGATCTGTATGAGATTATGTCCCCGACTTTCAGCTCTTCAGCTTCTGTTTGACGGCAAATAATGATTTCACCGACCTCGATCGCAGGCTCCATACTGCCCGTGACCACTCTGAAAGCGCTTCTGCCGAAAACGGTAGCGTAGCCGTTCTTTATAATCTGTATCGCAAGGAAAATGCAGAAGATCATCATCGCCGCAAGCAAAAGCGATATAACGACGTATCTGATCGTGTATTTTCCGCCGCTTTCTTTACTCATTATCGAAATTATCTCGACGCCCCGGCAAGCTCGATCCTTACGGCGAGCGCGGAGGCATCCACCTTTCCTTCGTTGACGCAGTCGCAGTCCTGACCCTCGAGCCAGATAAACATTCTGACCCTCTGCGGTATATCTCTGTGAAGTCTTGCGATCACCGCGTTATCCGCCGCTCCGGCAGTTTCAGCGTTCTCCGCGTCATAGTATAATTCCGCCGCGTTCTTGTAAAAAAGTCCGGTCCGGATATAACCGTCAAGATTGTTCTGCAGGTATTTCGTATAGAAAAACGATTTTGCCTGCTCAGCGGATAGCTCCTGCTTATTCGCCGTCGCCGCTGCAAATATCTGATCAAACGGTACCCCTGCGCCGTTCCAGTCCGGCACTTCCTGCGCCGTAAGAAAAAGGGCGACGTCAGTTTCCGTGCCGTCTGCCGCTATGGGCATCGTCGGAACGTAACGCGCCGCAGCGTCATCGCCGGGATGCGCGAGCGCGTTCGGCTCGTATATCGTAAATTGTCCGCTTCCCTCGCCACCGTGCATGGTGATGTATCGCTCGTCATAGTTTTCGCTCCTCGTGTACGCGAGCATATCGGCGTTATCGACAGTTTCGTCGCACACAAGAAAGCCTACTCTCGCGGAGGCGGCGAGCCTGTTATCCGGCATTACTAACTCAAGACCGTTTTCGCCGGATACAACGTCAGGCAGCTCCACAAGATAGCTCCCCTCACGCTTGACCGCGTCCGTTGAGAGTCTTACGTCGTAGTCTGCGCCAGGCGACACTATCCAGAAATCAAGATAAACGTAGCCGCCGCGCGCGTCACTGTTTGCGTATCGGTAATCAGAGTCCACTGAAAAACCTGACAGCACGCCGTATTCGTCATACTGCGGTATCATCCAGTTCACTCCGTCTGCGGTTGACACCGGAGAGAGTCCCGCGAGAGAGCTCAGATAGCTGTATGAGTCATTGTTGAGGAACTCCATACTGTCGCTGAATGCTCCGGGATAGTTGACGGTTACCGTCTCGCCGTTTTCGAGCGCGGCGGAAGCTGCGACGTTCGGAGCGATCAGTATAGTAGTACCGCCGCCGATCGACACGGAGATTCCGTTTACCTCAGGGCTTCCGGAGATGGTGAGCCAGGCGTAGGACACTGAGGCGACCATAACGAGCGCGACTGCGAGCGCGACAACAGTCAGAAACAGACGCGAAAACACTCTTTTCAATTCCCGCTCACTCCTCTCTATCCTGTCTGCCGCTTTAATAGTTACTCCCCCGTCTCCGTCATCTCTCTCAGCACCTTCTCATACGCTTCCTTGAGATCGGCTTCCGTAAGCATCATATATCCGGGCAATCTCTCGTTTTCCGGAGGCGCTTCCGGCGCCTCCTCGACCGGGCCGCGCTCAAGCTCATACTTTGCCATATCGAGCTCATCGCGCATGGATTTTACAAGCCTTTGGAGCAAAAAAGCAGAAACCAGCAGTACCGGAAACAGCAGAAGTACGTATAAGCTTAGCTTTCCGGATAACAATGCCTGCATACAGTTTCACCCCTACCGACTTACTGTTTGTTTGACTTTTCCTGTTCCTCGAGCAGCTCACGCATGATCTCAAGCCTGAGCTCTTCTTCGTCGAGGTCCTTGCTGCTCTCCTTAGCCTCGGCTTCAGCGATCATTTTTGCTCTCGATTTGGAAATTCTGTTCATTGTGACCATAATCAGCGTAATAAGCAAAACGACAAATCCGACCGCGATAGCGACGTATATCATATACTCCGCGCCGGTTATGCCCCATCGGGACGTTCGGCCGGTAATCTCATACTGCTTTCCGTCAGCCCCGACGAGCGTTGAGTTGATGTTATAGTCTTTTGATAGCGTTGTTGGAACGATAGCTTCGCTGTGGTCAACTCCGGCAGCGTTTACGGCGACGAAATAATCTGTTTTCTCATCCGTACTCGCAAGCTGGAACCACGCAGTGCCGGAATCGTCAACAACAACGTTCTGTACAGCGTTATACTCGTTTCCATGCTTTTCATATAGCGTCGCTGTCTTGCGCGCTTCACTGACCTTCAGCGGTACTCCGACCGTTGCTGTAAAATCTGTGCTTCCGGCAAAATTCAGGCTGTAAACAGAATCGCTTTCAATGCCCGTGCTTTTTCTGCCATTGTCCATTTTTGAAACGGAATAATCGAGATTATATGTTTGCCGGTTGAAGCTGTCCCTCGAATGCTCCGACTGGTCAAGATTCCAAGTACTGCCATTACTTGTGGTTATGGTAAGATCAACATCGCTTCCAGCCATCTTTGTCAGCTCGCGCGGAGTTATGACGGAGTCCTCCATCTGCACTCTTACTTCGACACTGCTGTCTTCGTGTTTTGTCTTTACAGCGCTCTCTGCTGCTCTCGCAACATCTGACCAACCATCCGAATTATGAACTACCGCCGAGATAGTTGTAGTTGTTGAGACGTTAGCTTCTATCTCATCTTCCTCGCTCGTTTCCAAAACTTCTTCATAAGTCGCCGGTTCACCGTTTACTGTAAACTCATACTCCGTTACTTGAGTCTGAGTAATAAATGAATTTTCTGTTTTTCCCGCGGAAATACTTGTGCCGTTATTGCCGCTGACAAAAATATTCCCCGTATCAGTTCGCCCGACGGACTTCTGCTCTATAACAGTCGTTTCATTTCCTACGGTAGCATCAGATTCCAGTGCGTCTGTTATGACACTTGAATCAGCGCCCGTATAATAAACGTTTCCGAGTTTTTCGCAGTTGTGGAATGCGTACTCTCCGATCTCTTCAACAGTTTCAGGTACTGAAACAGTGGAAAGTGAATTGCAGTTATAAAACGTGCAATCCGGGAGCGCTGTGATCGGAGCCAAAATCACTACCTGAATTAGCGAAGTGCAGCAATGGAACAAAACGCTGCCCATATGCGTAACAGAAGCCGGAATAGTGATCAGAGTCAGACTCGAACAGCGGTCAAAAGCATAATTGCCGATATAATTTAATCCGTCAGGTAATATAATGCCGTTGATGTTTTCACATGACTCAAACGCCGCTTCTCCAATGGAAAGCAGACCGCTTGGTAAAGATAAATAGCTCAGAGATCTGCAAAACTTGAACGCTCGATCACCGATACTTGTTACAGTTGAAGGCAGAAAAGCAAACTTAGCCTCGCTGCAATTATAAAACGCGAGAGACCCGATGCTCGTAACACCTTCAGATACAACGATGCGGTTGATTGCGTCTGATATCTCCGCCCAGGGCGGCATTACAGAATCGGAATAATCCGGCATGCGGCCTTTGCCCGAAATGGTGAGAGTGCCGTTTATAAGCGACCATGAGAGATCTCCGGTACTCCCACCTGCTGCAAAAGCCGCAGGAGGTAATAGCGCAAATGCGCAAGCAGCCGCAATGAACAGCGCCGCTATCCTCCGACAGATATTTCTCCTTATGCAGTTTTTCGCTTCACTAATTGGTTTCATTGATTTGTCACTCAATCACTAAATCAGATTTTGTTTTTTGTCCTTCATCTCTGTTTTCATTTCTGCGCTTCACAATAAAGTAAGATACTGTACCTACGATCCCGGCAAGAAGCGCATGGAGAGCAAGCTCCGAAATGCCCCAGAAAAGCTTATCGTTATCGCGCGCAAACTCAAATAAGAAACGCGTATATCCGAACAGCATAAGCATTATCGGGAATGACAGACCGTCAGTTCGGTATCCCTTTCTCTTCTCTCTGATTGCAATAAACACAGCGATCAGAATTGCTGTCAGCGCTTCTATTGGCTGAATAGGAAACAGTTTTATCTTAAGCGCAGGGTTAAAAACACCGTGCTCCCACTCAAATCCGCGGCAGCAGCCTGCAAAAGCACATCCAAGGTGTGCGATGCCGTGGTTGATACACAGGCACGGAGAGATAAAATCACATCCGGTAAGCCAGTCAATTTTAAGCAGCTTTGCGGCAGGATAAGCAAACACCGGCACCCAGATGAAAATACGGACAATGTTGTTGCCGCCCCAGCTGCCCGTAAACACCCAGTAAAGGACGAACATCCAGGCCAAGGACGCCGTATAAACCATCACGGTAAACAAAATAGCTTTGATATAGCTGATTTTATAGTGCTTCGCAACCGATAAATTGTATATCGTCAATCCGACAAATCCGCCGGCAAAGAAAAAATCATATATCGTTTGGCCAAGCCCTTCCTGATATGCCGAATAAACTAAATCAGACAACCACTGCATTCTCAACATCTCCTTCAACATTTTTGCCTCTTGTATAGTGACGGAACATCAGAAGCCAGATTACTCCGATGGCGATAGACACAAGCGACCATATATTGCCTATCGGAAGCGGCCAAATCGTCACGCTTGTTTTTCTGAAAAAGTTCCAGATAAACCTGACAGCGCCGTAGATAATCATAAACAGCGGGTAAATCTCGCCTTTGTATTTTCCTTGTTTTATAAAACGAATCAAAACAAGGGCAATAATGATCGCAGTAATAAGCTCGACCTCCCGGCTTGGGAAATAGAAGTCCGTTTCGAGCTTCGGGTCTCCAAACAGCAGCTTTCCCTTGCAGCAGCCTGAACGCAGGCACTCAATCTTCATTATCGCAAGCATACCGCAAACAGAAGGCGCGGCAAGATCCAAAAGAGTTGTCCACCTCTCCCGGATAGCAAACGCTAAAATGATCAGAAAAAAAGGAAGAAACAATACCGCCCCGAAGAAGGACAGTCCATCCCACTTTCCGTTCTCGAAAAAGTACATTATTTTTACGCTTGTAAAACCGCTCAATGTTAAAAGGGCAGAAAACAGAGCAGTTTTCCATAGTTTTATCGTGATCCATTTCCTGCAATAGAGCATTATTCCTATCATTACGCCGGTGCCGAGTATAAGCGCAAGTATTAGAAAAATGGACAAGTCGAAGTTCCTCCTCTTTTGCTTTTCAGCTTTCGACTGCAGCACAAGAATTGTGCTCACAGCCGAAAGCCATAGATTACTGCTATGCTATCTTAGCCTGCCTTCTGGTAAATGTCGCCAAGCTGAGTCTCTGTAGTAGTAACCCAGCTTGAGTCAAAACAGTCAGACTCGTTATACCATCCGTAGCCTTCGGGTCCTTTGGTCTTATAAGCGGTGTCGTTTGCGGCATCTTCTTTAGATTTAAACTGATTATTAGGCTGTGGATATTTTTCAGTTCCTTCTGCCACATCCTTATAGGTCGTTCGAACCATCGTTACTGTTTCCTCACGCAAGAATATATTGCTCAACTGGCCAATGACAGGCGTTGCGGTAACACTGCCGCTGACGGTGATCGTTTCGCCGGGAGCATAGGTCGTACCACCAACATTCCATCCGGTAAGCCCCATCACAGAACTATAGAATCTCGTTCCGGACGTCTGTTCATACACGTTCTGATACCTGATGTACTTATAATAAGTATATTCGTAATAGTAGTAGTTATTTTTATTGCAACCACCCTCAGAATGCATATTTACTTCTCCTCTGCTTGCATAAATGTATTTAGTGGATGTAGTTTGTACCGGGCTGCCCCAGCCGGAGCCACCGAGAATTTCACTTTTTTCTTGAGAAGTAGTTCCAAACTGAACAGCGGTAGGCAGCGTTACGCGGAAGCTTCCGCCGTCCTGCGACTCAGCTTTTTCAAAGCTATTATATCCTTCAACTTCTGCATAAGTTATAGAAGGAGGCGGCGAACTTAACTCACGTATCGTTATACTGTCTTTTAATTCCACTGTGTAAACAGTATTGTTACTGTCATACATTGTAACTGTGCTAATTACGTTCTCTCCAGCGGCGTACTGCTTCTCTGGATGAATTTTATATGATCCTCCACATGTTCCTCCATCAATAACTTCTTCTGATATTTCTATTCCGCCGATTTCACAAGTTGCGCTTAATGCAGACGGCGTAAAGCTGAATATCTTGTTATAATTACTGTTAGAATTATTAGAAACTGTGATTATGCCGCTTGTGAATGCTGTTCCCGCACCGGACATCTGAAGCGTTACCTCAGGCAATTTATATGTTACAAAATCATCAGTATCCGAGTCTGATATTTCTTCCGCTTTGCTTTCTGCTCCTATATACACGTTTGCAAGCTTTCCGTCAGAGGAAAGATAGTTCTGAACGTCAACAAGCACCGCGTCATCATAATACTTTGCCTCCGAGTTTGTATTCAGCTTAAACGCAGACGTTGTCGAAGGGCTTACAGCAGTGATTTTCACACTCGGAGAATTTGAGAAAACATTGACGTCGTTCAGTGTCTTAGTAGTAGACACGCCGCCAACCGTTGCTCTCAGCTGAACTCCATAATGACCCGCGAGAAGCGCCGTCTGAGTCGTAGCGTAAGTGCCGCTCGTGTTTGTCATGTCAATAGTGACGTTCTGATACCGGCTGGTGCCGCTCCAGCTGTAACCGCCGTTGGGCGCGGTGTTCCCGTCCTTATAATTCATCACAAGCTGCATCGTTACGTCGTCAAGGATAACGTACTGAGTATCGCTGTTATCCTCTGTTTTCAGCGTTATCCTTGCAGTGACGCCCGGATCCTGCGGCTGAAGGAAGGTCGCATTAACAGCGCCGGATTCATTATTGCCGACCTTTCCGAGAACGGTATATCGCTGACGTACGTTCTCGTCAAGAAGCGTAATATTATTGGAAGATGGTCCTGAAGTAGTAATTGTGTACTGTGCGGGTATTCCGATATTGTCGGATTGGTTGAAGTTACGCGTCTGTCCGCCGATTACCACCTTCAAAGAACCGACCTTATAGACGCCGACATACTGCCAATCAATATCGCTTGAGCTGTTGACCATGCTTACGGTACGGTGACCATCCTCGGCATCCTGTGTATTAAGGTGGATCGTATAGGCGCGCGCTGCGCCGGACTGAACCTTGTAGCCGTATGCGTTGCTAGTACTGTCAGGCTCATAGTTTACGCCGAGCGTTACATCCTCAACCTTAGATGTCGGAATAGTATCTCCGGCTTCGTCAGTAAGCGAAACGTACATTCCGATTCCGCTGACCGGATAGCGGTTCATGAACGGATCGTCCGCACTTCCGAGCGCTGTTGCGCCAGGATACATCGAAACCTTAAGCGTACACGAAACAGTCGTGCTCATCTTGGAGAAGTTGAAGCGCGCGTCTGGTTCAACTCCCTCTTCAATGCTGTTTAAAGAGATCTGATCTGTTCCGATCCAGATAATAGGATCATCCTGTCCGTGGTATTCGCTCTTAGTGTCATAGCAGTCGCTTACATAAATTGAGCAGAGCTGCCAGGTTCCCTCCTGCGTGTAAGCTGCGCCTTCAAGCGGTTTGCCGTCGGGGTCAAGATTCGTAGTATAGGTCGGCAGACGAATGCACCAGCTCTCACCGGTGAAGTACACCTCTCCTCTTTCGCTGCTCAAGTGGAAATATCCGCTCTGTATAGCACCCTTGTTCTCACCAGAGCTTGGATAAACAGCATTCGGATTGTAAACTACAACGCTGAGTGTTGCCGCTTCGCCGTTTGTGATTATCAGATTATCCATAACAGCGTCGAATGTCAGCGGAGCAAACTGCTTTCCTCCGTAGAAACTGTTTTGCGACGCCATGTCAAAACTTGTAGGATTCGGGTTGACTATAGAGTAAACGGGACTTGCCGTGCATCTGTTCAGAATGCTGCCGCCGATGTTTACCATTGAGAATGTGTACTTTCCGGGGCGAACGATCGTAAGCTCTCCGGAATAGCATCCCTCGGCTTCGTTCCAAGTCAGGTCGGTGTTGATAGTACCGGTTCCGGAACCGCCGTTTGAGTAGTACAGCACCGCATTCTCCAGGTTTTCCATTTCTTCACCGGCGTTATTGAAGATCTTGGCGGTAATATCCTTTGTAAAGGTCATTCCGGTCTCGTAATCTTCCCTCTCAGCGCCGGTTCCGTTATATACCTCAACATACATACCAAGGTTAAGGCGTAGTGTTTTCTTCATGTTATAGGCTTCAAGATCTATATATTTCCCGTCCATAACAAGATAGTTGAGTGAATAGGTTGCAGAGGTATTAAACTTAACGCTTCCCGTCCATTTGCCGGTTGCGGAGCTGTAGCTCAGCGGTGCAGAAGCAATATTTCCGTCTTCTCTCTGGAAAGCCGCCGTAATCGTCTTAGGCATACGGTTTCTGTCATTTGAGGCAAATTCAACAGACACAGTTTCCGTATAGGAATCGTCAGATGTGCTTATCAGAACGTCAGACTCCAACCCCTCGCTCCAGCTCAGGCTTCTCAGTGCAAAGCCGGTGACTTCTACCTTTTGCGGTTCAGTCAGCGCATACTCCACTCCGTCCATTCTCACATAACGGAGGTAATACGTTCCCGGCGCATTGAATTTGTACTGACTTGTCCAGGTACCGTCCGTCTGTTTTTCAAATGTGATCGTCTGTTCGCGTGAACCCTGATACGCGTTGATTGCGCGAAGGAAGAATGCCGTCATCGTTGTCGGCTGTGCTCCTTCGATGCTGACTGTGACACTTGTACTCAGATCGTCCTCTGTAACTGCACGGTCAAAATCCATTTCAGTCTTGCTGAGAGATGCTGCAACGCTTCTTGTTGCTGTAAGCAGTTCTCTGTCTCCGATGGTGTTAAGATTCTCAGAGGATCCGAACTGGAGATTGAACTGTCCTTGTATCTCCGCATCCGCAAGAACGTTGGGGTTCTGAAGACGTGTTCCGTCAAGATATATTATCGCCTGGATACGCTGCGGGTGATCCAGATATAGCGTGGTGATAGCATGACCGGTAATCTCTTGATTAAGCTCATCCAAATATGTATATGTCGTTTTTGAAGTTTCGTTATCCAGTACAAGAGGAACGGTTATTCTTCCGTTGACCTCAAGCGGATTTGAAGTATCCATTTCAGCTGTCGCAAGAAGCCCGCCTTCACTGTCAACAAACGCAACCTTCATAGCGTCAAGCAGGTCGAGAGATCTCTTCTGATCCTCCGGCGTATCGGCGTAATAAATGTAGCATGAGCCGCCGCCCTGAGTCGTGCTTTCGGTCGTCAGGCTGATCTCACCCGTGGATCCCCAGATACGGTTTACGCCGTCGTAAGCCATTATTCTGCCGTTCTCGTCAGTAACAGTGGCGCCTTCAAGCGTCAGGAAAGTCTTTTCAGCGTTGCATCGCAGCCAAAGATCAACGGATAATCCATAAGTATCGTCCGCGATGGAATCGTTTGCAGCAAGCTGCAGGCTGCTGTATTTGTCCGATGCCTGAACCTGAAAATAGCACGGGCCGGATGCTTTTGTATAAGCCTTGCCGTTTACGGTTATTGTCAGTATCTTAGTAACTTTGATCTGGCAGGAAGCCCGTCCGTTCAATCTATAGCTTTCGTCAACCGCAAGCTGCTCAAAACGGATCGCTATTCCGTTATATGTATATACACTGCGGCTTTGACCGTTTGCCCCAAGCAGATCGCCTGCATTGTCAGTGTCGAGCTGCATAACACCAACTTCTTTTCCGTCGCCTTTCAGGTCGATCGTCATAGAGCTGTAGTCAATGAGGTTCGCAACTATATTACTGATCTGATGCTTTGATGTTCCGCCGCTGTTCCAATAGTATGGCGTACCGTTGCTTCTGTAATCATTGTTATACTGATTCAGATAACCTATGTCCGCAACGAGCGTATTATAGTCTTTTATAAACTGCGTAAGACCTACGAGAGATACTATCCGGTTGCCGGATATGCTTTTGGCGTCATTGACATTGTACGACGCACTGTGAGCGCTGATATCCTCCCACGTCGTCGGGTTATAGGTTACCGTTTCGGGATTATTCTGCGCATACATATAGTTCTGGAAGTTGGCAAGCGCAACGTAGGCGTTCATCTGCTCTTCCATCGCAGCCTTGATAGTATCATAAAGTGGGATCATAGTTGCGATATAAGGCGCAAGATTTGTATTGCTGCCATCCAGCTTATCCTGAGCGTACTTACTGATCATTGTACCCATGGCGTTGAATTTGCCGGGTACCTGATTCCACGCCTGGTTTACTGCCGTATGCGCGGCTGTAACATCCGCTATTTTCTCCTTCTGAGCTGCAAGCGTACTCTCTGATACCGTCGAGATGTATGATGCAATCGCTCGTACACCGTATGATCCCGAAGCAGTACGGAACTCTGAGCCATTAAAAACCGCATATGAAAAATCAGTATTCAGTTGATTGACACGACCATCAGCGCCGTATTCCGCGCCCCACAAAGGATTGCTTGAAAGAGAAGCAGTATTGAGCTGAGCCGGGCGCAGGGCAAGATTCTCAATTCCGTAGCTCGGATCGGAAAGGTTAACAAGATTTCCCCATATCAGATTCTTTGAAAGAATATCTGTGTTGATTCCAATCGACTCATCTATATCAAACTCGTCAGGCTCGCTGCCGTCGCGCTTTGCAAGCGCGATCTCGAGCGCACCGTTAGCCGCAAATGTGGTGCTTATATTCTTAATTTCCGGAGCATAAGATATCGTTACCCATGCAAAAGACGATACTACGCCCATGAGCATAGCGATAACAAGCAACAAGGCGGTAGCCCCGACACGCTCGCGCATCCCGGGGAGGACCTTTCTGTAATAGCTTATTCTTCTTTTAGTTTCTTTGGTCATTACGATATCACTCCAAAATACTAAACATCTATCTTTTTCTGAGTTTTCTGCGTTCTTTTATTGCCCGCTCGAATTCCTTCTGCGCGTCGAGCCGGCGTTTATCCTCCGCCGCTCTCAGCACCTTCTGCGTAAAGAGCGACGAAGCAAAAAACGTTATCTCTTCAATTACCGCCCTCGAGGCGAATTCATCCTCAGCCCGTTGTTTTTCCTCGGCTTCTATCCGGATCCTCTCGCGCTCAGCCTCTTCTTCTCTGCGCTGCCGTTCTTTTTCTTCTCTCTGTCTGATGAGCGCAAGCCGTTTCTCTTCCTTCTCTCGCTCCTCGGCCTCCTCGAGCAGCTTTACGGCGTCCGCAAAGTCCTCGATCTGAGCCGCGCGCTCCTCTTTCTGACGCTCACGCGCCTCAAGCTGCTCGGCAAGCTTATCTCTGAAGAACTCAAGCTCGGCGTTATACAGCTTCTTTAACCTTCTGTCCTCGAGCTCGCGCTCCATCTGCTCCTGACGCAGCCGCTGCGCTTCGGCTTCTTTTTCGGCTCTTAATCGCTCTTTTTCAGCTTCCTTTTCTGCTTTAAGCCGTTCTTTTTCGGCTAACCTCTCCGCCTTTATGCGGGCTTCCTCTTCTTTTTTCCTCTGCTGCTGCTCCTCAACGAGTCTCCTGCGCTCTTCCTTTTCCTCCTGCATGAGCTGAGCTTTTGTCAGCTCCTCTATAAGCACTTTTCTTATCTCGACGTCCGGAAGATCGTAATCCTCCGTCAGCTCCTCGATTATCTCCTTGATGAACTTCGGCTTGAGCTTTCTCCCTCGCGCCGAAGCGGGAAGCTCTCTGTCCTTCTCGCTCTCCAGATAACCCTTAAGGATCAGGTAGTTGAACATGATATTATGATAAATATCGCGCTGGAGCTGTTCGTTTACAACGGGCTTCTGCTCAACTATCTTAATCGAATACCCTATGTCGTTGTACTGCCTCAAAAAATCGTACAGAGCCGCGATCTTTTTATAGCTCGGATTCTTTTTCAGAACGTTCGTTTTCGTGATAGTGCCCTTGACGCGGCCCAGCTTTGCGAGCTGCTGGGAAAAATCGCTTCCCATAAATACCGACAAGACTCTGTACAGCTTGGAAATGCGCCCGAATACCTCGGCATTTTTTTCATCCGTTTCAAGCGCGCTGTCAACGTCCTTTATTTGCAGGAACATATCGAGATGCACAAGCTCCGTCGATGTCGTCATATCCGAGTTTACCTTCAGCTTTGCGCCGAACTCGTCGCCCATCTCGGCAAAGAGCGCTTCGTGGCGCTTTTTCACAAAGTTGTAGGCATATTCAAGCGTTGTAAAAACGAGGCGGTTTTCGTAAAGTCCGACCGTTTCCTCCTTATACTTCTGCATGAGCTTGTTCGGTCTGACCTCTCCTTTTTTCGCGTCAAAGTTTTCAACAAGAGAAGAGTGCTGGGCAAGGTGCCTGATCGTATCTGAGCCGGTCTTCCTCGCATTCGCAACGTTAACGATCAGCTCTTCTTCCTTGATTACGTTTCGCGGTGAACTGATAATGACTTCAAACGCTCCGAGGGTAGCGTCAATCGCGTCGACCCAGGTAATGTCGACTGTTTTTTCCATTCTGCGGTTGGAAAACTGGAAAACGTTGTTCGCCCGCTGTATCGCGTCCATGAAGAATTCGTAAAAGTCTGTGCTGCCGACGGAACGGATAACGCCCTTTACGAAGCTCTCATATATGGGATCGACAAGTGATTGCTGCTGCGTTTTTTTACCCTTTTCAGCCACTTTGATACCTCAAATCAGTTTGTTTTCTTCAATAGCTCAATATATTCCTTGCATACAGACATCTGATTCTTGCCGAACAGTCTGTCAAGATATGCGGAGAATTTCGTAAGATCGTCCTTCATGAAGCCGAGGCTCAGGGACTCGAACTTTCTGAGGACCTTCTTTGCAACTATAAAGTCGACCGCCTTGATCTCCGTACCTCCGCACGCGATAAAGCAGGGCACGTAATCTCTGATCTGCTTCATGATTCGGTTACCGAAAGCAAGGCGGAAAGTTTTGATAACGTAAGCGTTCAGCTCTTCAAGCTTGTCAAGCATTTCCTGACTTATCTGATAGCTTGCCTTTGCTTCGTCGAACAGCTTGTTCAGATATTCTGTGCTAACGTGTATCGAGTCTGTCTTTTCGCACTCAAAGGCGTCTGCGCGGCTGTCAAGATCAATCGGTATCGCGCGGTCGTAAACCTTATCCGCAACGGCAAACGTGGAGTCGTCGTTATTGATCGTTCCGACAAACCATACGTTATCGCTTATCTGAATACTGCCCTTATTGATGAGCACCGGGTCGTTATCCCAGACGTCGGTGACTATATCTATCTTCCACTCCTCTTTTCGGGGCATCTCGAGAATGGAGAGCATCTCAGCGAAATAATACTCGACTCGCGCGATATTCATCTCGTCGAGAATGACGATATGCGGATCGCGGTAGAAATTACTCTCATAGATCGCTCTTAGGAAGTCCGTCTCGGTGTATTTCCTTGTAAACTCGTTGAAATAGCCGTAAAGCTCCGTTCTCTCGCGCCATGAAGGCTGAACGGAAACTACCGTGGAGTCAATATTAACGAATTTTCCGAAAGCATACGGCAGCGAGGTTTTACCAGTTCCGGAAATTCCCTGGAGGATTATGATCCTCGCCGTTCCCATTGACGCTATGAAATATCGCATCATGTCGATGTCATAATAGAGTCTTAACTGTGAAGCGGAATACTTGCGGAATCTCTCGCAGAATTCAGAGAGCGTAAAGCCCTCCTCATATTCCGGCGCCGTGTACTCCGTTTTATAGAAGTTATCTACCGAGGTCAGTCTGAAGAAGCGGCTCTCCGCGGGATCCACCGGAGGCGAATCCATCGTATTGCGGTTACCGGAGTAATTCTCTGCGCTCTCGCTCTTCTCCTCGCCTCTCAGCGCGGCTTCGATATCCTCCTGCGGAACTCCGAGCTCCGCGACCTTCATCTGGAGCAGCCTGTCCTTTTCGTAGTTTGCCCGGATGAGATCGCGCTGGATCTCCTTCATTTTCTTTGTCATATCCTCGTATTTTCGGGCTGACACGACAAAAGGAAACAGCTTTTTAAGAAGCTTGAACACTCCGATAAGCAGCAGAACTACGATAGCTATAAGCACTATCTCGGTAATGACCACCATTACCCATTCCGCTATCGTGAAATCTTCGGCATAGCTCTGAATGATCTCATATCTGAGTGGAATATTCAGTAGATAATTCAAGAACGTAAATGCTGATCCGAGTATCTCGAGAAACGCCCGAAACAAAAGCCCTACATCCTGAAAAAAATACTGCAAAAAATGATCCATATTGCGCTCCGAAACCTTAAATTATTATTTCTGCTCGGCAGTATCCTGCGCCGTCTGGGCGGCGCGCTCCTTGAACTCCTTTTCTACCATTGCTCTGATCTGAGCCTCCATATTAGCTCTGATCTGAGCCTCGATAGCGGCGCGGCCGTCATCCTCAGCGGGCTTTGGCGCCTCTTCCGCCTTCTCGGGCTCAGGTGCGCTCTCCGGCTTCGCGCTCTGCGGCGAGTTCGCCGCGAGGATCTCTCCCCTCAGCTTTTCACGCAGCTCTGCCTCAAGCCGCGCTCTCTCCTTCTGCTTTATATCGTCAAGCTTGCGCTTCTCCTCCTCGACAAACTCCTCGGCTTTTCCGCGCTCAAGCTCATACTGGAGCTTATTCTTGATGTTCTGATACTCAAAGAGCACGCGGAAGAACTGGATAAGATGGAAGATGAAAAACAGCGCAACCGGAACGACGACAACAATAAGGAAGCCGGTGCTTGTCTGGAGATAGTCAAATACCTTACCGAGGCCGCCGACCTTGGCTCCGTCCCACTTTCCGACTATCTCTGATTCGTGTACGGTAAGCGAGTCGCTGACGGTGTTGTTATCACCTTTCGTTTCAAAGATATAATATCCGCCGCCGTCATAAATCTCGTATATTCTATGGGTGTTGAGAACTCTCTGTCCGTCGATGACCGTCCAGTAGGTTATCACGTCTCCGACTCTGAGATCGCTTGTGTTGCTCACCGGAACGTCAAAGATGAGATCGCCGGGGTTAAGAGTCGGATACATTGATTCAGTCTGAATTGACATTATCCTGATTCCGAAGATGCTCGGCACTCCGTTTCCCGACGTGCTGACAAACGATGAATAGGTCGCAAACGCCGCGACAATGATCGCAAAAACAAGCACGATATTGATTATAGTATTGAGAACCTTTTTGCCTTTGCTCTGCTTCGGCTCAAGATCCTCCATATTATCCTCAGCCTGATTTGCCTGTATTTCTTTTGCCATGTGAAGTTTCTCCCTTCGAGTTGATTATTATCCTTCAGGAATATCAACCAAACCAGACTGATCGGTGTAGTCTGCCTTGAACTGAATATTTGCCAGAAGCTTGCCCTCTTGTTTTACACCGTAGGAGTCAGTATCCTGCCCCTCGTTCCAGATATAGATCGTGATCTTCAGCTTTTCGTCCAGACCTATTTTGCAGATATCAGTCGGAGTCTGAAATTTTCCGAGCTGCTTTATCGTCGAGCCGCTCTGTACAGGGTCGCTCTCGATCCACGACGAGGTGCTCTGAACGATCAGTCTTTCCGGACTGCACAGCGCGTCTTCCCCTTCGATCGAGGGCGTTGAATAGTAATTGCCCGTGCCGCTCAGGTGTCCGTCAGCGTTCGGCTCGTAGATAAGAAATTCGCTCTCTCCTATCTGCTCGCCGGTCATCGCGTCGATCTTTGCGATATCAAAACCGATCCTCACGGCGTACTGCGCCCCGTAGCCCGCGTCGTCATGCGCCACTCTGTCCTGATTCCATACCGGCTGGCCGATAACGTAAGTCCCCGCGCCGTACGATCCGCCGTTCAGCTCCTCAGCCTCGGCAAGCTTGAGCAGACACGGCGTATCCGTTCTCACGTAGATCGTGCCGTAAACGTAGTACTGCTCGGCGCCGGTCGTGTTGGCGTTCTTTTCATCACTCAGCGTTTTCCAGCTGCGCGTCTGCCTGCCGTCTATGCCGTACTTTATGCTTTTGAAGCACCGTTCGGAATCGACCCAGGTCACCGGCTTCAACGGAGATGTTTCGGAGATAAGATCGGTAAACGCTATATTCTGACCCCACTGCTCGTCCGGCGTGTCGTATTGAGTGCTTATCTCCAGACCGACGGGCGCGTTTACGTACAGCGCCATCTCGTTTACGTTAGGGTTTTCACTTATTGAGAACCACGCGAACGTAGACGAGACGAGCATCGCAAGTATTCCTGCAAAAAGTATGATATACGGAAGGATCAGCCTGAAATACGCTTTCTTGTTTTCTTTTTGATTTCGGACAAAACTATTATTCATCGCACATTATTCGCCGATGTACCTGTCGGCGGTGGTAGCTGATTTAAGATCGCTGTCCTCCATAGGAACAAGCTCAACGGAGCTTGCAAACTGAAGATTCAGCGTCATCGTTCCGGACGTTTTTGCGTTGATTACCGAGACGTTTGAAAGATCGGTACCGTCAAAATAGAAGAGTACGGAAAGCTTCTTCGGCTCTGCCGCGCGGAGCCCCGTCAGAACGTCGCCGTTATCGAGCTGAAGCTCTGCCGACGCGGTCTGATCCGATATGGACGCAGTTCCGAGCTTCGCGGAAGCGTATATTTCTCCGTTGTCCGGGTCGAAGAAAACAACTCTGACAGCGCTGAGAAGCGATCTTATCTGAGTATCGTTCATATTCTCCGTGCTTTTTGTGAAGAGGACGGTGCTTCCCTTGCCCATCGTGCCGCCTGCGCCGTCGGTATAAACTCTGTCGATCGCGGGACCCTGGAGCTTGAGATCTGTGTCTACGTTCGTTCTGAAAGCGAGGTCGATCACGTAGCCGTAAAAATTAGTTATAGTAGAGTTTGCGGTAGTCTGCGAGGTCGGCATTTCGGGAGCGGTAAGACCGCTGAGATCTATCTGCTTCAGCACTCCGGCGCCGTTATTTTTCGAGGTATTGACGTTGAGCGTCATAAGACCGATAGATACTGTGTAAGATCCTATGTAATCCGCCGCGTCGGTGATGATGCCGCTGACGTTGTCGCTGCTGACGGTCAGAACGAAGTCATCAGTATCGACATTATCAGCCGAAAGCGCGTTAACGTCGATCAGCTTCTCGAGAACGCTCGAGATCTGCGCAAAGGTGTATGTCGTATCTGCGGGAACCGGCTCTTCGTTTTCGGTGCCGTAGTTTGTGTAGAGGAGATTGTTCGTAAGCTCGATGGCGACCTCTGCGCTGGCAATAGCGTTTCCGACCTTATTTATATCCGCCGCGCTGACGCTGCTCGGGAAATTGCTTGCGTAGCTTGACATCGCATTGCCCTGGGCAGACATCACTCCGCTCCGGATCACATCAAGGTCACCGTTTGAAATGCCGGCGTTTGCAGCGGCAGTTGCGATTATCGAGTGCTTGTACGCTGTCAGAACGTTTGCCATGCAGGTGCGCATATCCTTCGCCATATTCTGCACGGCAGTAAGCTGTTCAACAGAATAGCTGCCTGTTCTGCCATTCATTGCTACGTTGACGAGCACCTTGCCGTTGGACTTTATCGCGCCCTGAGCCGCGGAATTAGCCGAAGAGGAGCTCGCGGTGAAGGCATTTTTCGATGAGTTAAGTATTCCGCTTCTGTTGCTGCCGACGCTGCCGTAGGAGCCGATCGCCTTTACGCCGAAGCCGGCGTTATCAGCGACGAACGCTCCGTCATTATATACGGCAGCTACGGTGTTCGCTTCGACAGACTTGATTCTTCCGTCGGTGCCGTTCTTTGGAACGCTGAGCATCGCCGTAGTGTCAAGAGTTCTGCCGTCGGCGTCAGTGGTGTGGATAACTGACGGGTTAAGGATTATCGTTCCGAGGCCGTAGCTTGTGTCGCTGAGATCGACGACGTTACCCCAGGTCTGGTTTGACCTGACTATGCCCGCAACGGATACGGAATCTCCGACAGCCGCCGTTATTTTTCCGAGATCGACGCCCGTTTCATTGTTCAGAAGAGCGATCTCAAGGCTTCCGTTAGCGCCGACAGTCGCGGTCACGCCGGTAACCTCCGGCGCGGTAGAAAGAATAAACCAGGCGTAAGTCGCCGCCACCGTCATTATTCCGCTCGTAATGACGAGCATGAGAACAATAAATACTTTTCTTCTGAAAAACAGCGGTACAACTATTTTCTTCCGCTCCCTGCGGTATTCTTCGTCAGTCATATTAGGATCCTTTCTTTTAATGCTTTTTCAAGACTAATCAGCCGTTGCCGCCGTTATCTCCCTGCTGAACGTCTCCCGGTTCCTCACCGTTATTGTTCTGCGTGCTGTCGTTTTCATCGCTTTCCGGGTCACCGTTTCGTAAGCTTGAGATCTCCGCCGGAAGCAGCGTTGCGCTGCTGGAGAACTGAAGATTAAGCACTCCTGTCATTGACGTTGTGGAATCCGCAGCAACCATAGCGTTCGTAACAAAGCTGCCGTCAAGATAGACTATTGCGGTAACGCGCTTGACTATGTCCTGCTGCAGCGGTGTAATTACCTGATCGTTTGCACCGAGAAGCGTAAGACCGCCGGTATAATAAGTACCCTCTGTTTCGTGTTCCGCTGTACTTTGAGTCATTTCAAAATAACGGGTATAGAGCTTTGCACTGACAGAAGTCGTCTCACCGACTTCAATCGTTAACGAAGATTCATCGTCAAGATTGTCGTATTCACGGTCGTCGATCAGATCGGAAATCTGATAATTGGGAGTTCCGTCCGCATTTTCCGGATATGCATTGAGATAGGCATACATGCCTGTTTCAATCTTATGCTCATCGTCAAGAATGGCATACGCATCCTTTCCGAGCTTGCAGTCAAGAGAAGCGACGGCAAGAACTTTCTGCGAATCATCAATAAAAACAACTCGTATGCCCTGCATCATTTTGATCATCTTGGTAACGGAGAGTCCGGAATTTGTGGAGAAGGTCATATAGCTTCCCCCGCCCTGAGTAGCCGCGCGATCGCTGTCATCATAAATGCGCTGAACACCTTCCGTCTGAAGAAGAAGTTTACTGGTTTCAGCGTTTGTGCGGAACGCAAGGTCTATCGCATAACCGTAGAAGTCTGTGATTTGCGATGAACCGGAGGACTCCGCAACAGTTCCGCTTCTGAGTCCGTTTGAGCAAGCCACGAGATAAACAGGATTCATGGTTGTCTGCGTCTGCATGGTCGCTCCCATATCCATAGGGCCATAATCGCCATACTTAAATTGCTCTACAGTTACACTGCTGGCATAGTCACCGGCAAAGTCTGATATATCCGAAAGAATACCGCTGCCGGTTGGCACTGTTATGACAATACCGCCGGATATAAGCTCGAACGCAGCTCCGAAATTTACCGATCCGTCAGGATTGCGAAGCTCTGATTTCAGTTCATCAATACTCTTTCCGCCCAGCATCATTGCTCCAGAATCTACAAGCGGAGTAGAGACAGCTTCAATCTGAGCCCAAGAATATGATCCTCCGCTATAGCTGTCACAGGTTTCTATTGCCGAATCGACTTTGCTTTGATCACTCTCAAGCTGAGAGATATACACAGACATATCGGGAACTAAAGAAGTAATGCCGGGGAAATCCGTCATAAGCGTGCTGAGGGGAGTATCGTCGAATATGATTCCATAGGCAGCCTGATAAAGCTCTTCAGAGGTCATGCTATCTGCCCCGTCTATAAGCCCGTCCGGGATCGCATTTTCGGTTGTGATATAGCCTGCAAAGGCATACCTAAGCGCGACTTCAATCTGATGTAAGGATGATTGTAACCCGGCAGCAAGCTCTTTTACCGCCCCAACATCCTCATCCGTATATCCGGTGGTCTTATTATTTACCGCATACTGAACTACAATATTGGCGATTTTGCCTCCGGTGGAGTTAAGCGCACTGCTGGCTTCTCTGCGAGCGGCAGCCATATAGGTACTGATCTGGTTGCGTGCGGTGTTCATACCAAGCTGAAGGGAACCCATACCTGCGGAAGTTCCGATCGCACGCACGCCGTAGCCCTCCTGGCTGAACGATCCACCACTAAATACATATGAAAGAGCAGAGCTTGAATCAAGCGACTGAATACGACCATCTTCGCCGTAAACAGGGGTTTTCAGAAGAATATTACCTACGTTGTAAATGCTGCCGTTCTCATCCGAGCCGCTGAGAGAGATATTTAGACGCGACGGATTAAGAACGATCTGATCAAGTCCGTAGCTCGGACCGCTGAGATCCACGATATTGCCCCAAGTCAGGTTCGCATTATCACTTCTGCCAGCGACAGACTCATCAATATCGCCCATATCGAGCAGGCTGAGATCGTTCCAGCTTTCAGTATTAAACAGCGCGATCTCCAGAGCACCGTTTGATCCGACCTGCGTCTTGATTCCGGAGACCTCCGGCGCAGTTGACATTACAAACCAGGCATAAGATGTGCTTACCATAAGGATAGACGCGACGATAAGCATTGCCGTAGCGCTCAAAAGCTTCTGTCGGATAGAGTATTTATTCATTCTTTTCTCTCCTCGTCGATAAAAGTTATACCACCGAAGCGGACGAAATGTTCAGGAATGGCCTTCGCCGCCCCATAAGCTGAGGCGGTCAAGGCCCTCCCCGAAGGGGGGAAGGTTGCTTCTTACGTACTTTCAGCTCCCCTCCCGGTATGCTCCGGGAGGGTTAAGCTTCGCAAGATAATGAGGTAAATAGTAAGAAACTTATCTTTATTCAGCAGTCATTGTTCTCAGAGCCGTATTCTCCATCGGGACAAGCGTTGCGCTGCTGGAGAACTGGAGGTTAAGATCGAGAGTACCGGAGGCAGCGGCATTTGCAACATCAGCATTAGTAATAGTCTCGCCGTCAAGGTAAACAAGAACGGAAACGAACTTGATCTCGTTCTGGTTGAGAGCAACGATATCGTCAGCATCGGCGCCTTCGGCGACGACAAGCTTGATGTTGGCCGTTGCAGTGCCGCCAGCTGCGGTAACCTCAGTAAGCTTCGCATTAGCAAAAACAGTACCGTCAGCAGGGTTAAAGAACACAAGCTTTACATTGTTAAGAAGAGTATTAGCCTGCGCTGCGGAAAGATCTTCGGTGAAGGTGAACGTAACGTTGGAGCCGCTGCCCTGCGTGGCAAGAGTCTCGCCGGTTTCACCGGAATAAACGCGGTTGATCGCCTCGGTCTGGAGCTGAAGCTTAGAATCAGCAGCATTGGTGCGGAACGCAAAGTCGATTATGTAGCCATAGGTGTCGCTGATGGTGGAGGTAGCAGTGCCTGCGGGCGGTGTAAGACCGTTTACGTTGGTAACAAGCGTTGTAAGAGCAGGAGTGGCTGTATTGTCAGCAGCACCTGCAACAGCGGTAACGTCCATAAGAGTAAGAAGATTCTGGTTGCCAATGTATTTGGCAACGGTGCTAAACGTACCGCCGGAGATGTACGCGGTTCCGCCGGCAGACATAAGCTCACTTGCATCTTCCGTTATAACAGGATCGCTGTTCTCAACATTCTTGTAGAACGTCTTGGTGGTATACAGAGCTGCAACGGCATTGTTAACAGCTGCTGTCTCTTCACCTGCTGCCGCACCGTTTTCTGCATAACTGTTAAGAGTAGTAATCGCGCCCTCGACCGTTTGCTGAGCAGAAGCAAGCTCGCCAAGTTCAGTATCGTAGTTGTTTACTCCCGCGGTGTTAAGAGCAGTCTTAAGAGAAGCAGCGTTATTTGTAACTGCTGCAGTCAGAACGTTGAGTTTTTCGTCGGTAATAGTTGTATTCGCCGCAGCAACTGCGACACCGGCGTTGGCATAAGCGCGAACGATGGTGTTAAGTGCGCTCTGAGCGCCCTTGACCATGTTGAGAAGATCGCTTACCTGCTTTGCGGTATAACTCTCAGGCGCCGAACCGGAAATAGCTACGGCAAGAAGAGTTGTCTGACCGGCGGCGACAGGAGTTTTGAGCTGTCTGGCGGCAGTAGAAATTGCTCCGGAAACAGCGCTCTTGGCTCCGTTAAAGGTGATCTGGCGCGGGCTGATATTATTTGCAACACCGACAGCACGAACGCCGTAAGTCTGAGCAGTGCTGTCATAAGTGAATGCATTGGTGGATCCGTTCTTTATCGCAGAAACAGTATTTGCGTCTACGATATCTACACGTCCGTCAGGACCATAGGTGGGAGTCTTGAGCGGGCTTGCAACAGCAAGCGCGCCTTCGGCTACGTTTGCCTGTGCGGGCAAAAGCTTTACAGATGTAAGACCGTAGCTGTCGTCGCTCAGATCGACAAGGTTACCCCATGTGATGTTAGCGGTTGTAGCGTTCTTACCTGCGGTGACATAAGAATCTCCAACAGCAGAGGTAATGTTTGCCGGAGTTGCATAAGTGTCGGTCGTCAGCAGTGCGATTTCGAGGTTGCCGTTTGCGCCGACGCTCGTGGTGATTCCGGTTACCTCAGGCGCGGTCGACAGCGTGAACCATGCGTAAGTCGAAGTCACCATAAGAAGCGACGCGACAAGCAGCATGGCAACTGCCGCCATCATTTTTTGTCTGATACCGAACGGCATCGCGACTTTTTTCTTTGTTTGGACCATTTTTCTTTCTCCTTTCGGAAAGTTAATAGAATCGCGTTTTTAGTCTCCCGCCGGAGATTTATATTCACAATTTTACATGCGCAAAATTGTTATATCCTCTCGGATATCATTTCCAGAATTGCAGGTTGTCCCAGAAATCTCTCATTCTTCCGCCGAGCAGATTGTCTTTCTCAGCGTCGTCGTAATCCTCACCGGTTAGCTTGAAGAGCATCTCTACTCCCATGTGGCCGCCGATCAGCGAATCGTTGCACTCGGGATCGTCGCCCTCGAGCCAAAGCACTACAGTGTATTTATGTACCTCGCCCGGAACAACGCCGTCATGACTTCCGAGCGCGATTATATCGCCGTCCGCAAACGCGATCGGGTTTACGCGATAGTAATCGACAAGCCCTCTTGAAGTGATAAGCTCAAGCTGATCGGACTCCTTATCCATCAGGACGGGAACTCTCGTAAAACCTTTGGAATCATCCCCTTTTGCCGGCAGCGACTGCGCAGTACCGCTTGCGTCGGGCTTTGCGTAGAGCTTAAGCTCACCGTCAACGTAAAGGAGAACCCACACCGCGTCAGATAGCTTCTGACTTTCCGAGGTCATCCTCAGAAGCCAGTCGAAGCTGACCGTCAGATCGCCCTCGTTTCTGATATAGAAAGTGTAGGCAAAATAGTTTTCATTATGCTCGCCGTCTATATCGTCAACGTCGGTCGGGATATGCGTTATCGAAACGCACGGAACGCCCTCAGCCGGTATCGCCATGAGCTGCGTCGTAGGATATTCAAAGCCGACAGAATCGCTTAGAACGAAGCCTTCCTTGAACATTCCGCTCGAGAGATTTATCGTAAAGAGTCCGCGCACCTGGGTAACTACCGCGAAAACGAAAAGGATCAGAAGCAGCGCCGCGAGAAATCCGAGCAGCGCGCCGAGCCAATGAAGCCTGAACCATGCGAGAAACGCTCGGTTTTTATCGAAATAAAGTCCGAGGCTGCCGGCGGTCAGTTCAAACTCGCGTTTGGAGCGTATTCCGCGGCTACGCAGCTCTTTTCTGAGCTCCCTTCTGCCCTTCTTTATCTCTTTTACTTCATTTTTTGTAAGTACAACGCCGGCTCTCGTTTTTTTGAAAAGCCCGTGCTGTTTCTTCTCGTGTTCGACCTCGATCTCGGGCTCTTTCTTTGGAGGCTGTTCCTTTTTCTCTGCGCTTTTGCTCTTTTCTTTTTCCTGACGCAAAAACTCCTGAACTCTCGGATCCTTCGGGTCAATCGCCATTGCTTATCCGCTCCTTCAGGAGCGCTGAGTTGATCAGCTCGTTTTCATCAACAAGCGTTCCCGTTACGGTTCCGCCTGTCATGATCGCTCCGGTGTAAAGCTGCCAGGAAAGAGATTCCCTCGTATCCGCTGAGCCGCCGATAATCGTAAAAGCTTTTTCGCATAGCTCTTTAATGAGCTTTGCGGTGCTCTCGCGCTGATAGATCAACGGGTCGATACGCACGTACTTGAATCCGCTGCCCTCAAGCGCTTCGACACTCATCTTTTCAGGATCGAATCCGTCGAGCATGAGGCTGATATTGTTTCTGAGATACTTCTGAATCGTATCGGAAACGCCCTTGCCTGAGTTTAAGTACGTATCAAGCGATACGGTGAGTATCAGCTTTTCACGATCGACCGGCTGATCCTCAAACAGCTTATCAAATTCCTGAAGCTTCACGTTTTCTTTGTAGAACTTCTGCGGGACGTTCAGAATGACAGCCTTCGGAGAAAGACTGCAATTCTCCATTCTTAAAAGCGCGTCGGCAGCCTCATAGAGAAAATAGAACACAGTTCCCGTTATAAGCTCAGTTCTGACAAGCATATCCTCAACAAGCGCCGGCTCTACCGGCTCGGCGGAGTCGTTGACGTATAGCTTGAACCAGGGGAAAGCTTCACAGCCGGAAACCTTTCCTTCTCTGTCGGATACCATGGGTCTGAACTTTAGTCCAAAGGGTCGTGTCGGTCTCTTTATTACAAGAGGAACGGTTTTCGGAAGAGTCTTTGTATAGGGAATATACTTTTCGTATATCTCTCTCATAGCGCTCTCTGATTTCGTCAGTATCTCAATAAGCGCAGGGTCCCAATCGGTTCCGCTTCCCTTTTTAAGAAGCTCGAGCGCCTCGTCAAATGGCTTTTCGCTCTTCGTTTCCGCAGAGAGTCTGTCAAGCTCCTTGCACAGCGCCGTAATATGCGCGACAGGGCTGATCGCTTCCCCCTTCAGTCCGGAGGGATAACCCGATCCGTCCCAGCGCTCCATGTGCTGAAGGGCAGCTTCGCGTATCATAAGCCAGGGAATGTTCTCTGTCTGATACCCGTTTTTCTCCCCCTTTCTGCGCTCCCGAAGCGAGAGTGAGCGCGACTGGAGCTTTGAGACAAGCTCGCAGCCGTCCGCCGGGTACTTGCGATAGAGCGCAAGCTCCTCTTCGGTATAATTGACAGACGGAAGCTGATACTCGGGCGGCACAAGCGCCTTTCCGAGCTGATGATACAGGCCGCATTTGTAAGCTGCGTCACCATACTGGCTTCGCATTCTTGCGCTTCCCGCGTCGCTCCCCTTACCGTAAGATGAATAGACAGCCGCAAGGAAAAGAGTCCGCGTATAGTCCGCAACTCTGACAGATTGCTGTCTGACGGCCGGGATCAGTCCGTGAAAAGCGTCATCCCAGGTTTCGTATTCCTTTCTCTTCCAATTAAGAGGCATTGACGTTCCCTTTCAATCTTTACTCATCATCCATGATGTCATAGTCAACAACGGGCGTTGTATCTCGCTCAGTGCGGTTTCTCCAGCGTATCTCGCTGACAAAGACGCCAAGAACGGCGCCGACGACCGCCGCGACGGCGACCGCGATTATCACCCACAGTCCGCCGAGTCCCGGCGAGACGTGCATCCGTTCTTTTTCCTCAGTTTCCGTTACGATCTGAGGCGTCTCTTCAGACGGGACGTCTGCCTTATCCGAAGGGGCGTTTGGCGATCCCATCTCTTCAATAACCGTCTCAAATTGACTCAGCTTGTCCTGAAGATCCTTTTTTGCATCCTCGACCTTCATCTTATCTCTGCTCTCGAGGTTTTTATACGCCTCCTCAAGAGCATCGACAAGATCAATGGTTGCCTGCGCAGACGGCGTTGCTGCGACTGCCTCCTCCGCCTCGAGAATAAAGCCCTCAAGGTCTGAGTAATCCATCTTTTCCAGACCCGCTATCGCTTTCTGAAGCTCTCCTGCAGCAGCGTCCACTTCATTCTGACTGCTTCGGGCTCCGACAGTTCTTGATCTTTCGAGCGCCTTGGTCACGCGGCTCCAGCTCTCTTCGCTGTAATCGTTTTCGTCAAGATCGTTTATTTCGATGATCGCATTGTTAAGACTTGAGAAGTCGGCAGCAGCGGCATCTCCGACCTGCCCTTGCCCCTGCGTTGTATTTCCTGGCGATTGTACGGGCGTGCCTTGTCCTGAGTCCCGCGTTTCGGAATCGGTGACACCGACTTCTCCGGAAATCACAGCCGCTGTTCCGTCAGTGTCCGGCGCCTTGTCTTCTTCGCTCGGAACCGTATAGACTTTACTGTAACTGTAATTTCTCGGGTCGAAACCGTCCTCCCTGACGCTTCCGGAGAAAGAGACTCTGCACGAACTTCCTGGCTTTGCCTCCTCGCTTATCGTGGCATTTATAATAAGGTATCCGCTGCCTGCGTCTATAAGCTCGATATTGACCCATTCCTTTGAGACCGTACCGGAATAGCTGCCGTCAAAAATAATAGAATAATCGCTGAATAACCCGGGATTGGATAACTCTACTCTTCCGTTGACGGAAACTATATTGTCAAACGACAGTTTCGCCGTTATTTTTTGTCCCGGCGAAACGTCATCTGCAAACACAGTTATTGCTTGCGGCAGTAAAAGCACTGCCGCAAGCATTATCGTACACATAGATCTCAAAAAACCTGCTTTCGCAGTTCTCATCGATCCATCTCCTATCAAAATATTAGCCGGCAACTATCTCACGAACGTCAATGGTGATGCTTGCGTTGTTCATGGCATTGAAGAGCTCGACAAGCTTAGCATTGATATCCTCGCTCTTTCTGAGCTTGTTGGCGATGTTGCTGATGATCTTGAAGCTGTTATTATTGAGCTTCGTTCCGAATTTGATTGTGATGACCTGTTTCTTATCAGCAGTGATGGTGGAGCCCTCATAAGCGATGGTATCGCCCTCATCGAAGTAAATTCTGATCTCCGCAGCGCCGAACTGAGCGTCGGTATAATCCTCAGTCAGAATGTCGTCAGCAACCTTCTCTTCACCGGCGATATAGATCTTAATATCTTCAACTGTGAGAGTGGTGGAAGTGCTGCCGCCCTTGGTTCTGGTAAGATAATTGTCCCAGCCGCTCCAGTTGGTGGACTTGTCGAACACTGCGGAGGACTCGGCTACGACCTGATGAGTATCGGTAGTATTGACTCTCTTGATATTATAGGTAACAGGATCGCCCTCATCGAAGGTCGCTGTTACGGTAGCGGTTCTGAAGGTAAGCTCGCTGGGCTTCACCTGCTTAAGGCCGGTGCCCTCGTGAGTGTTCTCGTTCGGATCGGTAAGAACGAATTTCCAGTCAACGGGATCGTCAACTACGGGAGTGGGGTTGTAAGGAATATAGGGTGCGGGCTCTTCCTTAATAACCTCGGTAGTGTCGGAATCGACTTTGTTGTCATTTACGGTAGTACCGGTTACGTCCTTATCAACGGAAACGGAGGTTCCGGCAGGAGCGTCGGTGATCTCGACGTTGTTCTCGGAAACGGTAACCTTGACGTCGGCAGTAGTTCCCTCGAGCGAAACGGCAGCGTCCTGGGCGTTGACAACGATCTCGGCCTTCTCGGTGGCGGCGATGGTGGTGTCATCGGCATTGACGTAAACAGTGTTCTCCTCAGCGACGTTAACGGTTGCTCCGTCAACGACTACGGAAACAACGCCCTCAGTCTCGACATTGACAGTAGAGTCTTCCTTTGCAACAACGACGGTGACAGTCTCATCGTTCTCAGACTTAACGGTAACATCGTCAGCAACTACGATAACAACGCCGTTCTCCGGAGCTACTACCTCGGCGCCATCCTCGTTAGCATAGACAACTACGGTCTGGTGGAAGAGAGCTACGATCTCGGAGCGCTTGATCTCGTTCTCAGGACGGAGGGAACCATCCTCATAGCCCTTAACATAGCCTGCGTTTACAAGCGCGTTGATTGCGCCGGCGGCATAGGAGGAAACCTTGCTCTCATCATTAAAGGTCTTATCAGACTCTTCCTCAAACGGAATGCCGAGTGCGCGGACGAGCATGGTAAAGAAGTCCTCGCGCTTGAGGGTGTCCTCAGGGTTCATAGTGGTCTCGCTCGTGCCTCTCATGATGCCGCGCTCAACGACCTGCGCGATGGCGTCTGCATAGTAAGCGTCGGCAGGAACGTCAGTGAAGTTGCTGATGTCTGCTTTCTTCTCAAGCTTAAGAAGTCTTGCGAAGATAAGAGCTGCCTGTCCTCTGGTGAGTTCGTTCTCAGGCTTGTACTCGCCGTCAGTGTAGCCGTTGACGATCTCGAGATCAGTCCATCTCTCGATCGCATCTTCTGCCCAGTGGCCTTCAGTGTCGGTGTAGCTTGCCGCAAAAGCAGTAACGGCAAGCGCCGCGACCATGCAGACCGCCAGCAGAATTGATAGTGCTTTTTGAATTTTTTTCATATATATACCTCCATTATTCTCCGGTTTTTCCGGAGTGTAATACTGATTTTCTGTCCGCCCGGGCTGTCTCTGCCACAGCTTTATCCCCAGCCGACAAGACTCTGCTCCTTTTCGAGCAGCCTTTCGTGCGCCTGCTCGACTAATAGCTCGAAGTTTGAACGGATACTGTCCTGCGTATCGAGATAGAGCTTTCTCAGGCATCGCGGGCTGCACTTTTCTTCATCGACTTTCGCGTATTTGCCCAAAGCCTGAATGCTTACCGTTATCGCGGATCGTGAAAGCGGCTGACCCTTTCCTGTGCGGAAAATGATTCCCGTTTTTATTCCCTGCTGATCGGCGTAAGTTATCAGCTCGCGGTTCAGGCACTCAGGAATCCTTGTTCCATCCGGCATGATGCCGCTTGCGGCTTTTTCTACCGTCAGCACTGTAAGATCTTTTAGGCTAACGCCCGTCAGCGCAACAGTTTTAATAAGGAGATATTGTCTCTCCTGGCCCATGATCTTTGCTGTGGAAAGCAGCCTCAGATATTCGTTTCTCGTCAGCTCCGGCTGTATAGCGCCGGAAACGTCCTCATACTCTCTGTATTGAAGATCCGCCCTCCCGAAAAAGCTCACATAGCTATTGGCGACAGTAAGCAGTCTGTTGATCGACTGTCCTCCATATCCCGCACTCTTCTGTACTTCGGCAGCTTTCTTTATCGTTTCACGCGTGATAACGTAAGGCTCGCGGATATGCTCTTTTAACAGAACGAGCGTTTTTCTGTATATCTCAAGAGTTCCGTTTGCGAGCTTTTTATCAGAAATACCCTTGATAAACCTCTCAATATGTTCATCGTCAAGCTTTAATCCGCGCCGATAGTTCTGCGAATAACCGTCGTAGAAGGTTTCATCTCTTATATACATACCCGAGCCCCCTCTCAGATTAAACAAAATAAGAATTCTGATTATTAAAATAGAAAAGGCCAGCCATATTTGGCTGACCTTGACTATTTTATTGCCGTTTTTTGCCGTGAAATAATAAAAAAAGCGCACAAAATCAAGCCGGAAGATGCAATTAATTCTGCCGGCTTACTTTTGTGCGTCCAAAAAACCAAATTAGCACTTGCAAAACACGACCATTCATGTTATACTATTGAAAACTAAAAGAATGTCTAATTATATTTTACAACGCTAAATAATCAGAATTCTTATTCTGTTTGCGCAGCTTCGGCTGCGTTTTTTTGCGCCCTTTATTCAGTTTTAAGCGCTCTATGACACGAGCCTCAAGCTGTCGATCTGCTTCTGATGCTCAAGTCCTGTAGTTATAAGATAAATGCGCGTCGTTTCTATAGAGCTGTGACCGAGCACGTCTGCGAGCTTGACGATATCGCGGCTTACGCGATAATACTCTACCGCGAAAAGATGACGGAGATTGTGCGGAAACACCTTTCTCGAGTCTACCCCTGCCGCCTCACAGACCGCTTTCATCTCGCCCCATATCTGTCGGCGTGAGATCTGCTTTCCGCTGCGCGTTATAAAAACACAGCCGCGGGTTATGCCAACTTCATGCACATATTTTAGCAGCTTTCTGCAAAGCTTCTTGGGCAAAAGTATCGTTCTCAGCTTGCCCTTTAGCCTTATTTCGATAATACCGCGTTTTGCGCCCTCGACTGTGATGTATTTCGTCTCTGAAACTCTTATCCCGGTGGAGCAGATCGTTTCCATGATAAGTGCTATGCGATAATTGCCTCTCGTCTCTGCGGTCTGCACAAGGCGCTCGTAATCTTTCTTCGTAAGATCTCTGCTGTCATCGCGGAACGCTCTTCGCTGTATTCTGAGGAGCTTTACTCTGCAATCTGCTCTGCCTATAAATTTCAGAAAAGCACTGAGCGAACAGAGCTTGCCGTTGACCGTCGCGGCAGCCGAGCCATCGTCTATCAGTCTTTTTTTCCACAGCACTACCGTTTCCTTAGAGAGCAGTCTGTCTCCGAGCCACTGCGCAAACTGCGTAGTATCACGCACATATTTTTCGATCGTAGCCTCGCATTTTTCTTCTTCCAGAAGGTAAGTGATAAATTTTGTGAGCATTTCTCCGGTAATTGCGCTATTCACTTGGAGTCCTCCTTTTTTGAGAATCTGCCCCCTTTTGCCGATATAAGCATATTCTAAACCATCAACGAAATATTTTACAGCTATTTTTTTTAGTTTTTTGTTTTTCCCGATTATTTTGTGCCTACATATTCAAGCGTAAAAGAATTTTCTGCCGTATTACCTATAAAAAATGATCAATCTATGTGACTATCATTATATTCTTTCAGAAAAGCTCTGACGTAAACATACTTGCTTTTAAAATATTTTCAGGTCCTCAAGCGCTGCTTGAGGACCTGTTTTTTCACATTTTTTCTAAACGCGGGAAGTCTTATGCTCTTCCGCGGGATTTCTTGTTATCGTACTTTCCCCTGATCGCAAGTCCGATCGTTCCGTCGCAGATCAGCGCGGTAACGTAGCCCGCAAAGCTGAAATCAAATCCGATACCGACCATATTTATGACCGCCAGAATCAGCTTAACTCCGTCCGCCGCAAGCAGCAGATAGAAAAGCTTCCACGTCTTTTTCTCACCGAGATCCTTGCCGAATTCCATGATAAGCAGAAGCACGACCTTGCAGGCATTGAGGATGCTGATAATAATCATCCAGGGGTTTACCTGATAGAAGCAAAGGTCTATAAATATCGTCAGCACGCTGACCGCGACGTTCAGAAACAAAAACAGCTTATAATATAATGCCGCCCGCTTCGTATATCCCTTTATAAGATACAAGGTTCCGACGACGAGCATAGCCAGGATAAGCGCCATGAGAAAAATGTTTGAGAGATTTGAAAAGCTCTCTGCGCCTGAAGCGGCAGCGGTAAAGTCAACGATAAAATGCACCGTCGCGCCAAACGTGCAGATCATCATCACCGCCATAAGGATCAGGTGGACGATCATCAATTTACTTTTTTTCATAAAATTGCACCTCTTTCATAAATATTTACATTTATTACTATGCTTATTATAATAGTTTTACTGTCAAAAAGAAAGAGGATAACGAAATTTTTTTATTACACTATTACGGAGGTTATGTGTAATAATAAGCGAGCAGAGCATTATTGCTCGTTTGTAATCGCTAAATAAGTGGTACCCTATGCAAAAGCGCCATCATCGTCTAAAATGTGTGCAAAGTGTTCTGGAAAGGCTAGGTACGTTCCGAAACGTTCCGGAAATTTAAGGACAGAATAATACACAGGAGGCAGACGATGCAGGTTAACGAGATAAAGCACGCAGCAAAACTTGAGGTA
>JAFPWN010000061.1 GCA_017412765.1 Oscillospiraceae bacterium | reverse complement strand
TTGAGGATGATCCCGATAACATTCGCTAATTTGAGTGTCTACCTCTTGTAAGCTTTTCTTTCTTCACTTTTATTCCTTATGTCTACTTTCGTGAATTACCATTTCTGTCTTATAATTTTTCGTGTCCACTTTTCTTGACAGTTACACCTTGTTTTCCGCAAAAGCATTATACCACACATCTATGTCCATTATATAGGACACATTTTTGCGTTTCCCCCGCCAGGCAGCCCACATTGAATGAAAATAATTGACAATATCGATGAGCCTCCCTCTTCTGAAGCGATCTCTTCGGAGTATTGCCGGATAACAGTCTGTATTGGCAGACTAACGGCGGAGGTCGGCAGAGATCGCAGGAGGCTCTCCCACGCCCGGTATCATAATGCGTACCAAATATAAAAAAACTGCGTACTTGATTTCAAAAACGAATATGGTACAATAATTATACTTAGAAGGAAAGATCACATCGAGGGGGTGTCCGGAATGCGGCTCGAGGAGCTTATCGCCTATGCAAAAGAGAAGTACGGGATTGAGGAAATGCACAAATGGGCGGACTTTCCCGGCTTTTCCGTGCTCGCTCACCCTCAGACGGGCAAGTGGGTCGCGCTTCTCATGCGCCAGTGGGACACCGACACCGGCGCCGAGATCGAGCGCTGTGACCTTAAATGCGGCAGGAAGCCTCTTTACGATAAGCCCTATATCTCTCCGCCCATCCGTATGCGCGGAGACAAGTGGGTGGATATAGCCTTTGACGGGAGCACCGAGCGCGACGTTGTGTTCCGGCTTTTCGACGAGGCGATCGCCTCCGGGCGCGGCTATACCATCGTTCTGAACTCGCTCTCTCTGAGCGGCGCAGACCTCTATCGGGAAACCGCGCTGCCCTTTGCCGGCAGCGCGTACAAGCCCGAGCGGGAGGCAGTTCCCGATCGCCTGCGCGAAATGCGCCGCATATATGAATACGGCAGAGAATCGGAGGAGTTCAGAGCTAAAAATTTCTACCGCCAGGCCGTATTTATGCAGGACTATGAGGACGACGAGCCGTGGATCGGCAATTTTATCTGCTACTTTCCGACCTACCGCGATATGACCATGCGCCAGCTTCGCGGCTACTTTACGTGGCGCGCCGGAGTGCGCAGGGGCGACTTTCAGCCTGTCCCCGATTCAGCGGCGTATATCTATATCTATGAGCTGCTAAACGGCGTGGGCGCCGCCTCGCCGGAGGATACCCTCAAAAAGCTTCGGGAATTTGAGGCCGGCTTCATAGATCCCGGCTTCGGAGATAAGCGTATGCGCACTAATCTCCGCCGCTGGATGCTTGAATTTGCCGTCATAAGCGGACTGCCGCCGGAGCTTGTCAGGGAGTATATCGCCCCGGAAACGGCGGCTCTGGATAACTCGCTTGCCGTACTGCGAAGGCCGGAGGAGTATTCGGACGACGAGGTTTTCGCGGCTCTCTGCTTTTTCGGCGCTAAAAAGACAGCCGATTCTCCGGTAATCCGGCTCGACCCCGAGCGCGGGAAGCGTCTTTTCAGCGAGGCGTGGCGCTCTGCTTCCGCGTACCGCTCCGAGGGGAAGCGGCTCTTTACCCTCTGCTTCGGTGAAAAGAAGACTCGCCGCTGGTACCCGCTCTCTCACGCCGTCTATTATGAGCGGCAAAAACCGGAGGACAGAGAATGCGTTATAAACGAGTGCCGCTCCTTCCGGTGCAGGGGCGGACTGTGGACTGTGCGCGCGTATGAGGCTCTATCCTTTGACAAGAGCGTATTGCACGGCTTTCTGCGCGAAGCGGACGCCCGAGGGCGACGTTATCTGAAAACGGGAAGCTATCTTAAGGAGAAGCCGGAGAACGCGTGGGCGGCGCCCTACATCGACTCCGCCATTGAAAAAGATAAAAAAGCGCAGGCGGAGGCCGCAAGACCGAAGCTCACCCTCGACCTCTCGGGTCTTGATAAGATCCGGCGCGACGCCGCCGCGACGCGCGACAGCCTGCTCACCGAGGAGGAGCTTGCCGAGCCCGAGGAGAGCGCGCCGGCGGAGGCGGAAGAAAATCTCCCGCTCGATGCCGTTCAGCTCCGCATCCTCTGCTCTCTTCTGCGCGGTGAGGACGCGGCGGCGATCTTAAAATCAAATCATCTTATGCCGAGTATGGCGGCGGACGCCATCAACGACGCGCTTTATGACAAGATCGGCGACACCGTCCTTCTCTGTGAGGACGATAAGCTGATGCTGGTCGATGACTATACGGAGGAACTGAAGGAAATCCTTGGAGGAACAAGAGATGGATGACAAAAAGCGGGTGCCGAAGCGCATAGCGCAGACGGTGCTGAACTCATTAAAAGGCGGCGTTGTGCCGCGCATAGGACTGCCGTACGTCACTGTCGGCAGAAAGAGCGAGATCGAAGCTCTCCTGCACGACGTGGATATAATCGCGGAGGGCGGCGCCTCGTTCCGCTTCATCGTGGGGCGCTACGGAAGCGGCAAGAGCTTTCTTTTGCAGACTATCCGAAACTACGTTATGGATAAGGGCTTTATCGTCGCGGACGCCGACCTCTCGCCCGAGCGGAGACTGCAGGGAACGAAGGGTCAGGGGCTTGCGACCTACCGCGAGCTTATCTCGAACCTCTCGACGAAAACGAAGCCCGAGGGCGGCGCGCTGACTCTCGTGCTCGACCGCTGGATAAGCGCCGTGCAGAGCGAAGCGATCCGGGAGACCGGGCTATCCCCCGACGACCCCGCGCTCGCCGGCGCCGCGGACAAGAAGATTTACGCGGTAACGGCGTCCGTCAGCGAGCTTGTGCACGGCTTTGAGTTTGCGCGGCTCCTCTCTGCATACTACCGCGCCTACTTAAATGGCGACGACGAGATGAAGGCGAAGGTCGTGCGCTGGTTTCGCGGCGAATACGCCCTCAGGAGCGAGGCGAAGGAGGCTCTCGGCGTCAATATCATCGTCACGGACGACGACTGGTACGACTATCTGAAGCTCTTTGCCGCCTTCTTCCGTCTTGCGGGCTACGCGGGAATGTTCATTATGATCGACGAGCTTGTGAACATCTATAAGATCCCGAACTCCGTCACGCGGCAGTATAACTACGAAAAAATGCTCACGATGTACAACGATGCCCTGCAGGGCAGGGCGAAATACCTCGGCATACTCATGGGCTCCACGCCCCAGGCGCTGGAGGACAGACGGCGCGGCATTTACAGCTACGAGGCTCTGCGCTCGCGCCTCGCGGAGGGGCGCTTCTCAAAGCCCGGCGCGCGCGATCTGATGGCCCCGGTCATACGCCTCGAGCCGCTGACCGCGGAGGAGATGCTCGTTCTGTGTGAAAAGCTCGCTGAGATGCACGCGGGTCTGTACTCATACGCAAGAAGCGTCACCACCGACGATCTTGTGAGCTTTATAAAGATCGAGTACGGGCGCATCGGCGCGGATCAGAACATCACGCCCCGCGAGGTGATCCGCGATTTCATCGAGCTTCTGGATATGCTTTATCAGAACCCGAAGATGAATGCCGCGGAGCTTCTTGCCTCAGACGAATTCAGCTACGCTGAATCGGAAGCCGTTTCCGACAACGCGGACGCGGGCTATGCGGAGTTTACGATATGAACGTATTTGAGCGCTACGCGCCTTTTATTCAGGACTATATCTACCGCTCCGGCTGGCAGAGCCTGCGCGCGGTGCAGAACGCCGCCGGAGACGCGATCTTCAACACGGACGAGAACGTTCTCCTGACCGCCTCGACCGCCTCTGGCAAGACGGAGGCGGCATTCTTCCCGATCCTCACTCTTCTGGACGAAAACCCCTCCCGCTCGGTGGGCGTACTCTATATCGCGCCGCTCAAGGCTCTCATAAACGACCAGTTCGGCCGACTCAGCGAGCTGTGCGAGGAGGCGGGCATCGCCGTCACCCGCTGGCACGGCGACGCGAATCAGTCCGCGAAGCGCAGGCTTCTGAAAAAGCCCTCCGGCATTCTGCAGATAACGCCGGAATCCCTTGAAGCTCTGCTCATCAACAAGCACATGGAGATCCCCTCTCTCTTCGGCGACCTGCGCTTTATCGTCATCGACGAAATACACTCCCTCCTGCGCGCGGACCGCGGATTGCAGACCTTCTGCCTCATCGAGCGGCTGTGCAGGCTCGCCGGGTGCGACCCGAGGCGCATAGGTCTCTCCGCCACCATCGGAAATCCCGACCTCGCGGGGCAGTTTCTCGCCTCCGGCAGCGGCAGAGGCACGGTCATACCGAAATTTGACAGCGGCAGAGAGGTCTGGCGGCTCAGCATGGAGCACTTCTATAACTCCGCGCCGCAGGCGGACGAGGGAAGGCTCGTTCCGACCGAAACGCCGCCCATCGAGGAACCCACGGACGCCGCGCCGAAGGCCGCCGACCCGGGGATCGGCTATATCTTTGAGCACACGCGAGGCAAAAAGTGCCTTGTATTTACAAATTCCCGCGAGGAATGCGAATCGGTCTGTCAGAGCCTCCGGCAGTACTGCGAGGTAAAGGGCGAGCCCGACCGCTTCCTTATCCACCACGGCAATCTCTCCGCCTCCTACCGCGAGAGCGCCGAGGAGGAGATGAAGGACGACGATTCGCTTATGAGCGTCTGCGCCACGGCGACGCTGGAGCTCGGCATCGACGTCGGCAGGCTCGAGCGCGCCTTTCAGATCGACGCGCCGTTTACGGTTTCGGGCTTTCTCCAGCGCATGGGCAGGACCGGGCGGCGCGGCGACCCATCGGAGATGTGGTTTGTGATGCGCGAGGAGCATCAGGAGGCGCGCGCAATGCTGCCCGACAGCATACCGTGGTATCTCGTTCAGGGTATCGCGCTCGTTCAGCTCTACATCGAGGAGCGCTTCGTGGAGCCGCCGAGGCTCGACCGCCTGCCGTACAGCCTGCTCTATCACCAGACAATGAGCACCCTCGCCTCCCACGGCGAGATGACGGCAGGCGAGCTTGCCTCCCGCGTTCTATCTCTGAGCTGTTTTCGCAGAATAACGCAGGAGGATTACCGCCTGCTGCTCCGGCATCTTCTTGAGATCGACCACGTAAACCGCACCGAAAACGGCGGGCTGATCGTCGGGCTTGCCGGAGAGCGGATCGTGAACAATTACAAGTTTTACGCAGTCTTTCAGGAGAACGTGGAATACACCGTCCGCGCCGGCTCGGAGCAGCTCGGCACCATAGTAAAGCCCCCACCCGTGGGCGACAAGATCGCCATCGCGGGCAGAGTGTGGGTCGTCGAGGAGGTCGATCACAAGCGCCGCGAGGTTTTCTGCGCGCTTGTCAAGGGCAACATCCCCTCCTACTTCGGCGACGTCGCGGGCGATATCCACACGCATATCCTGGAGAGAATGTACAGAGTGCTCTGCGAGGATAAGCAGTACCCCTATCTCATGCCGCACGCGGTCTGCCGCCTTGCGGACGCGCGCGAGACCTTCCGTAAATCCCTCATGGCCGAAAAACCGCTCGTCCATCTCGGCGGCAAGATGTGGGCGCTCTTTCCGTGGGTCGGAAGCTACGCTTTTCTCGCGCTTGAGCGCTTCCTGAAGCTGCGCTGCGGAAAGCGGCTCGGTCTGAAGGGTCTGCAATCCTCCCGCCCGTACTATATGCAGTTTACGATGCAGGCGAGCGAAGAAGAGTTTTACGAGATCGTCCGCGAGGAGGCGGAGGCTGACTTCGACGCGCTGGAGCTTGTGTACGAAAAGGAAGTTCCGGTCTTTGAGAAGTACGATGAATACGTGCCGGATGAGCTTGTGCGCAAGGGCTTTGCCTATGGCGTTCTTGATCTCGGCGGCATGAAAACGCGCGTTCTCGGCTGGAAAAGGTTTGGAGGAGAGCGGAATGACACGTGAATATATGAGCTATGAGGAATACCTCGTCAACGTTAAAAAGGGCATCGTGACAAAGGACGGGAACTGCCCCGTCACGCCGCTGCTCGTCATGCTTCAGGGGCGCTGGAAATCTCAGCTGATGTACGAAATGTGCATCTATGACACCGTGCGCTTCGGGCAGTTCAGGAAGGATCTGCCCGGCATAACCAACACCATGCTTACAAAGGCTCTGCGTGAGCTGGAGGAGGACGGTCTTGTCAGCCGCAGGCAGTTCAACGAGATCCCGCCGCACGTGGAGTATTCGCTGACCGAGATGGGCCGCGATCTTCTGCCCGTTTTCTACGCCATAATGAACTGGGGCTTCCGGCACGAAAAGGAGCTGTATGGGGATTCATCATCTGAGTGAGGTGACGCGCTTTGCATGACATCTGGAATCCGTGGCACGGCTGCGTCAAATGCAGCGAGGGCTGCCAAAACTGCTATATGTTCTGTAACGACGCCCGCCGCGGCAAAAACGGCGCGGATATCTACCGCACGAAGGCGGGCTTCAGCTATCCTCTCAGCAGGGACCGCGCCGGGCAGTACAAGGTAAAAAGCGGAGAAACGCTCCGCGTCTGCATGAACAGCGACTTTTTCCTCGAGGAAGCCGACCCCTGGCGCGATGAGGCGTGGGAGATCATTCATCAGCGGCCGGACGTCAAATTCTGGCTCCTCACCAAGCGCCCGGAGCGGGTCGCGGCATGCCTGCCCTACGATTGGGGCGGCGGCTGGGAGAACGTGATGTTCAACGTCACCTGCGAAAATCAGCGCCGCGCCGACGAGCGCATTCCTATCCTGCTTGAGCTGCCGTTTAAGCACAAGGGCATCATGTGCGCGCCTTTTATCGGCCCCGTCAGCATAAAAAAATACCTGCCGACCGGTCAGATCGAGCAGGTTTTGTGCGACGGAGAGGACTATGACGGCGCCCGTCCCTGCCGCTATGAGTGGGTCAGGGCTCTGCACGACGAGTGTCTGGAGTTCAACACCACCTTCGTTTTCTGCACTCTCGGCAGCTGCTTTATAAAGGACGGAAAGACCTATCGCGTCCATAGCGGAAAGCTGCGAAGCGAGCAGGCCGCGCGTTCCGGTCTGAGCTTTCGGGGAAAGCCCATCGACTTCAGGCTGACGGACACCTGGGGCTGTCCCATCCCGGAGGAGGAGCTGTACAAGCCTTATTTCGGCTCGAGGTGCGCCCGCTGCGGCATGCATCTTATCTGCAACGGCTGCAGTAAGTGCGGCAGGTGCGGATAAAACAGCGGATAAATAATATTTCTTATCGCAGACAGCATTAAAGCCCGCTTCGTCCGATCGAAGCGGGCTTTTGTGTTTTTATACTAATCCCTGATTAAAAGCTTTAACCGGGCGCGCAGAATTTTTTGCGTCATACAAGGCGTCCGGTGCAGACAATACTTTGTGTATTATCAAGCCGGATAACGAAGTATGACGCGAAAAGGGCAAGCGCAAATTGAAGATTTTGATCAGGGGTTAGTATAACTCATTCCTTATTCTCCTTTTGTAGCTTCTGATCCATTCTTGCAAGCGCCTTGTCGAGAAGGCGTTTCAACTCCGTCAGTTCTTCTTTCGGCAGGTCGATACAGCCTTGTATTTCTTCGGGGACGCTGATCGCCCGATCCTTCAACGCCTCGCCCTCATCCGTCAGTGCAAGAAAGAGCTTGCGCTCGTTGCCGTCAAGTCGCGTGCGGGTGAGATACCCTTGCTTTTCGAGGCGTTTGAGAAGCGGCGCGAGGGTGCCGGAATCGAGATGCACGATCCCGCCGAGTTCTCCTTCCGTCATACCGCCGCACTCCCAGAGCGCCATCATCACAACGTACTGTGTGTAAGTCAGATTCAGCTCCTCAAGCGGCTTTCTGTACCGGCGCACGATCTCCTTTGCGCAGGCGTATAGCGGAAAACAAAACTGATTTCCGAGGCGTATGCATTCATATCGGGACGCGGTCTGCGTATTATCCATTCCAAAACTCCCTTAAGTTCGATAAAAGGCGCGCCGCCTCAGTATACGAGACGGCGCGGTCGATCACTTTTCGGCGGGCTCCCACTTGCATCTCACGGGGGATACGATGGATCCTTCCTTTTTCATTTCGGCAAAAGCTTTGTCGACGGTCTTTCGGTCAAGTCCGGTCAGCTCCGCGACCTTGCCGGCATTCAGCGGCTCGCCAGCTTTTTTCATGGCATCAAGAATGATTTGTTTTTCGTTCAT
This sequence comes from Oscillospiraceae bacterium, assembly GCA_017412765.1. GTDB lineage: Bacteria > Bacillota > Clostridia > Oscillospirales > Oscillospiraceae > RUG626. Next base: position 603 of record JAFPWN010000061.1, on the reverse strand, counting down.
CGTTAAATCTCCTTATAACGTTTTTGCGAAGGCTTTGATCTCTGCAAGCTTCGCTTCGGATCTGTTTTCGTCGCCTGTCGCGGTACAGACGCCCATATCCTGAATTCCGGCGTAACCGGTGAACGCTTTATACTGCGCGATGGCGGCGTCGTATGCGCCGGAGCCGGAGCTCAGAAGCAGAGCGGCTTTCGTCGCCTTGGCAGGTTTTCCGATACAGTAAACTCTCTGCCACGCGGCTTCAAGCTGCGCCGTCGGAGCAAAGTAGTATATGGGAGAGGCAAATACCACCATATCGCTTTCAAGATAGGCGGGCATAATCTTTTCGAGATCATCCTTCTGGATGCATTTGCCTTCGCCCTTCGTATGGCAGTATTCGCAGGCGAGGCAGCCGTTTATTTTCATTTTGCCGCCGTGGAATACCTCCACCTCGTGCCCCGCCTCCTCGGCGCCTTCACGGAAAGCCTCGATCATCGCGGCGGTGTTTTCCTTGCGGGGGCTTCCGTTGAGAATTACAATTTTCATGAGTGAGTTCTCCTTTTCTTTATGCTTTATTGAATTTATCCTTAGGCTGCTTGCAACGCGGGCACTTCCAATCGTCGGGAA
>JAFPWN010000060.1 GCA_017412765.1 Oscillospiraceae bacterium | reverse complement strand
TCCCCAATAGAAATCCATTTGTAATCGCCCGAATCCCAATAGGCGGCCTCGTTTCGTGCAGGAGTCTTACCCATTTGAAGATCAAACAGTTCTTCAAGCCTATATTCGGTCATCCCATCATCCCCACAAATGTCAATTTGCTGAGCCAAGCAAAACCTTCAGCTCGGCCAATTCTTTCTGAATCTGTGCCTCCAGATCATCAATCTTCTGCAGGATTTCGCTGGTCGGAGGATACTCCACCGGTACATACTCTGTCTGCTTATACTTGTTGATAGAGAGATCGTAATCGTTGGCGACGATTTCATTCTTCGTTACAAAAAAGCTCTGCTCAGTACGGGAACGGTCTTCTTCAGCATCCGGATGGTGAAAACGCTCTATGATATCCGGGATGTCGCTGTCCGACAGTTCCGATCTCTTGTCATCGAGAGAGAAGCCGTCGGACTTCATATCATAGAACCAGACCTTATCTGTTCCTCCCGCGCCGGTCTTGGTGAAAACCAGAACGGCAGTAGAAACCCCGGCATAGGGCTTGAACACTCCGGAGGGCATGGAAATCACAGCCCGAAGGTGGTGATTTTCGACCAGCTCACGTCGAAGGGCCTTGTGCGCTGTGGACGAGCCGAACAGAACCCCATCGGGCACGATACAGGCGCAGCGCCCGCCCTTTTTCATCATACGCAGAAACAGCGCCACGAACAGCAACTCGGTCTTCTTGGTGTTGGTAACAGCCTTCAGGTTGTCATGGATGCTTTCAGCGTCAATCGTTCCCTTGAACGGGGGATTGGCAAGGCAGACCGTAAACTTGTCACTGATCTGGTTTTGCTTGGATACGCTGTCCTTATAATCAATATCCGGCGTCCGAATGGAGTGCAGCATCAGATTCATGGCAGAGATACGGAGCATTGTTCGGTCTGTATCATAGCCCGTGAAAGCAGAGCCGGAAAAGTGTTCCCATTGTTCCGGCGTCATGGAAGCCTCATAGTGACGGCGGATGTACTCCGAGGCAGAAACAAGGAACCCGGCTGTACCGCAGGCAGGGTCACATATCGTATCGTCCGGTGTGGGCTGCACCAGCTCCACCATCATTTCGCGGATGTGCTTGGGGGTTCTGAACTGCCCGTTCTGACCCGCAGTTGAGAGCTTGCCCAGCATATACTCATATAAATCGCCCTGCATATCAAGGTCAGCAATGTCATGCTCATAAAGGTCGTCCAGACCGGTGATTATTTTCTGAAGCACCTGCGGCGTAGGAATCAAGAACATTGCGTCGCTCATATATCGGGCAAAGGCAGTGTTGCCATCATCGGGCTTGTCCGGCTCCTCCGCAATGCCGATCATTTCTCCCTGCTCCGTAAAATCAGGCAGGCGACCGTATTTCAGATTTTTGATTGCCGGAAATACGCGCTGAGAAATCAGATCGTAAATCTGACGGGGATCCTTGTCTTTGAAGCGGCTCCAGCGCATAGCTTGTCCGCTCTGTGACTGAGGGAAAACTTTCGGCAGCGTTTCGCCAGTCATGTTCTCAAACTCTTCCGTCTCCAATTCCTTTTCATCCAGGGAGCGAATGAACATGAGATAGGTAAGCTGCTCTATCACCGTAAGGGGATTAGTAATACCTCCAGCCCATATATCAGTCCATATTTTATCGACCTTGTTTTTGATAACGCCAGTAATCATAGTGCTACTCCTTACCTTGAAATAGGGCAATCAGTCGTCTACCTTGCTGTCCGATGGAACGATCTCCATAATATCGTCCATTGTACAGCCGAGAGTTGAGCATATCTTGATCAGGACTTCAACGCGCACGTCTTCATCACGACCAAGCTTGGCCATAGCGTTGGTGCTGACATTCGCTTTCTTACATAATTGGGTTTTGGTCATCTTCTTGTCTATCAACAACTTCCAAAGCTTGTTGTAGCTGACCGCCATCGCGCTACCTCCTGTCAAAAGGTAAACCACCTAACATAATGGTCGTTAATCCTCATTGTTAGAAGTATATCATACCAATGGCGATTATTCCAGACATTCTTGAAGAGTTCAAGCAATATTTTTTGATTACAAGGATTGCGATTGAAAGCTAAATCGTCTTCTGCTATAATGACTATAATCGTTATTTTCACGTTCCAAGAGCCATGGAGGGACAGCAATGAGAAAGCCAAACCGCACCCTATGGGTGTTCAAATATTTATGGGAAAACACAGACGATCAGCATCCTGCTACCATAGCGGAGATCATTGCTTTTCTGGAAACGCAGGGTATTACTGTCAAGGATTATCGCGCGATCCAAGCAGATATTGCAGATCTGACCGCCATGGGTATCGACATTGTTGAAGATCGCTCCCGGCATTACGAGTACAGCATCGGCACCCGGCATTTTGAGGTTCCGGAGGTGAAGCTGCTCGTGGATGCCGTCCAGTCTTCGAGGTTTATCAGCCAGAAGAAGAGTAAAGCACTGATTAAGAAGCTCTCCTCATTTGTTGGCCCGCAGGATGCTGGTATCATCAAACGGCAGCTCTATGTGGAGCAGCGTTTCAAGGCAACCAATGAAGGAATCATGCGGATCGTGGACTCCATTCAGGATGCTATCGCCGCAAAAACCAAGGTCACGTTCCAGTATTATGATTACTCTCCGCAAAAGAAAAAGGTAGCCAGACACGACGGCGCTTTCTATGTGGTCTCTCCGTACTCTCTGATTTGGAACGGAGATAACTACTATATGGTGGGGCATTCCGAGGAAAAGGATAAGATTCAAAAGTTCCGCGTGGACCGAATCGACCACCTTTCCATGGTTGATGAGCCTCGCGTCAAACCGCCAAAGGACTACAACGTTGGAGATTTCTTCTCCCAGGAGTTCTCCATGATGAGCGGTAAAGAGACGGATGTGGAACTCCTCGTCGAAAACAATCTCATGAACAACATCATCGACCACTTCGGAGAGCGAGTGAAAACGGAAGTCGTAGATGAAGGACATTTCAAAGTCTACGTTACAGTTGGTCTAAGTCCTACCTTCTATGGATGGCTCTTTGCTTCAAAGGGAAAAATCAAAATCCTAAACCCAAAGGAAGCCAAGGATGAATTCTATTATATCATAGACAGCTATTCCGATTCCAGATGAAAATGGTTTGAGACCTGCGCAAAAACGCAGGTCTCAGTCAATTTCAGCATCATTTGAGCTTCCTTCATGGAGCTTTTAGCCGCCTTAAAAGCAAATCAGAAAAAATTAGAGGAAATAACGCTGGTAGGAGTACCTACTTCCTCTGGCTTATTATAAAAGCGGTGCCATCCAATTATACTTCTATCAGGCAGAATACAAACCGATAGGAGTGGTACTATGGATGCACGGCTTGTAGGAAAACGCATCCAGGCAGTTCGGAAGGCGCGAGGGCTGACACAGGAGCAGCTATCTCAGATGGTGGATCTTTCTCCGAACTACCTGAGCAACATCGAGACCGGCTTGAAAACGCCGAAGCTTGATACCTTCGTTGAAATCATGAACGCCCTGCAGTGTGACGCGAATGCATTGCTGGCGGATGTGGTCGATGCGACGACTACACAGGAGAGTGGGCAGATTTCAAAGGCTCTGGCCGAACTCCCGGCAAGTGAACAAAGAAGAATTATGAAGGTCATCCAAGTCTTGATCAACGAGGCAAAAGACCAGATGTGATTCACCCCTATGTCATAACCATAGGGGTGTTTTTTTGTTGGTTCTCCGTGTTTCTACAGCTTTCGACAAATATACTATGCTAATATAATAACGCTAATAGCGTTATGAACAGCAATTAGTAGTTGATAAGAAAGAAGGAATAAAGATGGAGAAAGAAAGACTAGAGATTGCCTTAGAGGAGGATATCGGAAAAGTCACGATGTTTCAGGAGATCACGCCAAGTATCTGCTATGTCGCCACCATCGGCGAAGACGCAGTTGCCTCCAACGAATACTACATAGCTGAAAAGGACTGCCCTGAGCTCTCCCAAGACGCCAAGGAATATGGGAAGCCCTTGGATCACAATCCGGAGTATATCTGCTTTGTCGCAGACACACCGGAGTATGGCAGAATGGTCATTGAATATGAAGTGAACCGCTACCTGAAAAAGCACGGGCTACCAGCGATGGAAGGAGACCGTCTGTTGACCATTGCAGATTATGGCCGGGAACATGAGCCGGAGTATTTTGGTGACTACCCAGCTCCTTTGGCTACCTCCAGGGGGTTGACGATGCGATATGTCAGGTTGTCAAGTGGTATATTTCTCATCGAAACAGACAGGCTCGAAACGGTCCTTGCTGTGTGCTATCCGATCTGGCAAAGCGAACTTTCGGATTATGCCAGGATCCAGGGAGAAAAGTTCGCATATGATCAGCTATGCGGCATAGAAAACACGGAGGGGTATCTGTTCTTCCCGGAAACGAGCGCCTGTGTTGCCCTGTTTGAGCTGTGGGAGATGCACAAACAGATTGAGCAGTCCGGGCGAATCAACCCTTTGTCCATGATGAACGCTATCTGGAAGCACCATCCCGTATATGCCGCTTCGCACAATGTGAGAGAGCAAGCCGGTCTCAATGATGGAATGGCGCTACTGGCAAAGTCGCTTGGCATCTCTCCGGAGCTGACTCACAGCTCAGAGAACGTGATTTCTATATTTACCGCCGCGGGAACAGATTACCTCAACATATAGTGAACCAAGCTCTGCCTCCAAATGAGACCTGCGCAAAAATGCAGGTCTCTTTTTTGCCTCTTGATTTTTGCCTCTGCCTGATTTATAATCCTATCCGTAACGACCCGTAACATATAAGCCGTGGGAGGTATGACCATGAGACATAAGGACGAAGAACTGATGAGGCGCATCCGTGAATTTGCGGAACAGTTCTATATTGAACATGGCCGGTCTCCCAGCACCGCCGAGATCAGCACGGTTGTCGGCGTCACCAAGGTAACGGTACACAGATACCTTGTCGATATGGCTGAAAAGGGCATGATCAACTACGACGGAAGGACTGTCTCTACGAAGAAGACAGCATTGGCTGAGCATGGCATGACCGCTGCCAGCGTCTTCTACGGTGCGATTCCATGCGGAGCGCCTGAAACCGTCGAGGCTGGTATTGACCAGTATGTCATGCTCCCGACGGCGCTTTTCGGGGACGGAAACCTTTATGTGATCCATGCAAGGGGCGATTCCATGATTGAGGCCGGCATTGATGACGGCGATATGATCATCATCGACGCCGACAAGGAGCCGAGCATCGGAGATAAAGTCGTAGCACTTGACCAGAACAAAGACAGCACACTCAAGACTCTGCTTTATGACGAGGAACAGTCCAGATTTTACCTTCATCCTGAAAACCGTACGATGGAGGACATCTACGTAGATGAACTGACCGTTCAGGGCGTTGTCAGGTTCATCGTCAAGAAAGGCTGAGGGCAGAGTCAATGACGAAAAAAGAATATAGCAGGGCGCTGATTCCGGACAAGCCTCCGGATGAGCCGTCCTTGGATGAGTGCGCTCCGTTCTTCCTGGCAAAAGAGCTGGACTACCTTCCGCTGGACGCTATGGGGCCGATCGTTTCCATGCGAGACCCCTTCAATCCCGAGTTCGAGATTATCTGTGCAAATCCTTATCACAACAACATTGAGCGCATCGGCTCCTTCAAGCAGTTTTTGATGGGGCGCTTCTATTCCGATTATACAGACTATCTCAAGGCGAAGATTGAAGATGGTACGCTGGACATTGGAAAGCGCAGCCATATCGTTCCACAGCCGGATACGGCGCTGGTCAGCGAGGACGAGGTGGAGCGAATCAATCTGTACCGCAAATCAGCTGAAGAGGTTTATGCGGATATCATCATGAGCGCCAAGATCCGCGTTTCCTCTGAGCGTGATGGGACTTACAGAGAAGACCGGCTGACGCAATGGTTTCGGATCAGAACCTACTCCGACCTGAATCAAGAAGCGCTGAGCTTCAACAATCTGGAGTGCATCAAGGTTTACGACAGGCAGGAGCCCGCCCCCGGAACCCCTTTGGACGAGTATCTGGTTCCCTACACCAGCAAGTCGCTGATTGACGGCGAGTGCGCCGGCATTCTGTCCATCTATTATCCCGAAGCGTTGGAAAGACCTTGCCGGGTTGACGGCAGGATTCTCGCAAACCGTATGGGTCTCCGTGTGGAGTTGCTTCGGCTCTTTGCTTCAGATGGAATACGCGGGCAAATCTACTTCGAGGCAAACGAAACGGAGATTCTAAATGATTTCGGTGAAAAAGTCCTCCATCGAATCCCCGCGAATACCATCGTCGTGAATATCAATGCCTGCCTCTCTGATGACGGGACGGTAAGCGAGGACAAGCTGAACGACACCATCATCCATGAGTGCTACCACTTCCATCGGCACAGACTGTTTTACCTAGGCCAACGGCTTTACAACAGTGAGCTGTGCTGTCTGTCCTGTACGATTGTAGGACAGCAGATCGGAGCGATGATCGACTCCGATCTTGACCTCCAGGGCAGAACTTCTGCGGAGGAAATGTATCTTGCGGCAAACTGCTTTGACGGGAAGACCCCGGTTGACTGGATGGAATGGCAGTCAAACCGAGCCACACCGCGAATCCGAATGCCGGCACGGACCACCGAAATGAAGATCAACGAGCTGCTCTATCAGCACAGGCGACGGTATCCCATGATTACGACACCGAGGCTGTATTCGAGAGTGGTCAGCGACCTTGCAAGTTTTTACGGTGTTTCAAGGCAGAGTGCAAAACAGCGCATGATTGAACTCGGCTATACGGAGGCAAAGGGCGTTCTGAACTATGTGAACGGGAGATATGCCATCGACTATGCCTTTTCTCCCGGAAGCCTTGGGCAAAGCCAGACCTTCACAATCGACTTTACTGCAGCAGTCGAGCTGTATCAAAGAGACAGCAACTTCCGTGAATGCATAGGCAGTGGTCTTTACCAATACATCGATGACCATTTCTGCCGCGTAGACGCCAGGTATGTCTACCGCAGGAATGGCACGCTCCATCTGACTTCCTATGCCAAAGCGCATATGGATGAGTGCTGCCTGGTATTCTCTTTACGAAGCACAGGCCCAATTTATCTCTACCGCGAAGGTACTCTTCAGAAAGAGGTCAGCAAAGCAGATGTCCTTGCCGACTTCGATGGAACCGGACATGAAACGGATTTCTTTGCGATGGCTCAGCGGTTCTCTGAAATCATGAGTGAACTGCCGGGCTCTCCTGGCGGGACGCTGAAAGCGCATATGGAACGGAAAAGGATCACGATTGAAACGCTTGTATCTAAAACAGGAATCTCAGAGCGAACACTTCAACGTCTTCGCAATGATCCAAATTATCGCACAACAAGAGAAAACGCCATAGCGCTTTGTATCGGGCTGCAATTAGAGCCTGTTTTCCAAAAGGACTTGATAGCTAAGCTTGGTTTTAGCTTCGGCATAAATCCAACCGATATGTTCTATGAACTTTTAATGGTCAGCCTATACAAACAACCGATTTCCGTATTTAATGCGCAGTTGACGGAGCACGGCTACCCGCCCTTGAGTCGGTGCGTATCTGAATTGGATTGCTAAGGGAGGAGAAATCTTCGTGACGCGAAGAAAAGTGTATGTTGCGGTCAGTGCGGAGCATGAGTCCGACGGAAGCTGCCGCCCAAGGGAGATTCGTCTTGCCAATGGCAGCAAGTACGAGATCGACAAGATATTGCAGGTAAGCCGCAGCGCCTCCGTGGTCGGCGGTCGCGGCATTCGATACAGGATCAGGATTGGACGCGCTGAGACAAACCTCTATGATGAAGAAAACGGTCGCTGGTTTGTCGAAGCAAAATTCGGGTGATGGGAAAGGCGGTGAGCGTTGATGGCCTACAGAAAACAATTCATAGCGATTGATCTTAAGAGCTTCTACGCTTCCGTGGAGGCGGCAGAAAAAGGCTATGACCCGTTGGATGTGAATCTTGTTGTAGCAGATGAAAGCCGCACAGACAAGACCATCTGCCTTGCTGTGTCTCCGGCGCTCAAGGCGCTCGGCATCTCAGGCCGCGCCAGACTGTTTGAGGCAAAGCAACGCATCAAGGAGGTCAACCGGGAGAGGCTGAGAAATGCACCGGGTCATGTATTCACCGGGAAATCCGTCTTTGCCTCGGAGCTTGCGGCAGATCCTTCTCTGGAACTTGACATGGTAATCGCACAGCCCCGGATGAGGTATTACATGGACTACTCCCGCAGCGTCGTGGAGATTTATATGCGCTATATTTCACCGGACGACATCTTGGTTTACAGCGTGGATGAGGTCTTTATCGACGCTACCCACTACCTTGGCAGTTATAAGATGACGGCACACGAACTGGCCATGACCATGATTCGGGACGTGATGCGGGAAACGCGGATTACCGCAACTGCTGGCATTGGAACCAATATGTATCTGGCAAAAATCGCAATGGACATCGTAGCTAAGCACATGCTGGCTGACAAGGACGGTGTGCGGATCACAGAACTGGATGAAATGAGCTACCGGGAACAGTTGTGGTGCCATCGCCCGTTGACTGACTTCTGGCGCGTCGGTAAAGGCATTGCCCGGAAGCTGGAGAGCAACGGCATGTTTACAATGGGCGATGTGGCACGATGCTCGGAAGGCCCTCCCAATTCCCTCTATAATGAGGATTTCCTGTACAAGCTGTTCGGTGTCAATGCCGAACTCCTGATCGACCACGCCTGGGGCTGGGAACCGACCGAGATTGCTGACTGCAAAGCATATACCCCGGAAACGAAAAGCCTCAGCCAGGGCCAGGTATTATCCCGCCCCTATACGGCAGAGGAAGGCAGAATCATCGTCAGAGAGATGGCAGATCAGCTCTCCATGGACTTGGTTCGTAAGGGACTGTTCACTGACCAGGTGGTACTGGACGTTGCCTATGATATTGAGAATCTAAAGGACCCGAAGAGAGCGGCCAACTACAAAGGCCCGATTGAAGCGGATTATTATGGCCGCGAAGCGCCGAAGGGCGTTCACGGCTCACAGAATCTCGGACGCCATACCAGCTCCACGACCCGCATCATGGACGCTGTGGCAGCCATCTATGACCGGATTGTTGACAAGAATCTTCTTGTGCGGCGCTTCAATGTTGCAGTCACTCATCTTCTGCAGCAGGAGGAAATCAAGAGGGACGATACTCCGGAGCAGCTCGATCTGTTCACAGATTATGAGGATTTGGAGCGGCAAAGACAAGCGGAAGAAGCGGAACTGGAACGAGAGCGCAGGATGCAGCATGCACTGCTTACCATCCGGGATCGCTTTGGAAAAAATGCCATCGTCAAGGGTCTCAATATGCAGGAAGGGGCCACCGCGATGGAGCGCAATAAGCAAGTGGGAGGCCACCGAGCCGGAGACTGAGGAGGTGCCATGATGCCTGACGCAAGAACAGAATACCGGGACATCATCGACCGAGAACACCATGTTTCCTCTAAGCGTCCACAGATGTCCCGCCTTAACCGCGCAGCACAGTTTGCCCCCTTTGCCGCGCTCACCGGCTATGACGACCTGATTCACGAATCTGCACGAGAGACCGAGTGCCGACAGATTCCGGATGAGAACAAGATTGAGGAAATGAACTACAAGCTGGTGTTTCTATTTCAGCAGGAAGAAACGCCAGAGGCAACTTTTACGGTCTTTGTACCCGATGGCAAAAAGGGCGGAGGAAAGCATGTCGCAATCACAGGCAGGGCCATACGCTATGACGAGTATGAGCAGAGCATCACGCTCGAAAGCGGCGAGGTTATTTTCATAGAGGACATTACACAAATCGACTGCACCGCCTTTGACGCCATGCGTGAGTTCTGGGCCCCGGATGAGGAGTGATGAAATGCTGGAATACTATGAAGTCAGCCCGCTACCGGAGGTATGTATCCGGTGCATGGCTAATGGAGATGAAAATGAGGACTGCTATAACTGCGACAATACCTTGGAGCGATGGCACCTGACGCCGGAAAGTGAAGATCGTCTGTCCCTGCTTTGGAGTGAACGCAGAGACCAAGCCAAATAAACAAATACGATTTATGGCGGAGGAGTAACAAGAGTTATTCCTCCTTTTTTTAATTTTTTTTGCTTGGGGTGTCATGCCATGACACCCCCATTTTTTGTAGGAATATCAAGGGTTTAGCGGTTTTGATGAGAGTTTTACCTGCATGGGTATGGGCCAGAAAGCCCGCATAATTCCTTGATTCTTCATTTTTGGGGGTGTCACCCCATGACCTGTTGTTTTTCCGCTTCTCAGGTTAATATGAAGACACAACGAGGCCGGAACACCGGCTGAGTTGAATTCAATATCGTTAGCCTGATTTGCAATAGGGCGAAGGATACATAGACACGGGACTTTTCCAATGGTGTTCCGTTGGAAGTACCCAATGATACCCTATGCTCAAATCAGGTTGTGTAGTGGATCTGCGTGTACTTCTGGCAGATCCACTTTGTTTTCTGTCATGTGATTTCTTCGCCTTGCGCATCCGGGCGGAAAGGAATCACATGGATGCAAAAACAGAACTTGAGCTCGCATTTAAGGAGGATTGCAAAGTCATTTACATGGCACATGAATATCCAGGATATTCCGAAGAAATCAAGTGCATGATCCTTACTGACCTTTCAGAACAAGAAGTCCAAAAAAAATACAGCAGCCTTCTCCAGCAGCTACATCCGTTCCTTGTCCTGCCTACGACGATTAAGGACGCCATAGATGAGTACAACAGGAACGAAGATAAGCACAAAAAGAGAATGATTCGGAATACTGGATTGTTTGCGATTGACGAAGAAGCTGAGCGACTCCATACGGAGTTAAGCGTTCCCTCTGCCGACGATATTATCACCGCCAATCGTGAGAAAAACGACATCCAGAAACGGGTCAAATGGACACTGTCTAAGCTCTCTACCGTTCAAAGACGTCGGTTAATAAAACACTACGTTCATGGAATGACATGGAAAGAGATTGGCGATGATGAAGGCAGATCCGACCGAGCCATTGGCTTCTCTATCCAGGCCGCAAGAAAGAAATTTCAGAAATTTTGGAGAAAAGACTTCTTAAATGGCACCCCCTTGTCCAAACATAGTGAAGGGGTTATTTCAATGTCGGGCGCAATCACCTCTTCTGATAAATCAAAAAATGGAGAGGTGTTATGAAAATGAGTATTAGGCGTGGAGATATTTACTACTACGATTTTGGCGAGAATACGGGCTCGGTTCAAGCTGGCCGGAGGCCTGTGCTGATCTTGCAGACGAATCTGCTGAATGAAAGAGCCCCCACTGTTACAGTTGCCCCGATCACTACAGCAATCAAAAATCAATATTTCCCTTCCCACGTCATTCTTCCTGATGGCACAGGCTTAACAGAAGAATCTATAGTTCTTCTTGAGCAGGTCCGCACAATCAGCAAATCAGAGCTTCTGAACCATATAGGAAGACTGAAGGACTCGCTCACCTGGGAGAGAATAAACCGAGGTATCAAGATCACATTGGGGGCTTGCCGTTCTAAGGGAAGAACAGCGGATATCCGCTGCCTGTGTCCCCGTTGCCTAAAAGACTATATGAGCAATTCCGATTATATCGTTAGACGCTTTGAACCGTTCCGTTCAATAAAAGAACCGTGCGACAAGTGTAATGGTAGGGGCTATGACTACATCGTATATGACAGGAACAGCTTCAGATAAGTTGTCAAGTGTACGAATCGGATAGATTATACTGATTTACACATTTGTCTATTGAATGAGGATCGGATAAAATGTGCATCGCAATCCAAGTGACGGGCGATGCTAAAAAAATTGGAGGACATTATGGATTATAGCAAACGACAGTTAATTGGGGCTGCGCAGGTATCAGAGCTCTTGGGCATCTCGCTTTCTTATGCCTACAAAGTAATTGGACAACTCAACCGTGAATTGGAGGGGGCGGGATACCTGACGATAAACGGGAAAGTTGATTCTCTTTATTTACAAAAGCGCTTTTTCCCAGAGCAGAACATGATCCAAGCGGAGAATAGTTAAGGAGGGAAGGATAAACATGCCGCAGTATAAGTACAAAACCGCCAAGGGACTCAAGTGGATGGCGAAATTCAATTATGAGGACCCGAAGACAGGAGAAACGAACACAGAGTACAAACGCGGCTTCACAAGCAAAAGAGAGGCGAAAGAATACGAGGAAGCTTTTTTAGAGAAGCTAACAGAGACCGAAGAGGAAGAAGAGAGCTTTTACGAACCGACGTTTGGCGATGTCTTCCATGAGTACCTTGCTTCCCACAAACACGAAGATATAAAGGCGTCCTCCCTGGGAACGAAATACAACATCTTCGAGCATCACATTTTTCCGACATTCCACGATAAGCCTGTAGATGAAATCACTGATGACGATATCGCTAATTGGCAGAATGAGATTAAAGCGTTAAGGAAGCCAAACGGAAAGCCTTTTTCTGATTCGTATCTTCGTACAATTCAGAGCCAATTCAATTCGATTATCAATTATGCATTCAGCAAAGGCTATCTGCACCACAATCCTCTTGCGGACATAAAGAACATGGGAGTTAAAGACAAGCGAGTGGAGTTTTGGACTGCTGAGGAATACGAACGCTTCGCCTACTGCGCCATGAACGCACCAGAATACTACTACGCTTATGAGGTTCTATACTGGTGCGGGCTCCGAGAAGGAGAAATGCTTGCACTGACATTGGGGGACATTGACTTGAAGGGAGCTACAATCTCAATTACCAAGACCTATCAGCGGGTAAAGAAACAAGATGTCGTAACTACCCCAAAAACGCCAAGCTCCGTTAGGACTGTGAGCATGCCGGCTTTTCTGTGCGATGAACTCCAAGAGTATATTGATATGCTCTATGAGCCTAAGACCGACGATAGGATTTTCATGGTGTCAAAGTCAAAGCTCGCACAGAAATTCCACAAATTTGCTGAGGAAGCTGGATTGAAACGGATTACCGTACATGGATTAAGGCATTCTCACGTTTCACTACTTATCAGCAAGAAGTACGACATCTTCGAGATATCAAAGCGTATCGGGCACAAGTCGATTAAAACCACGCAGGACATCTACGGTCATCTGTTTGATGATGTTCAGAAGACCATAGCAAATGACCTGGATAACATCAGAAGGGGGTAAATCCAATGTCGGCCAAGAATGTTGATCGTCATAACAGATCTCGTTCAAGAACAATTGGCTTCAGAGTATCGCCGGAGGAGGATGAACAAATCAATATGGTAGTTTCCCTGTCAGGTATGACTAAGCAGGATTACATCGTCGCCAAACTCCTTGATCGGAGTATCAATGTGAAAGGCAACTGTAAAGTGCATCGAGCTGTTTATGACAGACTCACAGAGGTTTTAGGTGAACTGAGGCGTATTGACGGTGAGAAAAAAGTTGACTCCGAACTCACGGCAAACATAACTTTGATTTCTAATCTGGTCGATAAGCTCTACATTAAGACAAGTATCTAAAGGCAAGCCCGACTCCATTTGAGGAGTCGGGCTTCCTTCATATATAATTAGAATGACAGCAAAAAGACTATCCAGAGAAAGAACGCCAAAGCCACCCAGTACTATTCCATCTGTTGCAAAACACTATTTCGGGAAAGCGTGTTGCAAAAGTGTTGCAAAAACAGATTACCATAAATTGCCAAACCCGCAAACCGTTGATTTTACTGGGTTTTTTGACTCATCTAAGCCAAGCGGGTTCATTCCCACTCGATGGTTGCGGGCGGCTTGGAGGTTATATCGTAGACAATGCGGTTCACGCCCGCGACCTCGTTAACGATGCGTGTGCTGACCCTGTCGAGAAGATCGTAGGGCAGGCGCGTCCACTCGGCGGTCATAAAGTCGGAGGTGGTGACGCAGCGCAGAGCGAGAGTATAGTCGTAAGTCCTGCCGTCGCCCATAACGCCGACGGAGCGGGTGTTGGTCAGAACTGCGAAATACTGGCTTGCCTCGCAGTTTGCCTTTGCGACCTCGTCGCGGAAGATGAAATCGGCGCGACGGAGCGTGTCGAGCTTTTCCTTTGTCAGCTCGCCGATGACCCTTATCGCAAGCCCGGGGCCGGGGAACGGCTGGCGCGAAACGAGATATTCGGGAAGCCCGAGCTCACGGCCGAGCTGACGCACCTCGTCCTTGAAGAGCATTCTTAAGGGCTCGATTATCTCCTTGAAATCGACGTAGTCGGGCAGACCGCCGACGTTGTGGTGGCTCTTGATTACGGCGGCGTTGCCGGCGCCGGACTCGATAACGTCGGGGTAGATCGTACCCTGCGCGAGAAAATCAACCCTGCCGATCTTCTTTGCCTCAGCCTCGAATACGCGGATGAACTCCTCGCCGATTATCTTGCGCTTGCGCTCCGGCTCCTCTACGCCTTTGAGCTTCGTGAGAAAGCGCTCCTCGGCGTCAACGCGGACGAAATTGAGGTTCCATTTACTGAACGCACGCTCGACCTCGTAGCCCTCGTTAAGCCGCATAAAGCCGTGATCGACAAAAACGCAGGTGAGCTGATCGCCGACTGCCTCGGCAAGCAGAGCCGCGGCAACGCTTGAGTCCACGCCTCCGGAGAGGGCGAGGAGGACTTTCCCGCCGCCGACCTTTTCACGGATCGCGCGGATAGCCTCGTTTTTATAGTCGCTCATGCGCCAGTCGCCCTTTGCGCGGCATATTTCAAAGAGGAAGTTGCGGAGCATAGCTTTGCCGAACTCGGTGAGGTTGACCTCGGGATGGAACTGCACGCCGTAAAAGCCGCGCGCCTCGTCGGCGATGCCGACGTTCGGACACGCGTCGGAGTGAGAAACGAGCCTGAAGCCCTCGGGCACGCGCTCCATATAGTCGCCGTGGCTCATCCAGGTCACGCTCTTTTCGGGAATGTCCTTGAAAAGCGGGCAGGAGGTATCAAAATATGTAACCGTCTTGCCGTACTCGCGCGCAGAATCGTCCTGCGCCTCGGTTACTCTGCCGCCGAGAGTGTGCGCGATGAGCTGGCAGCCGTAGCAGATGCCGAGGATAGGCACTCCGAGCCGAAAAAGCCCGGGGTCTGCCTGAGGACTGCCGGGCAGATAGACGCTGTTCGGCCCGCCGGTGAAGATTATGCCGATGGGCGCGTGCTCTCTGATCTTTTCGAGCGGGGTCGTGTACGGCACGACCTCGCAGTAAACTCCCGCCTCGCGTACTCTGCGGGCGATCAGCTCGTTGTACTGACCTCCGAAATCGAGGATGACTACGTTTTCTCTCATTCCTCGGCCTCCTTTTTGATTTTCTTATTGTAAAAGCTCCGACCAAGCAGGTAGAGTATTATTGCCGCAGCAAAGACAGCGCCGGCGAGGACGAGATTGCCCTCCTCGATGCTCTTGGCGCCGAGGGCTGTGATAAAAGTGCCCGGGAAACGCCCGATGAGGTTTATGACCGCCCAGTCGAGCACGGTGATATTCGTGAGCCCCGCGAGGTAGGCGAGGGGATCCTTCGGCGACGCCGGTACGAGGTAAATGATGAAGAGAAGCTGCCTTACTCTGTCCGAGCGCAGGAGCTTATTGAATTTCTGACTCTCCGACTCGGGAATAAAGAGATCGACGAACGCCCTGCCGAATTTTCTGACGATGAGGAACACGATGACGCTCATTATGCTCGTCGAGACTATGCAGATGAGCGTTCCGAGCCAGACGCCCCAGACATAGCCCGCCGCAAACGAAAACGGCCCGCCGGGGATAAATGCGATCAGCACCTGCATCATATTCATGAGCGAGAAGGCGACAAGCCCCCACGCTCCGGTGCTTTCGATATACGCCTTGATGGCGTCCGGGTCAGATACCATATCTATCATCGGCCGCGCCATAAAGTAGAGCGCGACGAGAAACGCGACGGTGCCGATCAGTATCACTATCGCGCGCTTTTTCTTATTGTCCATTGTCATTCTCCCTGAATAGGATGTTCTCCCCGAAAATCGAAAGCCCCGCGGCGACGATAAGTGCGCCGAGAGTCTCGACGAGCGTATCGCTCATGGTGTCGCGTATGCCGGTGTCGATAAGCCCCGGAAGCTCAATGGTGCCGTTTATGAGAACGGAATCAATGTGCTCTATCGAGCCCATCTTGCCGAGGTCCGGAGAGAGGAGAAAGCTCGTTATGCTCGTAATAAACGCGTCCGACTGCATATCCCTGCCGAAAAAGGTATCGGCTGCGTACTCGATAAACTCCCAGCCGAGCGCTATTGCCATTGAAAAGACGACGGCAAAGAGCGCGTTGAACGCGCGGGAGCATTTAACGCCCATGCGCCGCGGGAGTATCCAGCCGACAACGGCGAAGGCGATGCCTCCGAAGAAGTGGAGAAGCCCGTCCCACCACGACAGAACGTAGTAGAGCTTCAGCGTGTGGCCGAGCATGGGACCGATCGCGTAGATAAAGCCCCATATGACGAAGCCGAGCGAAAAACGCACTCCGAGAAGTTTTTCAAGCACGAAGGGGGAGAAGAGGATCCCGACCGTCGCAGCGGCAAGCCCGTAGCCTTCGCCTCCCGCGGTAAAGCTCCAAACAGCGCAGGAGAGCGAGAAGATCGTAAAGACGCAGAGCGAGAAGCGCCTTATTTTGTTTTCCCTGTTAATGTCCATTATACTCTCTCTTTTTTCATAATACTAATCCCTGATTAAAAGCTTTAACCGAGCGCGCAGAATTTTTTGCGTCATACGAGGCGTCCGGTGCAGACAATACTTTGTGTATTATCAAGCCGGATAACGAAGTATGACGCGAAAAGGGCAAGCGCGAATTGAAGATTTTGATTAGGGGTTAGTATAATATATCAGTATAGCACAATTAAAATATAAGCGCAATAAAAATGCCGCTGAAATTGCTCATCAGCGGTATTTTGTTCCTTATGCACTTTTCATAGCTTTCAGGGCGCGCTTGCGGTCATACATACGCTGATCCGCGCGCTCGAAAGCGTCAATGATCGAATGATCGTACGATGGCACGAAGTCGCTCATGCCGGCGCTGACAACGACGCCGCTGCCTTTTTTTGCGTTTTCCTCCATTATGGCGTTGAAGCCGTCGAGCGCCTCGACCCTGCCTTCAAAATCTATGCCTTCGATGATCGCGGCGAATTCGTCGCCGCCTATTCTGAAAACGTCGCTGCACTTGAATGCGTCGAAGATCTTGCGCGAGGCGTCGATTATGAGCATATCTCCGATCTCGTGCCCCTGCGTGTCGTTTATGTGCTTCAGATCGTTAAGGTCGAAAACCGCGACGGCAAACTCGTGCCCCTTGCCGCTGCGAATGTCCCTATCCATCTTCTCCTCGGCCTCAACGTAGGCGAGCTTGCTCTTCGCGCCGGTGAGAGGGTCGGTGTAGGCGAGGTTCCATGCGCTCTTAAGCTCCTCGCGCTGGCGCTTTTCGCGCTCGAGAGATTCCTCCAGCTCGCGCTTTGACTCCTCCTTCTCGTCGCCGATAACGAAGGAGTGAATGAGGCAGGTACCGAGCATATATCCGACCGAGTAGAGCGGGAGCAGCGGATCAATGTACTGGAAGGTCAGCAGAACAGCCATAATAAGTCCGAAAAGACCGATCGCAATATGCCGCCTCTGCATTTTCTCGCTCGAGCGGGTCGCCTCATAGATCGCGTAGACGAAGCTCACGAAGAACATGAGTATCTGAACGATGAGAAGAATATTTCGAACGATCCCCGTCTGATAATTGCCGCTTTCGTCGTAAAAGAAATGTATGGGATGGAAGAAGTTGATAACAAGCACGACCATAAACGCGATAAAGAAAACTATCGCGGCAATTTTCAACATACCCGCGAAGAAGCTGCTGCGGTCGAGATAAGTAACGACGTATGCCGTCCAGAAGTAGACGGCGGCGCCCATGGCGATAAAGTAGATTATGGTGTCAACGTAGAGGGCTGTCCTCAGACCGAGAACGTCGAAAACGCCCCAGAGAGAATCGGTTATGTAGTAAAAGAGAACGCTGAAAAGAAAGGTTATGTAAGCCTTTTCGGACTTGTTTTCGAGCTTTCTGCGGCCGAAGCTGAAAATAAGCTCACGGTTTTCGATTACAAGCACGAGGGCGGCGATAAGCCCTATTGAAAAATAGTACATTAAATTACCTCGTCATCAGGCATTTTCTATGCTGATGCCCATGATTATTCGCCTGCCGTTCGGCTGCATACGCGTTACTTTCATATTGACGCGCATAGGCTCCCCGCGATCGGTCAGACGATATGATGTGGTGAATACGCCTTTTGTATCAAGGGCGCGGATGATGTTTTCCCTGCTGAAAACGGTAAAGAAGCGATCTCTGTCCTCTTCATATATCCTCGCGGAAGCCTTGACGCACTCGTCAAAGAAATTCTCGCCGTGGCGCTCCAAGGCGATCTCCTCGCCGCCGACGGGGGAGGAATACTCGATAAAGCGCTCCGTATCCAGATCGACGCAGTAGATGTTGTAGTAGTCCGAGGCGAGAGCGCGGGCTATCTCAGCGTAGGTGGCGCCGGAGTCGGGTTTGGAGATGGAGAGCACGGCAACGGCGATAGCGTTAGTGCCGGTCACGGGGTTTGAGCCTATCTTTCTTGCGAAGGTGTGCGAAACCGAGCCGTCGGGCAGCTCGTCGTCAAAGAACATGGCTGTGCTGCTCTCACAGCACTGGCGCACGTTGTCCATAAACCTCGAGCCGGCTCCGACCGGATGGTCGTTGAGCGCCTTTTCGCCGCCGCCGAAGTCAAACCCGTAAAAGCGCAGCATAAACTGGCGGAATGTGTGGTTGGAGCGGGCGAAGGAGACGACTCCG
The DNA here is from genome assembly GCA_017412765.1 of Oscillospiraceae bacterium. Lineage (GTDB taxonomy): Bacteria > Bacillota > Clostridia > Oscillospirales > Oscillospiraceae > RUG626. The sequence goes on along the minus strand of JAFPWN010000060.1, from coordinate 37,021 downwards.
CCGCCGAGCTCGATAATGCTCATCGGGATGGAATTAAAGAAATTCTGTATGCTAGCGCCCGTATCGTTCGTAATGACGTTGAGATCGTAGAGGTTGGCCTTTCCGATCGTCTCGTAGTAACCGGACTCCTCCGGATTCTCAAATCCGATCTGGATCCCGCGCTTGTAGCGGTCGAGTATGCTGTCGAGCGGGATGGGCTTCGTGTAGTAGTAGCCCTGGAGCTTCGAGCAGCCGATGTCCTGAAGAAAATGCACCTGATCGAGCGTCTCCACGCCCTCGCAGACGGTATCGACTCCGAGCGCCGTCGCCATTCGCATAAGCTCTGTGAGGATTATCTTGCCGCTCGTGCCCTCGTCGAGCTTCTTCATAAAGCTCATATCGAACTTCAGAAGGTCGAACTTGAGGCTCTGAAGCATGTCGAGAGAGGAGTAGCCGCTGCCGAAATCGTCCATCCAAACGTGGAAGCCCGCGTCGCGGAAGCGCTCGACCTGCACCTTGATGAATTCAAAGTCGCTGCCGACAACGCTCTCTGTAAGCTCGATAGTGATCTTTTCGCGCTCAATGCCGGAGGCGTCGACCCTTTTACAGATCTCAGCGACCATATCGCAGACGTCGAAATCGGAGCGGGAGAGGTTTATGGACTGCGGAACGAGATAGAGCCCGTTTTCCTTCTGTATGCGGAGCTTTTCAAGCACTTCGTCGAGAACGTAGAGGTCGAGCTTATATATCTGACCGGACTCCTCAAGGTATGGTATGAAGTCGCAGGGCGGCATTATTCCGCGCTCGGGGTCTATCCAGCGCGCAAGCGCCTCCTCGTCGCAGACTCTGCCGTTTACGGCGCGGACTATGGGCTGGTAGTAGACCTTTATCCATTTTTCGGCGAGGGCCGTGTCGATGTTTTCGAGCACGTACTGGCGCATATCGGCTCGTTTTTTGAGAGCCGTGTCATAGATGAAATAAGCCGAGGATATGCTTTTTCTGAGCGTATCGCAGGCGAGCTTCGCGCGGTCGAACGCCGTTTCGAGGGGAACGTCCTCCATGCTGTTCTGATAGATGCCGATCCTGACGGGCAGATTGATGCCGCCGTTGAGCTTGTCGCAATCGCTTACAAAGTCGCTGAGGATAACGCCGAGGTGCTTTTCTTCCGCTATGGCGGCAAAGTGGTCGGCGCCCATATGGCAGGAGTTTTCGGCGCCGAAATACCTGGAAAGCAGCTCGCCGAGCGAGCGGAGCAGATTATTGCCCTCTGTGAAGGTGTATTTCTGGTTAAAGAATTTCATCCCGTTCAGATCGAGGAAGATAAGAGCGGGCTGACTTCCCTTTGCGATTATCTTCGCTTTGCTGAAATGTGCAAGACGGAAGAAATAGCTCATTACGGGAAGCCCGGTGAGCTTATCGTAGGTCGCGCCGCGCGGCGCGTTCTCCTCGCGGATACGGTGACTGAGAGCGCGGGAAAGCTCGTCTCCCTCGCCGTCCTGGCTGTATTCGCCCTCGTCGGTATAGCTGACGTAGGCGAGGCGCACTCCGTCGGAATTGACTACGTGCCTGCCGATGGCGTGGATTATGCGGTAGCCGCCGGTCTCATGGTCGCGCGTGCGGTAGACGGCGTCGTAGACCCCGTCCTCGGTGGCAAAATGGACGGCGGCGCTCGCTATGCGCGATCTGTCGTCGGGATGCGTGTCCCTATACATATCGTGATCCATGTCGTAATATGCCTGCGCCTTGTCGGTATAGCCAAACAGACGCATAAAGCCGGCGCTCAGCACAGCCGTCACGACCCGGCTGTCTAAAAACTCGTATATTGCGAAGGGTATTTCCATACCCTCGTAGAGTGCGCGCTCCTCAGAGCTGAAGACGTATTTTTCCATGAGAATTCTCCGAAAAAAGTATTTTGGGGAAATGGAACATCTTTAACTTATGTATTATATAATAATGCCGCGAAAAAATCAAGTGAGAAGGGACAGCATTATTTTGCGGCAGATTTCGCAAGTCGGGAGCGGAGAATTATGCAGTATTCGGCAAAACACCGATAAAAAAGCTGCGAATATGAAGGAATTTTATTTACATAGTTTCTTGACATACGCTCTTTGCGGTATTAAAATGCTAAACATAATTTTTCAATCAGGAGGGCACGAAATATGAAAAACAAATATATGCTCGACGTTCTTGAGTCAGTAAAAAAGCGCAATCCCGGCGAGCCTGAGTTCATTCAGGCTGTCACCGAGGTCTTTGAGACCCTCGAGCCGGTCATCGACGCTCGTCCCGATTTTGTTTCCGCAGGTATTCTCGAGCGGATCACCGAGCCTGACAGAATGATTTATTTCCGCGTTCCCTGGGTGGACGACAGCGGCAAGGTGCAGGTCAACCGCGGCTTCCGGGTTCAGTGGAGCAACGCTATCGGCCCCTACAAGGGTGGCATCCGTCTGCATCCGTCGGTTTACGGCGGAATTATAAAGTTCCTCGGCTTCGAGCAGGTTTTCAAAAACAGCCTTACTACCCTCCCGATGGGCGGCGCGAAGGGCGGCAGCGACTTTGACCCGAAGGGCAAGTCCGACAACGAGATCATGCGCTTCTGCCAGAGCTTCATCGCGGAGCTTTATAAGTACATCGGCAAGGATACCGACGTGCCCGCCGGCGATATCGGCACCGGCGCCCGCGAGATCGGCTATATGTTCGGTATGTACAAAAAGCTCACCGACGAGTGGAGCGGAGTTCTCACCGGAAAGGGCATACCCTACGGCGGCTCGCTTGCCCGCACGCAGGCGACCGGCTACGGTCTCTGCTACTTCACAAACGCCATGCTCCGCGCTAACGGCAAGAGCTTCGAAGGTCAGACCGTCGTCGTTTCCGGAAGCGGCAACGTCGCGCTCTACGCCTGCCAGAAGGCGCAGTCCTTCGGCGCGAAGGTCGTTGCGATGAGCGATTCAAACGGCTATGTCTGCGACCCGGACGGCATCGACTTCGAGGCGATGCGCGTTCTTAAGGAGGTCAAGCGCGGCAGGATCAAGGAGTACGTCGATACTCACCCGAAGGCGGAGTATCACGAGGGCTGCAAGGGAATATGGACTGTTCCCTGCGATATCGCGCTGCCCTGCGCCACTCAGAACGAGATCGACGGCGAGAGCGCGAAGGCGCTTGCCGCGAACGGCTGCTACGCGGTTGCAGAGGGCGCGAATATGCCCTCCACCCCCGAGGCGATCGAGGTCTACTTTGCGAACAATATGCTCTACGGCCCCGCGAAGGCTGCAAACGCCGGCGGCGTCGCTACGAGCGGACTTGAGATGAGCCAGAACTCCATCAGAATGAGCTGGAGCTTCGATGAGGTCGATGAAAAGCTCCACGGCATTATGGAAAATATCTTCGCCGCCTGCGACAAGGCAGCTAAGGATTACGGCATGGAGGGCAACTACATGGCGGGCGCGAATATCGCGGGCTTCCTCAAGGTCGCCGAGGCAATGAAGGCGCAGGGCTGCGTATAAAAACGCGCAAAACGGTTGACATTTCGCAAAAACGGGGTTAAAATCTCAGTATATCAAAAATATATGGAGGTGTACTGCTATGAAAGTATGTCCCAATTGCGGCGCTCAGCTTGAAGACAACGCTGCGTTCTGCGTCAGCTGCGGCGCGCCGATGAACGCTCAAGCAAACCAGCAGCCCCAGCAGCCCCAGTATCAGGCTCAGCCACAGTATTATGCTCCCCAGCCCGCGGTCGATCCCGCCGATCACACCGCGGAATTTGATCCCAAGGATATCTCGGATAACAAGCCCTTTGCGATGCTCGTTTATCTCATGAGCTTCATCGGAATTATCGTCGCCGCCATCTGCGCGAAGGATAGTCCCTACGTCCAGTTCCACATCCGCCAGTGTATCAAGATCACCGTCGCGCAGATGCTCGTCGGTATCATCACCGCGTTCCTTTTCTGGACTGTCATCGTTCCCATCGCCGCGGCTATCGCTATCGCAGTCCTCGAGGTCATCAGCCTGATCTGCTTCTTCCAGGTCTGCGGCGGAAAGGCAAAGGAGCCGGCTATCATCAAGAGCCTCAGCTTCCTCAAATAATTCAATACTTCAGCCTGAAGACCGCTGCATTTTCGCAGCGGTCTTTTTGCGCTTAAAATATCGTTCCTATCCGCACCTTTTCCATATCTGCGACGGTTTTCAGATGCTCGACCGCGTGATTCGCGTAGAGCGCGACCTTCACTGCGTCGCCGTCGAGGAGCTTTTCCTCGACGTTGTAGAAGTCCTCGCAGACGGTATCGAATTCTGTGTGGCGCAGTACGGATTCAAAATAGACTCTGTGGCTGTCCCAGATATCCTTCGCAAGCTTTGAGTGAGACTCGGCAGAGGTTATATCTCCGCGCTGCGCAAGCGAGGCGCAGAGAGAAAGCTCTTCGCTGATCGAGTCCGTGACGGAAGCGATATGATAAGTGTTCCAGATCGAGAACGCCGAGAGCGCGATTATAAGAGCGAGAGCGAATATTTCCTTTTTAATCCTCCTCGACCTCCATTCCGAGCATATCCGGCGTTACGGGGGAGTAGCGGTTGTAAGGAATAACGGAGAGCGTGCCGTCAATTTCGAGCGTCGCTTCCTTGACGGTGGTGAGATCCTTTATTCCGCTGCGGCGCAGGGAGATGAGTATTTCGTCGCGGCTTATGCGGTTTTTCTTCATCTCCGGCTCGACGAGAGCGCCGTCGCGGATAATTACGCTCGGCTCGCCGGAAATGAGGCGCGAGAAGAGCTTTGAGCGGACGGTAAGCTGACTGATGATGAGCTGTACCGCAAGGAGCGTCAGAACCGGCACGACCCCGTAGCTGAGGGGGATCCCGATGTCGCTCAGCGGCTGACTTGCGAGGTTCGAGATGAGAACCGCCGTCACAAGCTCGATCGGCTCTATCTCACCGAGCTGGCGCTTTCCCATAATTCGCGTCGAGGTGAGAAGAAGCACGAAAACGATGAGCGTTCTCACAAAGCTGACTGCCATCAGATCACTTCCTTTCCGCTTATTTTTGCCGGTTTGCCCTAAAGTTATTCATTTAACTATTGTTGACTTTATACCCGAAAAATGGTATATTGTAACCTGAACTAATTTGGGGGCTTTAGGATGAAGGATTTTTCGTTTCTGAAAGACCTCGTTTGGATAACGGAGCTGGGACTCAGCGTAGCTTCGCCTCTCGTGGTGTTTATAGTCGGCGCGGTCTGGCTGAGGGACGCTTTTTCGCTTCCTCCGTGGGTCGTTGCCGTCGGCGCCTTTCTCGGCGCTCTCGGAGCCGTCGGCGGGCTTGTCACAAATCTCCGCAGAATGGCGAAGAGCGGGAAAAGGGAAGAAGAAAAGTCCCAATTCAACGAACATATATGAGGTGAAAGATGCTTCATAACAGAGATGCGATACGGCAGTTCGCAGTCTGCGCCGCAGTGCTTTTTGCTTTGTGCGCGCTGATGGTCGGAGTTTACGCCGTTCTCGGCAGATTCTCGCCCGACGTTCTGCTCGGCGCAGCCTTCGGCTATGCAGCCGCCGCGGGAAACTTCCTCGCGCTGACGGTCGTCGTGTCGAACGCCGCCGACAGGGCGGAGGAGACCGGCAACGCGGCCGAGGCGCAAAAAATGATCCAGGCTTCGACCCCGATAAGGCTTTTTGCTCTGCTCGCCTTATACTTTCTCGTTCTGCGCTTTACGACGCTCGACCGCATAGCCTCGCTTTTACCTCTGATCTTAATGCAGGCCGTAATAAGACTTGTAGGATTTTTCAGAAAGGACGGTGCCGGTAAATGATCAACGGCCCGAAGATATACTTCACAATTCCCATACTCGGCGGCATACCGATCACAGCGACCGCCGTTTCTTCATTCCTCGTGACGCTCATTCTGTGCGTTGCGGGCGTTCTGCTCGGCAGAAACCTCAAAAAGCGCCCGGGCAGGATGCAGGTACTCACAGAAAAGGGGGTCGGCATGCTGTACGACCTCGTCGAGAGCACGATGGGAAAGCACAACTCCTACTGGACGCCGTACATCGGCGCGCTCTTCCTCTCGAGCATTCTCGGAACGCTCATCGGAATGACGGGCTTTCTGAGAAGCACCACCTCCGACCTCTCAACGACGCTCACGTGGGCGGTCATGACGAGCTTTCTCTGCTGGGGCTGCACGATTAAAAACGCGGGTCTCGGAGCCTTCCTCAAAAACTACATAAACCCGATGAACATCATTTCCGATATCGCTCAGCCGGTCAGCATGGCGTTTCGTCACTTCGGAAACATCATGGGCGGCGGCGTCCTGACGAGCCTTCTGTATATGGCGCTCTCGAGCATTTCCGCTATCGTTATCGGACTTATCCGCTCAAACGGACTTATCGTGAGCATCGTTGTGTTCGCAATCGGCGTTGCGCTCGCGTCCTTCGGATTTCTCAGAAAGAAGCTCGCCGCAAAGATCTTCGGCGCGCTCATCGCTCTTCTCGGGCTTGCCTCGACGCTTGAGGTGCTCGGCGCCGTGACCGGTATGCCGGTGCTTGCGCTCGGTATTCCCGGCGTTCTCAGCATTTACTTCGATCTCTTCTCCGGCTTCGTTCAGGCGCTGGTTTTCTCGCTTCTGACCATGGTCTACGTGGGAATGGCGTGCCCGCCGCCCGAAGAGGAGACGAAATAATCAATCTGTTAATAATTTATTGGAGGAATAAACAATGGAAACTGCTATCATTAAAGCTGCCTGCGCCATCGGCGCGGGACTCTGCATGGGCATCGGAGCTATCGGACCGGCTCTCGGCGAGGGCAACGCCGTCGGCAAGGCTCTTGAGGGCATGGCTCGTCAGCCTGAGGCTGCAAGCAATCTCCGCACCAACATGATCCTCGGCTGCGCCATCACCGAGTCCACAGGCATCTACTCTCTCGTTGTGGCTCTGCTCCTTATGTTCCTGTTCCCGGGTATGTAATCTGGCAATACCTCGAATGAATGAATCCTCGCGCCTATGCGGCTGCTTTTCGCCGCAGCTTAGCCGGATTTTTTGAAATGCACAAAGTATTCCTGCAAAAATCCGTCGTCACTGCTGCAAAAAATATCCCGCATATTCACCGAGGCATATTCATCCGGGCCGTTGCTTATAAAATAGGGAAAGGAGCAAAAAAGTTATATGGATGGTTTTGAAGCCATAATCGGCGTAAATCCGTGGACAGCGCTTTTTACCCTCCTCAATATGATCATAACCTTTCTGATCCTCGGAAAGTTTCTCTTCAAGCCCGTAAAAAAGATGATCGACGACCGCCAGAAGGAGATCGACGACGCATACGCAGAAGCGGACAAGGCAAAGAGCGACGCGCAGGAGCTGAAAACAGAGTACCAGCGCCACCTCGACTCCGCCAAATCCGAGCGCGACGATATCATCAGGGAGGCGGTAGTCACCGCCGGCAAGCGCTCTGACGAGATAGTAGCCGAGGCTCGCCGCGACGCTGACGCCATCAGAGAAAAGGCTGAGAGAGATATCGCGCAGGAAAAGAAGAAGGCGATGAACGAGGTAAAATCCTCTATCGCCGGCATATCGCTCGACATCGCCGAGAAGGTGTGCGAAAAGGAGATCGACGAGAGTAAACACCGTGCGCTTATCGAGGATTTCGTCAATAAGATGGGTGAGGCGTCATGACGGCTACCGCTAAGATCTACGGCGAGAGCCTTTATGAGCTTGCCTCCGAAGAAAAGAGGGAGGACGCTATAAAGTCCGAGCTTCGCGCTGTCTGCGATATCTTCGCCGGCACGAAGGAGTACGTGCGCCTCCTCTCTAATCCCGCGCTTACGAAGGATGAGCGCAAAAAGGCGCTCTGTGAGGCGTTTGAGGGCAGGATCGACGGGTATCTTATGAATTTTCTGAAGATTCTGATCGATAACGGCACACTGAATGAGCTTCGCGGCATTTCGGAGGCGTACACCGCGCGATATAATGAAGAAAAGGGCATTTTGCCTGTTGAGTGCGTCAGCGCCGTCGCGCTCTCCGAGGAGGAGAGGGCGAGCCTTATCGAAACAGTCAGCAAAAAAAACGGCAAAAAGGTCATACTTACAGAAAAAACGGATCCGGCTCTGCTCGGCGGAGTAAAGCTCAGCTATGGCGGAAAGCTGTTCGACGGCACCGTTGCCGCGAAGCTTGCCGAAATAGATAATATCCTCAAAAACACGGTATTATGATGCTTTTGACGCAGAAAGGATGAGAAAAATGAAAAAAACGAAGTTATTTTTCAGCACAGTGCTCGTACTTATTCTCTCTCTCGCACTCAGCATTTCAGCATTTGCCTATGACGTTAAAGCGGATATCAAAACTCTCGACGAGCTTCCCGAGGATCTCACCGGCAAGGTAGTGATCCTCCACACAAACGACGTTCACGGCGCGCTTGACGGCTATGCCTATGTCAGCGCGCTGAGAGATGCCTTTGAAGCCAAGGGCGCCGAGGTTATCATCGTTGACGCCGGCGACTTTTCACAGGGCGATCCCCGCGTCAGCATCTACAAGGGCGCTACCGCCGTTGAGCTTATGAATGCCGTCGGATACACCTACGGCACGCTGGGCAACCACGAGTTCGATTACGGCTATGAGTCGCTCAAGGAGAACATCTCCAAGGCAAACTTCAAGGTCCTCTGCGCCGACGTTTTCGATAACGGCGAACCGATCTTCACCCCGCACGACGTTTATACCACAAAGTCCGGTCTTAAGATCGGCTTCTTCGGAATGGAGACCCCCGAAACCCTTACCAAAGTTATGCCGGGCTATGTAACGCAGCTGCATTTTGCGTCCAATTCCAACGGAAAGACCGAGCTTGCCGACTGCGCCCAGGGAGAGATCGACGCTCTCAAGGCCGAGGGAAGCGACATCGTGATCGGACTTTTCCACCTCGGTCTTTATGACGAGTCCGCGCCCGACCGCCACCGCTCTGTCGATGTCTATAACGCGACAAGCGGCATTGACTTCATCATCGACGGTCACTCCCACACCGTTATGACCGGTACTGAGGACGGCAAGCCCATCCAGTCCACCGGAACCAAGTTCCAGGCCATCGGCGTAATCGTTATTGACAGCGCCGAGAAGAAGATCGAGTCCAACTTCCTCATCGAGACTGAGGGTCTTGAAAAGGATGAAAAGGTCAAGGCTGTCAGCGACAAAATCAATGACGAGGTCAACGCCACCTACGGCGCTCCGTTTGCGAAGAGCGAGGTAACTCTCAACGGCAACAAGGCCAATCCGGGCAACCGCGACAGTGAAACGAACAACGGCAACCTCATTACCGACGCCATGCTCTGGAACGTACTCAACGTCGAGGGCTCTCTCAAGGTTGACACCGACCACGTTGTCGCGGTCACGAACGGCGGCGGAATCCGCGCAGCCATCAACCCCGGCGACGTCAGCATGAAGGACGTCAACTCGGTGCTGCCCTTCGGCAACACTCTCGCGGTCATCTACGTCAGAGGCTCTGAGCTTCTCGAGGCGCTCGAGGCTTCCACGTTCTCGCTCCCGATCGGCGGATACCCGCAGACAGCCGGAATAAAGTGGACTCTTGACACGACCAAGGCATACGACGCTAACGAGGAGACCTATCCCGAATCCACATATTACGGCCCCAAATCCATTCAGCGCGTAACGATCGAGAGCATAAACGGCAAGGCTTTCGATCCGAACGATACCTACGCTGTCGTTACAAACAACTTCTGCGCTGTCGGCGGAGATACATACTACGTATTCAAGAGCGCGTCCGATCAGTTTGACACAGGTATTCCTCTTGACGAGGCGGTTATGAACTACATTACCGAGGAGCTGGGCGGCGTTATCTCCGCAGAGAAGTATTCTGAGCCGAGAGGCGATCTGACCATTATCACCGAGAAGGAAGAGCCTGAGGAGCAGAAGCCTGCCGACGCCGAGTATTACACAGTCGTAGAAGGCGACTGCCTCTGGACTATCGCAAAGAAATACTACGGCACCGGCACGAAGTGGGGCGTTCTCTACGAGCTGAACGCTGACGAGATCAGCGATCCGAGACTTATCTATATCGGGCAGGTAATCAGAGTCAAATAAGTCTGCCATGAGCTAAAGGAATGGTCATAAACATGGAACTCAAACCAGAAGAAATAACGAAGATCATCAAATCACAGATAAAATATTACGAGCCTAAGATACAGGAGTCCGAGACCGGTACCGTCATCCTCGTCGGTGACGGTATCGCAAGGGCATCGGGACTTACAAACTGCCTCATGAACGAGCTTGTCGAGTTTTCGAACGGCGAGTACGGCATGGCGCAGAACCTCGAGGAGAACTCCGTCTCCATCGTTATCCTCGGCTCTGACTCCGGCATCCGCGAGGGCGATACAGTAAAGCGCACCGGCAGAGTAGTTTCCGTTCCGGTGGGTGAGAAGTTCATAGGCAGGGTCGTAAACGCTCTCGGCGCGCCGATAGACGGCAAGGGAGAGATCGAAAACGACGGCTTCCGTCCCATAGAATCCCCGGCGCCCGGCATAATCGAGCGCAAATCCGTCTCCGTGCCGCTCCAGACCGGAATCAAGGCTATCGACTCCATGATTCCCATCGGCCGCGGCCAGCGCGAGCTTATAATCGGCGACAGGCAGACCGGCAAATCCACTATCGCTCTTGATACGATCATCAACCAGAAGGGCAAGGGAGTTATCTGCATCTACGTCGCTATCGGTCAGAAGCGCTCCACCGTCGCGCAGGTCGTTTCGACGCTTGAAGCCGCAGGCGCGATGAACTACACTATCGTAGTCTCCGCGACCGCCTCCGAGCTTGCGCCTATGCAGTACATCGCGCCGTACTCCGGCTGCGCCATGGGCGAGTACTTTATGGCGCAGGGCAAGGACGTGCTCGTAGTCTACGACGATCTGTCGAAGCACGCGGTCGCCTACCGCGCTATATCCCTGCTTATCCGCCGTCCTCCCGGACGCGAGGCGTACCCCGGAGACGTTTTCTATCTCCACTCCCGCCTTCTTGAACGCGCGGCGCGCATGGCGCCGGAATACGGCGGCGGAAGTCTCACCGCCCTTCCGATCATTGAGACGCAGGCGGGCGACGTTTCGGCATATATCCCGACAAACGTCATTTCCATCACCGACGGTCAGATATTCCTTGAGTCCGAGCTTTTCCACGCCGGCATCATGCCTGCCGTCAACCCCGGCATCTCGGTATCCCGAGTCGGCGGCAACGCGCAGATCAAGGCTATGAAGAAGGTGGCAGGCTCCCTCAAGCTCGTTTACTCACAGTACCGCGAGCTGCAGTCCTTCGCTCAGTTCGGCTCCGATCTCGACAAGGATACGAAGGAGAGGCTCAGCCAGGGCGAGAGGATCGTCGAGGTTCTCAAGCAGAAAAACGGCGCCACGCTTCCCGTCGGCAAGCAGGTCTGCATATTCTTTGCTGCGAACAACGGCTACCTCAAGGACGTAGCCGTGCCGCTCGTAAAGGAGTATGAGCAGGGACTTTATGAATATCTCGATTCAAAGCACCCCGCTGTCCTCTCGAACATCGAAACCGAGGGCGTTATGTCGGAGTCCACGGAAAAGGAGCTGCGTGAGGCGCTCTCCGACTACACCGCGGACTTTGTGAAGGTCCATTAAGGAGAGATCGCCATGGCGGGAGTATCCATGAAGGACATAAAGCTTCGCATCCGATCAATGGAGTCTACGAAGCACATAACAAAGGCCATGGAGATGGTCGCCGCCTCCAAGCTCAGAAGGGCGGAGGAGAACGTGCGTCGCTCAAGACCGTACTTCGATATCATCTACAAGACCGCCGCGGAGATCGCCGCGCGCGACAGCGAGTTTTCTTCGCCTTACCTCATCGAGCGCGGGATAAAGAAGAGCCTGTATATCGTCATCGGCGGTGACAGAGGTCTCGCCGGCGGCTATAACCACAACGTCTTTATGATGGCGGAGGAGGAACTGAGAAGCAAGCCGAGCGCAGTTCTGCCAATCGGCAAGCGTGCGCTTGAGAATATGCGCGCCCACGGCTTTGAAGTCTACACCGACGCATATCCCGTTGCCGCGGAGCTGAGTATCTCCGATTCATTCTCGATGTCAAAGCTCGTCTGCGACGGGTTTCTGGCGGGCGAGTTTGACGAGGTGTTCATCGTCTACACGCACTATGCCTCGATGCTGACGCAGACTCCGGCAATGCGCAGGATACTGCCGCTCACACCGGTTGAGAACGTCGATGACGACAATTCCGATACGCTCTACGAGCCGGACGGCAATACAGTGTTTGACCGCATAATCCCCGAGTACATCGGCGGCATTATCTACGGCGCCATCTGCGATTCCGAGGCTTCCGAGCAGGCGGCTCGCCGCAACGCGATGGATTCCGCGACCAAGAACGCGGAGGAAATGATCGAGGACCTGAGCCTCAAATACAACCGCGCAAGACAAGGCGCGATAACTCAGGAGATCACCGAAATCGTCGCCGGTGCAGGCGATTAAGGAGTAAATAAATGGCTAACATAGGTAAAGTAATCGAGATTCTCGGCCCTGTCCTCGACATCAAGTTCGAGGACGGGTGCCTTCCGAATCTACTGAACGCCGTGACGATCGAGTACGGCGATAAAAAGCTCACCTGCGAGGTCATGCAGCACATAGGCGACTCTGTCGCGCGCTGCATCGCGATGGGCTCGACCGACGGCTTGAAGCGCGGACTTGACGCCGTCGATACAGGCTCGCCTATCACCGTCCCGGTGGGTGAGGAGTGCCTCGGAAGAGTGTTCAACCTTCTCGGCGACCCCGTGGACAATATGCCCGCGCCCGAGGCAAAGACGCGCTGGCCGATACACAGACCCGCGCCCGCATACGATGAGCAGCAGGGCGCGACGGAGATATTCGAGACCGGTATCAAGGTCGTAGACCTCATCTGCCCCTACGCAAAGGGCGGTAAAATCGGACTCTTCGGCGGCGCCGGAGTCGGAAAGACCGTTCTCATCATGGAGCTTATCCACAATATCGCCACCGAGCACGGCGGACTTTCCGTCTTTACCGGCGTTGGCGAGCGTACCCGCGAGGGCAACGACCTCTATAACGAAATGAAGGAGTCCGGAGTTCTCTCCAAAACAGCCCTCGTCTACGGTCAGATGAATGAGCCGCCAGGAGCGCGTATGCGCGTAGGTCTTTCGGGACTTACGATGGCGGAGTATTTCCGCGATGAGCGCCATCAGGACGTTCTTCTCTTCATCGACAACATATTCAGATTCACCCAGGCCGGTTCCGAGGTCTCCGCGCTTCTCGGGCGTATGCCCTCAGCCGTCGGCTATCAGCCGACCCTTGCGACCGAGATGGGCGCGCTTCAGGAGCGCATAACCTCCACGAAGAAGGGCTCCATCACCTCTGTTCAGGCGGTCTACGTCCCTGCCGACGACCTGACCGACCCCGCGCCTGCAACTACGTTTGCCCACCTCGACGCGACTACCGTTCTTGACCGCTCAATAGCGTCCCTCGGTATCTATCCCGCTGTAGATCCTCTCGGCTCTACGAGCCGGATACTCAACCCGGAGATAGTCGGCTCTGAGCATTACGAGGTCGCAAGAGCCGTTCAGCAGATGCTCCAGCGCTATAAGGAGCTTCAGGATATAATCGCGATCATGGGCATGGACGAGCTGAGCGAAGAAGATAAGCTCGTCGTTGCGAGAGCGAGAAAGATCCAGCGCTTCCTTTCTCAGCCGTTCTCTGTTGCCGAGCAGTTTACGGGAATGCAGGGCAAGTACGTTCCGCTCTCCGAGACTATCCGCGGCTTCCGTGAGATCATCGAGGGCAAGCACGACGATCTGCCCGAGTCGGCGTTCCTTTTCGTCGGCACAATCGACGAGGCGGTCGAAAAGGCCAAGAAAGCGTGATCGGGATGAACACCTTTCATCTCGTTATAGTCACGCTTGACGGCGTATCCTTTGACGGCGAGTGCGAAAAGCTCGTAGTCCGCACGATCGACGGCGACGTCTGCATAATGGCGAACCATATCTCCTACGTCACAGCCCTCGGTATGGGCGAGGCGCAGGTTTTCACCGGGAGCGGTGTGCGTAAGGCCGCCTGCATCGGAGGGCTTCTCTCCGTTTCCGATAACGAGGTGCGCCTTGCGCCGACCACCTTCGAGTGGGCAGAGGATATCGACCGCGAGCGCGCGCTCAAAGCCAAGGAGCGCGCGGAAGCTCTGCTTGCGCAGAAAAAGAGCGTGCAGGAGGAGAAGATTGCGATAGCGAAGCTTCACCGTGCGCTCGTGCGCTCAAGCGTTGCCAAAAAGTGAAAATCCGCCGTGGACTTTTTGCGAGTTCACGGCGATTTTTGTTGAAATGCCATTTTCATTGTGATAAAATACTTGCAGTTTTTAAGAAACTCTTTTACGAAAGGAACATATATATGCCTGATACCAATGTAAGACCCGAATCCATGCAGAGAATCAACACCCCCGAGCTTGCCGCCGCTTTTATCGACGAGCAGATCGCGGCGATCCGCGCGCAGGTAGGAGAGGGAAAGGTGCTCCTGGCGCTCTCCGGCGGAGTGGATTCCTCCGTTGTCGCAGCGCTTCTCATCAAGGCGATCGGTAATCAGCTCACCTGCATCCACGTCAACCACGGCCTTATGAGAAAGGGTGAAAGCCAGCAGGTCATCGACGTTTTCGGCAAGGAGCTGGGCGCTAACCTCATTTACATCGACGCCACCGACCGCTTCCTCGATAAGCTCGCCGGAGTTTCCGACCCCGAGCAGAAGCGCAAGGTCATCGGTGCCGAGTTCATCCGCGTTTTTGACGAGGAGAGCGCAAAGCTCAACGGTATCGGCTTCCTCGCGCAGGGTACGATCTACCCCGATATCCTCGAGTCCAAGGGTCTCAAGGCACATCACAACGTCGGCGGTCTGCCGGAGGACGTGAATTTCCAGCTCGTAGAGCCGGTGAAGCTTCTTTTCAAGGACGAGGTCCGCTGCGTCGGCAAGGCGCTCGGCCTGCCGGACAGCATGGTCTACCGTCAGCCGTTCCCCGGCCCCGGTCTCGGCGTCCGCTGCGTCGGCGCGATCACGCGCGACAGACTTGAGGCAGTCCGCGAGTCCGACGCGATCCTCCGCGAGGAGTTCGCGGCAGCCGGACTTCAGGGCAAGGTATGGCAGTATTTCACCGTCGTGCCGGACTTCAAGTCCACCGGTATTACGGACGGCAAGCGCACCTTCGACTGGCCGGTGATCATCCGCGCCGTCAACTCCGTTGACGCAACGAGCGCAACGGTCGAGGAGATCCCCTACGCGCTGCTTCACAAGATAACGCAGCGTATAACGGGCGAGGTCAAGGGCGTCAACCGCGTGCTCTACGACCTCACCCCCAAAGCCCCCGCAACCATAGAATACGAATAATAAAAATTGCCCGAAAACCCAGTAATTTCAAGGGTTTCCGAGCTTCGACCACCCGCTTTGATAACAAAATGATAACATCCATTGAAGCACCTTTATTCTATACCCCGAGTGGTTTTGGGGTTATCAGAATAAAATCGGTGTGGCTTTGGAACTAATGTAACCGTATTATAAGACGAAGAAAGCCTGTAACTGTGGATAAAACAGTTACGGGCTTTTTGTCGTCTTTTATTCTTCTTTCAGGCGGTCTTTGAAAGCATCCACCAGCGCATCACTGAGCGCCTGAGAAGGCACCTTGACATATCCGCTTTCGGTATCAAACTTCGGATAGTTGTAACGCCAGCGATCATATTCCTCTTTGGATATTACACCGTTTTTGAAAAGCTCAGCCTGCTTTTGCCAAGCTGCAAAGAAATCAACCAAAAAGGCGTTGCTGCTTCCTCTGTGAGAATCAAGACGAATGCAGAGCTCTTCATCGACCTTATCAATCTTCAAGCCGTAACGATCTTCCAGCGCGAAGAAAGTGTGCATAAGACCGAGCTCAGAATCAATATCCGGTACGGATAAAGCTAACGGAGATACCTCAAGCACGTTGGCAAGAGCTTTTGTCAGATCGGCTCTGGGAGTTCTTGAGCCGGATTCATACTGCGCCATACGAATGTCGGCTGTCTTTTCCGGGAAACCGACGGCGATGCCGAGCCACTTCTGTGTCATACCTTTCAAATTGCGAATGAAACGGATTCTTTCACCGATTGCCATAGCTTTTATCTCCCGTCTGTGAACTGTGAATATAGAATAGCATATAAGCTATGGCTTTGTCAATAAATCTAAAACAAAAAAGTTAAACATTTTCCCAAAAACCCTTGACATAAACAAATAAGCTTAGTATAATAAGAGAACATTAAACAAATGCGCTTAATGCGACGATGGAAAGCCGTTATACGCCACGGTAATGACGTATCCGCTCGGGCAAATCGGAATGCGGTCAGAAAGTTCTCCGACATTAAACAACAAAACTATCTAAAGAGAAAGAAGGTGAAAAAATGGACAACAAGTTTATGCGAGTTGAAGAAGTAGCAGAAGTCCTCAAGGTATCTACCTCCTTTGCTTACAAGGTTATCCGCCAGCTCAACGGTGAGCTTAAAGCAAAAGGATATATCACAATCGCAGGGCGCATCAACAGAGAGTATTTCAATGAAAGAGTATATCACAATGGAAAGGCGGTGATCTGAATGCCGGTATATAAGAATAACGAAAACGGCACCTGGTATGTGCTTGCCAGATACCTTGACTGGAAAGGCGAACGTAAGCAGAAATGCAAGCGGGGCTTTGCCACAAGGAAAGAAGCGCTTGATTGGGAACGAACTTTTCAACAGCAGAACGCTTCCGATATGGATATGACCTTCGAGACGTTCTATGAGCTGTATAGGAAGGATATGAAACCGAGGCTGAAAGAAAACTCGTGGATGACCAAGGAGCATATCGTGGAAACCAAGATTATGCCCTATTTCGGGAAGCGCAGTATGAGCGAAATCAGCAACAAGGATATTATGGCGTGGCAAAATGAGCTGCTTGCATACCGTGATGAAAAGCGCAAGCCGTATTCACAGACCTATCTGAAAACGGTTCACAACCAACTCAGCGCCATATTAAACCACGCAGTCAGGCACTACGGTCTGCGCTCCAATCCTGCTTCAAAGGTAGGTAATATGGGAACGGAAGAACGCAAGGAAATGAAGTTCTGGACAAAGGAAGAATACAAGAAGTTTTCCGATGAAATGATGGACAAGCCCGTTTCCTTCTACGCGTTTGAGGTCCTCTACTGGTGCGGCATCCGTGAAGGCGAACTGCTGGCGCTTACGCCGTCGGATTTCGATTTCGATAAGGGTATGCTTCGGATAAACAAATCCTATCAGCGCTTACACGGTGAAGATGTCATTACTACTCCAAAAACAAGGAAAAGCAACCGCACGATCAAGATGCCGGTCTTTCTCTGCGAGGAGATGCAGGATTACCTCGGTATGCTGTACGGCGTCGGTAAAAATGACCGTATCTTCAATATCTCAAAGCACTATCTCGGCAGAGAGATGGAACGAGGCTCAAAGGCAGCCGGAGTAAAACGCATCAGAATTCACGACCTCCGTCACAGCCATATATCACTTCTGATTGATATGGGCTTCTCAGCGGTGGCAATCGCGGACCGGGTAGGTCACGAAAGTATCGAAATCACTTATCGTTACGCTCATCTCTTCCCGTCAAAGCAGGAAGAAATGGCAAGGAAATTAGGATATGAAAGGAAGGAAATAGAAGATGTCTGCTAAAAATGTCGATAATCACAACCGCTGGAGAAATATAACCGTAGGGTTTCGGGTGTCACCCAAAGAAAACGAAGCGATAAATGCAGCGGTGAAGCTCTCCGGGCTTCCAAAGCAGGAATACTGCTATCGCCGGTGCATGAACCGGGACATCGTCGTGCAGGGAAATCCAAGAGTGTATTAGGCTCTCAGAAATCAGCTCGCCGCCGTGCTAACTGAATTACAGCGAATTGAAAACGCAGGCGGCGTAACCAATGAACTGCTGAAGCTGATCGAGCTGATCACCGTTACGCTATACGGAATGAAAGGAGAACAGAATGACTGATGAAAAAGAAATGACCGCCCTGAACACATCTGTTGGCGCAGATGACGGGCGATCACTCAAAAAGTCTACTGACAACAGTATAACCGATGAAGACGCAGAAAACAAGGATTTTGAGGAATTGACCGGGAATTTGAAGTCAGACCACGCCTGAGCAGGGTAGCGGGTGACGATAGGTGACGATGGTGACGATGAATACGGGTACGGTGACGGTGTCAAAATCATCGTCATCATCGTCACCGTAAGGAGACAGAGCCAAGCCACAAAAGTGGGGTCTCTTTTCGGAAAAATGGACCCACCATCTCGGCGGAACGGTTCGGATTGCTCTGACAATGGCCGTTATTTCAGCAAAAAATGCCCACTGTTTTGATTGGGCGGCGGTAATTAACTGGAAACAGGGAGAATTGAAAAATGAAGCTCAGATTAAAAGACATTGCGAACCAACTGTTTTCTTTCAGCAAAGTAAAAAAGACCGAACCGGAGGCGAAAACTTCGCCCGGCCTTGACCCGCTAGAATTGGATAACTCAATCTTTGCAAGCAACGTCTTGTGGGGTACAAATCCGGATTTGACACCAAAGACAGCCTGTCAGGGGGAATCCCCTGAGACCCCTGCTCCGACAGAGAGCAAGCCCGTCCGTCAGAATCGGGACTTCCGCATCAAGATTAGCTTTACGCCGGAGGAACTGGCTGAGGTAAAACGTAAGGCAGCAGAAGCCGGGCTCGACTGCTCCAAGTACATCCGCGCAAAGATCAGAGCGGCAAAGGTCAGACCGGCTCCGGTCGTAAACGTCTCCCAACTTATTGCGGAGCTGAGGCGTGCCGGCAGTTACCTCAACCAAATCCTCATCAGGGCGAATGAACACGGCTTCATTGACGGGCCGGAGCTTCACAAGGCGTTGGAGGAAACCGAAGCTGTCTTCCGGAAAATCAGGGAGGCATATCTGGTCAAGGAGGAAGCACACGATGAGTGAGAATGAAATTTGAACACTGCACGTTCTGCCGTAGATACGGCGACGAAAAGATTGACGCAAAGGTTGTGGGCTATCATACCTATGAATCCGGCAAGCTCAAGGCAACCGGTGCTTACGCCCACATGGAGAAGCGAGTTTCACGCTACCTGCGATACGCGCTATTCGGTGCTGCTAAATTCGTCTCTCATTGGGAGCCGTCCTTTGCCGCATATCTCGCCAAGAAGCGGGCTGAGGGCAAGCACTACAACGTTGCAATATCTTACGATGCAATGAAACTTGTGCGGCTCATCTTTGTGTTACAGACATTTGGCAAGGCTTTCCAGCCAGCCCAACATCTTTCTCAGTGCGCCCTAAGGGGACGCTCTGCTTTCTGCACCTTTTTACCTTATACACCAATTCACAGCTTTTACTGAAAAACATCTTCTTGGATAAGCAGTCCGGCAAGGACTTTGAGCGAGCTAACTGTAAAAAGCTCGTCAAAAAGCTAAAAGCCGGCGACACTCTCATAGTAAAGAGCATCGACCGGCTCGGGCGAAACTATGATGAAATTCTGGAGCAGCGGCGAATAATAACAAAGGAAAAGCAGGCGGCGATAGTAGTCCTTGATATGCCGCTTCTCGACACGCGGCAGAGCCGCGACCTGACGGGAACGCTTATCGCGGACATTGTTCTCCAGCTTCTCAGCTACGTCGCGCAGACCGAACGTGAGTTCATCCGCAAGCGTCAGGCGGAGGGTATCGCGGCGGCGAAGGCGAGAGGAGTTCATTTCGGCAGGATTGCAAAGGAAAAGCCGGAAAACTATTCTGCCATCAGAGATAAATGGCGAAAAGGTACAATTTCATCGAGAAATGCGTCAATTATGAGTGGTGTATCGCACAAAACGTTTCTGAAATGGATGAAAGAGGAGGGTGTGTAATAAAGTAGACTTTTGGAATCACTATTTTCCTCTTGCTTTTTTGTGACAAAAATGGTATATTCCATATAGTAGAAGTAGTATGTAAACAAGGCGATTGAAGTCTACTTTGCTCCACGGACTACGCCTTATCGTCGACAAAGCAAACGGAGAGAAAGACGATATGGAATACACGATTATTCCTCTTGACGCCAACTGCGGAAATGGCAAACAAGCGGATATAAAAAAGAGTGAGAGAAAAAGAAGAACCCAGTCCGCCGAGGTTGCGATCAAAGCGGAATTTGATGAGAGTGAAATAATCGAGTATATCATAGTTTCGGATGAAACCGACGCAAACGAAGCCGAGAAGGTTTTCTATCTCTCCGATACTGGCAAAGAACTCCTCTCAGCGGCATACGCAAAACAGCGCAGAAAGAAAGGAAGCCTCGGCGGAAGAAGCTTCAAGGTGATCGCTGTTAAATACCCATTATGGAAGGACAGCAGAATAAGCGAGTTTGTAATTCGGAATGACCTGAGGATCAGCCCAAATGGTGGTCATATATACAAGTACTCAAAGTGCCATACAAACGACAATGTTATAGAATCGCTGTTATATTCGCTTGGCACGAGCAGGTACGAGGTTATTCGCGCAACTCGGGACAGAGCAGGATTGCCTCCATATGTGGATGTAAGCCTATACAGGGAGTTTGTACATAAATACGGCAGACCAGCGCTGACGCCAACATTTGACGATAATACGGGGTACGCTAACAAGAGCGCGATCGAGACGAAGCTGAACCCAAAATCTGTACTGAAATGTTATGGCTATAGTGTAAACAAAATATATTCCATAGAGGACGAAGCGCGTCAGGAGCTGCTTGCCGAGATAGTTGACCTTGAGATACTTCCG
The DNA here is from genome assembly GCA_017412765.1 of Oscillospiraceae bacterium. GTDB lineage: Bacteria > Bacillota > Clostridia > Oscillospirales > Oscillospiraceae > RUG626. Next base: position 16,271 of record JAFPWN010000060.1, on the reverse strand, counting down.
GCGGATGTTGTGATCGGCTTTCTGGATTTCCTCATATTATCTCATAATAAGAGCAAGGATACAGAAGCAAGGATAAAATGGCATCGTGACAGAGATTTCATACAGAATTACAAGCCGGACCCGCAGCGTTTTCTGAGGGCGAGAGACTGAATAAACCAAAAGGAGGTGACGGTGTGAATAAAAAAGAGATGAAGCAATCGACAAAGCTGAGCATAGACCTAATAACGACGATCATCGTGACGCTGATAGCCGGCGCAGTCACCGTCGCCGCCGTCATCTCAATGGCGTGGTTTGCGTCAAATAAAGATGTCACAGGCACAGACGCGTCCGTGACAGTCGATGCGGAATTGTTTGAGATCGGATCTGATAAGCGCATTTCATTAGGCTCTAATTTGGTTTCGCCGCTCAATAATGCGGGGTTTTATAACGACATAGATCCGTTGCAGACGAACTCTAATAAATCGGGCATTTTTTGCGAGCTTGAGATAGATTCGTATTACAAGGGCGAAAAAGAGACAAAAATTCGTCCAGGTTCTTATGGAAAGCTGATTTTCAAAATTCTTCCAAAAAGGGATAACCTCATTTTCAAGGCAAATCTTTCAATCGCGGGAATCAGAAAAAGCGGTGCGAGCAGCTTTGAATTTGTTAACGGAGATTACACTAATGTTGATTCAGCCACGCAGGAGGAGGTCTTAAAAGCCTTCAAGCTGCTGAACGGGCACGTTGTAATTTATGCAAATCGTACTGAATCAGCCGGCGTTGTTTCTTACTCCAATCAAATCAATAACCCTATAGTCCACTTAGGAGAGGGTGAGGACAGCTCCATTTACATAACTGGAGCCAGCGAAAAAGGAGAGGTTTATGAAGTAACGTTATACTGGGTGTGGGTTAGAACCTACGACGAGCTAAAAGAAATGCTGGGCAAGGTGCCGGGTTCCGAGACTAATTACAAAGTCGATGAACCTGAGTTAGTCGATTTTCTTTTTGACGGTATAACGGAGGGAACTGCTGATACTCCCGCGACCGGCTCAGAGGGGTACAACAACGGCGATCAGACAATAGGCGACAATATATATTACGTTATATCGGAGCTGAATATTGATGCGTATTCCGAGAGTGTGGATGGCAAAACTGTAATTGCAGCAACAAAGAAAGAAACGTAAAAACCCGTCGGGAAGGAGGCGGCATAATGAAGGAAAACGATAAAGTGAAAAAACTTGTGCAAGGACTGAAATCAGTCAGGCTTGTTGCATTGACAGTTGCCACCGTGGCGCTGATAACGGCAATACCGGTAAACGCATGGTTTTTTTACAACAGGAAGCTTGCCGCAATTATACCTACGGATACGCCAATTTCACTCTACATAAATGCGGGACATGAGGAGGATATCGTCTACCTAAATCTCTCCGATATCGACGTTGAGAGAACTGAGGACAGATTAGATTCGACGGGTGCGCCACTTGCGAATCCCAAGCTCTACAAGGATTTCGTATTCTGCGTAAGGGGTGAATACCTTGAGAGATACTATCTCCAACTTGCATATACCACGAATAACCAGTTTGAATATGAGCTATATAACGCGACACAGCAACCGATGGATACACCTCACGAGGAGAGCTTTGTTTCATTTGTAGATACGTCAGGCAAACAGTGGGAATATTCCAAGACCACTGGTGTCAGCATCAGTATGACTAAGCTAAACGAGATTGATAATGGCGCGGAAAAGCTTGGAGATCCCGCAAAAGCAAACGAGTATTACAGCAAAACATACGAGGGCTACGGATACACGGGGGACGCAGAAAACGGATCCGTTGATAAATACGCTGTACCGATTTACTGCAGGACTCAATATGCGGAAATAGGCAACGGCAACGATGCATTTACGAATTACTATATCCTCCGCGTAAAATGGAAATCGGATAGGATTAACGACAGAGAAACCGACATACTGTATATTGCGGCCGGTCAGTAAAGAAAAAGGGAGGTGAGCGCGGAATGGAAAAGAAAATACTTGATTTTTTGCGAAGATACTTTATCGTAGCCGTCGCGCTCACGCTTGTGATTTCAACGGGATTTACGGTATACGCCGAATATACAAAGTCCACTAGGGCAAAGCGCGTCGTAGCGGCGTACAGCTCTCCGGGGCGCAGGTTTTCGTCTAACTGGATGCTTTCAAACGAGTCAACGTACCCGTTTAAGAGCATATATCTCAGCGTTGAAGAAAAGGAAAAACTTGATGGCGGTGAACCGATTACAATAAACAACGCTAATAATGCCGTAACGGTATCCAACTATCCGCAGGGAAATCCTACATGGTTCTACAATAGGGATATAACCTACGACCTGACAGGGCAGTTAATTACTTTTGATTCAAGCGGAAACGAGGCTGCATATACGGGCAGTGCGACGGTTATCGTCGGCGACGTTGCAGTCAGCGGAAGTCCAACTACTATAACGAGTGATAAAACGCTGACGGGAGGAGTTAAGTCCGACGATGTCTATCACCTTGTTTTGCCGGGTGCGATGTTTACGGAGCATTTCTTCCTTAAGTTGGAAGCGACTCCGAAGAACAGCGCTTCTGACCTTCCCACGAAGCTCGGAGTTTATATAGATGTTACGGAAAAGCCGGTAATTCTCCATTCTGGATGGACGGCGACTCTTACGGACGACGCATCAACGCAGGAGAAGCTCGATAATCTATACGGCTTTAATTATCTCGTGAGCGGATCTGGTAACGGAACCGTAAAACTTACTTGGGACTCAACAAAGATAACGATCAGCAAAATATTTTTAAGTAATAAAGGCCTTTCTGAAACGACAGTCGACAATATGAGCAGTATTGTAATCTCAGTCACGACTGGGAATTCCTACAGCATACAGTTCTACCGCAATACCGAATATACGACACCACTGACGGCAAATGATATTGCCATTCAATGTGTATTTACCGAGTCTGAACCCAGTGGGGGCGAATAACCGCAAGCCCCTTAATAAAGTTTTTGAGAAAGTGAGGTGGATGGGATGAAAAGAAAGATGGGAATTAGGATTCTCTCTGCAATTCTTGCGCTTGTGTGCGTTTTGAACACGGCTGACGTTGTTTTCCCTTCCGCTAATGCAGAGGGTGAGCAATACGTTCCCGTGGATTGGCAGGTTTACGGTAGCGCTTCAGAAAGGGATGCAACAACTTATGCAAATTCGCTGACGTTTGAGGAGCTTATGACGAGGACAATCGATCCCCGCGACAATATTACTTTTATCTCTACGTCTTTAGATGCAAAGTTTGAAATGAAAGACAGTTACAACCAGCTCGGAAGTGACGACTCACCTTTTGTCGGAAAAATAAGGTTTGCCGTCATCGGCGCAACGGTTTTTGAGGGGACAAAGGCGCTTTTTAAAAATTTAGGAACGAACGTACGCTTCGAGACGACGGACGAAGTGCCCCAAAAAAAGGCGCTCGAGTTTACGAGAACTTCCGCTAAATTGATTGATTCGCCTCTACTTGCTGAGAAGGTTACCGCCGTTTCTAACGGCGAGGGCGGCTATTACGAGGCGGACTGGGAAATTATCTGCAACTCAGAAAAGGATGACGGTAAGACGGACGGCGTATATGCCGGAGTAATCGGTGAGCTTGGAGAGAATGCCGTTGTAACGCTTAGCTTTACCGACAAGTCGCACAAGACAAAGGTTGAGAGCAATAATAACGTTGGCATACTCTGCGGAGTTATGAGAGAAAACTCGAAGTTGAAAGTAGCTTCTCTTACGAAGACAGAAGGCGCATTTGAGGTTGTAAGCAAATCCGGCGCTGCTGGCGGACTTGTTGGACTTATGCTCAACGGAGCGAAGCTTGAGTTACTAAACGGATATGACGATATAACTGGTACAATCGTAAAAATTGACGGTGGAATAAGTCTTGAGCAGCCTACACCTCCTTCGCCGTCCTTGGGCGCGTCGATTTCCGGACCAGCCTCACTTATTGCGTTCAGACCCGATGATTTAGATGTAGCAGGAGAGGCTTCGGAAGAACCAGCAGAGGAGACTTCGGAAGAACTGACGGCAAAACAGACTGCAGATCAGTCAAAAGAGGCAACGGAAGAACCGATAGAGAAACTGACAGACGTATCCGCTGAAGAGCCGTCAGAAGAACCGACAGATGGATCTGCAGAAGAGACGACTTCCGAACCCTCCGAAGAATTGTCAGAAGAACCCGAAGAAGAAGCGATTGGAGAACACGGTGAGGGAGAAGATAAGCCGCCAGCCATTGAGGAAGAAAAAGAGGAAGAAAACAAGGGCGAAAACGAGGAAGAGAATACCGAAGAACCCGCCCCCGAAGAGGAAAACGACGAGGGCGGCGAAGCCATATCCTCGGAGGGCGAAGAACCAGCCGAGCAGGGCGAAAACGAGGAAGAGAATACCGAAGAACCCGCCCCCGAAGAGGAAAACGACGAGGGCGGCGAAGCCATACCCTCGGAGGGCGAAGAACCAGTCGAGAAGAGCGAAAACGAGGAAGAGAATACCGAAGAACCCGCCCCCGAAGAGGAAAACGACGAGGGCGGTGAAGCCATACCCTCGGAGGGCGAAGAACCAGCCGAGCAGGGCGAAAAGGAGGAAGAGAATACCGAAGAACCCGCCTCCGACGATGTAAACAACGAGGGCGGCAAAGCCATACCCTCGGAGGGCGAAGAACCAGTCGAGAAGAGCGAAAACGAGGAAGAGAATACCGAAGAACCCGCCACCGTCGGTAACGGAGCAAAGGGCGCACTTACGCTCGTTCCGCCGATTCTGAAGATGGTGGCTCCTGAAAATCTGACACTTTCGCCCGATGTTACAGGGTTTGTCGGGGGACTTGTAGGCTACGGAATCGACGCGGAAATCGTCGTTCCCAACGGCAAAACAGTCACGATTGACAGCACGAGCATGACGGGTGTCACGACCGGCGGTGGAGCAGGAGGCGTTTTCGGATATTATAAGAGAACTGCAACGGATGACGATGACATTGCACCGAATCAGTATGATCTCTCAAAATACACGCTTTTGCCTACAATCACCGCAGGAAAGTATTGCGGAGGCGTATTCGGTATGCTCGAAACCTGCCGTGATTACATAATTACCCAGGGCCCAACCAAGTATTCAGACACAGCTCAAGAAGTTTCCCCAAGCTTTTCGGGCGGAACTAACAGGGGAGGAGTAATCGGACTCTTTAAAACGAGCAGTCTCGCAAATACTCTCGAGCTAACAGAGATAAAGACCAAAATCCGCAGCGGCGGCGATGGAGGTCTCGTTGCCAGGGTAGACGAATATCCCGCTTACATTAAGGTATATAAAGCGGCGGCGAAGACTACCGGCACGGTTAGCGGAGGAATAGTCGGCAACCTCGGCGAAGCCGGCAGCTTCCTTGACGTTTCCAATGAGGTTAAGATCGTCAGCAGTACGTTTACCGGCGGTATTATTTACGAAATGAATGCGGGCGTACTGCGCCTTGCCGGAGTGACAACTGTTACAGCAAGCACAACCAGTGGGCAAATTGTATCCAAAAGAGAAAACGGTCTTGTCTATGCACTCGGTGACGGAAATACCGGCACGACTTCCTCTGGGTGGAAGCTTGTCCGCGGCGGCACTCGCTACGGCGACATCGGCGACTGGGGCGAGGTAGTTCGCTCTGGAGCACTTGGAGAACATGGCGATGATAGCTCAGATGGTATCGTACTTAAATATGATTCTTCCGCTCATACTGTTACCATTCAGTCCGCCGTGACCTCGATGGAAACGGTCACGGACTTTGCCAGAACCGCGCTCAATATCCAACTAAACATAACGGATCAGCCTGCCGACGGTGCGCTTCAGTTTACTAGCGGAAACGAAAACAAGAGTACGACGCTGCTAGCCTCCAAACTGCTTACAATCAGCGGCACGAATACAAACATTAAACTTTCAGGAACAGGTCTCACAGGCTTCACGCGCGACGACGGTTCGCAGATCTTCGAAGGTACGCTCAACGGCAAAAATAATACCATCACCCTCGCCACAGGCGAGGGCTACGGTGTTGATACGTCCAATAACGCAGTTTCCGTGAACTATAACACAACCGGCGGCAACGGTGAGATATTCGCGCACAAGAACTCGGGACTATTCGGAAAAACGGGAGCAAACGCAAGTATATCAAATCTCACCGTATCGGGCGTAATAAACGTGGTTGCGTCGGGCGATACGGCATATAATGCAGGCTGGAAAATCGGAGGCATTGCCGCTGAGGTTACAGAGCCGTTGACCCTAAATACCGTTACAGCTGACGAGGCGGTGAACTTTAAGGCGGCTAACACCGACGGCAAAGAGCTGTTTCTATATGCAGGCGGTGCGGTCGGACTGTCGACGGCGGGCGGAAGCGTGACCGATACTTCGTCCGTTTTCAAGGCGGAGATTACGGACAAAACAGATGCAAACCGCAGCGAAAATGTTTACTGCGGCGGTGCCGTTGCGGCGGCTTACGGCGGCGGACAGACCTTCGGCTTTACCTCCACCACCGTTGCGGGGAGCTATACGAAGGAAAACAACGGTGCTCAGTCGCGCTTCGGAGGGCTTGTCGGCACTATTTCCACCTCAGCGACTGTTACTGCGAACAACGTAACCTTCGGCGAGCTGACCATCAACGCCAAGACTTCTGCCGAGACCGGAAGAGGAAACAACGGAATAGGAGGCGTTCTCGGCTACTCTTGGGAGAACACCACGGCGACCGTTACCGGCCTTAAGGTCGGCACAGATGATTTGACACACGGACCGTCGCTTACCGCGACAGCTAATGCCAATATCGGCGGGCTCGTCTACATGGGAAGCGGAAAGTGGACGATAAATTCTGTCAAAGTCAATAAAATGACCGTAAATCAGAGAACGGGAAGCACCTTCGGCTTCACGGTGAACGATGCTATACATGATATCACCAACATAGGGCACACAAAGACTGAGTCTGCGCTGTACCTCATCGTTAATAACAAAAACGTAGGCGGGGCAAGCTATACATACGACATAGACGGTTTGTCGTTCACCGGAAGCGATTTCGACGTTTTTGACGAGGTTGCCGCCTATTCACGCCGCGACGGTACCGTGATTGAGGATATGAAACAGGCAATCGTCACGCTTGAGCTTGACGCTGCCGTAAAAATGAGCGGTGATGCCTGCAATACCTATCAGAATCAGACGACCTACGGCAAAACCGCGTCAAGCAATAGCAAAAATTTCAATCCCAACACGCGCTATTACTACAACGTCGCCGAGATACATGACCACCCCAGCGACCCCAGCAGCGCGGACGCTTATAACGCTGAACGGCTTATGCTCTGGAGCCTCCATAAATATGCGCACGGCACGATAAGCGACTTTACGACCGATCCGCTTAACAATACCATTGGCGGAACGAGTGGAAGCGAGATAGACTATAACATGTGCGGCTACTCCTACTACCCTGTCAGCCTCTACGGCGAGGAGCTGACGGTTCAGTATTGCACGATTAAATTTTACAATGAGGAGATTGAGAACGGCGAGAAGGTCGTCTCCGGCAGCGGCAACACTGATGAGTTCTGCCGCTCCACACGCAGACAGGCGGACGGCTATAAGTCGCAGCACTACCTTATGCACTGCGGACTCTTGGACGACTTCCGCGGAAATTATGATTCGGTGAATAAAACCGAGGACACCGCGACGCTCAACGTAAACACAGTAACGCTTAGCGGCAATTCGGGCAAGGTTTCTGACAACTCGGGCTTCCTCGTTCGCGGTACTCTCGGCGGCGACCAGAGTAAGACGACGCTGAATCTGACAGGTCTCGAGCTCGACGGTGCGTTTAATGCCGGAACGGATACCGAAACCGAGGGAAATCCCACGCTAATGGGTTATGGTGCGCTCGTTATCAACGCTATCGGGAGTAATACGACCGCAAACCTAACGACGGTGAAGACAAAAGCGGACAGCTATAATACACTGCTTGCAAAAGTCGGAGATAATCCACTCAAATATGCAGCGACGAGCTTAATCGGACACGTCGGCTCTGAGTCCGCTTACGGAATCGACCTTCACCTCTCAAATATCGTTCTGGACGCGCGCGAAACGGAAGATGTCATTACCGATACTGGTATTAAGGAAGAACTCAAAACTGCATACGGAACGCCGCGCTCGATATTCAAGGATGCGACATTGATGCTCAGCTTTCAGTACGATAGAAAGAGTGCCGACAGTGAATACAACTATAACGAGCTCGAGGATTACCCCACCGACGGTAGCAGCCCAAAGCATCAGGTGACCTACGGCGCGGAGGTCTATAACTCACTTGAGTATGCTGGAAAAGAGAATAAATACTACACCTATGCGGAACAGGCGATTGGAGACAGAAAATACACAACCCCGCTTAACGATAATAATCCTTACAACTTCTCGTCAGGCTTCCTCCGCTACGTAAAACAGGCAAAAGAAGGAAAATATCATGAGCTGAAGGTCAACGTAATGGTTGAATACTCAGTTGAAGGCTGCGGAAGATATGACGATCCGTATCACGATTTTGGCGGTGAATTTCTTAAAACGGTTGCCAAAATCATTAACGGAGAAGATCTTGACAATACGTATAAGATTACGCTGCCGGATGCGCTTGCTGAATCAGAGGCAAATCCATTGACACAGCCGACTCAGCCTGTAGATCCCGCACATACTTCGGCGTATCATTCGGAATATACATATAACTCGTCAAGCGACAAATTTGAAAACGGTGATAAGAAAATTGATCGAGATGACGTTCGCAAATATCTTGCGGGGGCGTATTATAACGTCACAGAGACCGTCACGCTTGACAAGGATTTTGCGGGGCTCGGAATTGACAAGAATACTACAAACAATAACGGTTATCTCAGCCCTTACGCATTCAGAGGCGTGATTTACGGGAATAATACGGAGATAGTGAATAAGTCCAAAAACCCGCTGATCGCCAATGCGAACGGCGCTGTCGTTAAGGACATAACTATTGACGTTCAGCTGGAAACGGGAGAGGTAGATTCAATAATAACGGTAGACTCAACCGCAACAGCAGATTTTGCATACAAATTCAGCGAAGCTACCGTTTACGGCTACGGCGCGGTTATCGGTCAGGTTATGGGCGGTGATAACTTCATAGACGGCGTAAGTGTGGAGTTCAATAAGACTATACACTTCGGAAGCGGAACACATACCCGCCTTATGGCAGTCGGCGGCTACGTCGGCGTGGTGCTGAACGGATCTCTCGTTTTCAGAAATATGGGTCTCGGCGTAGAGAAGTCGGGTCTTGATCTTGCAACGAAATGCGTGGCCGGCGATACGGAGACTCCCATCGCAGAGTCGGGATATCTCTACGTCAATCCCATAGTCGGAAGGGTTATCGCGGGACACGTTTTCAGTGAGGTGCCGTCAGGCGGAACGGCGGCGGATTACAAGCTCGTAAACGGCACGAAGAATTACGATATCCCCGTCCTTGACCCAAACGAGGAATCCAAGCTCACGGTTAACGGCACAACAATCACCGTCCCTAACGGTCAGGCACTGTGGGTGCTTGCGGCAATAGTCAACTCCGGCGCGGGCGCGGCTACCGGGGTGAGCGGAGCATACTCTGATTTCAGCGGCACAGCCTGGCAGGGGTGGCGCAATTACTGCGTTGCGAGAGACGGAAGCAGCGATTATTATGACGCAGAAGTCGGAGAAGCCGACGGCAAGACGCCGTATATAGTAAAAGCATATACGAATCCGGTAGGAACAAGCTACAATGCCCGTACTCTCGGCGCCGCCTCAACTGGTTGGACGGTGAATATAACAGGCGACTGCGTTGTTCCGGAGGGATTCAGGGGAATAGGAAGCTTCTATACCAGTTCTAGCAATTACATGATAATAAAAGAATTTAATGGTCGGGAAAACGAAATTGCGCTTTCGATAAAGTATAATGAATATGGCTATAATCCAAGTGAGAATGCAACTTTCTCAAAAGAAAACTATCCAGCGGTGGAAGAAGCAAATGGCCTTGGACTTTTCAACCGTCTCAAATTGAGCAGTGGCGGGACAGATGAAAAGGCTTGCTCGGTACACGATTTTTCTCTGACTGCGAATATCAGCTACGATATTTATAATATCTCTGACGGAGAAAAGGTAAATTATTGGTGGAGAAACCTAACAGAAGAGACTTATTCAAGCTCGTTGAATCTTTACTTGGCTGAGTATGCATCTGACTCATCTAAAGCAGATACACAGAACAAAAACGTTTTGACAGTCGGTGGCTTTGCCGGGGTCATAAAGGCAACTTCAAGGTTTTTTGATATTGACTTAAAGAGTACAAGTATTGAAGCACCACTTTACGCAGGAGGCTTAATAGGCTACTCTTCGGGATGGGACATTTATATTACGGACGTTGAAAGCAGCGAAAATATTTCGGTATCAGCCGGAATTCAGGCCGGAGGACTAATAGGACAAATAAACAATGGTTCCAATAGTTCACAAAGCAAGGTGCTGTCGATCGTTGGCTCAAATGCTGCCTCCAAGACTGAACTAAAAATCGGAGAAATTGGAACTAAGGGACTTTTGGGAGCAAGAGGTGCCAATTTCAACAAGGTTTCAGCAGGCGGTCTCATCGGAGGCGTTAAAACCGCAGTTATCACTATTAAGAACTACCTTATACAAGACGCAATAATAAAAACAAAAAACAATCAGAACGATGACTTGAACGCGGGAGGTCTTGTAGGTATTGCTCATAACAGTCAGAGCAACGGGATAATCAGCAATATTGATCTTATCAGGATCAGCCCCAAGGCATCGTTTGCGGCTGGAATAGCGGGAACGGTAACGGGTACTATTCCTGTTCTTGACGGTATAAGTATTATAGGCAAAGCGGACAAAAATTCTATTTTCGGATATCGTCTCGCGGGAGGATTATTCAGTAAGGTCTCCGGTGCTGTTTCTGCCAGCAATATTATAATTCGCAATTACTCAATAACTTCGCAGACAATGAAAAGCAACAATGATAAGGGCTCGGCAGGCGGATTGGCAGGTTTTATAGATGCATCCAACTATAAGTTTGATATTAAAAATGTTTCTATTGAAAACTGTGAAATAGCAGTACTAACAGCGACGGAACCGGATGACAACGGAAAAACTGTTGATGGAGGTAATTCAAATACCTATATTGTTGGTTCGGGAGGAATAGTTGGAAAAATAAACAATTCGTCAGGCATTAACGGATATAATATACTGATTAGCAATACTGATATATCTGTCTTCGGAGGAACAAATAAGACTGGTTCTATTGCAGGAAATAATAATAGCAAAGTAATCAAGCTCGTCGGAGTATCTATTCAGAACACAACGCCAGTAAAAAAAGTCGGCAATATAGAGGATACTTTAAGTCCTTACGGTTCCGGTGGCTACGTCGTCTTTGCCGATTATAACGGAATATGCACAACGAATGACAAAAATGAAGATTGGCTGACACTTGGCGACTACGATATAAATAATGATGTAGCTACAACTGAAGCATTTGTTGTCAATGATTTAAGCTCGGATCATTCAAACGACTACGTTGAGTTAAAGTATAATGGAACAATTGTTGCAGTTAAGTATGAAAAATATGCTACCGGCTATAGTACCGATTTGCATGCAAGGCATAATAAAGGTGATTTATATAATTCTGTCGATCTTATGTGGCTCAGAAGATATAATCCGGATACAGATGAAGGAGCAATGAGGTATAATCTTTATAGAGACCCAATTAAACTAAAAAATAAATGGTGGCCTGCAATTGCGAGTGAAGGAAGCTATGAAACGGGTGATTATGTAAGAATTAAGGTGCCTGAAAATGTACCCATTCAAGCAATAGATACAAGCAATAATCAAGCTGGTTGGTACATTCTAAGCGATACCGGTAATGTGAAAATGAATTTAGATGCCAACAAGCAACAAAATGATATAACAGCAGTCGTAGACAATGCCAATGGACTATATGTAATTGCCGAGAATGATGCGTTAGATTTTGTTACAGCAAAGCTTAATAACGTAGATACGAAATTTAGACTGTATCAAGATGGCAACGCGGGTGACAAGTATACATTGATAGTGAGTAACTCTTATTCACATGTTTTGTCTGGTCAGAATAATAATGATAGAGAACTCATAGAGTATACTTTTGATGGTGAAAATATTACGCGAGATGGGGTTACATATAGGAAATATAACCAGTATACTGATAGCTTTGCGGATGTTGTAAAATATAGGCTTATTGAAACAAGCCCAATGGGTTCCGCCCCGTATGTCACAACGAATCCTGAGGGGGTGCTTGCAAAGCTTCACCTGATGAGCGACGGCGTGGGTTACGAGCAGTCTGGCAGGGTCTATACTACCGTTGCAGAGCAGATCCTTTCCGATATGGCAGACAGCACAAGCGACAAGTACGATTATTACAAGCTTGCAAGGGAAAATATTACTAGATCTGACTATGACGGAAAGTTTTCGACCTTCGGTGCGGAGATGGCCGAGTCCGGCGTTACCTACGGTGGACCGGATTTCCCGATACTCGTCCTCGAGACGAATAATTCGGATCCAAATACATACATTAACAACTATATCAAGCTCCTGTCGAACACGGACTACAATTATGCGAATACAGATAAAACAGCTATTTACGAGCTTGAAATCTATAAGGTGAAGCTTAATGCCGACGGTTCATTTAGTGCAGCGTCAACCTCGGATCGAAGCATAGAGATTGTACCGTTTCTAACGAATATGGAAGAAAGCTATTTCTTTGTCAGCGACGCGAACGTCGATAACGACGATACCACGTTCACCGTAATAGACGTGAAGTACAAAAATCCGTCAAATCCGGCCGAAATCGCGTATCATCTCTATGTACCCGTGCTTGTGAAAAAGGTTCTCAAGTTCACGGTAGATGTCAGGCTGAGAGCGGGTACATCCTACGACGCTTCGAGTGGTGGCTACACAGCCACAGACAGGCTCGTCTGCGAAAACGACAATACCCCGATAACTGCGCATATTGAATACGGCTATGACGCTGGCGAAAGCTCGTGGAAAAGTTCAATTAATGCGGGAATCGACTTTACCGAAAACTACAATAAAACGCTCAGAATGGTGAAGGGCTCGGGCTACAAAGATTTGCCGAACGATACGCCACTGTGCCTTGTTGATGTTCAGACAGGACAGCACTATTATTCGACGTTCGGAGCTGCATTTGCCCCCGCCAGCGAGGGTTCACTTGAGGGCGAATTGGATTTTTCGAAGTTCAATACAGAGATTGACGGCAGCGGGACAGATTTCAAGCCGATTTCACTGAGCGAGCTTCTGGAGGTCACAGCTAAAGCAGCGACCGACGCTGACGTCACCAAGTTCGTTGAATGTCCTGATACCGAAGCCACTGTCAGGGCGAAGGTCGGTGTCGATTATAAATGGCTCAGACCGTATAACTCTGCTACGGACGGAGAAGTAACAAAATATGAGATTGAAGGCGTAACACCAGCAACTGAAAAGTACTTCTTGACTTATTACACGGGCGACATAAACGGCGTTGTAGATTATACGCTGAGCGAGCCAAACAGCCTTGACCGCGGGAATCTTATGCCCGCCGTTCACGATACGGGGGGCGGTGATGGCGCCGTTCTTGGCAGACAATCTACAATGTACGAGGGCGATATTTACACGCTGTCTAATTTCACAATGAAAACAACGTCAACGGGGCAAAACCCTGATGTGGGGTTTTACGTTCTCAATAAACTCCAAAACACAATAACTGTTGATATGACCGTAACTGTTTCAATGGTGCCGTCTATGTTTTCAAATTTGAAATACTACAAGCTCCCGATTTATCAGAATTTTATGATAAATATGCTGAGGACCGATGCGGGTGGCAGTATAACGGGAATTACCGGCGCACCGAAGATTGTATCCGCGACATACTCGGTTGACGGAGTATCAAAGGGAAGCTATGAAGAGCCGTCGTCAACTGGCGCAGTCGAGAAGTCCTTTGCAGAGTTTATTACGAAGGATATGCTTGATTTCACAACTTCGGGTAGTTCAAGCCATATTGTTCACGCCGTTGTAACCTTGAGCTACGACAACGAGGACGCTATTAGCGCACAGTTCCCGTTGCTTCCGAACGATTACGCAACTTCTTCTCACGGAACAGTGGTAAATGTTAGGTCGAGCATCGGATCTACGCAGGAAAGAACGACCTATAGCAACTCCTTTAATACGAAGACTGACGAAAACAATAATAGGTATTACAGCGGAGTAACCATAAAGAAGGCGAGGCTAAGCTATAACCCAGTAACGCAGATTGAAAACGGGGATATGGCGCAGCTTGGCGTAAACCCGTGGGATAACGAAGATATGACGACGGCGAAAATCGAGACCATCGGAGTGTTCAACTTCGCGGACGTTAAAACTGAGGCTGAGGGCTGGGATTACGCGCAGATAACGTGGAGCTTCAAGAAAAAGCAAAACGGCTATCAGGACGCTGATATTTCTGATCTTATGACCTCACTCGAAATCTGTGGAACTGAATACTACAGCGCTTCACTTGACAATGCGATTACGGTTACTGTGCCGAAAACAACGTTTGCAGGTAGCGGCTGGCTGTCCGACAGCGAGGACGAGATCGAGATTCCAATCGATTTTGTCGTAAAAACAGGCAAAACGGGAGCAGCGGGAGGCTTTGAGGATTCGGAATTCCGATACGCGAATTACCAAGTTATTTTGAACGTGAAGCTTCTCCGAAGCTCAGCTGTGTGTGTTGAGCTCTCGAGCGGAACAGACTATCCGCATATCATTTATACCAACGCGAGAGTATATCCTGAGTTTTTCTCCACAGCAGGTTCATAACCCAAAAAATCTCCTTCAAGCTTCCGCTGAGTAGGTGCGAGTCTATGGTAGTCCTAGCAATTGTGCCATGCAGTTACACAGACTTACTGGAAGTCTCACAGACACGGAGGGATCATCATGGAAGAGATTACAATTAGCAGGACACAGTTGCAGCGGAACCTTATGGAGTGGAGCAGGCGTATGGCAGACTGCTGTAGTATCGGCCTTTTGGTGACGCGAATATACACAGAGCACGCATAAATCCAAAAACCTATTACAACTGGCAGAAGAAGGTATTAGCCGCAATGCTCGCGCAGCGTTATTAATGGCGGGCGAATTTAGCCTCAAGTCCAAAGATTTGTCCGTACACTCGTTTGGCTAAACTCGCCTATCGCTAACAAGTCTACTGAAAATCGGTTCTTTGGCGATGTTACGCTGACTTTTTCCGAGGTATTGAGCCTCGGAATCTCACGATAGCAAATTATAAGGCCATCTCACGAACAAAGTCACACGTGTTGTGTTCCAGGCTCATTATAAAAGTGGCCTTTGCATCCGTGACGATGGCCCTATAACTCGGTGCATATGGACACATAGCATGCTGGAGGCAGCCGACTTTTAATGCCGGAGTTAGACGGATATCCAGTTGAAATCTACACGCTTTTTCAAAAAATGCGTGTAGATTTCAAAAATGCTTGCTTTTAGAGGTGAAAAGCGCTATAATACTCACAAACCACTTGAGTATTATCCACGGTGCAACTATCGGAGTTATCACCCCTGATAACGAAATGATAACAGTAGCTTTTTAACTCAGGATAATACGGAGACATTAGATAATCAAAGCATCCAGAGCAATAAACGATAAACAAAATGCGTTAAGTTAAGCTCCGGAAAAAGAATACGAATAATAGCACCAAACCCCGGAAGCCTTGTAAATCAAGGCCTCCGGGGATTTTTTATACTCTGATAAAGTAACCGTAAACCATACCGACGTATAGTAACCGTAAACCATACCGACGTATATAAAAATCTGAGTAGATATGAGACAATGTCCTGAGAAATCTCGAGAAGTCGTAAGACGTCTTGAGAATTCTCAGGACTTTTCTTTGGTGGTGATGTGAATGACGGCGTGGGAGGCAAAGCACCAGGTGCAGCTCGCCGAATGGAACGACAAGGTGGCACAGTGCCGGTCAAGTGGTATGACCGTGAGGGCATGGTGCGAACGTGAAGGCATAGGCTACAAAACGTACTACCGCTGGGAGCGTCAGATATTGAGTCTGTCCCGGCAGGCGCTTAAGAAAGCCGGAGAGGCTGAGCTCGCAAAAATAGATAACCCGGTCTTCGCGGAGATAACGCCTGCTAAAGCACCGGCTTCACAATCCGCTATCGCAGCCGTTGTGAAGTTTAACGGAAATGAG
>JAFPWN010000011.1 GCA_017412765.1 Oscillospiraceae bacterium | reverse complement strand
TAGCCGCGGTCGTTCTTGTTCGGGTACTCGACGGTCACGCCATCCGCGGCCATACCGCCCAGAGAGTGACCGAACATCTCCTCGGTGCCGGCCGCAACGGTCGGGTTGGAGGAGTAGCCGCCCCTATCCTTTCCCCACGCGGAGAAGCCGTCGACGGTGCAGGTGATGTAGGCGATGAACGCGCAGGCAGTCCAGGGCAGCGGGCTGTTGTCGGGCACGAACATGTAGTGGCAGTAGCCGTAGCCGCCGATGCCCTCATAGCCGTCCTCGTAAGCCGCGACCTTGACGTTGTTCACGGAAGAGGAGTCGGTCTCCTCGATGGAGCGGAGCTTGGAGTAAACCAGCAGGCCGAACTGGTCGGTGGCGGATTTGTCGGTCAGGTTCTTGCAGATGGGGCCGTCGTCGGTGACAGCGTTGTAGCTGCCGACCCACAGCTTGATCCACGCGAGCGCGTAGGCGCCGTTTTCGTCAAGGCCCAGGTCCTCGGCGTCGCCCTTGAGCTCGTTGATGGTGGGCTGGAAGTAGGCCTGCTCCTCGGCGGGCAGCTTGTCAAAGGCTTCCTTCAGCCAGCCGGCGTACTTGGGCGCGGTCAGCATGTAGAGGAAGTTCTTGCCGACGATCTCGGAGTCGATGTCCATGAACTGGCCATGCTCGCCCTCGGCGACGTAATCCCAAACGTTGTCGAACACCTTGTCGCCGGTGCAGTTGAACATGAAGACCTTGTTCAGGGTCTGCAGGGGCAGATAGCCTTCATAGGTGGCGGCGTCAACGCCGTTGGCCTCGGCCCACTCCTTCGGGATGAAGGTGTCGAGGATGCCGGTCTGGACCATTTTGCTCTCGATCTGGTTGCCGTCCTGGATCAGGGTCACGGCGAAGGTGCCGGTTGCCTTGGTGGAGTTGGCGGTCAGCTGATCGAAGATCTTGTTGTTCTTCGGCTGCTGCCAGTCAAACTCGAGCTTGTAGCTGGGGTCGATGGTCTGCAGATACTCGATGAACAGAGGCAGCGAGCTCTTGCCGCGGCTGGAGTTGCCCACGCCGTAGAGCATCTGGCCGTTGGACTCTTCGATCGCCTTCTTGGCGAGCTCTTCCATGGTCATGCCTTCGGCTTCCTTGATGATCTTCTGCACCTCGGTGAGGTTCTCCTCGACCGGGGCGGGCTCGGAGGCGGGCTTGTCGGCCGGCGCATCAGCGTGCGTAGCGGAGGGAGCGTCGGCGGCCGGCGCAGCGTCCGGAGCCGGAGCAGCCTGCTGACCGCAGGCGGCGAGCGCAAAGATCATGGTGAAAGCCAAAAGAAGTGCCAATGCTTTTTTCATTTTTCTTTTCCTCCAATACAATTATTTAAGCTTCCGTAAACCCTACGGATCTTAACACGTAAATTGTACTTCTATTTGTCAGAAATGTCAAATATTACGCCATATCAGCGCGCTTATTTGTAACTTTTAACAAAAAAGTTGTTAAAAGTTTGTAAAGTCTGCCTCTTGATTTTGATTATCGAAGGATATTATTTCGTTTTTAGCCTCGGCCGGACGGAAGCGTCTGTGCGGACCCGTGCGCGGCTTCCGCATCCCGCTTTGTAGGGGACGACGTCCTCGGCAACACCCATAAGAGAGTTTTGAAGCAAAAATGACTTGGCAGCTGTCTGACGGGATTGGAAGAGTCACGGCAGAGAGGGAAAACAAATGACCTTCTGCCAAAATGTTTCAAAACATATTAGTCTCGAAGTAACTGTCAACCATACCGACGAATATTACCTTGCAAACAATTTCGACTTCGACGGAGCAACGCTGACGGAGGCGCTGAAAAAGACCTTTGAAAACCGTGGACATCACTTCACAGTTGAGCAGTTCGAGCAGGTAATGGCCTTCGGCAGCGATGACGCTATGCAGAAGAAACGGAAAGCCTTCTGCAAAAACCGATGATTTTGATACGGTGGTGAGTACAATAAAAGCGTTTTTTGACTGAGTGTAGCTGTTTATATATTTCCCCACTCTGTCGTGAAGCGGGGTCGGGTGCAGATGGAAATCTTCGCCGCCGGTTTTGACCACATGTATTCCACAGTGCGGTTCGGAACGTGCGGAAGGCGCGGACAGGAAACGGTCAAACGGAAGCATTTTCGGACTGTAAGCGCCCAAAATCGGCTGACCCGGATTTTGACCCAGATTGCAAAAATTTCCGGAAACTTTCAGACGGACTTAACAGCAAATTCCGAATGGTTTGCAGATTTTTCAAAACCATTTTTATATCAAATAGCTTTTGTCAGAAGCGCAAAAAGCACGCATCGATATGTGTTTCGATGCGTGCTTTTTCTATTCTTTGTCTAAGGCGCGGAAGCTTTTTGCAGGATTTTTTGCTTTTTTATTTCTCGTATTATTCGCGGGGTAATCCCGGGTGGGAATGAATCCTCAGCTGAGCCATTTTTCAAGAGTCATCAGCGTTTTATTCAGTCTTTCTATCTCTTCGCGCGTTTTTTCCTCCCGGGAGCGCAGTATCTCCCTTCTTCGCCCGGAGCTTTCGGGAAGCTTCACAAGCTCTGCTATCTCCTTTATCGAAAAGCCGCATTCGCGCAGTAAAACGACCTCCTTTACGCTCTCAATATCCTCCTCCGTGAATTTTCTCACACCGCCCGGAGAGCGCTCGACATTGGGCAAAAGACCGTTTCTGTCATAAAATCTCAGCGCAGACGCGCTTAACCCAAGCTTTTCTGCTATTTCACTCACAGTGTACGTCATTTTTCAGCCCCCGCCTCTTGACTTAAACCGAGGTTTAAGTTGTATAATGTAATAGAATAGTATAATACTATCTCTCTACGTTTTTTGGGTAAACACGAACCGCAAAAGCTGTTTTTATCACATCAAAACCTGCTTTCAAGAGGCTGAGATTATGCTAAAAATATTGATTCTTGAGGATAATCCCGAGGAGCTCAGGCGTCTTACGGATTATCTTGTGCGTTTTTCGGCAGATGAGCCCGGATTTCAGTTCACGCTCGAAACCTACGGCAAGGGCATGGCCTTTCTCGATAACTATCGCCGCGACGCCGACATTGTTTTCCTCGACATAAGGCTTCCGGATATGCTTGGTATTGACGTTGCCCGTCACATCCGCTCCATCGACGAGAACGTTATGATAATCTTCGTAACAAGCCTTACTCAATACGCCATCGACGGCTATTCGGTCGAAGCCTTCGACTACATATTGAAGCCGGTGCAGTATCCCTCGTTCTCTTCAAAGCTGCGCCGCGCCATGCGTGAAATCAGCTATCACGAGCCTGAGCTGTGGCTCGATCTCAGGGATAAAGAGGGCGGCAAGAGGATCGCCGCAGGCAGCATCACTTATATCGAATCCTCCGGTCACGACCTCTTTTTCCACACCGGCGACGGCGTTATCCGCCAGTGGGGAACGCTGTTAAAATACGAGGAGCTGCTCTCCGGATTGCACTTTGTGCGCTGCCACACGAGCTTTCTTGTAAATCTAAAGTACGTTCAGGCTGTTCGCAAGGAGGAGATCGCAGTAAACGGCGAGGTCATCCCGGTATCCCGTCCGAAGCGCAAGGATTTTCTTGCCGCCTTTGCTCAGTATAAGGGAGGCAGCCTATGACGCCATTCAACTATATGCCATTGTGGTATATGCTCATCCGAAGACCGCTCGCATATCTTCAAACGCTCATCGGCGTCAATATTTTCTCCTTCAATCAGCCGAAAAGGGATAAATTCCCTCTCCGGCTTGCCATATCCGTCGCAGTCAGCTTCGCGGTCTGCTATCTGGCGGCAAAATACTTCTATTCTCCCGTCTATACAAGCATTCTCGACTCATTCCTGCGTGCCTTTACCCAGCTTGTGCAGTTTGTGGCTGTTTTTCTGTCGGTATGGTTCTGCTATAAAATCACTGTATGGTCAGCTCTTATGCTGACGAGCGCGGGCTACTGCGCTCAGACCATAGCCGGCGGAATAAAGAGTCTCTGCATGTTCATTCCGCTTCTCAGCGAGAATGTGCAGGGCATATGGATGATTGCTGTCGATATTATAATTTACATCGGCACATATTATATCCTCTATCTCATTTTCCGGCGATTCATACTCAGTGCCGGGGACGTTGACGATAAGCAGAAAGCTCTTTTCTCGATTCTTGTGCTCTTTATGAGTGTTATGACGGGCAGACTTAATCAGGACGTGCAGGAAATAACCATTGTATCCGGTGTGGCGCAGGCTGTTTTTTCTATGCTCACCTCGGTGCTTGTACTGATAATACAGTTCGGCGCAATGGAGCGCCGGAGGCTGCGCAAGGACGTCGACTCCATGCGCGAACTTGTCCACGAGCAGCACGAGCAGTACCGCCACTCAAAGCAGTCTGTGGAGCTTGTGAACGAGAAATACCACGATCTTAAAAGCCTTCTCGAGGGCTTTCACGGCGAAATAAGCCGTGAGCAGATAGACACGCTGAAGGCGCGCGTCGGTGAATACGATACACACATCGAGACCGGCAACCACGTTTTAGACATAGTTCTCAGCGAAAAGCGCGCCATAGCAGCGGCGAGGAAAATCGACTTCACCTCCTTCGTTGACGGAAAAGGGCTCGATTTCATCGAGGAGCTTGACCTCTACTCCCTTGTCGGCAATGCGCTCAACAACGCCATCGACGCCGTTTCAAAGCTTCCGGAGGGCGAGCGGTTCATAACGATGACCCTTCGCGCGGAGGGCGGAGTCGTGACGATGCATGTCGAAAACCCTTACGGCGGTGACGTCGTTATGGAAAACGAGCTGCCGAAGACCCAGCGCGATGAGCGCTACCACGGCTTCGGAATGAAGAGCATGGAGCGCATCTGCGAAAAGTACGACGGTACACTGGCGGTAAAGGCGGAGGGCGGCATATTTTCCCTCGACGCCGTTCTGCTTGAACCGTAGTTACAGCTTTTGATGTAAAAAACATAGAATTTGCGGTTTCCGTTTACGGAGGCCGCAATTCTTTTTATAATGCCTCCACAATAAAAAAAGGAGGATACCACAATGAAAAAGACCATCGCACTCATACTCGCGCTCGTAATGGCAGCCGCCGCTCTCGCGGGCTGCGGAACGACCGAAAAGCCGGCGGAGAAGCCGGCTGAAACTCCCGCCGTTGAGGAAAAGAATTATGAGTTCACCTCTGAGGAGGTCTACTTTCCGAACGGCGACAAGCAGATTTACGCAGTTGTCTACACTCCGAAGGCGGACAAGACCACATATCCTGCAATCGTTATAAGCCACGGCTTTGCCGGCTCCTATGAGGATAACGTCGCAAGAGCGGAAATGTTCGCCAAGAACGGCTACGTTGCGGTAGTATTCGACTTCTACGGCGGCAACAGAGCCTCCAAATCCGGCGGCGAGATGACCGAGATGAGCGTTCTTACCGAGGCGACCGACCTCAGCGCCGTTATGGACGGTGTGCTCGCTCTTCCGCAGGTCGATAAGGACAACTTCGTTCTTATGGGCTGCAGCCAGGGAGGCTTTGTCAGCTCCTACGTTGCCGCCGACAGAGGCGACGAGGTCAAGGCGCTTATTCTTCTCTTCCCCGCCTTCGCCCTTCAGGACGATTGCTGGAGCCGCCACAGCTCTGTTGACGACATTCCCGAAACGGAGAATGTTATGAACCAGACCATCGGCAAAATCTACAACGTTGACGCTATGAGCTTCGATATTTACGATGTTATCGGCGCTTACAAGGGTCCCGTACATATCGAGCACGGCGACAAGGATGACATCGTTGCCCAGTCCTACTCCGAGAAAGCCGACGAGATCTACGAGAACTCCGAGCTCCACATTCTCCACGGTGCCGGACACGGCTTCCAGGGCAAGCCCCTCAAGCAGTCCAACCAGCTTCTTCTCGAGTTCCTTGCAAAAACTGTCGGCTGACAGTTTTTGATGTGGAAACGGCAGGATTTGATGTTCCTGTTAACAAAAGCTTAAACCCTTGTTAAACTTACGCTATAAATAAAAAAAATCCAACAGGAGGAAAAACAAAAATGAAAAAGCTCATGAAAGTTCTCGCGCTTACCCTTTCAGTTGCGATGCTCTGCGTTGTTCTCGCATCCTGCGGCGGCTCCGCCAAGCTCGCAAAGGCATACACCACCGGCACCGCCTATTACATCGACGGCATCGGCTGGTACAACTCCGACACCTACACCCTCAAGCTCAACTCCGACAACACCTACGAGCTTCTCTTCACCGAGCATCGCTTCGGCACCACCGACCCCGGCATCAAGGGCATCCGCACCGTCATCTTCACCGGCAAATACACCGAGGCTGCCTCTTCCGACGGCTGGGAGACCCACAAGGACGTAACTCTTGAGCCCGCGACCTCCATCTACTTCGAGCAGCACGAGAAGGGCTACGGCCGCTCCACCATCGCCGGCCACTGCGTCATCGACACCAACAACTGGACTGCCGATATGACCGAGCTTCTCGATCCCGAGGCAAACGCCATGACCGCAAAGGACTTCCTTGCAAAGTATGCTCAGCAGGTCGTCGTTACCGTTGAGGATCCCTCCCTTGACGTTGAGGACAGCTCCCTCGGTTACAGACTTCTCACCGTTCCTGAGCTTGCTCTTCTCGCTGACTAATTTTATAACCGAGTAACAACCCAAAAGAGGCTGCTGCAAGACGCAGCAGCCTCTTTTAACACAATCTTTAGGAGGTAATAACTTGAAAACAAAGGTCAAGGGTAAGGGTCTGTGGACGGCTCTTTCCATCGTATTCACCGTTCTCTTCGTCGCTATGCTGATAGCCGGTCCTATCGCCAACAGCTACGAGGCTATAATCAACATGGTGCTCGGCACAGAGTCGAGTAAGGTCATCGGCGACGCGGGCAAGGATTACTTCACCGCAGATTTCACCGCCGCGCAGCAGGTTGAGGAGGGGCAGAAGGTAGTTGAGAGCATCGTTGCAAACGGCTCCGTTCTGCTTCTGAACCGTGAAAACGCCCTCCCGCTCGCATCCGGCTCCAAAATAACGCTCATGAGCGTAAACTCCGCCAAGTTCGTATATGGCGGCACCGGCTCCGGCGGCATGAAGACCGACGGAATCGACGATCTCAGGCAGGCTCTTGAGAAGGACGGCTTCTCCGTGAACCCGACGATGTGGGCGTTCTACACCGAGGGCGCCGGCAAGGATTACGGCAGAACCCTCGCCTCCGGCTCACTCAACAACTACATTTTCAATAACAGCGAATTCACCATAAACGAGGCTCCTCTCTCCGCCTACTCCGCTTCTGAGTGGAATAGCGTCAAGGAGTACAGCGACGCCGCCGTTGTCGTTCTCAGCCGCGTCTGCGGCGAGGGCGCGGACCTCCCGTGGTACGGCGCAGGCGACGCTGACGGCAACATTCTCGCTCTCTCCCGTGAGGAAAAGGATATGCTCGGCAAGCTCGCTGAGCTCAAAGCCTCCGGCGACCTCAAAAAGATCGTTGTGCTCCTCAACTCCGCAAACGCGATCGAGATGGACTTCATCGAGCCCGAAATCTGCGGCGCCGATTACGGCATTGACGCCGTTATGTGGATCGGCGAGGTCGGTCAGGGCATAAGCGCAGTCGGCGAGCTTCTGAACGGCTCAGCTAACCCCTCCGGCAAGCTCGTTGACACCTACTGCTACGATAACCTCACCTCTCCCGCCATCCAGAATGCCCACGCGACAAGCTACACTAACGCCGCCAGTCAGGGACTTGCCTTCAAGGCGACGAACAACGAGTATTACGTAGCGTATCAGGAGGGCATCTACGTCGGCTACCGCTACTACGAGACCCGCTACGAGGACGCAGTTCTCGGTCAGGGCAACGCAGGCGACTTCGACTACGCCTCCACCGTCGCCTTCCCCTTCGGCTACGGACTATCTTACAGCACCTTCGAGTATGCAAACTTCGCTATGACTGAGGGCGAGAAGGACTTCACCTTCACCGTTGACGTCACGAACACCTCCGCAGTTGACGGACGCGAGGTCGTCGAAATCTATATGCAGAGCCCCTACACCGAGTATGACAGAGCTAACGGCATCGAAAAGGCGGCTGTTGAGCTTGTCGGCTTCCAAAAGCAGCCCGTCAAGGCGGGCGAGACTGTGACCTTCACCGTCACAGTTGACAAGACCGAGCTTCGCACCTATGACGCAAACGGCGTCGGCAGCTACATCCTCGACGCCGGAGATTACTACTTTGCCGCGGGCAACGGCGCTCACGAGGCGCTCAACAACATTCTCGCCGCCAAGGGCGCAGAGGTTGACGGCTCCGCCGCTCTCACTGCGAAATATACCGTCTCCGCGCAGGATAATGAGATATTCTCCAAGAGCAAGACCGGTATGGACATCGTAAACCGCCTTGACCACGCTGACCCCAACCGCCGTGAAGGCGTGACTGACAGCATCGTCTACCTCACCCGCTCCGACTGGGAGGGCACGATGCCCAAGGCGACCATCACCAAGTCCGACTACAAGGCGGCGTATCAGATGAGCGCCTCCGACGATATGGTCGCGGAGATGAACGCGCTCTATCAGAAGAACGCCTCCGGCACCATGCCCACAATCGGCAAGGAGGGCAAGCTGAACCTCGCCCAGTTCATCGGCGTTCCGATGGACGGCTCCATTGAGTTCGGCGGCGAGACCTACACATGGGACGACCTCGTCAGCCAGTGCACCTTCAACGAGATGGCGAAGCTCATCGGTCAGACCTATCACTCCACCGCGCCTATGAGCTCCATTTCCAAGCCCGGCACCAAGGACGAAAACGGTCCGCAGGGCATTACCGCGACCCTCACCGGCGGCGGCTCCTCCACAAGCTACACCTCCGAGGACCTTCTTGCCGCCTCCTTTGACCCCGAGATAGCCGAGAATATGGGCCGAAGTATCGGCAACGACTGCCTGCTCGCAAACGGCAAGGCATACTCCGGAATCTACGGCCCCGGCGTCAACATCCACAGGACCCCCTACTCCGGCAGAAACTTCGAGTATTACTCTGAGGATCCGTTCATCTCCGGCAAGATCTGTGCCGCCGAGACGAAAGGCATCCAGTCCAAAGGTGTTTACGTCTATATGAAGCACTTCGCCCTCAACGATCAGGAGACCGCCCGTGACGGTATCGCTGTATGGACAAACGAGCAGGCGGCTCGCGAGATCTATCTTCAGGCGTTTGAGTACCCCGTTGCCGAGGGCAACGCTTACTGCGTAATGACCTCCTTCAACCGCATGGGCTGCACCTGGGCAGGCGGAGATCCCGGCCTTATAAACGGTATTCTTCGCGGCGAGTGGGGCATGCAGGGCTTCGCTCTCACCGACTTCTCAAACTCCAACAGCTATATGGACGTTCTGAACGGCCTTATGGCGGGCGGCGACGGCTGGGACTGCAACGACGGTCAGAAGTGGACTCAGAAGCTGCTTGAGTACAAGGACGATCCCACTGTTGTCGCCGCGATGAAGGAAGCGACGAAGCACATCCTTTTCGCGGTTGTAAACTCCAACGCCATGAACGGCGTATCCGCGAATATGCAGGTCGTCGAGGTCACCCCGTGGTGGAAGACCGCGATAGTCATCGCCGACGTCGTATTCGGCGTTCTCGCCGCAGGCAGCATCGTGATGCTCGTTCTCAAACTCAGAAAGGGCAAGGAAGCGAAATAAATATATAATAGCTATCCGGGCATCCTGCGATGCCCGGATCAGACTGTAGACAAAAAGGAAAAGCGTTGGATAAAGGAGGCGGGG
>JAFPWN010000059.1 GCA_017412765.1 Oscillospiraceae bacterium | reverse complement strand
TGCTACGCACTCGTGGTCGTAGTTGCGATAGTTATAGACCTCGTTATACAGTACGCGGCGGGGCAGGTAGGATTTGATCTGACCGGCGTTTACTGCTTCGGACTGCTCGTCACGATATGGCTCATATTCAACGAGTCTATCAGTATTTTGGAGAACGTCGCCGAAATCGGCGGACCCGAGGTGCCGTTTCTCGGCAGACTCCTCAGGCATTTGAAGAATACGACCGAGAAGCAGGCTGAGGAGGCTATACCGGAGGAGGGGAAAAACGATGACCCCGCTTGAAATTGCGATAGGCGAGATCGGCGTTACAGAGAGCCCGAAAAACTCGAATAACGTGAAATACAACACGTGGTACTACGGGCGAGAGGTCAGCGGCGACGCTTATCCGTGGTGCATGGCATTCGTTCAGTGGTGCTTCGATAAGGCGGGATTTCCGCTGCCCTACAAAACTCCGAGCTGTTCGGCGCTGCTGGGCTGGTACAAAAAGCACGCGCCGAGCTGCGTTTCCTACGGCGCGCGCAAGGGGGATATTGCGATATTCTCCTTCGGTCACACCGGCATAGTAGAGAGCGCGACAAGCGACACGGTGACCTGCATAGAGGGCAACACCTCGGCCTCTGACGCCTCCAACGGCGGCGAGGTCATGCGCGCGACGAGGCCGCTCAGCAAGGTGAGCGCATTTATCCGTCCCTTTGATGAGACTGACTACCTCACCGGCGAAGAGATATATAAGAGGCTCAGCGCCTATCTCTCGGAAAAGCCCGCGCCGGATTGGGCGACGGACGAGCTTGAGGAGGCGAAGAGCCTCGGCATCACCGACGGCTCGCGCCCGAACGCCTTCGCTACCCGCGCGGAGGCGGCGATAATGGTTAAACGCGCGGGGAAAATGTAAGAGCAAGGGGCGGGGACAAATTCCCGCCCTTAGCTGAAAAGAAAAAAGCGGTCATACCCGAGGTTTTCGGATATGACCGCCTTGCAGTTTCAGGTCATTATTCTATTTACCGGCTGACGCCCGCGTTTTTCTCAGACGCGTCACAGGTGATGTCAGAAGCAAAACGCCGATTCAGACCGAGAGCGTTTGCGGCAGCGTGAAAGCTATATCGCAAACCAATACTCTCCCGCGCACACGCTCTTCGGCTCTCCGCCGGGGAGCGCAAAATTTTGCGCAGATCGGGATTTATCTTTGCTCGATCTCCGTATAAGGACGGCTCGCGGCGCCGGCCTTGTATGCAGGACGGATGATCCTGCCGCCGGTCAGTATTTCCTCAATTCGGTGAGCGCACCAGCCGGAGATCCGCGCCGTGGCGAACAGCGGGGTCAGAAGATCGTCCGGTATGCCGAGCATACTGTAAACAAACCCCGAATACATATCGACGTTAGCGCAGATCGGGATCGTAAGGTGCTTCCGTTCCATAATAAGCGGTATGCCGAGCCGCTCAATGGACTCCAGAATGCGGAAATCCTCGCCGCGCCCCTTTTCCTCTGCCATTGTGCGCGCGTATTTTTTGAGAAGCACGGCTCTCGGGTCGGAAATCGTGTAAACCGCGTGACCGAGTCCGTAGATCTTGCCGCTTCTGTCGCCCGCCTCGCCGTCGAGCATCTTGACGAGATAGTCCTTGAGCGCGCCCTCGTCGGTGGGGTCGGAGACGTTCGCCTTTATATCGAGGAACATATCCTTTGCCGCCTTTGCCGCGCCGCCGTGCAGCGGACCCTTCAGAGAGCCGACCGCCGCCGCGATCGCGGAATAGGTATCGGTTCCGGTTGAGGACAGCACACGGCAGGAGAATGCCGAGTTGTTGCCCGCGCCGTGCTCGGCGTGGAGAATGAGCATAAGGTCGAGAAGCCGCGCCTCCTCTTCGGTATAGCTCTTATCCTGGCGGACTATGCGGAGAAAGTTTTCCGAAACGGAGAGATTTTCGCGCGGAACGTGGATATAAAGGCTCTTTCCGTCGTAATAGTGGCGCTTAACGGCGTATGCGTTCGCCACTATGACCGGGAAACGGCCGATAAGCTCAATGCACTGGCGAAGTATGTTCTCGATCGACGTATCGTCGGGATTGTCGTCATAGGAATAAAGCGCGAGAACGCTGCGCGCGAGCTTGTTCATAATGTTGCGGCTCGGCGCCTTGATGATCATATCCTCTGTAAAGCCGTCCGGCAGATAACGCGCCTGCGACAGAATGGCGTCGAATTTCTCCAGCTCCTCCGGGGTCGGCAGCTCGCCCATAAGCAGAAGGTACGCGACCTCCTCATAGCCGAATTTGCCGCTCTTTGCATGGCTGTCTACTATCTCCTCAACGTCGTAGCCGCGGTAATAGAGCTTTCCGGGCATGGCGATCGGCGCGCCGTCCATCACCATATAGCCCATTACGGAGCCGACCTTGGTTACGCCCGCGATAACTCCGGTGGAGTCGGCGTTGCGCAGACCGCGCTTGATGTTGACCGTGCTGTACTTCGAGTAATCGATCGCATATTTTTCGGCAAGATCCTGCGAGAAAGAAGCGACGTATTCGTGGACGAGCTTCTCGGATAAACTGCTCATGGGATAAACCTCCGGGTTTTGTTTAGTGAATTATAACGCCATAGTAAAGAAAATGCAATAGCTTATCGGAAAAAGTGCATTTACAACAAAACGCTAAAGTGTTTTAGCTGGATAACAAGTGCATCTTGCATTAAAATTGAAAATATGTTGCAAAACTATTGCTAAATTAATGCGAAAATGATATACTGTTCAGCGCTATAAAAATGGGAACGAGGTGCGGATAAATGATTAAATTAACCTCTCATCCGGTCATGCTTATGGGCGGAGCTCCGGCGCAGTGCGAGAAGAGCCCGCTGGGGCGCGAAAAAACGATGGCATATTCTGTCCTTCGCGCGCACCACAGGGGCGGGGAAGGCTTAAAATTGAAATTTGACAGCCTGATAAGCCACGATATAACGTATGTCGGAATTATACAGACTGCCATGGCGTCCGGGCTTGAAAAATTCCCGGTGCCGTACGTGCTGACAAACTGCCACAACTCACTCTGCGCGGTCGGCGGGACCATAAACGAGGACGACCACGTTTTCGGCTTATCCGCGGCAAAAAAATTCGGCGGGATATACGTTCCCGCGAATCTCGCCGTGATCCACCAGTACGCGAGGGAGCGCCTTGCCGGATGCGGCAGGATGATACTCGGATCCGACTCCCATACCCGCTACGGCGCGCTCGGAACTCTCGGCGTCGGCGAGGGCGGGCCGGAGATCGTGCGCCAGCTTCTGGAGAATACCTATGATATTGCCGAGCCGGAGGTAGTGCTCGTCTGGCTCACCGGCACGCCGGCTCACGGCGTCGGCCCGCACGACGTGGCGATAGCGCTCTGCGGCGCGGTCTACGAGCGCGGCTTTGTAAAGAACAAGATCCTCGAATTTGCCGGACCCGGCGTCCCGGCGCTTCCGATGGATTACCGCATAGGCATCGACGTTATGACTACGGAGACCGCCTGCCTTTCGTCGATCTGGACTACGGACGAAAGAGTGAGGGAATACCTCACGCTCCACGGCAGACCCGAGGCTTACCGCGCGATGGCTCCGGAGGAGGGCGCGGTGTACGACGCGATGATCGAAATAGATCTCTCTTCGCTCGAGCCGATGGCGGCGCTGCCGTTCCACCCCTCGAACGCCTATACTCTGCGCGAGCTGATCGCAAATCCCGGCGATATTCTCCGCGAGTGCGAGAGGAAAAACCCGCGCCTGAGGCTCACGGATAAGCTTCAGGGCGGCAAGCTGAGCGTCAATCAGGGCATAATCGCCGGCTGCGCCGGTGGAATGTACGATAATCTCGCGGCGGCGGCTTCAATACTTAAAAACCGCAGCACCGGAAACGGCGGGTTCAGCCTCTCGGTCTACCCCTCGAGCGCGCCGCAGAATCTCGCGCTTATGCGCAGCGGAATCGCAGAGGAGCTGATGATGAGCGGCGCGGTAGTAAAGCCGGCGTTCTGCGGCCCGTGTTTCGGCGTGGGAGACACGCCCTCGAACGACGCCGTCAGCATTCGCCATACCACCCGCAACTTCCCGAACCGCGAGGGCAGCAAGCCGGGCGAGGGTCAGATAAGCTCCGTTTTCCTCATGGACGCGAGGAGCATCGCCGCTACCGCGGCAAACGGCGGCGTGCTGACCTCGGCGGCTGACGTTGATTACGAGGAGCCGCGCGGGGTTGGCTACGTCTTTGACGGGACTATCTATTCCAAGCGCGTTTATGACGGCTGGGGCAGGGCAAACAGCGAGGAAAAGCTCATCTTCGGGCCGAATATCGTACCGTGGCCGTCGCTTCCGCCGCTTCCCGAAAATCTGCTTCTGCGCCTTGACAGCGTTATACGCGACCCCGTGACAACGACTGACGAGCTGATACCCTCGGGAGAGACTTCCTCCTACCGCTCAAATCCGCTTCGCCTCGCTGAGTTTACGCTCTCGAGAAGGGATCCGGGGTACGTCGGGCGGACGAAGGAGACAAAGACGATCGACCCGCAGGAAATACTGAAAAAAGCCGGTATCGACGGCGAAGCGCCGCTCGCCTCGGCAATCTATGCCATACTCCCCGGCGACGGAAGCGCGAGGGAGCAGGCGGCGAGCTGTCAGCGCGTGCTCGGCGGCGGCGCGAACATAGTGCGCGATTTTGCGACGAAGCGCTATCGCTCGAACGTGATAAACTGGGGTATGCTGCCGCTCTGCTGCGACGGCGATTTCCCCGGAGAGGTCGGCAGCTACGTCTATCTTCCGGGCGTGAGAGAGATCGTAGAGAGCGGAAGATCGGAGGTGCCGGGGGTGCTTATCTCCGGCGGGAAGAAGGAGAGCATAACCTTCAGACTGCCGCCGCTGACCGGGCAGGAGCGCGAAATACTTCTCGCCGGGTGCCTTATGAACTGGTATAAATCGAAAAAAGAGGGTTAATATGGAAAAAATCAAAATGCCCGTCCCGATCGTCGAGATGGACGGCGACGAGATGACGAGAGTTATATGGGCCGATATAAAAAGGCTCCTTCTTGAGCCATATATAGAGCTGAATACCGAGTATTACGACCTCGGACTCCGGCACAGAGACGAGACGGGCGACAGCGTTACGCTCGAGGCGGCGGAGGCGATAAAGAGGCTTCACGTCGGCGTTAAGTGCGCCACGATAACGCCGAACAAGCAGAGAGTCGAGGAGTACGGCCTGCACGGACTGTGGAAGAGCCCAAACGCCACGCTTCGCGCCGCGCTTGACGGAACTGTGTTCCGTACGCCGATCCTTACCAAGGTCGCAAGCCCCGTTGTAAAGACGTGGAAAAAGCCGATCACCATAGCGCGCCATGCCTACGGGGATATTTACAAGGCGACGGAGCTTCGCATACCCTGCGCCGGAAGGGCGGAGCTTGTATTCACCGGCGAGGACGGCGCAGAGAAGCGCGAGCTTATATACGATTTTGCCGGTCCCGGAATTTTGCAGGGAATGCATAACCGCGACGACTCCATAGTATCCTTTGCCCGCGCGAGCTTTGCTTACGCGCTTTCGCTTGGGCAGGATCTGTGGTTTTCCTGCAAGGATACGATCTCCAAGCAGTATGACGGCGAATTCCGCGATATTTTCCAGCGGGTCTATGACGAGGAGTACAGGTCAGAGTTTGAAAAAGCCGGTATCACCTACTTCTATACGCTTATCGACGACGCCGTAGCCCGCGTTATCCGCTCTGAGGGCGGCTTTGTCTGGGCGCTCAAAAACTATGACGGCGACGTTATGAGCGACATGGTGTCGACGGCTTACGGCTCGCTTGCGATGATGACGAGCGTTCTCGTTTCGCCGGACGGCAACTTTGAGTACGAGGCGGCGCACGGCACCGTGACGCGCCACTGGTATCGCTATCAGGCTGGCGAAAAGACGAGCACTAACCCCGTAGCCACGATTTTCGCATGGAGCGGAGCGCTCAGAAAGCGCGCCGAGCTCGATTCAAACGCGCCGCTTGCATCCTTTGCGGATAAGCTCGAGACCGCGACGATCGAAACCATCGAGTCCGGCTTCATGACGAAGGATCTCGCGCTCATTGCCGAAAGTGTTGAGGCAAAGGTGCTGAATACAACGGAATTTCTTGAGAAAATCGCAGAAAAGCTGTAACAATCCCACTATTATGCAAATATCTATGCATCTGTATCGTCCATAATAAGCTTGCGTATGTCACCGCGCAAATTAAACAGTTGAGGGTGCGGATGTTTTGTTGGACTTTTTATTCTGGAATAATTAATGGAGGAAATGGTCCGGCATAAGTTGGATCCGGGATCGCACACTTTTTAAATACTTCAAATTCTGACTGCAATCCCTTAAAAGTAATAAAGTCGC